>NZ_JBKISU010000012.1:0-122035 GCF_050266975.1 Aeromonas sobria
AGATCGGCGAGGCCGATAGCCTGGAAAAACTCGAAGCCCTGCTACCCTGGAACGTCCCGCTGGAGCCCATTGCAAAAAAAGTGGCGCAATACAACGAAGGCAAGTAGGTCGATTTAGCGGCGCTTACGATCCAGCGGCCGGTTTTGCCATTCGTGGACCTGCTCGATGACACGTTCGGTCACCTTCGATACCAGCCCCGCCGAGATGTCGGCGTCATACATCTCTTTGAACGCGTCCACGATATCCCGCGTGCTCAAGCCCTTGGCGTAGAGGGCGAGGATCTGGTCGTCCATCTGGGTCAGGCGTGACTGGCCCTTGCGGACGAACTGAGGTTCGAAGGAGGAGTTACGGTCACGAGGGGCCTGGATAGTGACCTCTCCGTGCTGTCCTTTTAGGCGCTTGGTGGAATAGCCATTGCGATTGTTGCCGGTCCCACGGCCTTGTGGGGCGTGTTTCTGGTAGCCCAGATGCTCGTCCATCTCGGCATTGAGCGCGGTCTCGACGGTGAGCTTGATCAGCTGTTGGGTGAGGGTGCCGAGATCTTTTTCAGATTTGATGTCTTTTGCCAGCTCAGCGGCCAGTGCTTTGAGTTTGTCTTGGTCCATTTGCTTACCCACGAAGGTATCCTTTTGAAAAAGTTACTTATTCGTGGGCGGTTACACAATTGGATTTACAGGCTCCACTTGATCGTTGCCAGCAAGACTTTGACAATACACATCTTGGTCTCACGCGTAAAATAAACCATACACTAAAAACCCAAGATAGAGTAAAACAATACGATCCTGAAGAAGAAATGCGTCGTCTTCTTTCTGGCATTGGTTAATCCGTGCTATTGATCATTTAATTAATATTTGACGGCATCAGTAAGATCCCTACCCTACTGTCTTTGTAATATCTGTTAGATAATTCCCTAGTTTTCGCTAACTCGCCCAAAGGTGTCAGGATCTGCAGGTTGATAGTTCTCTGAGAACATGTTTTGCAAACGATGATCTTGCCTTAAATTTGCCAACGTCTGAAAAAAACAGTCTTCACACAAATACACCTGGTAGCGTTCACCATGGTGGTGCACAGAACTGTAACCCCAGCTGGCTTCCAACGTGCCGTATTCCTGCGTGCCGCACGAAGTTCTCGTACTGCAACCACAAACATCACAGAGAATATCGACAACCTGTTTGGTCGGGTCCATGACTTCCACTATTCATAGTAATATTCCTTTTTTAACCCTACAGCACCGAAAATCGATGGCCACCATTGGGATTTGGAGGCCTTCTGAATCGCCTACCCCTATATATAAGTTATTTTATCACGACAAAACTTTGCAATCGTCTAAAGGTATTGCAGATCGAATCTCATGGGTGAAACGTTCTAGCAGTGTTAGGAGTTCTCATAGTAAGATGAAATTATGCATGTTAACAACTTGTTCATCACTCTCATTTCTGACAGAATATCCTGCTCCAGATAGTCGCTATTCTCCGCGAGTACAGGAGAAACAAGGAGCTACTATCATGTTAAATCCGGCTCTGGTCCAGATTAGAGCAGCATTAGCCCAAGTGCCTTACATCGCCCACATCAATAATCAGGACGATTATGAGCGAGCTCTTGAGCTGATGGACGAGCTGATCGATGACTATGAAACCAATAAGCAATTGATTCAGTTGCTTGCAACCAGTCTCGAGCGCTGGGAAGACGGGGCTGTCGAGTTCGCCGACTTCAACAAGGCTTTAGCAGGCGTGGAGCCGGGCATTGCTGTCTTGAAGACTTTGATGATCCAGCACCGACTGGGGGTGGCTGACCTGCCTGAGCTGGGCTCCAAGTCCAACGTGAGCAAGCTGCTCAATACCGCAGAGGGCAAAAAACTTACCCGCCAACATATCGAGGCGCTCAGCAAACGTTTTTCAGTGTCACCAGCACTGTTTTTTTGATTTCCAGTGGAGCTAATCCAACTCAAGTTAGATCGTCGCGCTTGGAGGCGGTATAACCGGTCGTACCAACCCATGAAATTTAAGTGTTTCCCATCTTCAAGCTAAATAAGCGTCCTGTTGTAGTGGTCTAATCATCCCGGACACCATTTTAGTTGGTACAGTCGCCACCATGACTTGAGGTGTTCAATGACAAGATTACGTCGCTCAGTTACTGCCGGGTTCAAGCTGGATGCCGCATCCCTGGTACTCGACCAGGGATACTCTGTCCCCGAAGCCAGCCGTTCACTGGATGTCGGTGAAACCATACTTCGCCGCTGAGTTCAGCCACTTCAATCCGAACGCAGTGGCACCACCCCAATCAACAAAGCGCTAACTCCGAAGCAGCAGAAAATCCAGGAGCTGGAAGCCCTCATCACCCTGGTCTGCTACGCTTTCGCTGTCCCAACGTCCTGTTTTTACAAAAATTTAGCCCTGAAGCGGACCATTAACAGTTAGCGGATGAAACAACGAAGCGAGTTGTGCCATTTGTTTAAAGAGAACCGGGCTGGTATCCAATCAGCCGGGCATTTCGGCAACGGTTGTGGCGCTGTCGCATGGCTCAAAGCATGAGTCGTCGTGGTAACTGCTGGGAGCGTCAACGCCCCGCTGGAGCGGTTGTTCAGAAGCCTGAAGTCAGAGTGGCTCCCTGTGACGGGATACATTAGCCTGCGGGAAGCAAAACGGAATATCAGTTATTACCTGATGGATTACTACAACTGGCGGCGTCCACATCAACACAGTGATAGCTAACCGCCAGCAGCATCCGAAAATCGACCTACCTAATGTCCGGATTTATTTGACTACCGCCCCTTCCTATTCATGAAGTGATTTTAAGTTCATGAAATACAAAAAATTGATTTATATGAATAAAAAGCAATGAACTACCTTGGTAGTATAGACTTGTTAAATGTGATATTCCATTTCCTGTCACGCCTATACGAACTGTGTATAATGGCAACAATTGCTCCTCTCTCCGACCGGATGTCTTAAGTGGCTGAATTAACATCAGAACAACTGAAACCCGCTTTTGCGATTGACCTCTTTGCTCCCCTGAGCGAACTCGACCCTATTCCCTTTGCCGCCTTGCAACCCAGAGCCATTTCAGCCATCAAGCGTCTGGCCAGTTTCGACGGCGATTGCCCCGTGATGCTGATCAACGGCTTCCCCGGCGCAGACTACGAACAGGTGTGCCGCACCCTGATTGCCGACACCCATGGCAAGGACGGCGATCTGTTCGATCTCTGCTATACCGAGAACCTCAACAATCCATTCAAGCCCATCTGGCTGCGACTGCAACCGGGCACAGGGTTCGAATTTTGCGAGATGGTTGGCGAGCTGCTCAAGCTGATGAGCCATCATCTGGATGCCGAGCGCCTGGTGACCCGCATCATGCGCAAGCAGAAGGATGACCCCAAGATAGCCGACTTCCTGTCGGATCTGTCGGCCCATGTCGCCCTCGGCCTCGAGTTTCAGCACCCCGTGCTCATCAACCTGCTGATCCATCACGAAGATCAGCAGGCCCCCGTGGTCTATGGCCGGGATCTGAACTGGGACACCCTGTTTGGCTCCATCAACTATCAGACCGAGCAAGGCTCGGTCTACGCCAACCAGCATCTGCTGGAGCCGGGCCTGATGCGTCAGGCCAATGGCGGCTATCTCATCTTGCAACTCGATGAGCTGCTGGATCAGCCCCACCTCTGGTTCAAGCTCAAGAACGCCATGCTCAAGGGCGAGCTGGACTGGAATGCCTACCAGGAAGGCAAGACCCTGACTCCCTTCTTCGCCCCGGAGGCGACGCCTATTCGGCTCAAGCTGATCCTGGTCGGCGATCGGTTGGAAGTGGCCGAATTCCAGATGCTCGACCGTGACATGTCGGAGCGGATCTTCCTGCGCGCGGACCTGGTCTCCGAGGTGGAGATTGACGATGAACTGCCTGACTTTCTCGGCTACCTGGCCTGGATCCGCCAGCGCTGGTCCCTGCTGGACTTCACCCCGGCAGCCCAGGCGGCGCTCTGCCGTCACGCCAGCCGGCTGTGCGACCATCAGGAGTGGCTCTCCCTCTCCGAGGTGCAGCTCACCGCCCTGATGCGGCTGGCAGACAGTCTGGCCCGGGAGCTGGAGGCCGACATCATCGATCAGGAGCACATCGTCAATGCCCTGGCCGAGCAGGATTTCCGCTTGAATTACCTGGTTGAACAGTCCGATCAGGGGGTGATCGATGGCCAGATCCTGCTGCAGACCGAGGGGGAAGAGATAGGCCAGATCAATGGCCTCTCCGTGATCCAGGTCGCCGGCCACCCCTACGATTTTGGCGAGCCGGTTCGCCTCACCGCCACCGTTCATCTGGGAGATGGCGACGTGGCGGATATCGAGCGCAAGGCGGAGCTGGCCGGTCATATCCATGCCAAGGCCATGATGATCATCCACGGCTATCTCTCCAACAAGTTCGGTGCGGAGAACCCCTCACCTCTGTCGGCCAACCTGGTGTTCGAGCAGTCTTATCACGAGATTGACGGGGACAGCGCCTCCCTGACCGGCCTGTGCGCCCTGCTCTCTGCCCTCGCCCGCCAGCCCATCTATCAGCACTTTGCCGTCACCGGCGCCGTCGACCAGTTTGGTAATGTCCAGGCGGTGGGCGGGGTCAACGAGAAGATCGAGGGCTTCTTCCGGGTGTGCCAGATCCACGGCCTCAATGGCAAGCAAGGCATTCTGTTGCCCGGTACCAATGCCCAGCAACTGAACCTCTCCGACGAGGTGATTGCCGCCGTCGAGCAGGGACTGTTCCACATCCACCCGGTGGACCATGTGGAGGAAGCCATCGAGCTGCTGACCGGCTGCGTGGCCGGGGAGCCGGATATGCCGGATACCCTGTTTTTCCGCATCCAGCAGCGGCTGGACGATCTCAACGGCACTCTGCCCAAAACGGGCATAATGCGCACCATACTGGGCCGTCTGTTTGGCCATTAACAAGTGATCGGAGTTGTCTAGCGCACAGGTGTACGCTAGATTGGCTCCGCTTTGACTCATATGAAGGATACACAGCGTGACCCAAGATAAAACCGCCTCTGCAACTCCCCTCTCCCTCTGTGAACAAGGCAAGACCTCGTTCTCCCGCGAGGAGCTGCTCGCCTGCAGCCGTGGTGAACTGTTTGGTGAGGGCAACAGCCAGCTGCCCGCCCCCAACATGCTGATGATGGATCGCATCGTCACCATCAACGATAACGGCGGCGAGCACGGCAAGGGCGAGATCCTGGCAGAGCTCGACATCACGCCGGACCTCTGGTTCTTCGATTGCCACTTCCCGGGCGATCCCGTCATGCCGGGCTGCCTGGGCCTGGATGCCATGTGGCAGTTGGTCGGTTTCTTCCTCGGCTGGAAAGGCGGCCCCGGCAAGGGTCGTGCCCTGGGGGTGGGTGAAGTGAAATTTACCGGTCAGATCCTGCCGACCGCCAAGAAGGTCACCTACAAGATCACCTTCAAGCGGGTCATCAACCGCAAGCTGGTCATGGGGATCGCCGATGGCGTGGTCGAGGTGGATGGTCGCCCCATCTACAGTGCCACCGACCTGAAAGTGGGCCTGTTCAAGGACACTACCAGTTTCTGATCTTGCCATGTCACGGCAAGCATCAACGCAAAGGGGCCTGTCGGGCCCCTTTCCTGTCTTTGAATGGTGATGAAGTGACTACTTCATGAAGAGTCCTGAACTCCGTCCTTCCATGGCTTCACGCCATCCCCCCAGCCATTGGCCTCGGGCGTCCAGACACTGGTACGGACAAGATTCGCTTTGTTTACCGACAACGCCAGCCTGATAACCGCGAGCGCGAGCTCTCTCCAGACGGTCCCGTTTTTGTCTCTTCATATTCAACGACCCTCTTCGTGGAACGAAAAAAGCGACCAGTTATTCACCAGTCGCTTTCATCATTAACGCAAGGCCAAAGTCAGGTCAAATAAAACTTCCCATGCTAATCGTGGCTTGTGACACAAGGCACTGAACTGCATTACATTTTTATGACCCGCTTTTTTCAGCCACGGCGACGCAGCCAGGCAAAAGGCAGACCCAGCAGAGTCAGCCAGAACAGGCTGCCGCCACCACCACCGCCGCCGTCACCATCCTGACCGGTCTGGTTGACGACCGGGGCGTTGGCCACCACGCGATTGGCGGCTATGCCCTCATAGTTGAGGCTGTCCGGGCTCAGCTTGACGCTGACCACGGTGGCATTGCTGCGGTTGTTGAGGTCGGTCTCGCTGCCATAGCGATAGGCGGTGGCCGCTATGGTGCCATCCGCGCTGATGCCGCTGGCATAGGCGATGTGGTAGTAGGCCCCATTCTGACTGCAACTCTTGCTGCCGGCATCGCTCAGGCCGCAGATGAGGTCGTTGAGATACCAGTTGCTGCCATTGGCGGCGTTGAGCAGGAAGGCTTCCTGCATGCGGTTGGTACCGCCGCTCACCGGCTGGGTCTGATGACGGGAGTCACGCCAGCCGACCACCATGTTGTGATCGTTGATGGCCGCGGCTTCCGAGTTGGCACCGCTGATCGGACTGTTCTTGAGGGGCACGGAGGCGTTGCTGCTCGGGTTGTTCAGGTTGAACACGAACATCTCGACCGGGCGGTTCTGCCCCTTGTTGGTGCCATAACGCTGGTTGCCTATCACATAGCCGTTGGCATTGACGCCGCTGGCCCAGCTGCCGCGCAGGCTGGCATCGCTGTCATCCGGCTTGCCGTCGGACAGGGGAATGGCCTTGGTGGTGCCAGCCGACTTGTTGGCCAGATCCAGGGTCCAGTAGGCGGCGAGATCCAGGCTGTGCTCCGCATACTCTTCGTCGGTGGCCGAATAACCGACCGCGACCCAGCTGCCATCCTTGAGCTTGGCAGCCTGGAGCGCGGAGGCGGTCTGCACCATGTTCTTGTCATCGTCGTAGTAGCTGGTTGGCTGGAACAGGGTGGCAGCGTCATTGTCTACCAGCCAGAAGGCCGCCTGGGTGTCGACCCCAGGGCAGTAGCGGTAGTCGCCGAAGCTGTCGTCATCGCCGTTATAGCACTCTGTGTACTCGTCGGTGGTGACCTTGCGGTTCTTGCCGGTGGCGGCGGTGCCAGTCACCAGGTACTGACTGCCGCTGACATGGGCCACGCTGGTGGCACTGCTCAGCACATTGGTACCGTTCACCTGGTAGCTGCCATCCAGGGCTACCTGGTTGCCGTCGTTGATCACGGCAAAGCCGGTGCGGCTGTTGGCCAGCCCACTGACCGCGTTCTTGGAGGACTTGTAACCCACATAGGTGCCGCTATCGGACCCCATAGCGACCACCAGGCCATCGGTTTCGCTGCCAGACAGGCCCAGGTTGTCGCGCTGGGAGCTGGAGTCGAGGAAGTCGCGGCGCCACTGGTAGCCAAAGTTGGCATTGTCTTCCCAGAAGGCATCGCAGACGTCACTGGAGAGGATGCAGTTCTGATCGAAGCGGAATCTGTCTACCAAAAAGTCAGAGAAGGGTGCGGAGGAGAAGAAGCTGCCCGCATCGTTCGTCAGTTTCACCGCCAGCACGCTGTTGTCGGCGCTGATCCCGACCCCATAGCCCTGCCCCACTTCGGTAATGGTGAAGAAAGGGCTCTGCGCCGCCTGGGCATTGAGGCTGGCGCCGACCAGTACGGCCAGTATGGATAATTGCTTTTTCATCTACGTCCTTAGTCCTGATGTTTCAACGCTTCCAACTCCTCCCAACGGGAGAAGGCCTGTTCCAGTGCTGCCTCGGCAGCACTCAGGGCATGTAGCTTCTGCTGTGTCTGTTCGGCACTGAGCGAGAAGAAGCCGGGCTCATTGATTTCGCCCTGCAATGTATCAAGTTCGGCTTCAAGTTGCTCCAGTTTTGCGGGCAGAGATTCCAGCTCCAGCTGCAATTTGTAGGAGAGCTTGCGGCTCTTTTTGGCGGGTTCGCTCGTCGTCGCGACGGACTCTGTCGCCGTCGGGGCCTTGCTCGCCGCCTTGGCCGGTTGCGCCGCCTGCTGGGCACGGGTCGCCATCATGTCGGCATAGCCGCCCACATAATCGCTGATCCGGCCATCTCCCTCGAACAGCCAGCACCCGGTCACCGTATTGTCGATGAAACGGCGATCATGGCTGACCAGCAGCAGGGTGCCGGGATAGTCTGCCAGCAGCTCTTCCAAAAGTTCCAGGGTTTCGACATCCAGGTCGTTGGTTGGTTCATCCAAGATCAACAAGTTACTGGGCTTCAAGAACAACTTGGCCAACAGTAGACGGTTTTTCTCGCCCCCTGACAATGCCTTGACCGGGGTCCGCGCCCGCTTGGGCTCGAACAGGAAGTCCTGCAGATAGCCCAGGATGTGGCGGGAGCGGCCGCGCACCATGACTTCCTGCTTGCCCTCCCCCACGTTGTCCACCACGGTCAGCTCGGGATCGAGTTGCTCTCGGTACTGATCGAAATAGGCCACCTCCAGGTTGGTGCCCCCCTTGACCAGCCCGCGGCTGGGGGCGAGCTGACCCAGCAACAGCTTGATCAGGGTGGATTTGCCGCAGCCGTTGGGGCCGACCAGGGCAATCTTGTCGCCCCGCAGCACCTGCAGATCCAGCCCCTGGAACAGGGTGCGATCGCCAAAGTCCAGCCCGAGTCCCTCGGTCTCGAACACCAGCTTGCCGGAGCGATTGACCTCGTCCAGTTGCAGCTTGGCCTTGCCCTGCAGCTCGCGGCGCTGAGAACGCTCCCGGCGCATCGCCTCCAGGGCCCGCACCCGCCCTTCGTTGCGGGTACGGCGGGCCTTGATGCCCTGGCGTACCCACACCTCTTCCTGGGCCAGCTTGCGGTCGAACTCGGCATTTTGCAGCTCTTCGACCCGCAGCGCCTCTTCCTTGCCCTGCAGATACTCGTCGTAGTTGCCGGGCCAGGAGGTGATCACGCCACGATCCAGATCGATGATCCGGGTCGCCAGCTTGTGGATGAATTCCCGATCGTGGGAGATGAACACGATGGCGCCGCGAAAGTCCTTGAGGAAATCTTCCAGCCAGTTGATGGCCTCGATGTCCAGGTGGTTGGTCGGCTCGTCCAGCAGCAGCAGATCCGGATCGCACGCCAGTGCCCGGGCCAGAGCCACCTTGCGCAGCCAGCCGCCGGAGAGGCTGTCGAGGGTCACATCGGGATCCAGCCCCAGCAGGGTTAGCACCTGGCTGATGCGGGTCTCGAACTGCCAGCCGTTCTGATAATCGAGCTGCTCTTGCAACTCGCTCATCTTGCGGATGTTGGCGTCCGAGGGATCGTGCCCCAGCTCCAGAGAAATATGGTGGTACTGTTTGAGCAGCTCGCCGACGCCAGCCAGCCCTTCGGCAGCATAGTCAAACACCGTGAGTTCGCTCGAGGCGGGGGGATCCTGCTCGAGGCGGGTCACTTTCAAGTCTTGCTGCAACACCAGACGGCCATCGTCCAGGGGCAATTCGCTGGCAATCACCTTCATCAGGGTGGACTTGCCCGCCCCGTTGCGGCCCACCAGGCAGAGACGCTCGCCCCGCTCTATGGTGAGCTCGGCGTTGTCGAGCAGCGGGAAATCACTGAACGACAGGGAGGCGCCGTGCAATGTTAATAAAGCCATGTTCGTTCCTTATTGCGTATGAAAAAACGGGCGGCAGACTGGATCTCCCCCCGTTTCATCGTCAAATCAGCACTGCTCCTGACGCCCAGTCCAGGCCGTCAGGTCCGCCAGGGTGAAGGGCCAGCCCAGTTCGCGGCCGGCCTCATCGCGCACGACCGGAATGCGCACCCGGTAGGCCTCGAGCCAGTCGGCGTCATCCAGGATGTCGCAGCGGCGGGTCCTGCCAGCAAGGCCGGCCTGCTCCACCAGCGCCCAGGCCTGTTCGCACAGGTGGCAGCCGTCGGTGTGAAACAGGGTCAGCATCAGGCCTGCGCCTCGGTCTGCTCAGGGGCGTGGGTGATGATCCAGCAGTTGTGGATATGCTGGTTGCGCTCGAAATCCTTGGGCCGGGTCTTGCCGGTGATGTTCTGAACCTTGAGACCAGCGGCCTCGAGACCGGCAAGATCCATCTTGAAGTGGCGCTTGTTGTTGGAGAACACCAGGGTGCCGTCCGCCGCCAGCAGGCGTTTGAGGTGCTGCATCAGCAGCAGGTGATCCCGCTGCACGTCGAAGCTCTCGTCCATCCGTTTGGAGTTGGAGAAGGTGGGCGGATCGATGAAGATGAGATCGTACTGATCCTCGGCCTCGGAGAGCCACTTCAGGCAATCTGCCTGGACGAACTTGTGCTGACGGCCCACCAGGGAGTTGAGCCGCATGTTGTCCTGCGCCCAGTTGAGGTAGGTGTGGGACATGTCCACCGTCGTGGTTTCGCTCGCCCCGCCAAGGCCCGCGTGCACGGTGGCACTGCCGGTGTAGGCGAACAGGTTCAGGAAGCGCTTGCCACGGGCCATCTGACCCAGCATGCGACGGGTCTGACGGTGGTCGAGGAAGAGGCCGGTATCCAGGTAATCGTAGAGGTTGACCCACAGACGGGCGCCGTACTCCTGCACCTCCATCCGGTGCTGCTCCTCGGAGAGCTTCTGGTACTGCTGCTTGCCTTCCTGACGCTCGCGCACCTTCAGGATCACCTTCTCGCCGTCCATGCCGGTCACCTTGATGGCGGCCTGCACCATGTCGAGCAGACGCTGACGGGTCTTCTGGGCGGGAATGTCCTTGGGCGCGGCGTACTCCTGCACCACCAGGTAATCCCGATAGCGGTCGATGGCGGCGTTGTATTCCGGCAAGTCGGCGTCATAGAGGCGATAGCAGTCGATCCCCTCCTTGCTGGCCCACTTCTCCAGGGTCTTCAGATTCTTGCGCAGGCGGTTGGCAAAGTCCTGGGCCACCTCTTTCTGGGAGGCCACGGAGTCGAGCGCGATCTGGTAGTTGCGCAGCTGACACTCCAGCGCCCCGTTGAACAGGCGATACTGCTTGTCGGCCCGCAAGCGCAGGCAGCTCAATAGCTCAGGGGAGGCAGACAAAATGGTGACCTTCCAACCCTGGAAGCTGCGGCGCAGGGCATCGCCCAGGGCCTGGTGCACTTCCAGCAGGGCCGGGAACTCCCCGAGACGCTCGCCATAGGGCGGGTTGGAGATGAGCATGCCGATCTCGCGGGCCTCCCCTTCCACAGCAGGCATCGGCAGCGGGTTCTCCAGCGCGGTCACGTCCGCCTGCTTGAAGGTGATGAGGTGGGCCACGCCGGCCGCCTTGGCGTTGTCGCGGGCCTTCATCAGCACGCGGGGGTCGGCATCGCAGCCAAACAGCTTGGCTTCGCAGCGCTGCATGCCGCGCTTGGCGCGCACCTGGGCTTCCATCATCAAGCTCTGCCACAGATCAAAGTCGTGTTGCAGCCAGCGATCGAAACCGAAGCGCTCCCGGCGCAGGGCCGGCGCCATGTCGGCGGCGATGAAGGCCGCTTCGATGAGCAAGGTACCGGAGCCGCACATGGGGTCCATCATGGGCTCACCGGCCCAGCCGCTGCGGGCGATCATGGCCGCCGCCAGGTTCTCTTTAAGGGGCGCCTCCCCTGTGCCCTGACGGTAGAAGCGCTGGTGCAGCGCCGGGCCTGACAAGTCCAGCGTGATGTTGGCCTTGCCCTTGCCCAGGTGCGCCATGATGCGAATGTCCGGCGACTTCTTGTCCACGTCCGGGCGCACATGGCCGCGCTTGGTGAAGCGATCGACGATGGCATCCTTGATCTTGAGCGCCCCGTACTGGGTGTTGCGAATGGCGGGGTTGGTACCGGTGAAGTCCACGGCGATGGTGGCGGTACCGGAGAAGTGCTCTTCCCAGGGAATGGTGTGGGCGCCGAGATAGAGATCCAGATCGTCGTTCATCTGGAATTCGGACAGCACCAGCACGATGCGGGAGGCAAAGCGGCTCCACAGGCAGGCCTTGTAGCCGATGGCCAGTTCGCCCTTGAAGTGGACGCCGGCCACGGTCTCACGGACCTGCTCAGCACCCAGATTGGTCAGCTCGACGGCCAACAGGTTTTCCAGCCCCTTGGGGCAGGTTGCAAAAAATTCTTTCATCACGCTCACGGGGAACCCATAAAAATAGGCCCGCATTATACCCCATTCGCGGCCGTCTTGGCTGCCCCGAACATCACCAACTCCCCCTCAATTCACGGCCAGAGGGAAGATATCGGGGAAACGCGGGGGCGAGCTGCCCCTCGTCCCCTGCGATCCCGCCCGGGAGCGGCAGCTTCTCTTGCAAAAGGCAGCAGGGAAATGGGCACAGGCAGGAAGAGTCAATACGAGAGCCTCGGTCTGCCGGCCAGCAGACAGGCAAGGGGGATGGTGGGGGTCAGCCCACCTGGCGCAGCTCGGGAGCGGCCCTGTGATAGAGGCCCAAGCGGTTGTTCATCACCTTGATCACGGCAAATCTCGGCATCAGCTTGTTGCCGCTCAGCATCAACTCCTCGGTCAGATTGAGGCAGACGCTGGCTTGCTCCCCCGCCTCTATCACCATGAACACCCCTTCACCGTGCTGAGTGTGCATGACCACCAGCTCCCCCCGCTCCGGCATCAGGCGCTGACCCAGTTCAATAAAGAACCAGCTCTGGGGCATCAGGGGTTTATAAAAACGGCTCACCGCGATGGCATTTAATACCAGCTGCACCTGATGAGGCACGCTCCAATTGAGATCGGCGGCGTTGTCCATCAGCTGATAATAGAGGGAGGCATCATCGACACAGAAAGGCTGGGTAGTAAAAGAGGCTGGCACCAGCTGGCGCCCTTGATATTCGGTCGCGAATATCATCTCATCGCTCAGCTCCAACATCAGACGGTCGGACTTCGCATCATAATGCCATTGCCATTGATCGTTCGGTTGGAGAAACATGAGACGCCCTTCCTTGCTGCAGTAATTCGACTCTATTCCAAGTCGATAATTTCGGCAACCTTAATTCCGGGCGTCTTTATATTAAATTGACCAGATACGTCAGATATTGGTCACTATCTCTTTCACCAGGGCCGGCCCCTTATAAATAAAGCCGCTATATATTTGGACCAGGGTGGCACCGGCTTGCAGTTTCTCCCGGGCGGCCATGGCGCTGTCCACACCCCCGACGCCGATAATAGGAATGGCCCCTTTCAGCTCCTGAGCCAATAAACGGATCACCTCGGTGCTCTTGTGCTGCAGCGGACGACCGCTCAATCCCCCCGCCTCACCGGCATGGGGCATGTCATAGATCATCTCGCGCGCGAGCGTGGTATTGGTGGCGATGACGCCATCGATGCCATTTTTCAACAAGGATCCGGCCACCTGTTTAATTTCATCCAGGCTGAGATCCGGGGCGATTTTAACCGCCAGCGGCACATACTTCTTATATTGCGCCGCCAGCACTTGCTGACGTTCTTTGAGGGCGGCCAGCAGTTCGTCCAGCGCATCCCCATACTGCAACTGACGCAGACCCGGGGTATTGGGAGAGGAGATATTGACGGCGATATAACCGGCATGATCATAAACCTTGTCCATGCAGATCAGGTAATCGTCTTTGCCGTTCTCGATGGGGGTATCTTTATTCTTGCCGATATTAATGCCGATCACCCCCTGATATTTGGCGGCCTTGACCCGCTCCACCAGATGATCCACCCCGAGGTTGTTGAAGCCCATGCGGTTGATGATCCCCTCGGCCGGCACCACCCGAAACAGGCGGGGCTTGTCGTTGCCACTCTGGGGCTTGGGGGTCACTGTGCCCACTTCAATGAAGCCGAACCCCATGGCACCGAAGGCGTCGATGCACTCGCCATCCTTGTCGAGCCCTGCCGCCAGACCGACCGGATTGGCAAAATTAAGCCCCATGCAGGTGACGGGGCGTTGGGGCAAGGATTGGCGGAAAAAGATATCGAGCGGTGTGCCATGAAGACGGGCGAGTTGCTTGAGGGAGAGCTCGTGAGCCTGCTCCGGATCCAGCTTGAACAATAAATGCCTGGCGAGGGGGTAAAACATCTTTGCTCCTTAAAAAAAGCCCCGGCAACTGGCCGGGGCTTTTGGGGTGATGATGCCACTCGATGTTATATCGAGGTTCGGCAATTCAACTGGAGCAGGTTCAACTCCCGCAAGGCCACCGAGAACTTGGCGAACTCGTGCGTGCTGGTGGTCTTGAAGTCGGCCAACATATGGGTCCAACGGGACAAGAGTTGCTCATGCTCCGCAATCCAGTCGGCCAGTATGGTATCGCATTCTCCCTGATCTTTGCACCCTTCCAGCACCACGGAAGTGAGGCTGCGTTGCTGCCAGTCCAGATCCTCGCGAAACGACGCTCTGGCCATCGCCTGCCAGTGGTTGCCCACCGGCTGATGGTTGATCTGCTCCAGGAACCAGTGCAGGTCGAGCTTGGCACCGAGGCGATAGTAGACATTGGCCACCCGCAGTATGTCGCTCTGCTGATCCGCCGCAATCTGCGCCAGATCCAGGCAGGAGAAGAGGCTGCTCATGTGGGCCACCTGACGGGCGATGGCCTCTGGCACCTGCCTGTCCATCAGGGCGGCAACCGCCTGGCGGTGTTCGGCCACCTCGCTCTCATCCATCACCTCGTAGAGGTGCTCGCTCAACGCCTCGAAGGCGGGGCGGAAGAAGGCGATGTTCTCCCCTATGCTCCAGCCGCGGTTGCGGGCACGCAGGAACCAGCGTGTGGCGCGGCGCACGATGCGGCGGCTGGCGAACATCAGCTCGAGCTGGGTCTCGGCGTTCACCCGGTTGTCCAGGGATTCGATGTCGCGCCACAGGGGGTCGAAGCCGAACACTTCCCGGGCCATGGCGAAGCAGGTGGCGACCTCCGCCACGGAGGCGCCGGTCTCGTCGCGCATCCGGGTCGCAAAGTTGAGCCCCATGTCGTTGACCAGCATGTTGGCGACCCGGGTCGCGATGATCTCGCCCCGCAGCGGATGCTGGGCCAGGGCCTCGCCGAAGCGCTGTTGCAGCTGCTCGGGGAAGCTGGTGACCAGCATGCGGGCCAGGAAGGGCTCGTCGGTGATCTCGGGGCAGTTGAGCTGCTCCTTGAGCACCATCTTGCCGTAGGCCACCAGCACCGCCAGTTCGGGGCGGGTCAGGCCCTGCCCGGCCGCCATGCGCTCGGAGAGATCCTCGTCGGAGGGGAGGAACTCCAGCGCCCGATCCAGCTTGCCTTCCCGTTCCAGCCCCTGGATGAAGCGCTGCTGCTCCTTCAGCTGATCGCCGCCACGGAACTGGGTAACCGAGATGGACTGGGACTGGCGATAGGCGTTGGTCAGCACTATGTCGGCCACCGCGTCCGTCATCTCGTAGAGCATCTGGTTGCGCTGCTTGAGGGTCAGTTCCCCTGCGGCAACAAGTTGGTTCAGCAGGATCTTGATGTTGACTTCGTTGTCGGAGCAGTCCACCCCGCCCACGTTGTCGGTGAAGTCGGTGTTGATGCGGCCCCCCTGGCTGGCGTACTCGATACGGCCGAGCTGGGTGAAGCCGAGGTTGCCCCCCTCGCCGACGATGCGGGCCCGCAGATCGCGGCCATTGACCCGCAGGGCATCGTTGCTGCGATCCCCCACCTCGCCATCGCTCTCCTTGTGGCTCTTGACGTAGGTGCCGATGCCGCCGTTCCACAGCAGATCCACGTTCAGGCAGAGCAGCGCCTTGATCAGCTCGTTCGGCGCCATGCTGGCCTTGTCGGTGCCGAGCAGGGTCTGGATTTGCGGGCTCAGCTTGATGGACTTGGCGGAGCGCAGGAAGATGCCGCCGCCGGCCGAGATGAGCTCACGGTTGTAATCGTCCCAGCTCGATCCCGCCAGCTCGAACAGCCGCTTGCGCTCGGCGAAGGTGCTGGCCGCGTCCGGCGTCGGGTCGATGAAGATGTGCATGTGGTTGAAGGCGCCCACCAACTGGGTGTGCTCGGAGAGCAGCATGCCGTTGCCGAACACGTCGCCGGCCATGTCACCTATCCCCACACAGGTGAAGTCGGTGGTCTGACAGTCGATGTCCAGCTCGCGGAAGTGCCGCTTGACCGACTCCCAGGCGCCGCGCGCCGTGATGCCCATCTTCTTGTGGTCATAGCCGACCGAGCCGCCTGAGGCAAAGGCGTCGCCCAGCCAGTGGCCGTACTCCTGGCTTATCTCGTTGGCGATGTCGGAAAAGGTGGCGGTGCCCTTGTCTGCAGCCACCACCAGGTAGTAGTCATCCTCGTCGTGACGCACCACATCCCTGGGCGGGATCGCCTCCCCTGCAATGATGTTGTCGGTCACGTCCAAGAGGCCTCGGATAAACAGGCGATAGCAGGCCTTGCCCTCCTCCTGGATCACGGCGCGGGGAGCCCCCACCGGCATCTGCTTGCAGTAGAAACCGCCCTTGGCGCCGACCGGCACGATGACGGTGTTCTTCACCTGCTGCGCCTTGACCAGACCCAGCACCTCGGTGCGGAAGTCTTCCTTGCGATCGGACCAGCGCAGGCCGCCCCGGGCCACCTTGCCCCAGCGCAGATGCACCCCTTCCACCCGTGGCGAGTAGACGAAGATCTCGAATTTCGGCAGGGGCAGCGGCATCTCGCTGATCCCGGCGGGGGCCAGCTTGAAGGAGATATAGGGTTTGACCTCCCCTTCCTTGTCCAGCTGGTAATAGTTGGTGCGCAGGGTCGCCTCTATCATCTCCATGTAGCGGCGAATGATGCGGTCGTCGTCCAGGTTGGCCACCAGATCCAGCTTGGCGGTCAGCTGCTCGTGCAGCTTGGCCAGTACCTTGGCATCCTGCTTGCCAGCCGGATCCAGGCGCGCCTCGAACAGGGAGAACAGCAGCTGGGCCAGCTCGGGATAACGGGTCAGGGTCTCCTCGATGTAGCTCTGGCTGAAGGAGACACCGGTCTGGCGCATGTATTTGGCATAGGCGCGCAGCACGGAAACCTGACGGCCGGTGAGGCCGGCCCCCAGCACCAGACGGTTGAAGCCGTCATCTTCCAGGGTCTTGTTCCAGACGGCGGCGAAGGCCTGCTGGAAGCGCTGCTGGCTCTGGGCCAGGCTGAAGGGCTGATCGCCGCGCAGCAGCATGGAGAAGTCGAGGATCCAGAACACGTCGCCGTTGGGGGTCTTGACCTGGTAGGGGGTCTCCCCTATCACCCTCAGCCCCATGTTTTCCAGCATGGGCAGCACGTCGGAGAGGTGGATGGGTTCGGCGCGGTGGAACAGCTTGAGGCGGACCCGGCGATCGTCCTCCTCCTCCTGGGCGCGGTAGAACAGCATGCCCAGCGGCTCGGCCTCGCTCAGGTTGTCCAGGGCCATGATGTCGGCCACGGCGGAGCCCGGCAGCACGTCTTCCTTGTAGGCGCGGGGGAAGGCGTCGTTGAAGCGGCGACCCAGCTCGTTGCCCTTGGCCTCGCCATAATGGGCCAGCAACACGGAATCCAGGCGATCGTCCCAGCTGCGGGCCGCTTCAATCAGGTTGTTCTGTACTTGGTTCACATCCACATCCACGTTGTTATTGTTCACTCGGACTATGTAGTGGGTCCGGGCCAGCACGCCCTCGGAGAAGTAGACGTTGAACTCCACCTCTTCGCTGCTGCCAAAATATTTCTGCAATATCTGTTGGGTCTTGATCCGCAGCGCCGTGTTGTAACGCTCCTTGGTGACATAGACCATGCAGGAGAAGAAACGGCCGTAGACGTCGCGACGCACGAACAGGCGCAGCATGTCCCGCTCCTGCATCGCCAGCACCCCCTGCCCCGTGGCCAGCAGCTCCTCTTCGCGGGCCTGGATCAGCTCATCGCGCGGGTAGGTTTCCAGCACGTTGAGCAGCGCCTTGTAGGCGTGGGAGCCCGATTCAAAGCCGGAAGCGGCCATGATGCGCTCGAGGCGGTGACTGATGAGCGGGATCTGGGTGGCGCTGGTGTTATAGATGGAGGAGGCGTAGAGGCCGATGAAACGATCCTCTCCCACCACCTTGCCATGCTCGTCGAAGCGCTTGATGCCGATGTAGTCCACATAGGCCGGGCGATGCACCCGGGATTTGCTGTTGGACTTGGTCAGGATCAGCAGATGGTTGGAGAGGGCGGCGTGGCGGGCGCTGGCGGGCATGTGGCCCAGGCGCTGTCCCTCGTCCTTGATGGAGTTCTTCATCAGGCCCAGGCTGGAATCGGGCTGGGGCAGGATCTCGTGGTCCCCCTCCACCGCCTTGACGTCGTAGCGGCGATAGCCCATCAGGGTGAAGTTGTGGGCGGCGACCCACTTGAGGAAGGCGACGGTGGAGTCCACCTCCTCCTTGCTGACCGGGCTGTTGCGGCTCGGCAGCTCCTCGATGATCTCGTTCAGGCGCGCCAGCATGGGCTGCCAGTCGCCGACCGCCAGCGCCACCTCACCGGCCACGGAGTCGAGCTCGGCGGCCAGGGCCAGCATCTGGCTCTCTTCGGTCAGGTGATCGATCTCGATGAGGAAGGCGGTCTCGGCCGATGTCTGCTGCGCCGTGTGCTCCAGATCCAGGATCGCCTCTATCTTACCATCCTTGCCGCGGATGAGGTGCAGCGGTTGATGCAGCATCATGTGGGCCGTGATGCCCCGGCGCTTGAGCGCCATGCGGATGGAATCCACCAGGAAGGGGGAATCCTGCAAGATGATCTCGACGATGGTATGGGGCGACTGCCAGCCATGACGGGTCAGCTCGGGGTTGTAGACCCGGATATAGGGCTCGGTGCCGGTGCGCTGGTTGAGGGCATTCCACAGGCTGAGGGCGGCGCCGTAGAGATCGCTGTCATTGCGATCGTGCAGATCATCGCTCGCCATGTTGCCGTAGAACTTGGCAACGAAGCGCTCGACCAGGGAGGCACTCTTGTGGGGTAGCTTTTGATGGATCAGGCTGAGAACGTTTTCGAGCAGAACTGAGGTAGGGGCGTCTTTCAATGCCATTGCTAGTTTCCTTATCGGACCGACATCACCGACAGCGACATCCACCCTGGATGCCCGCTGGTACAGAGTTGTGCGAAGTGTAATGGGTCGGATCCGGGAAGGCGAGCGAAGCTGATAATGAAATGTTAAAAACTAGCGGCAGATCACGGCTCAGGCTGTCATTAATTTTGTCATTTTAGAAAAATGCAGAAAATATCACTGACAAACTCCGTTTTAACCCGATAGTTAGTGATATTAAGCAGATAATTACGCGGTTTGCTGTTTGGTTTTTGTTAATTTATGCGTTCCAGGCCGATGAAGCGGTGATCGTCCCCCGTCTTGAGCCAAAAACGGCCATGGACCCCGCTCTGGCCGACGAAAGGACGGATCTTGTCCAGCCCCAGCTCCAGGGTCAGTCCCTGATCGCAGCGCACCACCAGGCGGCGGGCATGCCCCTGGTACATCAGCAATATCTCGTCACGGGACAGACTCAAACCAAAGGTAAACTGCTTCACTCCCTCTTCTCCTCCTGCAGGCCGCCGATCCGGGTCGGCGGTCATCAATGACAGGGCCGGGCGATCTGCCCGGCCCTGTTTCCCTTCACTGGCACAAGGCTTACTGGGCCAGGGCCTTGCTCACCTTCTCATAGAGATCCCGGGCCAGGCTCGGCAACCCCTGCAACCGTGCCAGCTCGGCACGGATCAGCCCTCTGCGTTCCTCGTCCAGTCGCTTGAACTGGATAAGCGGCGTGATGAGACGGGACGCCACCTGGGGGTTGATGCTGTTGAGCTCGATCAGCAGATCGGTCAGGAAGCGATAGCCGCTGCCATCCCGGGCATGGAACTGCACCTGGTTGCCCATGGCGAAGCTGCCCACCAGGGCCCGCAACCGGTTCGGGTTGCGGATGCTGAAGGTGGGATGGCTCATCGCCTGGCGCACCTCCTCCAGCACGTCGGCGGCCGGCTTGGCGCCCACCAGGCGCAGCCAGTTGTCCAGCACCAGGCCGTCATGGGCCCACTTGCCCTCGAAATCGGCGAGGAGCGCGGCGCGGCACGGCAGCAGATGGCCGTTGGCCACCTGGAGCGCCGCCAGGGTGTCGGTCATGTTGTCGGCCTGGGCATATTGTTCCCGCACCAGGGCATCGGCGAGTTCTGCATCCAGCGCCGCCAGATAGCCCAGCACCACGGCCTTGAGGGCGCGCTTGGCCATGTCGGCGTGCACCACCTGATAACCGTTCAGGCGCAGGCTCTCATAGCACGTCAGCAGGCGGTCGCCGAAGGCCCTGGCCAGTGCGGCCTGGATCTCGCCGCGCACCCGATGGATGGCGTCGATGTCCGCCACCTCGAACAGCTCGGCCAGGGTCGCCTCAGCGGGCAGCGCCAGGATCTCCGCCTTGAGGGCGGAGTCCAGCGCCTCGTCATCGAGGATGGTGACGAAGGCGCTTAGCAGCGTATCGGACAGCGCCACCCCCTGCCCTTGCTGTACCCGGGCCACGCCGTCGATCACCGCCTTGTTGATCAGCATCTGGGCCGCATCCCAGCGGGCGAACTCGTTGCGGGCAAAGCGCATCAGGAAGGCGAGCGCCTCGTCGCTGTAATCAAAATGCAGCTTGACCGGCGCACTGAAGTCCCGCAGCAGGGAGGGCACCGGCCTGACCGGCACTTGGTCAAACACGAAGGTCTGCTGTGCCTCCAGCACGTCGAGCACGTTGCCGATGGCCTTGCCCTGATATTGCAGCGGGATGACGGCCCCTTTCTCATCGTAGAGCTCGATGTCAAAGGGGATGTGCAGCGACAGCTTTTGCGGCTGATCCTGGGTCGGCGGGGTGTGCTGGCGCACGTGCAGGCGATAAACGCCGCTCGCCGCGTCGTAGTCGTCGGTCACGGTGAGCTCGGGGGTACCGGACTGGCTGTACCAGCGGCGGAAGCGGCCGAGATCGACACCGGAAGCATCTTCCATCGCCTGCACGAAGTCGTCGCAGGTGGCGGCGGAGCCGTCATGACGCTCGAAATAGAGGCGCATGCCGGCCTGGAATGCCGCTTCTCCCAACAAGACGTGCAGCATGCGGATCACTTCAGAGCCCTTCTCGTAGACGGTCAGGGTGTAGAAGTTGTTCATCTCTATCACCACATCCGGACGGATGGGGTGGGCCATGGGGCCGGCATCTTCGGCAAACTGCGGGCCGCGCACGGTGCGCACGTTGTTGATGCGGTTGACGCCGCGCGACCCCAGATCCGAGGAGAACTCCTGATCCCGGAACACCGTCAGCCCCTCTTTGAGGCTTAACTGGAACCAGTCGCGGCAGGTGACCCGGTTGCCGGTCCAGTTGTGGAAGTATTCGTGGGCGATCACCCGCTCTATGCCGTGATAGTCGCCGTCGGTGGCGGTGGCCGGGTTGGCCAGCACGAACTTGGAGTTGAAGACGTTGAGCCCCTTGTTCTCCATGGCCCCCATGTTGAAGAAGTCCACCGCGACGATCATGTAGATGTCGAGGTCATACTCCAGATCGAAACGCTGCTCGTCCCAGCGCATGGCGTTGACGAGGCTCTCCATGGCGAAACCGGCGCGGTCCAGATTGCCCTTGTCGACGAAGATCTCGAGGGCCACCTCGCGGCCGCTTTTGGTGACATAGCGGTCCCGCTCCACGTCGAAGTCACCGGCTACCAGGGCGAACAGGTAGCTGGGCTTGGGGAAGGGATCCTGCCACTGCACGAAGTGGCGGCCGCCATCCAGATCGCCGCTGTCGACCTTGTTGCCGTTGGAGAGCAGATAGGGGTATCTGGCCTTGTCGGCGGTGATGCGGGTGCTGTAACGGGCCAGGATGTCGGGCCTGTCCAGGTAATAGGTGATGCGGCGAAAACCCTCCGCCTCGCACTGGGTGCAGTAGGCATCGCCGGACTTGTAGAGCCCCTCCAGCGCCGTGTTGCCGGCGGCGTCCAGGTCCGTGACTATGGTCAGCACGCACTCGGCGGGCAGGTTGCTGAGTCGCAGCTGGTTGTCGGTCAGCTCATACTGCTCGCACGCCACCCCGTCTATGCTGACGCTCACCAGCTGGAGGCTCTCGCCATCGAGGGCCAGCACCTCATTGTGCTCGCCGTTGCGGCGAATGCGGGAGATGGCGGTGACACGGCAGAGGGGATCCTGCAGCTGGAAATCGAGATCCAGGCTGTCAATCCAGTAGAGAGGGGCTTGATAATCCTGGCGATATTTGGCCGTCATGGCCTGAGAGTGATCGGTCATTATTATGTGCTTCCACGCTTGTTATGGGCGTATCGAGGCTGTCACAAGGCCATCCCCGGGTCAAATAGTTTGCATTCAGGCAAGAGAAAGGGCGACTTGCGTCGCCCTTTTGTCCATGACTCGCCGAGGCTGACCTCAGTGGGGAGCCAGCTTGACCAGATCCGCCGTGATATTGGCGGACTCCAGCAGGTACTCATCGGGTGCCTCAAAGTCCGCAGGCAACTCGTCCAGGCTCTTGATGGCAGGCTTGCCCATCCGCGCCAGGCGCTCGTTGGCCCGCAGCAGGGCCAGGGCATCCTGCTTGTCCTGCTCGGCACGCCGCTGCGCTTCGTTCAGGGAGAGGGATTTCTTGTCCTTCTCGGCACGATACTCCTGGATGTCCTGCAGCACGTAGGCGAACTCGGGATCCGTCTTGATCCTGGCCTGGTGCGCCGCTTCCAGCTTGGGGATCAGGTTGGTGAAGTTGCCCAGGGTCTGATAATCCGCCGAGGCGATCTTGTCCCAGGGCAGCGCATGGAACTCACGGCTCTCCCCCGTCTCCTCCGGCGTGACCGGGGTCGGGAAGCTGATGTCCGGCGCGACACCCTTGTTCTGGGTACTGCCGCCATTGATGCGGTAGAACTTGGCAATGGTGTACTGCACGTGGCCCAGAGGCTGATCGTAGAAGTCGTACACCTTGGCCAGGCTGCGGTGCTGCTGCACCGTGCCCTTGCCAAAGGAGTTCTCTCCCAGGATCAGGGCGCGGCCATAGTCCTGCATGGCGGCGGCGAAGATCTCGGAGGCCGATGCGCTGTAGCGGTCGATCAGCACCGACATGGGCCCGCCGTAGTAGATCTGGCCATCGTCATCGCCATTGACCGAGATCCGGCCCATGTGATCGCGGATCTGCACCACGGGACCGCTGGCGAAGAAGAGGCCGCTCAGGGCAGAGGCCTCGGTGAGGGCTCCGCCGCCGTTGCTGCGCAGGTCCACCACCAGGCCGTCTATCTTCTGCTTGTTGAGGCTGGCCAGCTCCTTGATGACATCGTCATGAAGGTTGACGTAGAAGCTCGGGATCTCGAGTACCCCTATCTTCTTGCCCTGGGTCTTGATCACCTTGGACTTGGCGGCCCGGTCTTCCAGACGCACCTTGTCCCGGGTCAGCTCGACCTGCTCGGTCTTGACGCTGGCGCCCTTGCCACGCTGGATCTCGAGACGCACCTTGCTGCCCTTGGGCCCCTTGATGAGCTCGACCACGTCATCCAGACGCCAGCCTATCACATCGACTATCTTGCCATCCTCCTGCCCCACCCCGACGATCTTGTCATCGGGCTTGAGGTGGTTGGACTTGGCGGCCGGACCACCCGGCACCAGGGAGCGGATCACGGTGAAGTCATCTTCCGCCTGCAACACGGCGCCTATCCCTTCCAGCGAGAGGTTCATCTCGGTGTTGAAGCGATCGGCGTTGCGGGGGGAGAGATAGCTGGTGTGGGGCTCGATGGCGCGCGAGAAGGAGTTCATGAAGAGCTGGAACACATCCTCGCTCTCGGTCTGGGACATCCGCTTGATGGCGTTGTTGTAACGCTTGCCGAGCAGCTCCTTGATCTCGGGCCACTCCTTGCCGCTGAGCTTGAGGCTCAGGGCATCGAACTTGACCCGCTGACGCCACAGCTCGTTGAGCTCGGCTTCATCCCTGGGCCAGGGCGCCCCTTCCCGATCGAAGACGTATTGATCGGGCTGGGTAAAATCGAAAGGGGTATCAAGCAGTTGGAGGGCGTATTCGAACCGCTCATAGCGTCGCTGCTGACTCAGATTGAACATATCGTAGGCGGGCGCCAGACGGCCCCGCTCGAGATCGGTATCGAAGCCATGACGGTATTTTTCGAACCGCTTGATGTCAGAGGCCAAAAACAGGTTGCGGCTGAAGTCCAGATTCTCGAGATACTGATCGAACACCACCTCGGAGAAGGCATCGTCCAGCTTGAACTGCTTGTAATGGGAGCGGGTAAACAGATTGGCAATTCGCTTGCTGGCCGTAGCATGTTGGCTCTCTTGAGCCAACACAGGCAAATCACTTTCCTTGAGCACCGGCTCGACGGCCTGTGCAAGCCCGGCAAGCGCCAGGCTACAGGCGACGAGGGAAAAACGAATTACGCCATGCTTCAACATTTGTCTCCTTAGAGAACCAGATGCTCGAATTTGACGCGCAGCATCATGCCGGTCTGCAGCTGAACCTGCACATCATCCTTGGTGATTTCCTTGATGGTCGCCGGGACCGGAGACTTGCCCAGCACCACGTTGACGGCTTGTTCCACTTTCAGCTCACCGGCCTGGGCCTGACGATACTGCTTGGGAGCAGCAGCGGCGGCGTCCGGTTTGCGCGGGGCAGGACGACGGGGCTTCTTCGGTTTCTCTTCGCGCTTGCCAGCGGCATCGGCCTTGGCCTCGCCTTTGGCCTCTTTCTTGTCGTCTTTGTTGCGACGGTTGGCAAAGACGCGGTCCTTGCTCTCCTTGAGCGCCTGCTTGGCGTGCTCGATGTGCTCTTCGGTCAACAAATCGCCCGGGTTACCATCGAGATCGACGCGAGCCTGGCCGGCCTTGAGGCCGTGCAGATAGCGCCAGCTGGAAGTGTATTGACGCAGGGCGGAACGCAGCATGGTCTTGGAGACCCTGTCATCGTCAGCAAGACGCTCGGCCAGATCCTGGAAGATGCCAATCTTGAGTGGCTTGGCCTCTCCTTCAGCGATGAAGCAGGCCGGGAATTTCTCGACCAGGTAGGCAACGATCTCTTTACTGTTCTTCAGCTTTTCAGTGTTTTCCATGTATAACCTTGGCTTTCATATAAACGCACGGGCAACCCCGGGCACAACAAAGGCCCCATTATAGAGAGCTTGGGGCCTTTTGCGAACCATCTCGCACCTAACTTACAGCAGGCGTTCCAATATTTGGACCGTATCTTCCAGCCCGAGCCGGTCAATCTGGTCAAAACGGTTGAAAACGGGACTGTCGATATCCAGCACCCCTATGATGACGCCATCACGGCGCAGCGGGATCACAATCTCCGAATTGCTGGCCCCATCGCAGGCGATGTGCCCCTCGAACTGGTGCACATCGTCGATGAGCTGGGTCTGCCCCTCGGCCACCGCCGTGCCGCAGACGCCGCGCCCGACCGGGATGCGCACGCAGGCGGGCTTGCCCTGGAAGGGACCCAGCACCAGTGTCTCCCCCTGCAACAGATAAAAACCGACCCAGTTGATCTCGGCCAGCTCCTGATTGAGCAGGGCGCTGAGGTTGGCCAGCTTGGCGATGAGGTCGGGTTCCCCTTCCAGCAGAGCCTGGGCCTGCTGGTTGAGCAGTCGATAAAATTCTTGTTTTTCAATCATGATGAAATGGTCTTGGTTCTCAGATAACCAGTGCAAGGTACCGCCCTGCCTGAAAAATTCAAATTAAATTTGCACCGCCCCCCCTCAACGGGTCACCGACAGCGCCACCTGTTGCCGCTCGCCATTGCGCCATTCGATGACCAGCAGCCATACCATGTGGTGGCTGGTGCAGGCCCCGACCTGGGTGTCGGCCAGCCACTGCCCTTCCCCTTGGGGCTCGAAAAACACCGGGATGCGCCCCATGAACATCTCCTGCCCCTCCAGCCAGCTCTTGATTGGCACTTGTCCCTGCGCCACCCCGTCAAGGCGTATCTGAAACGCCTGTTCTGCCCGCAGGGGGGGGTCATTCAGAGCTACTGTGAGCGGCGCTCCCCCGATCTGGAGCTCGCAAGAGGTGTGGGACAGATCACAGATCCGATCATTTTTCGCGTCCGCGCCTGCGCCGTCCACGCCGTCGAACCAGGTCCGATAGGCCATCAATCCGAGCAAAATGGTCAACACGATGAGCAGATGGGCAAATTTGCGTGAAGTCAGTCTCTCTTTCATTAAAAAACAACCTTGTAAGCTGGCTTTTAAATGCCATTTTCGTGATCTTGCGCATGGTAAAAACTGCGTGATGCGCCTGCGCTCGGAGCCAAATATATCACTGTTTATACTGTTATTTTACCTGTCAGTTCAGTATCATTCCCATCGAATTTTCATTTAGCTACTTTTTGCTTTTCCTTTCGTTAACAGTCGTTAACAACTGAAAAGGCAGTCGCTGATGAATTGAGTTGCCAGTCCCGGCCACCGGGCAAAAATCAAACAACAGCAGCATCGGAAGCGGAATACAACGATGAGCCATACAACAAACCACCCTGAGTACAACTACACGGTTGTCCGTCAGTTCACCATCATGACTATCGTCTGGGGAATTGTCGGCATGTCGGTAGGCGTACTGATTGCAGCCCAGTTGATCTGGCCTGCCCTCAACTTCGATACCCCCTGGCTGACCTACAGCCGTCTTCGCCCCCTGCACACCAACGCGGTGATCTTCGCCTTCGGTTGCTGCGCCCTGATGGCGACCTCCTTATACGTGGCACAGCGCACCTGCCAGACCCGTCTGTTCGGCGGTCCCCTGGCGGGCTTCGTGTTCTGGGGCTGGCAGGCCATCATCGTCGCCGCCGCCATCTCCCTGCCCATGGGGTATACCAGCTCCAAGGAGTATGCCGAGCTGGAGTGGCCCATCGACATCGCCATCGCCGTGGTCTGGGTCTCTTACGCCATCGTCTTCTTCGGTACCCTGATGAAGCGCACCACCTCCCACATCTATGTGGCGAACTGGTTCTTCGGCGCCTTCATCATCACGGTGGCCGTGTTGCATATCGTCAACAACCTGGAGATCCCGGTCAGCGGCATGAAGTCCTACTCCGTGTACTCGGGTGCCACCGATGCCATGGTGCAGTGGTGGTATGGCCACAACGCGGTCGGCTTCCTGCTCACCGCCGGCTTCCTGGGGATGATGTACTACTTCGTGCCCAAGCAGGCAGGCCGTCCGGTCTACTCCTACCGCCTCTCCATCGTGCACTTCTGGGCACTGATCTCCCTCTATATCTGGGCCGGCCCGCACCATCTGCACTATACGGCGCTGCCCGACTGGGCTCAGTCCCTGGGGATGGTGATGTCCCTCATCCTGTTCGTCCCCTCCTGGGGCGGCATGATCAACGGCATCATGACCCTGTCCGGCGCCTGGCACAAACTGCGGTACGATCCGGTGCTGCGCTTCCTGATCGTCTCCCTGTCGTTCTACGGCATGTCCACCTTCGAAGGCCCCATGATGGCCATCAAGACGGTCAACGCCCTCTCCCACTACACCGACTGGACCATAGGTCACGTCCACTCCGGTGCCCTGGGCTGGGTTGCCATGGTCTCCATCGGCGCCGTCTACCACCTGATCCCGAACCTGTTCAATCAGGGCCGGATGTACAGCGTGCGTCTCATCAACATCCACTTCTGGCTGGCGACCGTGGGCACAGTGCTCTACATCGTCGCCATGTGGATTTCCGGTGTGATGCAGGGTCTGATGTGGCGCGCGGTCAACGACGACGGCACATTGACCTACAGCTTCGTGGAAGCCTTGCAGGCCTCCTATCCCTTCTATTTCGTGCGCTTCCTGGGTGGCTGCTTCTTCGTCACCGGCATGTTGCTGATGGCCTACAACAGCTATCGCACCATCACTGCGCCCAAGGGTTCCCTCGAACCCGTCGCACAGCCAGCCTGATCTGAAGGGGTTAAAGCATGAGCAACAATAATCGTCACGAAATCTTTGAAAAAAGCGTCCCCATGCTGGTGATTGGCATCATCTTCGCCATCAGCCTGGGGGGCCTGGTGGAGATCACGCCGCTGTTCTTCCAGAAGCAGACCAATGAGCCGGTGGAGGGCCTCAAGGCCTACACCGCCCTGCAGATGGAAGGGCGTGACATCTATATCCGCGAGGGCTGCACCGTCTGTCATAGCCAGATGATCCGCCCGTTCCGCGCCGAGACCGAGCGTTATGGTCACTACTCGGTCGCCGGTGAGAGCGTGTGGGAACACCCCTTCCTGTGGGGCTCCAAGCGCACCGGTCCGGATCTGGCCCGGGTCGGCGGACGCTATTCCGACGACTGGCACCGCGCTCACCTGATCAACCCGCGCGACGTGGTGCCCGAGTCCAACATGCCCAGCTTCCCCTGGCTCGAGACCAATGTCCTGACCGGCGAGCTGACCGGCAAGAAGCTGGCGCTGTTCCGGGATCACTTCGGCGTACCCTACACCGATGAAGACATCCAGGGTGCCGAGGCGGCGGTGAAAGGCAAGAGCGAGCTCGATGCCCTGGTCGCCTATCTGCAATCACTGGGTCATGCCCTGAAATAAGGAGTCGGGAGATGGATTACGGCACCTTTCGCGGACTCTATACCCTGCTGCTGATGCTGATCATGTTCGGCATCATCGCCTGGGCCTATAGCAAGCGCCGCAAGGCCTCCTTTGACGAGGCCGCCAACCTGGTTTTTGCCGATGACGAGCAACCCAGTGCTGATAACAAGAACGCAGGAGCGAAGCAATAATGAGCACTCTGTTAAGCATTTTTGTGACCTTGGTGTCACTGGGTACCATAGTGGGCTGCTTCCTGCTGCTCATGTGGTGCCGCAATGACAAGATGGGGGTCGAAGAGGGCCAGTCCATGGGCCACTCCTTCGACGGCATCGAGGAGATCAACAACCCGCTGCCCAAGTGGTGGAGCTACATGTTCCTCTTCATGATAGTGATTGGTCTGCTCTACCTGCTCGCCTTCCCGGGTCTTGGCAACTTCAAGGGTCTGCTGGGCTGGCAGAGCTCCCACCAGGACATCCGCTCCCTGGCGGAGGGCAAGGCAGCCATCGAGGCCGCCAGGCAAGAGGGCAGCGCCCCCGAGTATGACCGCGAGCTGGCCAAGGCCGACCAGGTCTATGGTGCCAAGTTCAAGGAGCTCACCTATCAGGCCGATGGCAAGCATTACAAGGCCATCGAGGAGATTGCCGCCGACAGCGAGGCGCGCAAGGTGGGTCAGCGTCTGTTCCTGCAAAACTGTGCCCAGTGCCATGGTTCGGATGCCCGCGGTGGACGCGGCTTCCCGAACCTGACCGATGCCGAATGGCAATGGGGCGGTCAACCGGATCAGATCAAGACCACCATCATGAACGGTCGTCAGGGGGTGATGGCCGCCTGGGGCGAGGTGCTGGGCAAGGATGGGGTCAAGGAAGTGGCGGCCCATGTGCTGAGCCTGTCCGGTCGCAAGGTCGACATGGTGGAGGCGAAGAAAGGGGAAGCACGCTTCGCGGTGTGCGCCGCCTGTCACGGCCCGAATGCCAAGGGCGGCATCGCCGTCGGTGCGCCGGATCTGACCAACACCACCTGGTTGTACGGTGGCTCCCGTCAGGTGGTCGAGGAGACCATCACCCACGGTCGTCACGGCGTGATGCCCGCCTGGAAAGACATTCTGGGGGAAGACAAGGTGCACCTGCTCGCCGCCTATGTGTACAGCCTCTCCCATGGCGCAGAAGCGGCACAATAACAGCAGTAACATGTGATAAACACGTGATTACTCAGCAAAAAGCCTCGACTCTTCGAGGCTTTTTGTTATCTTGTGTCGCGCTGATTTCTCATTTTCGTTAATCATAGGTTTCACGGTAGTAGCACCATGACTCAACCCTGGTATCGC
The DNA here is from genome assembly GCF_050266975.1 of Aeromonas sobria. Lineage (GTDB taxonomy): Bacteria > Pseudomonadota > Gammaproteobacteria > Enterobacterales > Aeromonadaceae > Aeromonas > Aeromonas sobria_B. Next base: position 29,634 of record NZ_JBKISU010000012.1, read on the forward strand.
CAATTCTGGCCCTGGTTTCTCATCGCCCTCCCCGCCACCGTCGTCGTCGCCGCCATCGCCACCGCCATCATTGCCAGCAAGGATGGGGTCAATCTGGTGGCGGAGGACTATTACAAGCAGGGCAAGGAGATCAATCAGGATCTCAGCAAGTTTGACCGGGCCGAGGCGCTCCATATCCGCATCGCCCTCCAGCAACAGGATCAGGTGCTGACCCTCAAGCCGGTGAGCGGAGACATGGTGCCCAACCAGGCGCTGCGTCTGTCCCTGTTCCACCCCACGCTGGCCGGCCATGACAGCGAGCATCTGCTGACCAGCGATGCCAGCGGCACCTACCGCCTCCATCTGGCGCAGCCCCTCGGCGGCAAGTGGCACATTCGGGTCGATGCGTTTGACCACGAATGGCGCCTGCAAGAGACGGTGCAGTTCCCCCTGGCCGAGCCGGTGGAGCTCGATCCCAAGGGGCGTTGATCCCAGAACGAACGGCGGGCTGCTTGCGGTCGGCCGGTTTACCATCATGCCCCGTTCACGGGTTCACCCCCAAGGAGGGACACGCCATGTCCGGCTGTTTTCACTGTGGCGAGCCGGTGCCGGCTAACAGCCAGTACGCCTTTGAGATCAAAGGAATACTCAGGCCAATGTGCTGCCCTGGCTGCCAGGCGGTCGCCCAGACCATCATGGAGTGCGGCCTCTCCAGTTACTACGAACACCGCACCGCCCCGGGCGCCAAGGGGGAGATGATCCCCGCCGAGCTGGCCGCCCTCTCCCACTATGATCTGACCGATGTGCAGCAGGAGTTCGTCACCGACAGCGGCGCCTTGCGGGAGATCCAGCTCAGCGTGGAGGGGCTCACCTGCGCCGCCTGCGCCTGGCTCATCGAGCGCCACCTCACCACCCTGCCCGGCCTGCGCTACATAGTGGTCAACACCACCACCCACAGGGCCCGCATCAAGTGGGATCCGGCCCTGCTCTCCTTGAGCGACATCCTCAAGGGCTTCGCCCGCATCGGCTACCGGGCCTACCCCTTCCAGACCCATCAGCAGGAGGCGCTCTACGCCCGCGAGGTGCGCCGCTACATGTTCCGCCTCGCCCTGGCGGGACTGGGCTCCATGCAGGTGATGATGTGCGCCGTGGCGCTCTACATGGATCTCTTCATCAGCGTCGAGGAGGAGTTCATGATCTACTTCAAGTGGATAAGCCTGCTGCTCTCCACCCCCATCATGATCTACTCGGCCCAGCCATTTTACGCGGGGGCCTGGCGCAGCCTGCGCCAGGGTCAGCTGTCGATGGATGTCTCGGTATCCCTGGCGCTGATCGGCGCCTTCGCCGCCTCCATCTGGGCCACCGTCTTCAACACGGGGGAGGTCTATTACGACTCCATCACCATGTTTGTCTTCTTCCTGCTGCTGGGGCGTTTTCTGGAGTTGCGCGCCCGGCGCAAGGCGTCGGAGTCCAGCTCCAACCTGGCGCGGCTGGTGCCCATCATGGCGACCCGGGTCGATGAGCAAGGGGAGCATGAGGTGGCCGCCAAGACCCTCAAGGTGGGGGACAAGGTCCGGGTACTGGCAGGCGCCACCCTGCCCGCGGACGGCATCATCCTTCAGGGGCGAGCCAGCCTCAACGAGGCCATGCTGACCGGGGAGCAGCTGCCGCTGACCAAGGGAGAAGGCGACGCCGTCTACGCCGGTACCATCAATACCGATGCCCCGCTGCTGGTGCGGGTCAATCAACCCGTCGCCCACTCGCGCATCGCCCAGATCATGCGCATGCAGGATGAGGCCCTCGCCGACAAGCCCGCCATCGCCGAGCTGGCCGATACCCTGTCGCGCCACTTCATCCTGGTGCTGCTCATCATCGCCGCCGCGGTCTGGACCTTCTGGCACTTCCATCAGCCGGAGCAGGCCTTCTGGGTCACCCTGGCGGTGCTGGTCGCCACCTGTCCCTGCGCCTTGTCCCTCGCCACCCCCACCGCCCTCACCTCGGCCACCGCCCACCTCACCCGCAGCGGCATACTGCTGCGCCGGGGCCATGTGCTCGACATCCTGACCCGGGCCAACCGGGTGGTGATGGACAAGACCGGCACCCTCACCACGGGGGAGATCCAGCTCGCCGCCATCCAGCTGCTGGGGGACATGGATGAGGCCCAGTGCCTCGCCATCGCCCGGGCGCTGGAGTCCCAGTCCGAACACCCCATCGCCCGCGCCTTTCGTGCCCCCGGCGAGGTGGGTCTGGCGGTGCGTGACATCCAGCCGGTCGTCGGCCATGGCATCCGGGGCACGGTCGCAGGCCACCCCTATCGCCTCGGCAGCGCCGCCTGGCTCGGCATCCCCCCCGATGCCACCGTGCCCGGCCTGACCGTCTATCTCGCAGGGGATCAGGGCCCCCTCGCCCGCTTCCAGCTGGCAGACAGCCTGCGCCCCGACGCCCATGCCCTGATCGACGCCTTCAAGGCCGCCGGTCTCAAGACCACCATACTGACCGGGGATGGCTCGGCCCAGGCCGACGACATTGCCCGGGCCCTCGGGGTGGACGAGCTGGTAAAAGGTGCCACCCCGGATGGCAAGCTGGCCTACCTCAAGGCCCGGGAAGCGGCGGGTGAAATCAGCATCATGGTGGGGGATGGCATCAATGACGCCCCCGTGCTGGCGGGGGCCCACGCCTCCTTTGCCATGGCCGGGGGCACGGATCTGGCCAAGAACAGCGCCGACGCCATCCTGCTTGGCGACAACCTCGCCCGCCTGCTGGAGGCGCGCACCCTGGCCCTGCGCACCCGCAAGATCATCAAGGAGAACTTCGCCTGGTCCATCGGCTACAACCTGCTGGTGCTGCCGCTGGCGGCCAGCGGCTGGCTGCCCCCCTACCTGGCGGCGGCCGGCATGTCCCTGAGCTCCCTCATCGTCGTCACCAACTCCATGCGCTTGAACCGTGGCACCATGACGCGACCATCGGAGGCTCCCCCGGTTGGCGAGCCCCCGGCCACAGGAAACGGGCATCCGCCGCTCGCCGGGTTATCATGACCCTCTTCACCACAAGGCCAGTGCCATGAACATCATCTTCGTCCTGATCCCCATCGCCATCCTGTTTGTGATCATCGCCGCCGTCGTCTTCTTCTGGGCCATACGCTCGGAGCAGTTCGAGGATCTCGACAGGCAGGGCTCCAACATACTGTTCGATGAAGATGACGCCCCAAGGCAAGGAGACAAGGACAGCAAAGATGATCGGCAGCCTTGATCTGGTAGGCGCCCTGCTGGTGGGGTTGGCCGGGGCCGGGCACTGTATCGGCATGTGCGGCGGCGTCTCTGCCGCCCTCTCCATGGCCATTCCGCCCGCCAGGCAACACTTCTGGGGACGTCTTGGCTACCTCCTGTACTACAACCTGGGGCGGATCTTGAGCTATGTGCTGGCCGGCGCCCTGGTGGGTGGCCTGCTGGCCACCACGGGAGAGCTGGGGGCGGGCAAGCACGCCATCGCCGGCCTTCGCCTCGTCGCGGCCCTGCTGATGATAGCCCTGGGCCTCTATCTGGCGGGCTGGTGGCAGGGGATACTGCTGCTGGAGCGGCTGGGGGCCAAGCTCTGGCCCCATATCCAGCCCCTGGCAGGCAAGTGCCTGCCCCTCACCGCCCCCTGGCAGGCCCTCCCCTTTGGCATGGTGTGGGGCTGGCTCCCCTGCGGCCTGGTCTACTCCATGCTGACCTGGAGCGCGGCGGCGGGCTCGGCCAGCCAGGGGGCCCTCATCATGCTGTGCTTTGGCCTCGGCACCCTGCCGACCCTGTTTGCCCTCGGCGGCCTGGCCGACCGGCTGCGTTACTGGCTTACCCTGCGCAGCCTGCGTCTCGCGGGGGCTCTGCTGCTGATGGTTTACGGTCTCCATACCCTGGTGGTGGGGGTAGCATCCCTTTGAAACCCTATCCAAAACGGATGGGTTGATGGTAGACTTGTTTGATATAAATCAATTATTCCAAATGAGCCTATGATCCCGGACAAGAAACCTGGCAGACGTATTCAGAGCGGTGGCTGTGCAATTCATTGCCAGGATTGCAGCATCAGCCAGCTCTGCATCCCCTTCAGCCTCAATGACAGCGAGCTGGATCAGCTCGACAGCATCATAGAGCGCAAGAAGCCGATCCAGAAAGGCGAAGAGCTGTTCAAGGCTGGGGATGAGTTGAAGTCCCTCTATGCCATCCGTTCCGGAACCATCAAGTCTTATACCATCACGGAGCAGGGTGACGAGCAGATCACCGCCTTCCACCTGGCCGGGGATCTGGTCGGCTTCGATGCCATTCACAAGCACAGCCACCCCTCCTTCGCCCAGGCGCTGGAGACCGCCATGGTGTGCGAGATCCCGTTCGATGTGCTCGACGAGCTCTCCGGCAAGATGCCCAAGCTGCGTCAGCAGATCATGCGACTGATGAGCAACGAGATCATGGGCGATCAGGAGATGATCCTGCTGCTCTCCAAGAAGAATGCCGAGGAACGTCTGGCGGCCTTTCTCAGTAACCTCTCCCAGCGGTTCAGCGATCGCGGCTTCTCCGCCAAGGAGTTCCGTCTCTCCATGACCCGGGGCGACATCGGCAACTATCTGGGGCTCACCGTCGAGACCATCAGCCGTCTGCTGGGGCGCTTCCAGAAATCGGGCCTCATCGGGGTCAAGGGTAAATACATTACCGTGCTCGATCAGGCGGCCCTCGCCGCCATGGCCGGCATCACCCGTCCCTGCGCCTGACCCCTTCCCCCAGGCCGGATCCCTTGCCCAATAATTTGATCCGGCCCACGTCATTCCCTCTGCTCCTGCGCTAAGCTGTAAAGGCTAAAGGCCTGTCATCATTGGTCTTTTGTCCAAGGAGGAGCACATGGTCAACTACCGAAAAATCCTGGTGGTCATTAACCCGGAGCAAGAGCGCCAAATCGCCCTCGAGCGTGCAGTCAAGGTGGCCGAGCTGGAAACAGACGCTGTGCTTACCCTGCTGCTCACCATCTACGACTTCTCGTACGAGATGACCGCCATGCTCTCGAGCGAGGAGCGGGACGAGATGCGCACCGGCGTCATCAGTCAGCGCCGGGAGTGGCTGGACGAGATCCTCACCCCCTATCGCGCCAGAGGCATGCAGTGCGAGGTCAAGGTCGTCTGGCACAGTCGCCCCTTCGAATCCGTCATTCAGGAGGTGATCAACGGCAAGCATGATCTGGTGGTCAAGGCGACCCATCATCACAACTTCCTGCAGACCTTCATCTTCACCCCCACGGATTGGCACCTGCTGCGAAAATGCCCCTGTCCCGTCTTGCTGGTCAAGGAGGGGCACTGGCAGCGTGGCGGCAACATCATCGCCGCCATCAACTGCTCGAGCGACGACAAGGAGCAGCAAGGGCTCAACGATCGCATCACGGAAGAGGGTATGGGGGTCGCCGATCTGCTCGGCGCCAGTCTCTATCTGGTCAATACCTTCCCGGGCACGCCGGTCAACGTGGCCATCGAGCTGCCCGAGTTCGATCCCCACGCCTACAACGAGGCGATCCGCAAGCACCATGAATCCCTGCTGCTCAGCCATGCCGAGCGCTACCAGATCAATCCGCTCTGGACCCGGGTTGCCGAAGGCCTGCCGGAGGAGGTGTTGCCGGATCTGGCCGACGAGCTCAAGGCGAGCCTGATGATCATGGGCAGCGTCGGCCGCACCGGGCTCTCCGCCGCCCTGCTCGGCAACACGGCCGAACAGGTGATGGACCGCCTGCCCTGCGACATCCTGATCCTCAAGCCGGCCGACTATCAGTGCCCTGTCGAGGCCAAGTCGACGGAACCGTAACGGCGCCTTGCCCTCCCCCGGGACATGGCTATAATAAGCCGCTTATTTTTGTCCCGGGTTTGAGGTCATGGTGCAAGAGCTGAACGCCAAAGAAAAATACAGTTTCAACAAGCTGCAAAAGCGCCTGCGGCGCAACGTAGGTCAGGCCATCGCCGACTTCAACATGATTGAAGAGGGTGACAAGGTGATGGTCTGCCTCTCCGGTGGCAAGGACAGCTACGGTATGCTCGACATACTGCTGAGCCTGCAGGCCAGTGCCCCCATCCACTTCGATCTCATCGCCGTCAACCTGGATCAGAAGCAGCCGGGCTTCCCCGAGCACGTCTTGCCCGCCTACCTGAGCGAGCTGGGGGTTCCCTTCGAGGTCGTCGAGGAGGATACCTATGCCATCGTCAAGGAGAAGGTGCCCGAAGGCAAGACCACCTGCGCCCTCTGTTCCCGCCTGCGTCGCGGCATCCTCTACCGCCGTGCCCAGGAGCTGGGCTGCACCAAGATAGCCCTCGGCCACCACAGGGACGACATCCTCGAGACCCTGTTCCTCAACATGTTCTATGGCGGCAAGCTCAAATCCATGCCTCCCAAGCTGGTGAGCGACGATGGCAAGAACGTGGTGATCCGCCCGCTGGCCTACTGCAAGGAGAAGGATCTGGCGCGCTACGCCGAGGTCAAGGCCTTCCCCATCATCCCCTGCAACCTGTGCGGCTCCCAGGAGAACCTGCAACGCAAGGCCATCAAGCAGATGATGCAAGACTGGGACCGTCGCTTCCCGGGCCGTATCGAAACCATGTTCACCGCCATTCAGGATGTGGTGCCGAGCCACCTGCTCGATCACAAGCTGTTCGACTTCAAGAGCATCAACCGGGATTCCGGCATCATCGACGGTGGCGACAAGGCGTTCGATCCCCCCGAGCTGCCAAAAGCCCCCCTGCTCGACATCGACGAGATGGACATGCTGGACGTGATCGAAGTGCGCTGATGAGGCCTTCGACATGAAAAAGGAGCGCGCTGCGCTCCTTTTTTGATCTGGCACCCGCCGGGCTGGCGAGCAGGCGTCACCCCTTGTACAGCCAGGGCGTCAGGCGCACCAGTCGCCCCGCCGCCACCAGGGTCCCCCCCTCGAAGTCGGCCAGCTGCTGATTGTCGATGGTCAGGCTGCCCCCTTGCCAGGGCAGCGCCAACTGCTGCGCCCCCTTGCGCAGGTAGGCCTGGCCGGACGCTGGGGTGAGGGAGAGCCGCACGCCGGCCTGGCCCGGGAGAAAATGCTTGCCTATCATGCCCGCCATCTTGTCCAGCAGGGCCTGCATCTCCCCCTGGGCTCCCAGCAGATCCGCCACCGTCACCACGCCACCGTCAGCCTGCGCCAGCTCGGCCATCACCTGCACCGAGAGATCACAGCGGCCATGGTGGTCCGCCATCTCCAGCAGCACCTTGCCCTTGTCCAGATAGACCTGCTCGTCAAAGGGCAGGATCAGCTCCCCGTCCTCGGCCACGACGGCTGCTCTGTCCCGGTTGTCGCTGTGAATGCGCACCGACTGGGCCAGACACGGCTCCCCCTTCTCGGGATCCATCAGATAGAAGCCGAGTCGGGCCCGGCCGAAGTCGCCTTTCGCCTGGGTTTTCATGTGCCCGTAGAAGGTGCCGTAATCCAGGGCCAGGGGCTGCGCCATCAGGGCGCCCGGCAGCAGGGCCCCGGCCAGGATCAGGGGTTTGTACCAGAGCGTCATGTCACATCCTTATGCATTGAAATGATCCGGCGTCGCCGCCCCTTCGCTGACCTCCACCGCGATGCCGCACAGGTCCCGATAGAGGATCCCCTTGCAGTTGAAGTAGAGGGGGGCGACCCAGAGCAGCCCCAATCCCATGGGGATCATGGCCAGCAGGCAGAGCCCCAGCAGTATGCCGTGCAGCAGCACCAGGGAGGGCCAGCCCCGGGCAAAGACCCGCAGCGAGACCAGGATGGCCTGGGCCGGGCTCAGGCCCCGCTCCAGCACCAGGGGCACGGTAAAGAGCAGCCCCATGCCCACCAGGGCGGAGGGGATGAAGGCGAGCACCACGGGCAGGCCCAACAGGGCGAACAGGGGGCCAAACAGGCTGGTCAACAGGCTGCCGAGCAGGCTCAGGGTCCCCAGGCGCAGAAAGTGGCGGAAGAAGTCAAAGACCTGGCTGGCCCGGGCTCGCAATCCGATGGCCTGGGCCAGCCCCAGCATGTCCAGGGCCGAGCTCATGGGGGCCATGACCACCGTCAGCAGCAGGCTGATGAACATGGCGCTGTCTACCCCCTCCTCGCTGCTGAGCAAGGGGGCGAGCAACACATTGCTGAGCAGGATCCAGATTGCCATGACCCCCATGATGGCAAACAGCAGGCCAAAGCCGTTGCTGCGCGTCTGCTGCCAGCTCTCCTGCAAGATGGCCCGCACATCGAGCCGATCCCCCTTGTTCAGGGACTCCTCGAGGGAGCCTCCGATCCGCATTCTGTTGCTCACTAAATTGCCCACGCCCAGGTTAAAGAGAAGTAATAAGGGGCGCATTATAGCGGTTCGAGGGGGGAAACCCAGTCTTTTTGCCTGCCTCCAGCAGGGTAAAAAGTCTTTAAATTCATGGCATGGCGGCCAGGATAATCCCGGGATCTGCGCCTTGGTGCCGGACCTCGGCCCAAGGTACGGAGGGCCGCCCGCTCGCCCCGCCGGCGCGAGTAGTCATGGTGAGAGCCCTGTTCTCTGCTCGTAGTACGGCCATGCTTTTTATGATCCATCTGCAACGCCATCTGTGATGACCATTGGCGCAGTGCCCCTGCCCGGCCAGTGCGCCGAACATAGGGTCTGATTGACACCGCCTCTTGCCCCGAGCGCACCAATTTGGGGCTCAAGCTGAGATCGTTTTCACACTTTCGTTACCTGAGCGTGGATCTTGGGAGCCCTTGCGCCTATGGTTCACGGCATACGCAACCGGTTGCGTAACCGGTTGCTCATTGTGTCATCGGCCAGGGTGAAGTGGTTGCCTCCCCCGTCAGCGGGGCTCGGCCCCTTCGCCGTCACGCCAGGAGAGAGAAGTATGAAACGAGGCAAGCTGCTCAACGCCCCCCTGAGTGCCCTGGTGGCACGGATGGGCCACACCGACGAGATCACCGTCTGCGATGCGGGTCTGCCCATCCCGACGGGGCCGGAGCGCATCGATCTCGCCCTGATGGCGGGGACGCCGAGCCTTGCCACCGTGCTGGACGCCCTGCTCAGCGATCTGGTGGTGGAGAAGGTGATCATGGCAAGCGAAATCAAATTGATCAGCCCCGATGCCCATCAGGCACTGGTCGATCAGCTTGAGGCCCACGCCCTGGCCCAGGGCAAGCCCATCGCCATCGAATACTGCCTGCACGAGGCGTTCAAGACCCGCTCCCGCCAGAGCAAGGCTGTGGTACGCAGCGGCGAGGTGACCCCCTACGCCAACCTCATTCTCTGCGCCGGTGTGGCGTTTTAAGCCTCTTCAAGGAAGCTGCCAATGAGCACAACCTCCCCCCTCTCACCCATTCTGGAGCTGATCGGGATCGTCAAGACCTTCCCCGGTGTGCGCGCCCTCGACGAGGCGGGCCTCAAGGTCTATCCGGGCCAGGTGATGGCCCTGCTCGGTGAAAATGGCGCCGGCAAATCCACCCTGATGAAGGTGCTGACCGGCATCTATCAGGCCGACAGCGGCACCATCAGCTATCGCGGCCAGCCGGTGCACTTCAAGGGGCCGCGCGACTCCCAGGATCAGGGGATCAGCATCATCCATCAGGAGCTGAACCTGCTGCCGGAATTGTCGATTGCCGCCAACATCTTCCTCGGCCGCGAGCCCCGTACCCGCTTTGGCGCCATCGATCACAAGCAGTTGCGCGAGCGGGCCAGCACATTGCTGGCCCGCCTCGGCGTCAAGCACGGCCCGGACACCCGGCTCGGGGATCTGTCGATTGGCGAGCAGCAGATGGTGGAGATCGCCAAGGCGCTGTCGTTCGATGCCAGCGTCATCATCATGGACGAGCCCACCGATGCCCTGACCGACACCGAGACCGAGCAGCTGTTTGCGGTCATTCGCGAGCTGCGCGAGCAGGGCTGCGGCATCGTCTACATCTCCCATCGCCTCAAGGAGATCTTCCAGATCTGCGACAGGGTCACCGTGCTGCGGGACGGCAAGTGGATTGGCGAACAGGCGGTGAGGGATCTGGACGAAGACAGGATCATCGAGATGATGGTGGGCCGCCGGCTGGAGGAGCAGTACCCGCGCCTTTCCCGCGAGCTCGGCCCGGTCAGTCTGCAGGTGAAAGACTTGGCCGGCCCAGGCGTGCGCGGGGTGAGCTTCTCCCTGCGTCAGGGGGAGATCCTGGGCTTCAGCGGCCTGATGGGCTCGGGGCGCACCGAGCTGATGAAACTCATCTACGGCGCCAGCCCCATCAGCCGCGGTGCAGTCGAGGTCGATGGCAAGGTGCTGGTGCCGAGGAGCCCGGCCGATGGCCTGGCCGCCGGCATCGCCTACATCTCCGAGGATCGCAAGGGGGACGGCCTGGTGCTGGAGCTGTCGGTGCGCGAAAACATGAGCCTGTGCGCCCTCGGCGAGTTCATCCGTGGCGGCAAGATTGACGGCCAGGCCGAGCGCCAGGCGGTGGGGGACTATGTGCGCCTGTTCAACATCAAGACCCCGAGTCAGGATCAGCTGATAAAACTGCTCTCCGGCGGCAACCAGCAGAAGGTGGCCATCGCCAAGGGGCTGCTGACAAGGCCCAAGGTGCTGATCCTGGACGAGCCGACCCGGGGCGTCGATGTGGGGGCCAAGAAGGAGATCTACCAGCTCATCAACCAGTTCAAGCAGGAGGGGATGAGCATCATCCTGGTCTCCTCCGAGATGCCGGAAGTGCTCGGCATGAGTGATCGCATCCTGGTGATGCACGAAGGGCGCATCAGCGCAGAGTTCAACACCGAGGGCGCCAATCAGGAGAAACTGATGGCGGCCGCCGTCGGCAAACAGTGGCAAGCAGAGCAAGAGGCAGCACAATGACAACCCAAACCCTTCCCCGCCGCGGCGTCATGAGCAAGGCCTGGTGGATAGAGAACAAATCCCTGGTGGCCCTGTTGGTGCTGATCGGCGTGGTCTCCTTCTTGAGCCCGAATTTCTTCACCGCCGACAACCTGCTCAACATACTACGCCAGACCTCGGTCAACGCCATCATGGCGGTGGGCATGACGCTGGTCATTCTGACGGCCGGCATCGACTTGTCGGTCGGCTCTGTGCTGGCCCTGTGCGGCGCCCTGGCCGCCACCATGGTCGCCATGGAGCTGCCCATCGCCCTGGTCATTCCCCTCACCCTGGGGGCCGGCGCCCTGCTCGGCGGCGTCAGTGGCCTCATCATCGCCAAGGGCAAGGTGCAGGCGTTTATCGCCACCCTGGTCACCATGACCGCCCTGCGCGGCGTCACCATGGTCTATACCGAGGGGCGCCCCATCTCCACCGGTTTCAGCGAGGGATCCGATCACTTCGCCTGGCTGGGGACCGGTTACCTGCTCGGCCTGCCGGTGCCCATCTGGCTGATGGCCATCGTCTTCCTGCTGGCCTGGTACCTGCTCAACCACACCCGTCTGGGTCGCTACATCTATGCTCTGGGGGGCAACGAGTCCGCCACCCGCCTCTCCGGCATCAATGTCGCCAGGGTCAAGCTCGCGGTCTACGGCCTGTGCGGCATGCTGTCGGCCCTGGCGGGACTCATCGTCACCTCCCGCCTCTCCTCCGCCCAGCCCACCGCCGGCATGGGCTACGAGCTGGATGCCATCGCCGCCGTGGTGCTGGGGGGCACCAGCCTGATGGGGGGCAAGGGCCGCATCATGGGGACCCTGATCGGTGCCCTCATCATCGGCTTCCTCAACAACGCTCTCAACCTGCTCGACGTCAGCTCCTATTACCAGATGATCGCCAAGGCCAGCGTGATCCTGCTCGCCGTGATGATCGACAACAAAAGCAAATAACGACAACCACACACACCCATAACAAAGCACAAGGAATGAAACGATGAAAAAGCTCAATACCCTGCTCGCCGCCGCCATCATGTCCGTGCTGGGCACCGCCCAGGCGGCCGATCACTCCCTGGCCATGGTGGTCTCCACCCTCAACAACCCCTTCTTCGTCACCATGAAGGAGGGAGCCGAAGCCAAGGCCAAGGAGCTGGGCTATGAGCTGGTGGTGCTCGACTCCCAGAATGACCCGGCCAAGGAGCTCGCCAATGTGGAAGATCTCACCGTGCGCAAGGTAAGCGCCATCCTGATCAACCCCACCGATTCGGACGCCGTGGGCAACGCCATCCGCCTGGCCAACCGGGCCGCCATCCCTGTGCTGACCCTGGACCGCGGCGCGGCCCAGGGCGAGGTCAAGGCCCACATCGCCTCCGACAACGTGGCCGGCGGCAAGCTGGCGGGGGACTTCATCGCCGAGAAGCTGGGCAGCGGCGCCAAGGTGATCCAGTTGGAAGGGATCGCCGGCACCTCCGCGGCCCGGGATCGCGGCGAAGGCTTCGCCATGGCGGTGAAGGCGCACCAGTTCGAGGTGCTGGCTTCCCAGCCCGCCGACTTTGACCGCACCAAGGGGCTGAACGTCATGGAAAACCTGCTGGCCGCCCACGGCGGGGTCCAGGCGGTGTTCGCCCAGAACGACGAGATGGCCCTGGGTGCCATTCGCGCCGTGCAGGCGGCCGGCAAAGAGGTGATGATCGTGGGCTTTGACGGCACCGACGATGGCAAGGCCGCCGTGGTCCGTGGCAAACTGGCCGCCACCATCGCCCAGCAGCCGGCGCTGATCGGTGCCATCGGCATCGAGACCGCCGACAAGGTGCTCAAGGGCCAGCCGGTGGAGCAGTCCATCCCGGTGCCGCTGCAAGTGGTCAGCCAGTAAATGACAGGGGGGAGGCTCGCCTCCCCTTCTCTCGACGCCTCGCGTGTCTCTCGCCTTGGGCAGACCCAAGCCAAGATGCATCAAGGGAAATCAAACTATGAATCGTCTCGTTGTCCTCGGCAGTGTCAATGCGGATCATGTGCTGCGGGTGCCGCACTTTCCCCGCCCCGGTGAGACCCTGGCCGGCCACAGCTACCGGGTCTTCCCCGGCGGCAAGGGGGCCAATCAGGCGGTGGCCGCCGCCCGCCTCGGCGCCGCCGTCTCCTTTATCGCCCGCATCGGGGCGGACGCCATCGGCCAGCAGATGCGCGACGGGTTTGCCAGGGATGGCATAGACGTGAGCGCGGTGGAGCAGGACGAGCGCCTGCCCACCGGCATCGCCATCATCTATGTGAGCGACGAGGGGGAAAACAGCATAGGCCTCTCCGCCGAGGCCAACGGCGCCCTCGACACCGCCATGGTCAGACGCCATGAGGCCCTGATCGCGGGCGCCCACACCCTGCTGCTGCAGCTGGAGGTGCCGCTCGACAGCGTGCTGGAGGCTGCCCGTCTCGCCCGCGCCCACGGCACCCGGGTGGTGCTCAACCCGGCGCCCGCCCGCACCCTGCCCGCCGAGCTGCTGGTGCTGGTGGATCTCATCACCCCCAACCAGACCGAGGCCGAGCTGCTGACCGGCGTCAAGGTGAGCGACCAAGCCAGCGCAGCCCGGGCCGCAGCCCGCTTCCATCAAATGGGGATAGCGGAGGTGATGATCACCCTGGGCTCGCAAGGGGTCTATTGCAGCAAGGGGACACAACAGCAACTTATCCCGGGCTTTCGGGTCGAGGCGGTGGACACCACGGCGGCCGGCGACACCTTCAACGGCGCCCTGCTGGCGGCCGAGCTCGCCGGCGCGGATTTCCAGCAGGCGGTGCGCTTCGCCCATGGCGCGGCGGCCCTGTCGGTGACCCGCCTCGGCGCCCAGAGCGCCATCCCGCTCAAGGCCGAGGTGGAAGCCTTCCTCCTCGCCCATGACGAGCGGGAGGCCTGATGGCCAATATCAAGGAGGTGGCGGCGCGGGCGGGGGTCTCCACCACCACCGTCTCCCACGTCATCAACGAGACCCGCTTCGTGGCCGAGGATACCCGGCAGCGGGTCTTCGCCGCCATGCACGAGCTCAACTATGCCCCCAGCCTGGTGGCCCGCAGTCTCAAGGTCAAAGAGACCCACAGCATCGGCATGCTGGTCACCACCTCCAGCAACCCCTTCTTCGCCGAGGTGGTGCGCGGGGTGGAGCGCTACTGCTTCGAGCAGGGCTACAACCTGATGCTGGGCAACACCGAGGGAGAGGCCGAGACGGCGCTCTCCTACCTCAAGATGATGCTGAGAAAACGCGTGGATGGCCTGCTCATCATGTGCAGCGAGGGGCAGCAGGAGGTGTTCAACCAGCTCGACTGGCTGGGCACACTGCCTGTGGTGGTGATGGATTGGGGACTCGACAGCGACAGGGTCGACCTCATCGCCGACAACTCGCACCTGGGGGGATATCTCGCCACCCGGCACCTGATCGAGCTCGGACACAGGGAGATCGGCTGCATCATGGGACCCGAGGGGCGCGCCCCCTCCACCCAGCGGCTGGCGGGCTTCCTCCAGGCGATGGAGGAGGCTGCACTCCCGGTGCGGCCCGAGTGGTTGCAGGGGGGAGCATTTGATTGCGCCAGCGGCTTTGCCGCCATGACGCGCCTGCTGGCCCAGCCCACCCGGCCGAGCGCCCTCTTCATCTTCAACGACATGATGGCCATGGGGGCCATCAGCGCCGCCCACCTGGTGGGGCTCAGGGTGCCGGAGGATCTCTCCCTCATCGGCTATGACAACGTCGAGCTGGCCCAGTATCTCTCCCCCCCCCTCACCACCATCAACCAGCCCAAGGAGGCCCTGGGCCGCCTCGCCGTGACCCGGCTGCTGGCCCGCATCCATGGCGAGCAGATAACCAATCGCCTGATCACCCAGGAGCCCGATCTGGTGATCCGCCAATCCTGCCGCGGCTACTGAGCCGCGGTCCGTCCTTGTCACATCCGTCAAAGAGGGAGCCCTGGGCTCCCTCTTTGACGTTGACGCCTGTTGCCCGGCGCCGGGTTCGGGGGCGGCCCTCAGGCCTGCAAACCGCCGGCCGGGCGAGGCACCTCTCTGAGCCGGGCGGGCCAGAGGGTGGTGAGCCCCAGGGCCTGCACCAGGGGTTGCAGGGCGGGCCAGAGGGTGGTGAGCCCCAGGGCCTGCACCAGGGGTTGCAGGGCGGCCGCCTCCTCCTCGCTGGTGCGACAAGGGGTCCAGTAGGCCAGGGGCCAGCCGCCCCTGGCCAGGGACATGGTCGCACTCCCCACCTCCTCCAGCCCCAGCACCAGCTCGGCCTGGAGCACCAGCGCCTTGAGCTCGGGATCCTCCTTGGCCAGAAACGGCAGCCCGGCGATGATGCGCCCACTCGCCAGGCAAATCAGGGTACTGCGCAGCAGGCGGGCGAGCTGGGTCTTGCTCATCCCCAGCAGCAGCGGCAGAGAGGTCATGGTATAGGCCTGGGCCAGCACATGGGCCATCACCTCCTCAAACAGTCCGGACTCTTCCAGCCAGGTGAGGGGGCAGCGCTGTCCATCGTGCCAGCTGAGGGTGAGCCGCATCGCCAGGGGGGGATGGTGCGCCGCCACCATAGGTTCCAGGTGTATCGTCAGCGGCATCTCGGTTCCCTGCTCCAGCCAGCGTTGCAGCCGCCATACCAGCTGATGGCGCTGTTGCAGCTGACCGAGCATGGCGAGGCTGAACTGGACCAGGTCCCCCTGCTGCCCCCCCTTGGCCTGATTGAGCGCCAATATGGTGTGATCTATCAGGGTATCCCGGGTGTCCCCCTCTTCCGTCAGCGCCAGGCCCAGGCGGCAGCGCAGCTGAAAGCTGCTCTCCCTGGTGCGAAAGTCGAACGCCAGCAATGCCAGCAGCGCCTCTGCCCGGCTGCGACAGGCAAGGGCATCGGGGCAATCGTCGAGGACGCAGGCAAATTCATCCCCCCCGAGCCGAAAGGCGTGGCCATGGGGCCAGCGCGTCAGCTTGTCTGCCACCACCTGGAGCAGGCGATCCCCCACCTGATAACCCAGTTGATCGTTGACCTGCTTGAAGCGCTTGAGATCCAGGATGATCAAGGCCACCAGGCCGCCCCGCCCCAGGCTGAGGTCGAGCTGCTCATGGAGGGCGAGCCGGTTGCCAAGCCGGGTCAGGGGATCGGTGCGCGCCTGGCGACGATTGAGCATGTTGGCCCGCACCAGGGCGGCTACCAGCAGCACACCGGCCGCCAGCAGGGTCAGCTGCCACACCTGCAACAGCAGCAGGTTGCGGCGAATTTGGGTCACCGACGCCTCCCGCTCCTCCCCGGTGAGCACCACCCGGCTGATCTGCTCGAGCCGCTTGCTCGCCGCCCCCAGGCGCTGCTGCAGGCGATCGAGCCCGGGCCCCTCCTGCAGATGCCCCGCATCCATCTGGGCCTCGATGGACTTGAGCTCATCAAACAGCTCATGGGCTATGCCGGCCAGGCCCAGCTGGCCGCGCACCACCCGGGTCTCCTCGCTCACCAGGAAGATGTCGATGCGGTTCCAGAACAGATCGTACTCCAGGGAGAGCGCCTCCATGCTCCCCACCCCGCCCCGGTAGAGTTTCAGCTCATAGAGAAAGCGCTGGGAGTCGAGCAGCAGCTGGTGAATGTTCCAGTGAGAGCCGCGGTAGAAGTAGTCCACCAGGCGCTCATGCTTTTGCTGCAGCATCAATCCCCACAGGGAGGAGCCGATAAACAGCAGACAGATCCCGAACAGCAGCGCATTTTGCACGGAGCGACGCCTCAATCGAGCACCTCTAGCCGCACGATCTGCCACACCATGGAGGCCTGCACGTTGGGGTCTTCCGCCAGCTTGGGTGCAGAAGAGAAGGGAAACAGCAACCAGAAGGGGCCCTTGTTACGGCGGGTCAGGGGCTTGCCATCCTCGCTCATGGCCAGGATCAGGGGGTGATCGCCATAGTCCGAGAGCCGCACCTCATGGCTGTAGTTGTTCAGGGCGATCGCATTGACCCGATCGGCCTTGGGGCTGATCTGGCGGATCACGTCCCGCAGCAGCGGGCCGCGATAGCCATGCCGGCCCTGGGTCCAGGGGGTTCCCGTTTCGAAAGAGACCTGAGGCAGGGCCTCCAGTTCGCTGCGCTTGAGACTCTTGCTGCTCCCATCTGGCGCAACCAGGGTCAACATGCTCGCCTCGTGGGCCTGCGCCCCTGGCGCCATCAGACCGCCGAGCAAGACAGTGGTGGCAAGCCACCTGGTGATCGTCCGTGTCTGCATACCTTGCCCTCTACTGTGATATCCATCAGCACTGTCTCATTCGAGTTTGCTTTCTTATCAGGGAGAGTGCAACAGCCTTGCTCGGCATAGGGTAAAAAGGTCGCTATTGCCCGCCCCTGTGTTCGCACAGGGGCCGACGCCTCCGGCTCAATGGCGCTCGCGCATCTCCATCCAGTTCTCCCCCTCCATGGACTTGGGCTGATGCACGCCGCAGCGTTGCAGCAACTCGTCCACGAAGGCGGGCACCAGCAGGGAGGCGGGGCCGTAGCGCTTCTCGTCAAACTGGCTGCCCACCTCACTCGGCTCCAGATTGAGCTCCAAAGTATGGGCCCCATTGAGACCGGCCTCATGAATGAAACCGGCCGCAGGATAGACGGCCCCCGAGGTGCCAATGGAGATGAAGAGATCGCACTGGGCCAGGGCGCCATAGATGCGATCCAGCCCGAGCGGCATCTCGCCAAACCAGACCACGTGGGGGCGCAGCGGCTGGGGAAACTGGCAGCAGGAGCAGAGCGCCTCCTGGCTCAGATCCCCGCGCCACTCGATCACCTGGGCGGAGACGGGGCAGCGGGCCTTGAGCAGCTCACCGTGCATGTGGATGAGCTGCTTGCTGCCCGCCCGCTCGTGCAGATCGTCGATGTTCTGGGTGATCAGGGTGACCTGGCCAGGATAGAGGCGCTCGAGGCGCGCCAGGGCGTAATGGGCGGGATTGGGGTGGACGCTCTCCTGTTGCAGCTGATGACGGCGGGCATTGTAGAACCCCTGCACCAGGGCGGGATCCCTGGCATACCCCTCCGGGGTCGCCACATCCTCCACCCTGTGCTCTTCCCACAGGCCATCGCTGGCGCGAAAGGTCTTGATGCCGGACTCGGCAGAGATGCCGGCTCCGGTCAATATCACTATGTGTTTGGGCGCTTGCATGCACAACTCCTTGACGCAGCCGATGGGGAGACCTTAGCACAGGCCCTGGGAGGGGCCTATTCGCCCTTGGTATTAGGCATGGCGGGGGGCTCACAGCAACAGAGGGGAGATGTACTCGGCCAGTGCATCAGCGCGCCGGGGTGGCCTCTGGGCCCTTGATGGCAGGGGTGCCTATTCCCCCTCGCGATCAGGCGTGGCGAGCACCGCCGAGGCGGCCAGCAGCGGATCCAGGGCCGCGAGATCGAGGCGCACGAAGATGAGCTCGCGGCCGGTGACCAGGGTAAGGGGCAGCCCCAGCCCCTTGAGCAGCCCCAGCATGGGTCTGTTCTGGGCCAGCACCTCGGCGGTCCACTCGCCAATCCCCTCGCCCCGGGCCAGGATGGCCAGGGCCAGCAGCAGCCGTCGCCCGGCCCCCTTGTGCTGAAAGTGGTCGGCGACGATGCAGGAGAACTCGGCCCGATCCGGGTGCAGGCGGCGCCGAACCGACTGGGCCTGGGCCAGTGGCTCTCCCCCGGCGTCGCACAGCAGCAAGGAGATCTGCCGCTCCCTGGGGTAGTCGAGAAAGAAGCTCACCTGCTCCGGGGTCGGGGGCTGTTTGGCGCGCATGAATCTGAGATAGACGCTCTGCTGGCTCAGCCCGGCGAATGCCTGCACGATGCGCGTCTCATCCTCCGGCCCCAGCTCGTGCAGGGTACAGCGCTCCCCCGCCAGCACCATGGTGAGGGGCAGATCGGCACGGCGCCGGGCCGGCCGCCAGCCGGCCAGGCCACGGCGAAGGCGTGCCTCGTCCCGAGGCCAACAGAGATAACGCGCCATCTACCAGCGCCCCGCCGCGCCCAGCAGGCGCCAACGCTCCTCATCCTGCAGGTTGAGGCTGTCATCTAGGTAGATGGCGATCCCCAGATCCCGCACCCGCCCCATGAAGCGGTCGAGCAGGGAGTCCGCCGGGGCGCTCGCCCACTCCTGGGCGAGCCGTTGCCCCAGCAGCAGGTGCTGGAACGGCAGACGCTCGATCAGATCGAACGGCAGGTGCTCGCCATTGTCGAGCAGCAGGGCCAGCTTGACTCCCGCCAGGCTCGCATGCAGCACCAGGGCAAACGGCGCCTGGGCCGTGAGCAGGGCATCCCGGCGTTGAACCACCAGGGTCAGATCCTCGGGAGCGCGCCCCACCTCCTCGAGCCAGCCCTTTAGCTCGGACCACTCCTGGGTGAGCCCGGCCAGGGGGAGCCAGTGTCCGCCCCCGGCCGGAGGATTGGACTGCAGGCTCAGGGTGCCCAGGCTCGCCCCCTGCCAGTTGCGAACGGTGCGGCGCAGGCCATGGAGACGGCGCTGATGCTGGGGGCCCAGGTAGATCACCTTGAGCTGGCGCAGCAGCTCCTCCTCCTGCAGCGGCTTGGCGAGGGCGGCGAGCACGTTGAAACCGGCATCGTGCAGCAGGCGGCGGCTGCCGTCGATCAGGGTCTGCTCATGGGCGGAGAGCAGGATAAGGGGCAGCCGCTGGTATTGGGGGTTGGCGAGCAGCAGGCTGATGGCGTCCTGCTCCGCCAGGCT
The DNA here is from genome assembly GCF_050266975.1 of Aeromonas sobria. Classification (GTDB taxonomy): domain Bacteria; phylum Pseudomonadota; class Gammaproteobacteria; order Enterobacterales; family Aeromonadaceae; genus Aeromonas; species Aeromonas sobria_B. The sequence continues at coordinate 49,149 of NZ_JBKISU010000012.1, forward strand.
GAGGTCGCTCAACAGCAGGCCGGTGTTGCCCTGAGCCAAGGCCTGCAGGCAGGCCGTCCCATCCTGCACCCAGCGGCACGGCAGGCCGAGGGCCCGGATCTGCTGCTGGAGCTGGGCCCCCTGAAAGGGGTGATCCTCGAGCAGCAGGATCTCAAGGCCGGCCAGCCAGTCACACCACTGCCGGTGGCGCAGCGCCAGGGCCTCCTGCCAGGGTTCGTCGAGCCGATACACCCCCTCCCCCTGCGACATGGCGGCCAGGTAGTCCGCCCCCTGGTGGGCGGCGGGATCGAACAGGGCGATGGCCCCGCTGGCAAACAGCCCGGCCCACTGCCAGCTGGCATCGGGCCGGGCGCGCCACAGCTGGACATGGCTCGGCAGGCCGCTTGCCCTGGCGTGGTGATAGGCCTGGTTATCCAGGGCGTAGAGGGTCACGGCATGAAAGCCGGAGCCCTCCTCGGCCGGGGACTCCAGCAGAGCCATCAGCTCTTCCTCTGTGATGATCATTGTCTCTGTCTCTCGGTCAAGCGGCGCGCCGTCTCATCCAGTGCCAGGCGCAGCAAGGGGATCAAGGGGGGAGCAGGCTCCTTGTGCCAATCGTCCATCGCCTGCAACAGGGGGGCAGCCGCCACCATTTTCGCCGCGCCCCTCATCTTGTGCAAATGGCCGTTGATCTGGCTGCTATCGCCCCTGGCCAGCGCCTGGGCCAAGGCCTCTATGTCCCGGCTCGTGCTCTCCACATAGAGGGCGATCAGGGCATCGCTGAGGGCGGGCATGGCCCAGGGGGTTGGCGCCATCTGCGCCGCCAAGGGGGGCTCGCCCTCGTCCGGACGGGAGCCTGCCCGCCGGATCCGGCGCAGCAAAGCGGCGAGATCCACCAACCGCAGCGGTTTCTCAAAGCGGCCATCGCAGCCGCAGGATGCCAGGCGCCGGGCCGCCTGCTCGCTCACGTCGGCGGTGATGACATAGACGGGCAGCGCGCGATAGCTGGGGTTGCCCTTCAACTGCTGGCAGAGCTCGGCCCCGTCCATCACCGGCATCTGCAGATCGGTCAGCACCAGATCCACCTCCTGCTCGGCCAGCACCGCCAGCGCCTGCTGCCCCTGGCTGGCGCACCAGACCCGGGCGCCGAGCTGGCCGAGCTGCATCCGCAGCAGGGCACGGTTCATGTCATGGTCTTCGACCAGCAAGACCCGCAGCCCCTCGCCCGCCTGCTGCAAGCGACCCTGACCATCGATGCTGCTCTCCCCTTGCAACAGGCTCACCAGGGTGCCGGGCACCCAGCTCTTGCCCTGCCAGAGCCAGCTCAGCAACCCCTGTTCATCCTGCTGCTGGGCCAGACAAGGCACCCCGTCCCCGGGGGCGGCCAAGGTCAGGTTGAGCCGCCCTAGCCAGGGTTGCAGCCGTGCCAGCTCGGCCTCGGGCAAGCTGGTCGTCAGGGTCGTGGCCGGCAGCACCCTGACCGAGTCCGGGATGGAGGGCCCGAGGGGCAAGGTGGCGATGAAGCGGCTTCCCCCGCCGAGATTGGGGCTCACGGCGATGGTGCCCCCCATCTGCTCGATCAGCTGGCGGCAGATGGCCAGTGCCCTGGGCCCTCAGTTGACCGCTCACCTCCCCCTGCTCGAACGGGGCAAACAGCCGGGGCATCAGCTCCTGGGCTATCCCGGGCCCCTGGTCATCGACGCCGATACGCAGCCTCTCCTCGCCCTCGTCCGCGTGCCGATCCGCCCAGAGGCAGACGCTGCCACGACGGCTGAACTTGATGGCGTTGGAGAGCAGGTTGTGCAGCACCTGCCCCAACCTGTGGGGGTCGAGCTCGAGCTGGGCCGGCAGCGAGGCGCAGAGATCCAGCCGCAACTGCAGGCCCTTGTTGCGGGCCTTGGGCCAGTGCACGGCGGCGACCCGCTCGCACAAGAGCACCAGATCCGTGGGCTGGGGAGTCAGGCTCAGCTTGCCGCTCTCGTTGCGACTGAAATCGAGCACGTCATTGAGCAGCCCCAGCAGCTCGTCCCCCGCCTGGCGCACGCTGGTCACGGCCCCCTGCTGCTCGTCGCTGAGGGGGGTGGCGGCGAGCCACTCCAGCCAGCCGAGGATGGCATTCATGGGGGTGCGGATCTCGTGGCTGATGGCGGCCAGGAAGCGCCCCTTGGCCTGCATCGCCTGCTCGGCCCTGGCGTGGGAGCGCTGCAGCGCCTGCTCCTGCTCCACCTGCATGGTGGCATCCAGCACCACGCCATAGACGCGCCATACCCCCTCAACCCTCTCATCGAGCCGCCGCCCGCGGCCGTGGAACTGCAACCAGCGCAGTCCCAGGGTCGGATGCCGGTAGCGCAGGGCGTGGGAGACCGGCTCCCCCGCCGCCAGCAGCCGGGGCATGCGCACCTGCAAGCGGCGCCGGTCGCGGTCATAGAGGGCGGCCAGGGCCTTGAGGGGGTCGCGGCGCAGCCGGTTGCTCGACACCCCGAGCAGGGCGAAACTGCCCCGGCTGACAAATTCCATCTCCCCCAGGCTGCCGCCGCGCAACACGAACTGCACCACCATGCCCGGCACCGTATTGGTAAGGGCCCGCAGCCGCCGCTCCGCCTGGCGGGAGAAGCGTTCGCGCTCGCGCAGTGAGCTGATGTCGGAGAGAGCGATCAGCTCCCCCGCCGGTCCCCGCTGATCCAGGCGCAGCGGGATCTGGGCATAGGAGAAGACCCGCTCCCCCAGGGTCAGCTCCCCTTCGGTGGCGCCTATCTCGGCGGGCGGCAGGGCGATGGGGCCGGGGTAACGCGCCTCCAGCCGCTTGCCGCGCTTGTTGCGTTTGATGATGTCGCCGTTGCCATCGCGCAGGAAGACGGGGACCGGCAGGGCCTGGAACAGGGATTCACGAAAACGGCTCTCGATGGCCAGGGCCTGCTCGGCGGCGAGGCGCTGCGCCATCTCCTGGAAGAGCTGCTGGCGGGAGCGCCAGATCAGGGTGATGACGGCGGCGCTGATCAGCAGGGCCAGCAGCACGGAACCGAACAGCACCCAATAGCTGACGCCGCTCTGCTGGGTGAGGACGAGCCGATGCCAGCGCTGGGTCAGCTCCGTCATCTGCTCGCTGTTGAGGGTCATCAGGCCCTGATCCAGCACGTTGGCCAGCAGCTGGTGCTGCCGATTGATGGCAAACCCCAGGGCGAATCTGTCGTGCAGCTCGGTCACGTTGAGCCCGGCCAGCTGATTGCTGCGCAGGGGATATTGCAACTGATAGAGCTCGCTGAGCAGCCAGTCCGCCTTGCCGCCGCGCAGCTCGGCCAACCCCTGATCCACATCCCTGACCCGGACCCAGGCCGCGTTGCCGTAGCCGGACAACATGTCCGGATCGTACAGACTGGTGGGCACCAGCACCCGCTCCCCCCTGAGCTCGCCGAGGCGCACTATCTTGCGATCCTTGGGGGAGACGAGGGCGAAGCGGTTCTCGGCGATGGTGCGGCTGAAGGCGAACTCCTGGCCCAGGCGAGGAGACTCCAGCAGGCCCGCCATCATGTCCACCTCCCCGTGCCTGAGCTTGGCCAGGGCCTCCTCCCGACTGGCGGCCACCACTATGTCAAAGCGCAGCCCCGTCTGCTGGCCGACCCAGCGCAACACGTCGCCGCTCCAGCCGGTCAGCTGGCCCTGCTCGTCGACGCCGCTGTAGGGCATGAGATCCGGGTTGACCGCCAGGCGCACCCGGCTGCCCCGCCCCGCCAGCCAGGCCTGCTCCTCGTCGGTGAAATAGACGGGGTTGATGGTCTGCTTGCCATCGGCCAGGTAGCGTTCCAGATCCTGATAGAGGGCCCCCGGGGTCAGGTAGCGGATGGCGGTGTCGATCAGCCGCTTGAGCTCGGGCCTGTCCCCCATCATCAGGCGATAGCCTATCACCCTGTCATCGTTGCGCAGCCGATGCAGCCGCAGCCCCTCCGCCGGGTTTTGCCGCATCAGGTAGCGCAGTTGCAGGTAGTCGCCGAGATAGGCGCTGCCCTCGCCCGCCTTGAGCGCCTCGAACCAGCGGCCGGGATCGGCGAGGGGCTGCTGCCTGGCCTTGGGATAGAGCCGGGAGAGGCGCGCCGACTGCTGCCACAGGGGCGAGGTGAGGAAGACGGCGTCATTGAGCTTGCCGCGGTAGAGGATGGCGGACTCGGACTCCAGAATGGGACGGCTGTAGAGCCGCCCAAGCGCCGCGGCCGGGGTGGGGCCTATGTGGGGCACCAGATCGCAGCGGCCCGATTGCAGCCCCTCCCCGACCGCCTGCCAGTTCGGCAGCCGCAGCGTGACCAGGGGCACCGGCAGCGTGCCGGCCAGCCGGTCAAGCTGCTCCATCAGAAAGCCCCCCTTCTCCTCCAGATAGGGAAGCCGCACCAGCGCCGGATAGCAGAAGGTGAGCTTGTCGAGAGACGCCACATAATGGAGGGTCGAGGGGGGCAGCGGCAGCACCATGGCCTGGGCCGTGCCGGCCAGCAGCCAGAAGCTGAGGGGAAGCAGACGTCTCATGGCATAGCAAAAGCCAGGCGGGTGCCTGGCTTTTCGTGACTCATTTCAAGACTCATTGGGTTCGACCGTCTCGACCCTGGCCTTGAGTTTCTGGCCGGGTCGGAAGGTGACCACCCGACGGGCGCTGATGGGGATATCCTCGCCCGTCTTGGGGTTGCGACCTGGACGCTGATTCTTCTCACGAAGATCGAAATTACCGAAGCCCGAGATCTTGACCTGTTCGCCGCGTTCCAGCGCTTGTCGGATCTCCTCAAAGAAGGCTTCCACCAACTCTTTGGCTTCACGCTTGCTCATCCCGAGCTGGGTGAACAGGTGCTCTGCAATATCGGCTTTGGTAAGCGCCATAGATCAATCCCTCAAGGATGCATTCAACTCTTCACCGAGGGCCCGCACGACGTTGTCCACGGTCTCGGCAATCTCTTTCTCCTCCAGGGTGCGCTGGGTGTCTTGCAACGTGAGACTGATGGCCAGGCTCTTCTTGTCCTCTGCCATACCAGCGCCCTGGTACACGTCAAACAAGTTTATTCCAACTAACTGATTTCCGCCAACTTTTTTAATTACTGCCAGCACATCACCGGCCAGAACCTGACGATCAACCACCAAGGCGATATCGCGGCGGTTGGCCGGGAAGCGGGATATTTCGGCAGCAAGTGGCACCTTGGCCGGCACCAGTTTGTTGAGCTCCAGCTCGAACAGCACGGCGCGGGTCTTGAGGCCCAGTTTCTTTTCCAGGTTCGGGTGGATCACGCCGATGTGGCCGATGGGCTCGCCATTGCGCAGCACCAGGGCGGTCTGACCCGGATGCAGGGCGCTGTGTTCGCCCCGCTCGAAGCTGAAGCTGGCCCCTTCGGCGGTGAGATCCAGCACAGCTTCCAGATCCCCCTTCAGATCGAAGAAGTCGGCGCCCCGGTTCTTGACGTCCCAGTGCTCGTCGCTCTGGTTGCCGGTGATGATGCCGGCCAGCATGGGCTCTTGGCGGATGCCGTTCTCGGCGTGCTCGTCCTTGATGAAACGCAGCCCCTGCTCGAACAGGCGCACCCTTGGCTGCTGACGGTTCTGGTTGTACACCACGGCCTGGATGAGGCCGGTGAACAGGGAGACCCGCATGGCCGACATCTCGACCGAGATGGGGTTCGGCAGCACGATGGCATCGCTCTGGGGGAACAGGGTCTGCTGGGTCTTGGGATCGACGAAGCTGTAGGTGATCGCCTCCTGGAAGCCGCGGGCAACCAGCAGATCGCGCACCCGCTTGATGGTTACCTGGCCTTCGGCCTGCTCCACCATGGCCAGCGAAGCGACCGGTTTGAGGTTGGGGATGTTGTTGTAGCCGTAGATGCGGGCCACTTCCTCGATGAGGTCTTCCTCGATGGCGATATCGAAACGCCAGGAGGGGGCCAGCGCGCTCCAGCCGTCGGCCTGGCTGGTCACCTGCATGCCGAGGCGGGTCAGGATCTCGACCACCTGCTCATCGGCGATCTGGATGCCGATCACCTTGTCCAGCTTGGCGCGGCGCAGGGTGATGGGGCTTGCCTTGGGCAGATGGGCATCGGATTTGACTTCGATGACCGGGCCTGCTTCGCCGCCGCACTCTCCGCCACAAATATCCAGCAGCAGACGGGTGGCGCGGTCCATCACCTTGTGTTGCAGCTCGGGGTCAACCCCGCGCTCGAAACGGTGGGACGAGTCGGTGTGCAGGCCGTAGGCACGGGCGCGACCTGTGATGGAGAGCGGCGCGAAGAAGGCGCATTCCAGCAGGATGTCGGTGGTGGTCTCACTGACGCCGGTGCGATCGCCGCCGAAGATGCCGGCCATGCAGGCAGGGCCTTTGCCATCGGCGATGACGAGGGTGTTCTCTTTGAGCTTCACCTCGTTGCCATCGAGCAGGGTCATGGGCTCGTCGGCGCAGGCGCGGCGCACCACCAGTTCCCCGTCCAGCTTGGCCAGATCGAAGGCGTGCATCGGCTGGCCGTATTCCAGCAGCAGGTAGTTGGTGATGTCGACGATGGCGTCGATGGAGCGGATGCCGCCACGGCGCAGCTTCTCCTGCATCCAGAGCGGACTCTGGGCCTTGAGGTTCAACCCCTTGATGACGCGACCGAGATAACGCGGGCAGTCCGCCGGCGCCTCGACCCGGATCGGGAAGCTGGCGTCACAGGCGGCAGGGGCCGGAGTCCAGGTCGGCTCGACCACGTCCACGCTGTTGAGCACGCCAATCTCGCGGGCCAGACCGGCGATGCCCAAGCAATCGGCCCGGTTCGGGGTCAGATCCACGTCGATGCTGACGTCATCGAGGTTCAGATATTCGCGAATGTCGGTGCCGATGGGGGCGTCCAACGGCAGCTCTATGATGCCATCGGCCTCCACGTCGATACCCAGCTCGCTGAAGGAGCAGAGCATGCCGTGGGACGGCTGGCCGCGCAGTTTGGCCTTCTTGATGGTGAAATCACCCGGCAGGGTCGCCCCGACCTTGGCGACGCAGACCTTGAGGCCGGCGCGGCAGTTCGGCGCGCCGCAGACGATGTCCAGCAGCTCGCTCTCGCCCACGTTGACCTTGGTCACCCGCAGCTTGTCGGCGTCCGGATGCTGGCCACACTCGACCACTTCACCCACGACCACGTTATTGAACTGACCGGCCACCGCTTCCACGGCGTCCACTTCCAGACCGGCCATGGTGATCTGTTCGGCCAGTGCGTTGTCACTCAACTCGGTGCGGACCCACTCCATCACCCAGGATTTACTGAATTTCATGTTCTCTCGCCCTTACTTGAACTGCTTGAGGAAGCGCAGATCGTTTTCGAAGAAGGCACGCAGGTCATTGACCCCGTAACGCAGCATGGTCAGGCGTTCGACGCCCATGCCAAAGGCAAAGCCGGAATATTTTTCCGGATCGATGCCGCCGGCGCGCAGCACGTTCGGATGCATCATGCCGCAGCCCAGCACTTCCAGCCATTTGCCGTTCTTGCCCATCACATCCACCTCGGCACTCGGCTCGGTGAACGGGAAATAGGAGGGACGGAAACGAATGGTGAGATCTTCCTCGAAGTAGTTGCGCAGGAAGTCGTGCAGTATCCCCTTGAGCTCGGTGAAGCTGGCATGCTCGTCGATCAGCAGGCCTTCGACCTGATGGAACATGGGGGTGTGGGTCATGTCGTAGTCGTTACGATAGACACGGCCAGGGGCGATGACGCGGATCGGCGGCTGCTGCTTCTCCATGGTGCGGATCTGCACCCCAGAGGTATGGGTGCGCAGCACCAGGTCCGGGTTGAAGTAGAAGGTGTCGTGATCGGTGCGCGCCGGATGGTGCGCCGGAATGTTCAAGGCATCGAAGTTGTGGAAGCCATCTTCAATTTCAGGGCCGTGCGCCACCTTGAAGCCCATCTCGCCAAACAGGCGCTCGATGCGCTCTATGGTGCGGGTCACCGGGTGCAGACCACCGTTCTCGATGCGGCGCCCCGGCAGGCTGATGTCGATGGTCTCGGCGGCCAGCTTCTGGTTGAGCTCCTGGGCAGCCAGGTCATCACGACGGGCATTGAGCGCGTCCTGCACCTGCTGTTTGGCCTGGTTGATCACGGCGCCCGCGGCGGGACGCGCCTCAGGGGACAAGGTGCCGAGGGACTTCATCTGCTCGGTAAAAAAGCCCTTTTTACCCAGATATTTGACCCGAATTTCGTCAAGCGTCACGCCATCGCTGACGCTCTCAATCTCGGCCTTGGCCTGGCCTACCACTTCTTCAAGCTGTTGCATGTCTTCCTCGTCACCACTCCCAACAAGGGAGCCTGTATACGCTAAAAGGGGAAAGAGGAAGATAATACAAAAAAAGCGCAGGTGCTGACCATAGTTATGCCCTGCTTTTCTCCCGCAAAATCATTTTGTTACCCCTCCCCTGCCGTTGATCGGGCCAGAACGGCCCCAGCCATTGCCTGTCGATACAAGTTTGTTGGCATACTGCACTCCTCCGTTCACGGTCGTGGCGCCATAGGCAGAATATTGGCAAGCGATGCGAGGAGCGCATCGGACCAAGTCCTCCTTCACTGGTCAGGCATGTGCTCAGACCCTGGCGTCGGTTGGCAACAGCAGTCTTACCCGAACAGAATATGCAGAGAAGCAGAGAAGCAGAGAAGCAGAGAAGCAGAGAAGCAGAGAAGCAGAGAAGCAGAGAAGCCTGCACCATGATTTGCGTGACACCAACAAAAAAGGAGGCCTGAGCCGCCTTCCCTTCTCTAACAAAAACAACCACTTAGATTAAAATCAATGAGTTAGCTACTACTGGGGGTGACGTTTGGTCACCCCGGACGACCCTGTTTGGGGCAATTTGTGGACACTTTGTCATGGGGCAGGCAGCGGATTTTCCAGCGGGTTGAAGCGCACCGCATCGCTCAGATAGTCCGGTGCAAAGTGGGCATAGGTCATCGTCTGCTGGATGTTGTGATGCCCGAGTATCTTCTGCAATGCCAGGATATTGCCCCCGGACATCATGAAGTGGGATGCAAAGGTGTGCCGGAACACATGCACCGCCTGCCCTGCTGGCAGATCCGGCGCTACCGCCTTGATCACGTCGCGCACCAGCAGATAGTCGAGGTCACGGAACAGCGGGCCCCGGTTCACCCCGTTCGTTATCTCTTGGCACAGTTCGGCCGAGATCGGCACGGTACGGTTCTTGCCGTTCTTGGTGTTGATATAGGTCACCCGGCTGGCCAGCACATCCTCACGGCGCAGATGGGCCGCTTCACTCCAACGCGCCCCCGTGGCCAGGCAGAGTTTGACCACCTTCAGGTTATCCCCCGACAGCGCGGCCAGCACGTCGCCGATCTCGTTCTGGGTCAGGTAGCCCATCGACCGCTCGACCAGCTTGACCTTCTTCATCTCTTTGAGCGGGTGCTCATGGTGATAATGGCCAAGGTCAATGAGCACCGAGAACACCCCGCCCAGCATCTCCTGCTCGCGGTTGACCGTCTTGGGCTGACGGCCAGCGTGCAGCCGCTGCGCCCGATACTCGGAGAACAGCGCCCGGGTCACCTGCCTTGCCAACGGGTGGCGCAGCGCGGTATCGATATTGTGGAGTTTCTTGCGAACCGCCTCCCCCGCTTTCAGGGTTTGGCCATGGTAGCGCCACCAGAGTTCGATCAGCTCGGAGAGCGGCCGGTTGTCTGCCGGGCGATCCACCCACTCTTTGTTGTGCTCGGTGGCGATCACCCAACGCTCGAACTGCTGGGCCTCGGACTTGGTCTTGAAGCGCTTGCGGATCCGCTTGCCTTCTCTCCCCTGTGGGCGGATATCGACCAGGTACCCCTCGGGCGTGGACTTGATGCTCATTGCCCCTCCTTATATAGGAAGGCGCTCACCCATCCCCACGGCCCGCACATCGACACCGTACCCAACCACTGCACTCTCACTGTTCACCCTCCATCAAAACACTGTGATTTTATACAGCATTTGATAATGATTAGCAGTGTTTAACTGTGGTTACGGTATACATGGGGAAGCGGGGAATGGGGGTAGTCAGACGGTGATGTGCCGGAAGGGAGGGAGGGCCCACTATCAACCCTCTCCTCCCCTTCCAACGATTACTTACCGTTGTCTGAATTTTTACTTACAGGTTCTCATGCATCATTTCATATACAGAAGGGTGAACTTTGCTCAGTTCTCAATGATGTAAATCATATCAATTGATTTTCTTTAAAATATATTCGCCATCATCAAATATTTTCACTTTCACAGAACTATCTAGGTTACAGGCATTTAATTCATCAACTCCAATACTCGTTGCAACAAAAACCTGCCCCCCTAACTCAGCCATAGCACTAGATTTACTTAATAAAGAGCTAAAGCTCTTTTGACTTGCTTCATGTTGTCTTGGTTCATCAAATACAACAAACCCTCCATGTTTAACATTTTCAAACTCTACGCCAAGCTCCATCAAGGCTAATGTATAAGACCATATTATTCTAATGTAATCACTAGCGGAAGAATCCGCAACAATATCATATCCATCGAGCTCTGGTCGCAATGTCTGTCGTGATATTTTTATATAGTCAAGATTTGAGCGATCATAACCAAATGCATAGAGGCTACTTTTAAGAACATCTTCTAGCTTATTAATTATATCAGATGATATGCTTTTATCTGACGCTTTGATTGCAACCTCTAAAGCTTCTTTAGTCTGACTTAGTTCATTGTATATATTTCTGGCTCGCAAATTATAAGTATCAAGTTGCGACTCTATTTTAACTAAGTCTCGAAGTGAGTTTTCTAGTTCTATTTTATGTCTAATAGAAGGAGTATCAATCAGTAATGCAAGATGAGATGCTTCATCTTCTCTAAGTATTGCAATCTCCGACTCGACAGACTGCAATCTGTCCTGAATTGCCTGCATATCCTTTCTAACGACTTTGAGATCGTTAAGCTGCTTATCTTTAATGCCACTGTAAAAGTCCAATTGATTCTTTAAATAATCAATGTTCTGCTCAACTGACAATGGTGAAATCCCATTTCCAACATGACTAAACGTCTCGAGCATATCGCTATCACAAATTGGACACTTATTTGTTTTTACATTCATCTCCCGAGAGCTACCAACATCACGCAGGCGTTTGAGTTGGCGATATCGGTCAAGATCAAAGTTAATTTGATTTATTTTTTTATCCGCCTTTGAAATAGATAGCAGCAATAAATCATCTTGCTGAGAGTAAAATTCAATTTTCCTAGATACAATTCTATACTCATTTAGTTTTTCTTCAAAAATTTTAGACAGTGGCCATTCGAAAACCTCTGAATTGAGCTCAGCCAAATTACTTTTAAGCCCCCTAATTAAAGACTTTAATTCTGTATCGCTGTTGCCATTTACAATATAGAAAACAAATGGGTCTACGTATTCATCCTTACTGTTAATTTTGTACCGAATGTGTAGTTTAGCATTGGTAAATTCTGCAAGTGCCGCAACTGAAGACTGGTTATTATCCCAAGAACTTTCAAGATCCTTTATTTCAAGCTTTAATTTGTCAACCTTATTTTGTTTGTTGTAGTCTTCTAAACCCAAACAAAATTCCAAGGCAGACTTTTTAAGGTTTTTAATCCCATATTGAGTTGGTGTATTCGCCTGAATTTCGGACCAACCGCGCTTTTGCTCTATAAAAAACAATGGAAATACACACTCAAGGTATAGCCTACTTGGCTTGCCATCATAAGTGGTTAATGCTGGCATTTTCCAATTTATAAAACGTTCAAGCCAGTAGTGAAAGCCATTATCACTTTTGGCTGATCCAATAGTACTACCACCACCAAGAAAGTAGTCTTTTGACTCCCCACCTACATCTACTACAACCTTATTCGATAAGCCTTCAATATCACGACTTATCCTTGCATGCGTTCCATTGGATGATGAAACTGTCAGTTCCACATATGAATGCTTCACATAATTTTCAGGGATTAGCTCATCTGATGTCTTATCATTGTTCTTGGGTTTAAGATTCCGAAGGGCCCTAGTAACAGCCCTAGGAAAAGGCTTTTTCCTACTTGGGCCTAAAACAGCTTCAAGACCTAACGCATATGCAATAGCATTTACACATGTGGATTTTCCAGATGAGTTTTCAGCTCTTAATATATTTAATCCTGGCGCAAATGGAATATCCACACCAAACATTCCATTGTTAGTTTTAACTCTTATTTTAAGGTCTATCAGTGTCAATCCAAGCATTGTTTACCACCCCATAATTTTATTAATGTAAGAACTAGTAAACTTGCTTTTTATAGTATTCAAAAAATCATTCTCTTTAGAGAAAGTATTTAGTTCATCACACAAAGATAATAATTCATTTCCGGTTTCAAGAAGACTTACGTTATCACCAGAAAATGAGAAAAAGGATTTAGCCATCCCGAGCTCTATCGCTTTATCTGTGTTACTGTCAATGTTAATTGTTGGCAGCTTTACCTGTTCACTTGACATTGACTTATAATATTCATCCCACAATTGAGGGCGATTCAACATCCAAGTTGCAACTCGAAGTTTGTTTACATTAAGTCCATGAGCAGTTGTACCCAAAACTTTAATGCACAAACACATAATACCAAGTCTCCATAAAGGTCTAAGCTCGATTGGCAAGGGGTAACCTTTATCGCTCACTTGAATTGCCGCATTTATATTTTTAATACCATCATCTATCATACAATGAAATCCATCTGACATTCAGCGATCCACTGAGCTATCCAGCCAAATGATAGCACTTGAACATTTTCTCTCGAAATCGCAATTTTTTCAAACTGTTCTCTGTTTGATTTAAGTAGATCTTTTACAACCTCACTCGCGGGTCTAGCATCAAAATAGCTATCATCCCTTAACACCTGCAAATTATTTAAAGCGATAGATGTTAATTGCCCATGTAATTCAGGATATTGTTCGCGATAAGCATCTAACAGTTCATTTATTTGAACATACTTTGCTATCAAATCATTCCTAAAAGAGTCTGAGTTTTTAGCTGCAATTTTATCAGTCTTTCTGATTACATTTTGATAGAATTCTGAATTGCCGACTTTCCATGCTTCAACATCAACTTCATTGGGAGTTGATACACTTAAATTTATTTCTTTAGAAATCAAACTTCGTGCATATAGAGATTCTTCGGGAAATGATTCATCAGTTTCTATCTTTACAATAAAATTGCCAGCATCGATAAATGAGGGCGCATCTTTTTTTAATTCCGTTGTTTTTCTAGCGCAATATTTCAACAACTCTCTACTTTTATTAAATGGTATAACTAAAACCCAAGCCTTAATCTTAATTCCATTTAGCATCGCTGATATCTCAGCATCACACTCTTTGAGTTTGTTTAAATCTTTATTTATTTTACCTTGGATTTTTTTCTTATACTCTTCCATGGAGTATTGCTGCTTTGGGCAATAACATTGAAATATTGTTCCACATGATGTGTAAAACTCTATACCGTGGTCACCTCGGTCTTCATGAGGCACAGAGAAGAAACACTTCCAAGTGAAATATTTTCTGAGCATAACTTCGCAAAAATTTTCCCAAGAAGTCCCATCCATCTCATCTTTGAAACTAGCTGCCATGCCACACCCACATTTTCTTTATCCCAGTGAAAAAGGCGCCTTAGCGCCCTGTTTGTCTTTTTCTATATGATCTGTGTTCTACCATCACGCCGATGATCTGGATGTGCTGCCGGTCGGAGTGCATGGTGGGGTAATCGTCATTGAGGGGGACCAGCTCAAACACCTCTTGCCCGTTCTCGTCGATGCCGCGGGGCCGGTACTTCTTGAAGGTAGCCTCTTCGCTGCCATTCTTGGCCACAACGAAGTCACCTGGATGAGGCGCTTCGTCTGGGTCAACGATGATGAGATCCCCTTCCTTGAACTGCGGCAGCATAGAATCGCCCCGCAGCCAGAGGCCGAAACCACAAGGGCCAATGTCGGCGCTGGCTGATACATACTCGACGTTGCCATCGAAGGTGGTGGCCTGCTCACACATCTCACGCCAGTTGCCGGCCTGGACATAACTCAGCACCGGTACACGCGTTCCTTGCGGGATCACGGCCGGTTCGACGTTATGATATCCGGGCACCACTTCCGGTGCAGTCTGTCCCCTAACCTCCCCGTCACCAGTCAGAAGCCAGTTAACAGAGACCCCCAGCGCTGCCGCTAAATCATTGAGATAGCGACCTTTTGGCTGGTTAAGTCCCGACTCCCACTTGCTAACGGACGCATGGGAAATACCAACACGTCGGGCAAGCTCAGCCTTACTCATTTTCTGTGCCTGCCGGCTGGCAGTGATGCGGTCATTGATCGTTTCCATGAAACCTAAGTTACCACCCCAAAATAACACTTAAGTATCAAACTCTCTTGACTCCCGTTCGTTCCATAAGTTACATTCCGACCAGAAATGATCCTTAGGTTACATTTGTGAGGTCGAAAATGCAGAAACATGACGTTTTAGAACACTTCGGCAGCATCACTGCCATCGCCAAGGCCATTGGGGTCTCTCATGCCGCTGTTAGCAAGTGGGACAAAACCATCCCCATAGGCCGCGCCTACCAGATCGAGGTGCTGACAGGCGGTCAGCTTAAAGCTGACGTCACCGCTCAACCCGACCAAGGGCGAGACACACAACGCGTCGATCCAGCGGCCACTCCCGCGGATTTCCCGTGTGTGAAGCGAGCCATGGCCGCGGCAAGCGCCCTATCAGGCAGTGCCTCCTGACAACCAACCCCTTGTGTTTGAACCCCCTGAGAAGGATTCACCATGGTTACTCGAACCAAACCCATCCGTATTCCCAGCGATGTGAGCCAGTTGCCGCTCGATTACCCCTTTGGCAATCGCGTCAGCGAAAGCCTGGAGGAGTACGCCAAGCGCCAGGGCTTGACGATTGGGGCCGTTAAAAAGCGCGCCGACCGCGGCCAGTTGCCCATCTTGCAAGACGGCCCGGGCGCACCCCGCGAGGTCAACCTTTTCGCCCTGTACATGCAGGCCCGTTATCAGGGCGAGCGCTACGTCACCATGACGCTCGCGTGAACCTGCAGACACCATAACGGGTCAAGGAGACGCTCGCATGTTTACCGAATACGCCAGCAAACATCCGCACTGGATCAGCGCCTGCCAACGCTTTGCCGCCAGTCACAACATGGCCGAGATCGCCCAGCGGGCTGGCATGAATCCGCAGCTCCTGCGCAACAAGTTAAACCCCGACCAACCCCACGAGCTGACGGTGGCCGAGTTGATTGCCATCACCCAGGCAAGCGAGGGGGATGAAACCCTGTTCGATGGTGCCCTGTTTGGCTGTGGTTTGACCGCCGTGGCCATCCCGCAGGCAGAGCGGGCCCCTTCCCTGCCCCATCAGGCTATCGACCTGAACGCCAAGATCGCCAGCATTGGCCAGCGAGCACTGGAACTGACAGACCGCGGCCGGATCACCCGCTCGGAGCGCAACACCCTGGTAAGCGTGGCCACCTCGGCCATGGGGTCGCTCGCCATCTTGATCCACGACATCGAGGCCCGCTTTCAGGCGGTGCCAGCCCTGGCCTGTGCATCAGACATCCTGGTGCAGGCCGCGACCATGTGAAGGGGAAACCACCATGCAAACGCAACGCATCGACTATGAGCAAATCAATTTGGCTGGCCTGACCCCAATGCAACAGGCAGTCATGAACACCGCAGGCTTCTTAAACCTGCGTGAGATGTTCGGCAAGTATCGCTCCAGTCTGGATACCGACTGGCTGGCGCTCAGTTCAACCAAGAAAGCCGCGATTTGCGCCATCGCCCGCCAGTCACGGAATGAACTAGTGACCGCAACACTGTCATCGCTTCCATATGCACGGCGCGAGGCAATCAGACTGGCCGTGATTGCGCTGGATTATCAATCCGCATTTCGTGGTGGCTGTGACCGCAGGGAATGGCACCCGGCACCAAGGACCAGATCCATAGGAGATATCGAAAGAGAGAAAAAAGAGAGGACAGCAAAACTGCAGCAGAAGCGAGCTATTGCAGCTGGCATCGAAATGAGCAGGCAGGGCCCACGGCCAATCGGGCAATAAAAAAGCCCGCATTAGGAGCAGCAACTCCAAGCGGGCCGGTATCAACAACTCTCAAGGAAGTCGACATGACAACTTTAGCTATCCCCTGCGCACTGCGCAACCTTCGCATCCAACAACGCAAGCTGGCGGGCCGGTATGGCGCCCGCCTGACTCAACACCCTGACGGAATTGCGGTTATCGAGCGATCCACCGCGCTGGCTTGGGCCTCCCTGTTCAGCCGCATCCATCCCTGCACCCCATCACAAGGAGCCTGACCATGAACGCACAACCGACCCAAATCAACCTGCTCAATCACCATGCCGCCAAGCGTCTGCGCCAGTTGCGGGAGCAGTTGAAGCTGAGCCGCCCGATGTTTGCCGATCAGCTGGGGATCCCGCCCACCACGCTCAAGAACTACGAACTGGGATACCGCGAGATTGGCGGCGGCCTGTTTCTGCTGATCGCCAATCACCCGGAGCTGAAACATCACTGCGACTGGCTGCTGACTGGGCAAGCCCAGCCGAGCACCACCCCAGAGGAGGCATGACCATGGCCGCCGTGATCACTCGCCACACAGTGCCCAACCTCACCCAGGCCAATGCCTACCTGGTCAGCCGCGGTTACAGCAACTGCGGCACCACCTGGCTGCGGGGGCTGCGCCACTATGCCCGCCTGGAAAACCTCAGCTCCGGCCGGGTGCTGATCGTCGAGGGGGTGGCATGAGCAAGCTCTTTCATCCCATCAGCCAACAGGCCGCTACGGCGGCCATCGCCGATCTGTCCAAGGGATTGGCCACCCGGGCCCGCCGCGCACATGCCTACCGCGGCAGCGACGCCCCCGGTATACGGGCTCAAGCCCTGCTCCACCAACGCTGGCACCTGTTGTTTGTTCATCTGAATCGGAGGGTTTGCCCATGAGCGACGCCATCACCATTGCCCGCCAGGCGCCCAAGCTGGTCGAAGGGCTGCTGGCCGACATGTTCGCCGCCAACGCCGAGGATAACCGCATCGCCCTGGGCGGGGTTTACTCCGGTCAGCAGTACATCCAGATCCAACTGGTCGCCACCAGTAATCCGGCCGAGCTGCTGGATGATGGCAGCGATGAGGAAGACGCAGGGACTGACATGGCCCCCGCTCACAACCAGCTGACCACCCACTGGCTGGCGGCCCGGGGCGAGTTTATCGCCGCCGGCGGCGAGGCCCGGGGGGATAGAGACATCGCTCGGGAGCTGCTGGCGCTCGGCGCCGTGCGCTCTGTCTACTGGCTGGCGCTGGGCCAGGGTGAAACCGCCCTGGCCCGGGAGATCGGCGACTGGTGGCACGAGTGCGCCCCGCTCCATGGCCAGGGGGAACACATACGATGAGCCCCTCCCTGATCTCAGCAATGGAGCGGGACTTGGGTTGGTGGTGGGAAGACCTGCGGGGCGCCAGTGCTCGCCTGCGTGGGTACCAACGCCACTTGTTGGAATGCCGCCACCTGTCCCCCAGGCCAAGGGCCACCATAGCGTTGACCCTGCGCCAGTGCGCAGCGGCCCGCCGGATCTGCGCCCACTCCGCTCACGTGATCAAGTCCCGCCGCTGTGGCCTCAATACGCTAGCAGGTATTGCCACCCGATGAACCACCGCACTACCCGGCTGCCGCTGTCCAAAAGGACACTGCGGCAGCGCATCGATACCCTTTCCAACGCCCTGCCCGACATCGACACCAGCGCCCTCGGCCCCGTCTTCACCGGCACCCCGGGCCAGAGCGATCTGGTCTGGGCCGTGCAACTGCTCGATGGCCTCTCCCCCCAGCTCAGCCAGACCCTGTTCAAACAGTACGTGCGCCGTCGCAAGGATGGCAGCACCCGTCACGCCCGCAATGCCAATATCTGGCTGCGCGAACGGACCAAGCGGGTGAGAAGTCTTATCCAGGCGATCCCGGTAGACCCCCAGCACCTGCGCGATGAGGAGGGCCGCAAGCGGGTGGCGCACCAGTTTGCCAATCAGACGGCCGCCATCTGGCACAACATCGAGCAGGGCATCAAAGCCGGCGATGAGCCGGATCTGCTGCTGACCTGGGAGGTCATCCGCCAACCTGCCGACCAGTGGGGCTTTATTGGGGAGCTGCCTGAGTTCAAGACAGAGGAGGTGCGTGATAACTGGATCCTGAGCGTGATGGTGCGCCTGCTCTCGGCCAAGTGGTGGGAGAAACGCATCAATCGCACCTGGGACCGTCTGCAGGAGCACATCAACATCCTGCTCGGCAAGGTGCGCAAGGGAGTATCGGCGTATGTGTCGAACGCCACCATGAAGGTGGTGCGCGAGCGCAAGCGGGCCATGATGCGCTGGCTGGCCGAGTCGGAGGTGATGAACACCCAACACGACCTGGTTGTCTCGATGAAGGATTGCTGGGAGGCCAGCAACGCCAACCCGGTCAATCGCCGCAACGAGATGATGGTGCGGATGCGCGGCTTTGAGGACTACGCCGAAGAGCAGGGTCATGTGGGGGTCTTCTTCACCTGGACGGCCCCTTCCCGCTTTCATGCCTGGAAGACCGGTCGCGATGGCAAGACGGTCGAAAATGAGAAATACGAGGGCGCGACCCCGCGGGAAACCTGTGCCTATCTGGCCAAGCTGTGGAGCTTGACCCGGGCCGCCCTCAAGCGTGCCGATGCCCCCGTCTATGGCTTTCGGGTGTGCGAGCCACATCACGACGGTACCCCGCACTGGCACATGCTGCTGTTTATGCGACCTGCCAACAAATGGCGGGTGATCAGCACGCTGCAACGCTATGCCCTCACCGATGATCATCAGGAGCTGGTGCGCGATATCCAGGGGCGCCCGCCCTTCACTGACATCAAACCCCGCTTTGACTGGAAGGAGATAGATCCGGCCAAAGGCGACGCCACCGGCTACATCGCCGCCTATATCGCCAAGAACATCGATGGCGAGCATGTGGATGGTGATCAAGAGTCTGGCACCCCTGCTGATCAAGGGGCGCAGCATGCGTGTGCCTGGGCCAGTTGGTGGGGGATCCGCACCTTCCAACAAATAGGCGGCGCCCCTGTCGGGGTCTGGCGCGAGCTGCGCCGCATCAGCAACGCCAAGAAGCATGGCGACCTAGTGGGCCCACCCAAACCGGTGTTGCAAGACCCGCGCTTTGAGGCGGCCCGCTATGCCGCGGATAACGGCATCTTTCGCTGCTACCTGCACGCCATGGGCGGCGCAATGGCCACCCGGGCCGAACACCCCATCAAGCTGGCCCACCTCATCGAGGAGCAAGCCAACGCTTATGGCGAAGACATCAAGCGCCTGATGGGCCTGCACACAGCCCGCCTGGGTGTGCGCACCCGGCTGACCGGGTGGGAAGTCGTGCCAGCAGGCACCTTCGAGGCCACCAAGGCCGCCGAGGGTTCGGCTTGGGGGGTTGGGGTTCAGTCGGGCGACAGCCCGGCTCCTTGGAGCTCTGACAATAACTGTACGCTACCGGATCCTGAGGCGTTCGCGGATCAGTTGATGGCAGAGCAATGGGGTTTATCTCCCTTCTCTATCGGGCGTTTGCGCTCAGGTGCCAGCATCAGCACGGACGGCTTCACTCTCTGGCTTGAGAACGGCCAGGTGCAGTCGAGCTATGTGATCCCGAGCGAACCGGATTGGCAACCAGAAGGCCAGGAGCCAGAAGTACAGAACCAGGCGGATGAGTACGCAGTACCGGAAGGCGATGAGGACTGGCCGATGCTGGTTGAGCTGTGCGGCAAGGTCTACAAGGCGCAGGGCCACGCCGGGGCGCACCGCTGGATAGAGATGCTGCCGCAGCCCTATCAGTCCGAGATGTGGCGGGTATTGGAGGGGCTGGATGCACCGCAATGGATGCTGGAGCAGGACCACGACAGCAAAGAACTGGCATGAAGTGCAAAAAGGACGCCTGCCGCAAACAGAGGAGGCAAACGAATACACCTAGACAACTGATATGTGCAAGTAATATCATGATTTAAAAGTGATTTTTCTGCACAGTTCTCAAATGTGCCATGAAGTGATAATGCAATTTATTCACAGTTAGGAAGTCAGGAGATAAAAATTGAACAAAGTTGTTTATGTTGAAGCTTATTTCAAGCCTATTGGCAAAGAAGTCACGATCAAGGTTCCTACTGGGGAAACAAAAAAGGGCTTTTTTGGCGGTGAAAAAGACGTTACACGCAAACAAAAATCATGGGAACAAACAGGTTGGTCTGATCGTGAGATTGATGGTCATCGCTTAGCAAACGACATTGCTGCTGCGACTGAAGAGCTAAATAGCCAAGGGTATGAAGTTGTAGCAATAGAGTCGGTTACTTCTGGAGCATATGACTATAAATACGAAGTCAAATTTGGTGGCATGAATCATGGCGGTGGCGGATATGGCTACGGGTATGGTTATAGCTACACGGAAGGCGTAACGCTCATTGCCAAAAAAATTTCCTAACAAGTACCTCAAATTGTTCTTTTCTCTCTCTGGGACTGGCTAACGCCAGCCCATTAACTAAATATGATCTTGTGGAAGGCTTGGTGCCGGTGAATGTCGACCAGAGTGGCACCGGCCTGCACTGTACTAGGTAGTGACTGACCACCATCAACATGCAAAAGCAGCCACCAGATAATTCTCAGTAAACATCGCTCAGGGCTTGCTAGTCTGACCTCATCAGAATATCCCCTCTTTTTCTATCTCGTTCCTCCACCCTACTCTCAGGGCAGCTTCGTCATATAATGTGTCGCCTTGATCACAGTTCTAGCTTGTTCAAGAAGACGAGGTTTTTGGAGCTTGCCATCGCCCAATGTGGATTTTTCGAACAGCAGAAGATATGAAACCCAAAATAATCAGGGTCATACGAATATATGGACAACAGGCATAGTCTAGCTCTATCATGAACTAAATGATTTTTCAGTGTCAGTTATGAAAGTAATAGGGAGTAATAGGGAGTTATATGAAAGGCTATATTAACGGCTTAAAACCGCCTTCAACATAATCACTGTAGGTTTCTTTGGTGTATAAATCTAGCTAACATCTTGAATAGTAAAACACTAAGAGGTTGAAATGGCGGGTAACGCTTTTGGACATGACTATAAAGCTGAGTGGCTTGAGCAAGAAATGCTCCGGCAAGAACATTCAATGGTGAATTGGATTTATATTGGGACTGATATCCAGCGTCCAACCATGGCCAAAATTGGATTGACTACAGGCTTACTGAGAACCAGAGCGAGTGGAAGTCAGAATCCTTTTTACACTCTCTTTTGCTCTTTCAAAATAAAAGATGGTGTTAGTCCTAAAAAAGTGGCCTTAATAGAAAGCTCCGTAAAAATTTTCCTAAATGAGCTATATGAATGTATACCTCATGAAACATCAGGAAAATATTCCGAATGGTTTTATGTCACGCCAATGGAAATGAGAGAGCAGGTTCACGATTTTCTATATGAGAATTTTAGTTGGGATATGCATTGCTATCATTGTGATATACGAGATGCTGGTGTAATTTATTCTTGGGAAAACTCTAAATTTATTCACGGTACGTTACGTACTCCATATCAGGCTCAGGATTTGAGTTCGCCTCCTATCGATCCAGGCTGCTACATGCCAGGTGGCTGTGGTCAGGATTGTAACTGTTGGGGTTGACTCAACAAAACCTATATTGTTTTTACTGTGCCACTACTTCTAGCCAACAATCTTTTGCCACTTAACTAGAAGTAAGATCGCAACAAGATCACACGAGCAGAGTATGACGGTATTAGGTTAATTGTGAATAACAACTGAGGGCGCTATTGCGCCCCCAGTCCTTTCAGTACCATCTGTCGCCCCTCTGGTGTTAGCGAGCCCATCAGGCTCAGCACCAGCTGGTTTGTGGTCTTGGCCGAGGGGCTTAGGGTGTGGGCGAACGACAAGGTGGCCACCCAGCTGTGGCCACACTCGGCGTCTGTGCACTGGCAATAGAGATCCGAGACATCATCGCTAAGTCGGTTGGTCTTGGTAATGCGGCCCCGCTGGCCACACACTTTGCAATAAACCCGCATTACGCCCCCCTTTTCCATCTAAATCAATAGCCTATCTTGCCACAGCAAACACTGTTTGTTTATACAGTTGAACCGATATTCTCCCGAAAATCGACCCAGAGGGATCGAGGGAGTCCAGCGCTGCTGATGGCGTCCTGCACCAACTCGCACAGAGGCAACACCTCGTTCCTGGCATAGGTGGCGTCGTACTTCTCGGGATCCCCGAGCCCTCCCCCGCCATTGGTCGGGATGATGCCAGCCAGAGCCGCCGGAAAGCGGTGGCTAGTCAATACATCCTGGGCGGTGATCCCCTTGATGGCGGCGAACTCGTCCTTGGTGGCGATATCCCCCACCGGGATCAGCTTGATACCATCGGGCTTGCCGTCCGGGATGTTCACGAACATAGAGCGGAAGTTCCCCACCCCCTTGGAGTTCGCGATCATCTCCTTCATTTCCTCCTCGGTGTCGTCGTCCATATTCGGGTCGGTGGCGTAGAAGATGAATCCCATGTGGGCGCCGTTGAGGAAGTATTTGCGCCGAAACAGGGTGGCGTCCTGGTTGAGCAGGGCCGACTGCAAGCCCCCCAGGTAATCGGGCATGCCATAGACCTGCTGCTCGGGATCGTACTGGGCCAGCCAGATCACATCCTCCGGGTGGTAAATCAGGTTCGGCTTGCCCTGCTGCAGGTAGACAAAGCAACCATCCTCGCGCCGGCGCAGGTAGACGCTGGAGAGCGGGTGCAACCCCACCACCTGGCCAAAGCCGTTGCGCAGTTTGAGCAGGCCCGCATCTCCGAACTGCAAATAGTTGTGCACGAACGCCGTGATGGTGGCGCGCTGGTTGGTGAAGCGACCGGCGACCATGTTGCGGCGCGCCATCAGGATGGCCCCGTGGTGGGCGTTGGCACGGGCCACCTTGGCCAGCCCCTTGCGCTCGATGGGGGGCTGGTAATATTCCCCATAGGGGTTGTAGAACACCCCGGTGTAATCAGTCATCCAGGCCGTGGGGTCGATGGCCTCCGGCATGCTGAAGGCCACAGCGCCGCGGTTGGGTGAGGTGGCCGCCTGGGCCGGTTGCTTTCGTTTGGTCATGCTGCCTTCTTCTCCTGGCTGGTTGCCCAGGTGGATTTGCGTTTGCGGTGGGTATCGAGGGGCTCGTTCGCCACGGCGTGGGCGATGGCAAAAAAGACGTCGGCGTGTCCGGTCACGTTGTCCCGGGCGGCCCGGAACGTCATCTGACCGCCACCGGTGGTGCTGCGCTTGATGGCGAGGAAGGCGAGCGGGATATCCCGATCCGAGCTGTCCCACTCGATGCGGTTCGCTTCCACCACATCGATCATCTTGAGCACCAGCCGCGACTTGCTCTCGATGCTGTAGTTGATGGGGTGGCACACCCCTTTGAAGACCGGCTTCAAGAGGTCAAACACCCCGGCGCCGATGCCGGACACGTCGACCCCGAGATACGTGACCCGGAATTTCTTGGCGATGCGGGTGATCTCCTGGGCCTGAAACTGGAAGTTGAGCCCGCGCCAGTAGTGCTTTTCCAGCACCCGGAAGCGCTCGCCGGCGACGGTGGGCGGGGCGACCACCACCAGGGTGGCGTTGTCGCGGGTGCGACTCGGGTCGTAACCCAGCCACACCTCGCGCCGCCCGAACGGATCAGGCCGCCCGGGCTTGTAGTCCTCCCACCGGGACGGGTCTACCCCTGCCCGCTCCATATCCTGGAACTTGAACACCGACAGGGCATCGTCGATAAAGCGGCACATGTAGAGGCGGTCGAACACCTCCTCCGGGTACTCATCCTTGAGCTCCTCGATGTCGATAAGGTTGCAGCCCAGCCGTATGGCATCCTCGATGGTGATGACGTAGCGCCACTGCCTGTCAGGGCAGACACGGCCGCCGTCGCGCAGGTCATCTTCACCAGGGAAGTCGATAGCCTGCCGACTTGGGCGAGTACCCTTCCAGCGATCCCCTGTCCAGAACCGGTACGCTTCGTGCACCTTGCTCGACGGTGTGGAGAAGTAGGTCTTGCGCCAGTGGCTTTGGGTGGCCATGGCGCTGGAGACATCGGAGAGCCGCTCGAAGTTGGGGATCCAGAAATATTCATCGATGTAGACGTTGCCGGAGCGAGACTGGGCGCTGTTGGAGTTGGTGGAGCAAAAAATAAGCTCAGCCCCGTTCGACAAGACGATGGGGTTACCGGTCAGGGTGACCCCCAGGAAGGTCTGGGCAATCTTGCAGATGTAGGAGCGGAACACCTCCGCCTGGGCCCGGGTGGCGGACAGGAAGATCTGATTGCCGCCGGTCAGAATGGCATCCTCAAGCGCCTCGCCGGCGAAGTAGTAGGTCATGCCGATCTGGCGGGACTTCAAGATGTTGCGAGTACGCGGCAGCGCCGGGTCGTTCTTGGCCTCCCGCACCCGCAGCTGGTAACCGAACAGGGTGCCCAGCCATTCGGTAAAGTCGGCCTCGGTCAGGTGACCGATCTCGTTCTTGCCCTTCTTGCCGCCCTTGCGGCTGCCGCCAGCCTGGTTGCCGCGCTCACGCTTGCCACGGCTGGGCCCGGGCTCATGCCCTTGCTCACGCAGGGCCTTAAGGGCCTGCTCGCGCTCGGCCCACTTGAGCGCCTTCTCTTTGAGGCTGACATGGTGGCCGATGAGCCTGTCCAGCTCCTCCTGCTCGCCCGGGGTTTTCTTCTCCCGATGCAGCAACACCTGCACCCGGCGATTAATGGCATCCTCGACCGCTTCTTCGGTCAGTAGGTCGCGCCAGCCGAGCTTTTCGGCCCAGTAGTAGATGATGCGACAGGAGTTGAGCCCCAGTTCGTCCTTGATCTCCTGGGGTGTCCATCGTTTAAGGTAGAGTCCCTTCGCCGCATTGCGGATCTCTTCGGGGTACGCCACGGCGCCTCCATCCGGTGAATGATGGCGCCATCATAGCCAGCCCCCTCCTCCCACTTATCCCACTGATGTTCTGAGCAATTCGGATTTCCTGCTGGATCCGAATCCCGCCGAACACAACCAGATGAATAGCCCTTGCCGACCCGATAGCCTGAGCCCGCATCAATTGGGAGCAGGCATGAGCGCAACAACCTTAAGAACAGATTGGGTCTGTATCGCCACCGAAGGCAAAGCGGTGGACGGGCGGGATATTACCCGCGACTGGCTCACCGACATGGCCGAGACCTACGACCCCGATTTCTATACGGCCTTGCTGTGGCCGGAGCACGATCGCTGGTCAAACTTCGGCGTGGTGCAAGCGCTCAAAACCGTGGAGGTCGATGGCAAGCTCAAGCTGTTCGCCATCCTCTGCCCGAATCGGGATCTCATCTACTACAACCAGAACGGCCAGTATCAGTTCTGCTCCATCGAGCCCTTCGAGAACTTCGCCGACACCGGGCGCACCTATCTGCTGGGCCTTGGCGTCACAGACGAGCCAGCCAGCCTCGGGACCACGCGCCTCAAATTCAACACCAAGCACAAAGGCCACACCATCGGCGCCAGCGAACAGCTGGATCTCTCCGCGTTCAAGCTGCCCAAGCACGAGAAGGCCGACGGCCTGATCGCCAAGTTTTTCAGCTTCCTGGCCAGCCACGGCGAGCAGGAGCCCCACCCCACCCCCAGCCAACCCGAGGATGAGGAAATGAAACCAGAACAGTTCGATCAAATGCTGGGGGCCCTCACTGGCCTTGGCACCAAGATCGATGGCTTCAGCGCCAAGCTGGACGCCAAGCCCACCCCCGAGCAACCCGCTCCCACGACCACCGAGCCCGACAAGGTGGAAGAGAACCCCGGCATCACCGCCGAGCAGTTCAACAAGCTGGAGCAGACCCTGGCCAGCCTGACCGACAAGTTCGGCGAGCTGAACACCAAGATCGACCAGTTCTCCGTCGAGAAGCCGGGCCAGCGTCCGGGCGCCCTCGGCGGTGACGACACCCCCAGCGTATTTTAAGGAAGGCTCATGAGTCAGACCCTCACAGTCCAGGCCATGCAGCGCCTGGAGCAATACAGCAATGCCCTAGCCAAGGCCTACGGCATTCCCGTCAACGCCCTGGCCAAGCAGTTCAGCGTCACCGGCCCGGTAGAAACCGGCTTGCGCGCCGCCCTGCTCGCCTCCGTCGAGTTCCTCGGCCTCATCACCTGTCTGGACGTGGATCAGATCAAGGGTCAGGTGGTCCAAGTCGGCATCGGCAAGCTGTTCACCGGCCGCAAGAAAAACGGCCGCTTCAACGGCAAGATCGGCGTCGATGGCAACACCTACGAACTGACCGAGACAGACTCCTGCGCCTCTCTGGACTGGGCGACCCTGTGCGTCTGGGCCAACGCCGGCAGCGAGGGCGAGTTCCTGCGCCTGGTGGGCGATTTCATCAACAAGGCCTTTGCCCTGGACATGCTGCGGGTCGGCTGGAACGGCGTGGAAGCGGCCGCCGATACCGATCCCGCCGAGCACCCGCTGGGGGAAGACGTCAACAAGGGCTGGCACCAGATCGCCCGCGAGTGGAACGACGGCAGCCAGATCATCAAGGCCGAGGCCGGCAAGAAGATCTACTTCGACCCGGACGGCCATGGCGATTACAAGACCCTGGACGAGATGGCCTCCGACCTTATCAACACCACCATCGACCCCCTGTTCCGCCAGGACCCGCGTCTGGTGGTGCTGGTCGGTACCGATCTCATCGCCGCCGCCCAGGCCAAGCTCTACAGCGAAGCCACCAAGCCGAGCGAGCAGATCGCCGCCCAGAAGCTGGCCGAATCCATCGCCGGGCGCCGCGCCTACATCCCGCCCTTCTTCCCGGGCAAGCGGATGGTGGTCACCACCCTGGACAACCTGCACATCTACACCCAGCGCGGCACCCGCAAGCGCAAGGCGGACGATAACCAGGATCGCAAGTGCTTCGATAACCAGTATTGGCGCATGGAAGGCTATGCCCTGGGCGAGCACCTGGCCTATGGCGGCTTCGAAGAGGCTGACATCGAGATCGGCGCCGCGCCGGCGACCCCCGAGGCCTAAGCCATGAGCTCACCCGGTCAACGTCACAAGCAGCGCGTGAGCGCCGTGCAGGGGGCCCAACAGGTCGCCAGCTCAGGCGTGGCCACCGGCGCGGTGGCCGACAGCCTGCACCTGCAACTGATTGCCCTGGAGCAGGACATGATCCGGCTGCGCAAACTGGCCCGCATCGGCGACCGGGTGAACATGAAACGGGACGAGCTGATGCCCAAGTACCGCCCCTATGTGGAGCGCTATCTGGCCGCCGTCAGCGAATCGGGCCAGCCCTACCAGAACGAGCTGTTTCAGCGCCTCATCATCTGGGCCTTTGACGTTGGCGACTTCGACGCCGGCATCGCCTGGGCGGATCTCGCCATCGCCCAGGGCCAACGCACCCCGACCAACATCAAGCGCGACTGGGCTCATTTTGTGGCTGACACCGTGCTGGAGTGGGCCGAGAAGCAAGCGGCCGAGGGGCACGCCGTCGAGCCCTGGTTCTCCCGGGTGTTTGACAAGGTGCGCTGTGATTGGCGTCTCAACGAGCGGCTGACCGCCAAGTGGTTCAAGGCCGCCGGTTGCCTGCTGCTGCGCGACCACGACGGCCAGCCCCGCCCCAGCGCCGTGGGGGACAGCGACACCCTGGAGCAGGCCGACCACTGGCTGGGCCAGGCCGAACAACTGCACGGCAAGGTGGGGGTCGGCACCTTGCGCCAGAAGATTGCCATGCGCCTGCGGGCGCTCAATCCGGATCACTGACGCCGGAACACACCGACTCTCCGCGCCACCGCACCCCGGCGCGAATGCCATGGGCAGCCTTGGGCTAACTCATCGGTAATTGCGTGGCGACAGGGGTGCCCCATTCAACCAGCGAGGCAAGCCATGTTTGCAGGCAAGGACATCAACTACAGCGCCGCCACTATCCGCAATGACGGGTTCTGGCCGGATGTGGCCGTCGCCGACTTCGAGCGCCGCCGCGCCCTGCCTGCCGATCTGGACCAGCAGACCACTGGCGCCGCCTTGCTGGCCGCCGTCTCTGAAATCAACCTGCAGCTCGCCAGCCACCAGGCCGTCCTGCAGGCCAAGGGTTATGCCAGCGCCGCCGCCGTGCCGGGGCCCAGCCTTGACGATGGCGCTGACTCCGGCAGAAACGCCCTGACCGAACATTACCTGGCCGCCGTCTTTGCCCGCGCCAAGGCGGCCCTCTTGCCGGAGTTCGCCAGCGTCACCGAGCGGGCCACCGCCAACAACCAGATGGAGCGCTCCCCGGACCAGCGCGCCCAGTTGCTGGCCGAGAGTCAGCAACTGGTGCGCAGCATCAAGGGTAAGCACCGGGCGGGAGTATCGCTGATATGAGTGACATCAACGAGCAGCAGGCCCAGGGCTATTTCCTGCAGGCGCTCCACACCGAGTTGCTGCGGGTGCTGCCGCCCAAGTGCCACAAGCGCCTGGATAGCTGGATGGAGAACGGCACCATCAAGCTCGACCCCAAGAACCAGGGCCCCACCGGGGTGGATGTGGCCTGGCTCAGCTATCAGGCGGTGTTCACCCTCGAACAACTGCCGTTTCGGGAGCTGGATCCGGCCATCCTGCTGGCCACGGTGGCCGCCTGGGTGCAGGAGCATGACCCGTTTCGCGCCGACCTTGAGCTGCCCGATCCCGACTACGCGGTCACCCCGAACGATGAGCAGAGCGCCGATCTCGAGATCCAGCTCCCCTTCGCCGAGCCGCTGCGCCTTATCGAGCACCCGAGCGGCCCCATCCGCTGGCTCGGCAAGTGCTGGAACGTCGCCCCCTATGAGATCTGGGTGGCCGAGCAGATCGATCTGCAGGTGGGCAATGCGGGCCATCACCTGGTAGGGGGCCCGGCATGATCGCCATCACCCTGGACACCCGCCGCAGCAAAGACCAGCTCAACCTGCTGGCCCTGCCGCCCAAGAAACGCCAGCGCCTAGTGTGGCGCGCCGCCAACGAGATGAAGAAGCTGGCGGCCCGCAACGTGCGCGGCCAGCAAGACCCCAACGGTAATCCTTGGGCACCGCGCAAGCGCGGCAAACGCAAGATGCTGCGCGGTCTGCCCAAGCTGCTGCAGATCCGTGAACCGCGCCAGGACGTGGCCGAGCTCGGTTTTCGCAAGGGCACCATGAGCGCCCATGCAGGGGTCATCGCGGGCACCCACCAGAAGGGGCACACCTACCAGGTGACGGCGGCCAGCCGGCGCCGCATCGCCTCTACCCTGGGCGGCAAGGACAAACCGGCCAGCAAGGCCCAGGCCCGCAAACTGCGCGAACTGGGCTTCAAGCGCCCAGGCAAGCGCAAGCACTCATACCGCTCGGCCTCCTTGGGCTGGATCACCGGCAGCCTCAACTATGCCCAGGCGGGGCTGCTCATCAAGAAGCTCAAGGATGAACCGGTGAAGAGCAGCTGGGAGATCCAGCTGCCGGCCCGCCCGTTCCTCGGCGCCAACACTCGGCAGCGGGAGCAGGCCTTCGCCCGCGCTCTGCAGAGCATCGATTACGGCTGGGACATCAACCAACAAGACCTGAAGGGGAAATAGCGCCATGTGGCCTTTCGTACAGATCAACAACCTGAATCAGCAACAGGGGCCCGTGACGGAAGTCGAGCGCCATCTGCTGTTCATCGGCAGCGCCGCCAGCAACACCGGCAAGCTGCTCTCCCTCAACACCCAGAGCGACCTCGATGCCCTGCTGGGCCAGGGTGACAGCGAGCTGAAAACCAACGTGTTGGCCGCCCGGGACAACGCCGGCCAGAACTGGACCGCCGCCGCCTTCGTGCTGCCCACCGACATGGATTGGCTGGACGCCGCCCGCGCCGCCCAGCAGACCCAATCCTTCGAGGGGATGGTGATCCTGGGCCAGACGATCACGCCCGACCTTATCGCCGCCGCCCACGCCCTCAACCAGGAGCTGATCGCCAAGTGGGGACGCTGGCAGTTCATCCTGCTGGGGGTGCCGGGCATCAACCAGGACGCCGAGGATGGCGACACCTGGAGCGACTACGAAGCCAGGCTGGCCGCCCTGCAAGAGGGTATCGCGGCCGATGGGGTCGGCCTGGTGCCCATGCTGTGGCCAAACCTCCTGGGGGTCTACGCCGGCCGCCTATGCAACCGGGCGGTGAGCGTCGCCGACAGCCCCTGCCGGGTCAAGACCGGCCCTCTGGTCGGGATCGGCAGCAAGCCGCTGGACAAGGACGGGACCCCGCTGCCGCTGGCCACTTTGCAAACCCTGGAGCAAAACCGCTACTCGGTGCCCATGTGGTACCCGGACTATGACGGCCTCTACTGGGCCGACGGGCGCCAGCTCGATGCCGAGGGCGGCGACTACCAGGTGATCGAGAACTTGCGCATCGCCTACAAGGTGGCGCGCCGGATGCGCATTCGCGCCATCGCCCGCATCGGCGATCGCGCCTTCAACTCCACCCCGGGCAGCACGGCCGCCGCCATCACCTACTTCGGCAAAGACCTGCGCGTGATGGCCAAGGCCACCACCATCAACGGCCAGCCGTTCCCGGGCGACATCGCCTCCCCCCAGGATGGCGATATCGGCATCCAGTGGACGGACAAGAACCGGGTCTCCGTCTATGTGGTGGTGCGCACCGTGGACTGCCCCAAGGGGATCACCGTCAACATCATGCTCGATTTGAGCCTCAACAACGAGGAGGGCTAATCCATGACCCGCCGCATTTCCGGTGCCAGCTTCGACACCACCCTGATGGGGGCCATGGTCCACATCGACAAGGCCAGCCTGACCATCACCGACAACAGCGCCGTGGCACAAACCCGCGGGGTCCCCGACGGGTATCTGGATGGCGACGTGGCCGCCGAGCTGGAGTTCGAGCTCGACACCAAGAATTTCAACCAGCTCACCGAGGCCGCCAAGCGGGATGGCAGCTGGCGCGGGATGGCACCGGACGATGTGCTGTTCTACGCCGACACCGGCAGCGACCAGATGAAGGTGGAGGCGTTCGGCGTGAAGCTGCTGGTCTCCGATCTGCTCGACATCGATCCCAAGGGGGGCAGCAAGAGCGTGCACAAGGTGAAGGGCTTCGTCACCTCCCCCGATTTCGTTCACATCAATGGCGTGCCGTACCTCTCCAAGGACGACACCCGCCACCTGCTGGGATAAGGGGGCGCCATGGACGATATCGACCGCGCGACCCGCCACGCCGCCCGCATGCTGGCGGTTCACCTGGCCAACCAGGTGGGCAAGAGCCAGGCCCGGGGCCCGAGCCTGTCGATGTGCGAAGAGTGCGATGACCCCATCCCCGAGGGCCGTCGCCGCTATGTGCCGGGGGTGCGCCTGTGCGTCCCCTGCCAGACCCGGCTCGAACGCCTGGGCCGCTAACCAGAGCAACGGATATGAACCCTATGCCAACCAAAGACCCCACCCTGGCCACCGCCCTGCTGGCCTGGCTGATGGACAACTGGCCCGCCGTATATGGGGCACTGCTGGCGCTGGCCATCGCCTTTTTGCGCATCACCTATGCCGGGGGCAATGGCCGCCGCCGACTGATTGAATCGAGCCTGTGCGGCCTCATCACCCTGGCGGCCGCCACCGGTACCCAGCTGCTCGGCATTCCCGCCGAGGCCACCCCGTTCCTGGGCGGCATGGTGGGGCTGCTTGGCATGGACATCATCCGCGATCGGGCAACCCTGATGTTTCGCAAGAAGGAGGACAACAATGCCGCGTAGTCACTGCCACCCCCAGGTGGCCGCCTTCCTGGACATGCTGGCCTTTGCCGAGGGCACCAAAGGGCTCGGCGATGACGGATACGACAAGCTGGTCAACCCGGCCGGGTTCTTCCAGGACTACCGTGAGCACCCCGATGTGTTGGTGCGGGTCAACCCGACCCTGCACAGCACCGCCGCCGGGCGCTATCAGTTCCTATCCCGCCATTGGCGTCACTACCAGGCGGCGCTCGGCCTGCCGGACTTCGGACCCGAGTCGCAAGATGCCTGGGCCATCCAGCTTATCCGCGAGCGCAGGGCGCTGGACGATGTGATCAAGGGGCGCATCCCCCAGGCCATCGCCAAGTGCGCCAACATCTGGGCCAGCCTGCCCGGCGCCGGCTACGGCCAGCGCGAGCACCGGCTCGCCGACCTGCTGGCCAAGTTCACCGAGTTTGGCGGGGTGCTGGCATGAATCTCATCAAGGCGCAGCTCGCCAACCTGCTGTTTGCCCTGGCGCTGGTCATGGGCGCCGCCCTCTTCCTGGGCAGTCGCATGCTGGAGAGCCGTGGCAAAGCGCTGGCCAGCGCCAACGAGACCATCGCCACCCTGCAAACCACCAAC
The DNA here is from genome assembly GCF_050266975.1 of Aeromonas sobria. Taxonomy (GTDB): domain Bacteria; phylum Pseudomonadota; class Gammaproteobacteria; order Enterobacterales; family Aeromonadaceae; genus Aeromonas; species Aeromonas sobria_B. The sequence continues at coordinate 81,451 of NZ_JBKISU010000012.1, forward strand.
GAGCAGCAGGCCAGCCAGATCGAGACGCTCAACCGCGATGAGATTGGGTTGCGCGCATTGCTCAGCACCCAGCACGCCGCCCTGACCGAGCTCGACCAACAGCACAGGAAAACTGCCGATGAACTGGAACACGCTCTGGCCACGCCGCCGGCGGGCCGCCCGGATTGCGCTCGCGAGCCTCTGCCTGGCGGCGCTCTGCGCCTGCTCCAGCCAGCCCACGCCCCTGGTGCAAACCCGGGTCATCAAGCGGCTGCCGCCGCCAGGGCTGGTGCCCCACTGCCCGGAGCCTGAATTTACGGGGACCACCTACGGCGAGGCCGTGCGGTTTATCCCCACCCTGCAGATGGCGCTGCGCCGCTGCCAAACCCAGATCACCACCCTGAACCACTGGATTGAACAAGAGGAAAACACCCCATGAGCACCCCCATCATCACCCTGGACGTCGCCGGCAAAGAGCTGAAATTCGCCCCCACCATGGTGGCCTACAACAGCTTCATCAACGACATGCTGCCCAGCGACAAGGTGGCGCCGGCCCACAACTACCTGCGCAAGATTGTCTGCCCCGAGAGTAAAGAGGCATTGGACGAGCTGCTCAAGCGCCCCAGTGCCGCCCTGCAACTGGCCGGCGCCATCAACAAGGAGTTCGCCCCCGAGCTGGAGATCACCGTAAAAAACTGACGGCGCGCGCCGAGGCCATCGAGCGCAACCAACTGGAGCAGGTACTGGCGCTGCGGCGCTACTACCTGCCCCATGAGGGTGACGACATCGACAGCCTGGCCCGCGCCTTGTGGATAGACAAACAGAAACGCGCCTCCGACGCCGCCAGCGTGGCCGAGGGCATAGCCAAAGCATTCAACGGGTAACGACTCATGGCCTGGATGGAAAAATTGATGATGCAGGTGGCCCTGGTGGATCAGGTCACCAAGCCACTGGCGGGCATCAATGCCCAGATGGATAAGGTAACCAAGGCGGCCAGCAACAGCTGGGGGAAGATGGCCGGAGGCGCTGCCGCCGTTGCCGCAGGCGGTTTAGCTATCCAGGCAACCCTGATGCCGGCGATCGAGATGGACAGAGCGTTAGGTGAGGTTGCATCGCTGGGCGTTGCCAAAGACACCCTGAAGGCGCTTGGGCAAGAGGCGCTTCAATTCAGTGTGGATTATGGCAAATCGGCCACCGAGTTTGTCCAGGCCTCCTATGACATCCAGTCCGCCATCGCCGGGCTCAGCGGCAACGACTTGCCCGCCTTTACCCGCGCCTCCGGGGTGCTGGCAGCCGCCACCAAGGCCGATACCGGCACCATCACCAGTTACATGGGCACCATGTATGGCATCTTTGAGCAGCAGGCCAATGCCATGGGCAAGGCCAACTGGGTAGAGGATGTGGCGGGCAAGACCGCGCTCGCGGTACAGATGTTCAAGACCACCGGTCAGGGCATGGCGGATGCCTTTCAGGGCGTACAGTCCACTGCCACCTCGTTAGGGGTGTCGATGGATGAACAATTTGCCGTATTGGGTACCTTGCAATCCACCATGGGTGGGGCCGTGGCGGGCACTGCATACAAGTCATTTTTGTCAGCCATTCCCAAAGCGGGGAAAGGGTTGGGCTTGGGCTTTTATGATGCCACCGGGGCCATGCTGCCCATGGTGGAGATCCTGGATCAGATCAAAAGGAAATTTGGCGAAACCCTGGAAGGGAGCGACATCGCCAAGATCCAGGCGGCCTTCGGCGAAACCGCAACCCCGGTCATTTTGAACCTGCTGGAAAAAACCGACCAGCTCAAGGGCAGTATCAACGCCCTGGGCAACACTCACGGCATGGGCAAGGCCGAGCAGATGGCCGCCTCAATGACCGACCAGTGGCAACGGTTGGAGTCGGTATGGTTCGCCATAAGATCCAGCGCGTTTAGCCAGCTCACTCCTGCTGTCGACGGGGTGATTGGCTCGATTGTTGATGCTGGCGGCGTGTTGCTTCGCTGGACAAGAATTTTCCCGAACCTGACCAGAGCCATTTCCTACACCGTTATGGCTGTAGCAGGGTTGGGGGCATTCGCTGGCCTGTGGGCAATCTTGTCCGGCGTTGGTGCCATCTTAGCCGCGTTGGCATGGCCCATACTGGCTGTCGGTGCCGCCATCGCGGTCTTGGTTATGTGGTGGGACCCCATTAAAGCATTCTTCAGCGGGCTAATCTCTGCGATGGCTCCTGCCATCTCAACCATATTCGAGCCTTGGGCCGAGATATTGCCAGTGATCTGGGATGGCGTATCTAGCCTGATCGGCATCATCGGTGAATGGCTGGGCACCACCGATGAAGCATCTGGTGCATTCACCAACATGATGGCTCTCGGGGAGGCAGCCGGCGCCATTCTCGGAACGGTGTTCAAGCTGTTGTTGTCGCCTATCTGGGCTGTGGGTAAAGCCATCCAGTGGGTATTGGAAAAGCTCAACACCTTGCCAGGGGTCAACCTGGACATCAGTTCTTCAATGCCCGATCTCAATCTGCAGAACCCCGAGAACATCAATGCGCCGCTCGATAGTTATCGCCAGGGTGGTCAGAGCAGCATCCCATCCGGTGGTCTTGGTCAGCAGCTGATCCAGGCCAACGCGGCCGCGACCACGGCGAACCAGAAGCCAGCCAAGGCTATGCACATCGGCGAGGTGCACAACCACTTCCAAAGCCCGATGACGCCGGGGGAGATGGAGCAAGAAATGTGGATAACCACCCCATGACCGCGCCCAAGTACATCGACGTGCTGGTCGAGAACGGCGCCTGGCTGCTCGATGCCGGCGGCCAGCCCCGTTACACCCAGGACAGGCACAGCATCGGCCAGGACATCAAGCACCGCATCATGGAATCCGGGCTCGCCCGCAAGCTCATCGGCGAGCGCAGCCCTACCCTGCGCAGCGATGTCATGACCGAAATCGAGCTGCTGGTCGAGCACGACGAGCGTCTGATCCCGGGCACCATCGTTATCAGCGAAGAGGCACCAGACCGGATCCTGGTCACTGCCCGCACCTATGAATTTGGCTCCCTGGAGGTAACCCTTTGACCCTGCGCCCAACCGTGGATTTTCTGGCCCTGCTCGCCGAGACCGGTGTGCCGACCACAGCGGCGGCGATGGAGGCCGAGCTGAAAAAGGAGGTGGAGGCCGCCGGCTCCCTCATCACCAACGACTCGGACGTGAGCCCGTTCTGGCGCCTGGTGCGCGGCGTGGTGATCACCCCGGCGCTGTGGCTTATTCGCACCCTGCTGGCGGGCCATGTGCTGCCGAGCACCTTCGCGGCCACCGCCACCGATGCCTATCTCGACCTCAAGGCCTGGGACGTGGATCTCACCCGCAAGGGCGCCCAGAAGACCCGGGGCCTGGTCAGCTTCGTCAAAGCCAACCCGAGCGAAACAGTCACCATCCCGGCCGACATCTGGATCACCACCGAGCGCATCAACGGCACCATCTATCGCCTGCGCCCCGTGCAGGCGGTAGTGAGCCCGGCCGGGGAAGCGGTGGCCAAGGTGGTCTGCGAAGCCGAGCACGCGGGGGCGGCCTGGAACCTGGCCCCGGGCTATTACAACTTGCTCAGTGAAGCGGTGACCGGCATCTTGTCGGCCCGCAATGACGACAAGGAGTGGATCACCACCCAGGGCAGCGACGCTGAGAGCAATGATGCCCTGGGGCTGCGTATCCAGAACCAGTTCTCGGCGGTGGGGCGCTACCACATCGACGCGATTTACCGCTCCATGCTGGCGAGCGTCGCGGGGATCCGCGCCGATCACATCTTCTTCGAGCACGACGCCCCCCGGGGCCCGGGCACCGCCAACGCCTATATCCTGCTGGAGGTGGGCATCACCCCGGCGAGCCTCGTTGCCCAGCTCAACGACTATGTGGGCCGCCAGGGCAACCATGGCCATGGGGATGACTTGTTCGTGATGGCGATGCCGGAAACCCCGCACAGCCTCACCCTGGCACTCTGGCCCCAGGCCAACCTCAGCGACGAGCAGCGCGCCGCCCTCAAGGCGGGCGCCGAGAACCTGGTCCGGGCCGCCTTTCGCCAGTCGGCGGATTTCCCGAGCGTGACCCGCACCTGGCCACAATCCCGGTTTTCCCTCTCCCAGCTCGGCCGGGAGCTGCACAGCCAATTTCCGCAGCTCAAGAGCCTGCGCTTTGCCGAGGAGGATATCTTGTCCGGCCTGGCGATCCCCCGCCTGGCCCAGCTTGTGGTGACCCTCCATGACTAAACCGACGCCCCTTGCGCACGACCTGCAGGCGCCGGCACTGCCCGATGCCAGCGCCCCCTGGTGGGAAGATGGCTACACCATCAGCCCGACCCATGCCGAGCCCCGGTTTCTGGCCAGGGGCATCAATGCCTTCTGGCAACGGCTCAAGGGCTGGCTCTTGCTGCCCCTGGCCCAGCAAGACCCGCTGACCTGCTCGGAGTCCCTGCTGGCCCTGCTGGCCTGGGAGCGGGACATAGCGCGCTTCAATGGCGAACCGATTGATCTCTTTCGCAAGCGGGTCAAGTTCGCCTTTGTCAACGCCAGGGATGCCGGCGAGGTGGCGGGCTTTAAGCGCATCTTCGAGCGCCTTGGCATCGGCTGGTGCGACATCCACGAACGCCAGGCCGGCACGCCCTGGGATGTGATCACCATCGAGGTGACCGACGGCGCCATAGCGAGCAACCAGCAACTGATGGAAACCCTGATCCAACACTACGGCCGCACCTGCCGCCGCTACCGCTTCCAGGTGGTCTATCCGATCACCGCGACCCTTCGTCAAGGCCGCATCGACATGAGCCAGCAGGTGTTCGGCGCATCACTCAAGAGGACGACATGAGCCAGATCATTACCAACGCCTTCGCCAGCTACTGGCAGGAGTGCCTCGCCAACCAAGCCCCCGTGGAGCTCGATGAGATCGTGCTGGCCAACATGCCAAACGTGGATCAGGACACCCCTATCGATCCGGTGTGGGGCCTGCCTCCCGTCGCCCGGATTGTTCACCGCCAGGCCGTCGATCAGCGCGGGCGTATCAACAACGACGCGGTGGCGTACACCATCGTCATGGACACCAGCCTCGGTGATTTCGAGTTCAATGCCATGTATCTCATCAACAAGGCCCGCAACCTGGTGGCCATGGTGGTCTACAAGGGCAGCGAGACCAAACTCAAGACGGATCCGCAAAGCGGCCAGGTGGGCAACAGCCTGGTCAAGTCGATGTTGATGGAGTACGACCGAGCCAGTGAAGCCACGGTCACGAATGTGGACGCCAGCACCTGGCAGATTGACTATGCCGCCCGCCTGCGCGGCATGGATGACGACCTGCGCGTGCAAGCGCTGCAATTCTTTGGCCCGGCCACCTTCTATGGCGACGGCTTCAAGCTGGTGAATGAGGCGGGGGTCTACAAGGTGCAGCCCGGGGTGGCCTATGTGGGCGGCCTGCGCGCCCAGCTCGATGAGGTCAAGAAGGTGACCCCGGGCGCCCAGCTCGATGAGGTCAAGAAGGTGACCCCGGGCGCCAAGCCGGTGGGGCTCTGGCTCGATATCTACCGGGCCGGTTCCCTGCTCGATGCCTGGGTGAACCACTTCACCCTGACCTTGAGCGTGGCCGACAAGAGCGATTACACCGATGGCAATGGCTACCGCCACCACCTGGCCAAGGTGGCCATCATCAACGGCGATGGCAGCGTCACCGATGTGCGCCGCAAGCGCACCATCGAGCTCTCCGGCGATGTCAGCGGCACAGGCATTCTGGAAGATGCCCAGGGCGTCAATATCGCGGTGGAGATCAAGGCGGGCAGCCATCGCCACCCCTGGAGCGAGTTGGACAATGTGCCCGCCCCGGCGACCCGCTGGCCAAGCTGGGGCGAAGTGACCGACAAACCGGCCTTGGCCGCCCAAGAGCATGCCCACAACTATCTCACCCTGCGTAACCTGGACTGGAACACGCAAACCGATGACTTCATGACGGGGTCGGCGCAAGCCCCCAAGGGTTCTGGCAGCACTCAATTTTTGAACTGGATCAGCTGGGGGCATAACGGCGGGAGCAAGTATCGACACACCTTGTTCAGTTCGACCAGTGACATACGTCAGCTGTGGTACGGATACAAGGCGAACGCCAGTGATACGACCTCCCCTTCTACCAATGCCCGCATCTATCACACCAACGATAAGCCCACACCTGCCGAAATCGGCGCGGCGCCCGCGTCCCACTATCACTCCTGGGGGCAGATAAGCGGGATCCCGACCACTGCCAGCCGCTGGCCCAGCTGGGGCGAGGTATCGGGTAAACCGAGCACCATGCCCCCTTCTGGTCACACCCACCCTGCCTCTCAGGGTAATGCCGACATCGTGGGCAGCGGCTGGGGCCAGGTGGGGACCTACTGTTTCGCCACCTGCATCGTATCAACCGGCGGGCATAAGGGGCCTGGCTACACCATCGCCGGCAGCTCCCTGCGCGCCGCCAACTCGGAAGATAGCGGACCCGGCATCGGCTCCGCCCTGTCCGGCACCTGGAAGCTGGTTGGCGCCATCAAGAACGGCGGCAACAACGACCAAAACACCTCATTGTGGATCCGCATATCATGACCGAGATTCTTCACGTGACGGCCCCGGTATGGGCCGACCAGGCGCAAACCGCCATCAATCTGACCGTCCAGTTTGCTCACCTGGCCGAACCTGTGCCCTTTACCGCCACCCAGACCGACTCGGTCGCCTATGGTACCGAGCTGTTTGTCCGGGCGCGCTTTGGCGAATATGGCGAGGTGGCCCCCTACCAGGCACCGCCCATTCCTGTCCCGACCGAGGAGGAGCAATTGAGCGAGTTGCAGCGCCGCCTGCAGCTGGCCGGTGATGCCATCGCCCCTCTGGGGGATGCCGAGGTGCTGGGGATCCTGACCCAGGCGGAGCAGGCCCGGCTGGCTGCCTTGCGCCTGTATCGGGTCACCCTGTCACGCCTGCCCACGACCCCTGGCTGGCCCACGGCGGTGGAGTGGCCGGAGCTGCCGGCATGAGCTGGCAACTGAGCGCCCTGCGCTGGCCCCCCTGCGGGGCCAGCCTGCACAACCAGGCCGGCACACTGCTGGCCCGGGTACCAGAGGAGAGCGAGGGGGCCATGGGTCGGCTTCAGGCCCTGGCGAGCCGGGCCCAGTATCGCCCCCAGCCCCTTGCCAGCGAGGCGGCGGCCCTGGCGGGGCTGTGCGCCGAGTTGGACCGCCTCACCGTCACCGGCCGCGCCCTGGCGGTGACCCCCTTTCAGCACGGGGTTGGCCAGCGCCAGGGCGAGCAAGCCAGCCTGGCCGCCCCCAATGCCATCCAGGCGCTGGCGGACAAGCTGGTTGATGGCGCCGATCCCCTGCTGCCCACCGGGCAACTGCATGCCCTCGCCTGGCTGGTGACGGGCAACAGCGCCGCCGATCTGGCCGCCAAGCTCGCCCCCCTGTGCACCCTGCTGCCATTGCCGGAGTGGTGCGCGACCCTGCGCCGGCTTGGCGCCAACAACGACCCCATGGCCAAGCCCACCGCCGCCAAGGTCCCCCGCTGGCGGGCTGACGAGCCGCTGATCTGGGCCCCGCTGCGCCCGGCCCTGGGCGCGCTGGATGCCGAGCTGGCCCAACTCGACAGCCTGGCCAGTGGCAGCACGAGCCCCATCGCCAAGTTGCAGGCCTTAAGCGAGCGCCGCCGCCAGCACCTGGCAGCCCACGCCGCCGCCCTCGATGCACTGGCCAGCCTCACCGGGCAGCTGCACTGCTGGCGGGGCCAGGGCGATGCCGCGAGCCTGGGGGCCCAGCTTGGCCAGAGCACTCCCCCGGACCATAGCCACAGCATGAGCGTCGCCGCCCTGCTGCTCTCCCCCTCTCCCATCACCTTCTGGCAGGAGTTGACCCCATGACCATCAGCGCCATGTTGACCCTGGATGGCGAGCCCATCACGATGTCATCGATGCGCATCTCACTCTCCATGCAGTTCCAGGACAAAGACCAGTCGGGCCAGACCAGCGCGACCAGCAAGGCCGAGCAGGGTGCCAAGGCCAAGGAGCTCGATGTCTCCGGCCTCATCCCGTACAAGGACGAGGACCAGCTCGCCCGCCTGTTTGAACTGGCGGATCTGAAAGGCGATGGCGGCCAGCGCCACGTCTTTCGGGTCGGCTCCTTGCTCGCCAAGGCGGTCAAGATCCGCCAGGCCAAGTTCACCGGCCGCATCACCGCCAGCGAACAGGAGGGGCTGCTGGCCTGGCAGGTGAGTTTCACCTTGAGCGACCACAACTCTGTACCGGAGAAGCGCGAGCAGCGCCTGCCCAAGGCGGCGACCCAGGTGAGCCAGGCCACCGAGCAAACCACCCAGGCCAAGGCCCCGTCGTCCAGCGAGGGCGGCAAGGCCGATGAAGACGAGCTCACCCCCTTCGAGCGCTACCTCAAAAAAGTGGATGACGCACTGGCATGAAACTCAACACCCAACTGATCCTGGCCGGCCAGCCCCGGCACCTGGTCGACCACGATATCGTGCTGGACCTCAGCGCCGGCGGGCGCGCCGCCCTGACCGTGACCGGCATCGCCGACAAGGGCCAGACCCTGATCCTGGACACCGGCTATAACGGCGCGCTGCGCCGCTGGTTCACCGGTTATGTCTATGACGTGCAGCCCGCGGCCAACGGCAGCAGCAAGCTTTTGTGTCGGGAGCTCGCGGGCGCCCTGGGCAACCGCTTCCCGGTCAGCCAGCAGCATGCCACCCTGCGCGGTCTGCTCGCCTGGTTGACCGACCAATGCGGCCTCACCTTCTTGCTGCCCGACGGGGCCGACTACACAGACCGGCCGATCCCGAACTTCACCAGCGCCGGCACCGGTTATCAGCTGCTCGACAATGCGGGGCGCGCCTTCGCCATCACCGACTTTTGCTGGTACCAGCAGCCCAATGGCGCCATCTTCGTCGGTAGCCATGGCCACAGCCGCTGGCCGGGGCGCGAGGTGGTGCTCGATCCCACCCTCTCGGCCAAGCAGGCAGGCAACATCCTGACCCTGGCCCCGATCCCCGCCGTGCGCCCCGGGGCCATCATCAATGGCCAGCGCGTCACCCGGGTGCGCCTCAAGGGCGACGAGATGAGCCTGACCCTGGTCACCCCGGGCAAGGCCACCAAGTCAGCGGAGCGGCGCAAGATCGAAGGAGAGTTCCCCGAGCTCGCCGACAAGATGCACCTGCCCAAGTTCGGCCGAGTCGAAGCCATCAGCGACCAGGCCGCCGCCGGCCAGCTCAATGATCCGTTTCGGCCTCGCTACGCCGTGGACGTGCAACTGCTCGGGGAAGATGGCCAGCCGGACAAGGCGACCCCGCTCTATCGCGCCGTGCCGCTGCCGGTGATGTTCGGCGGGCCTGAGCAAGGCCTGCTGCAGTTCCCCCTCGAGGGGAGCCTGGTCGAGCTGGGCTTTGCCTTTGGCCGCGCCGACCGCCCCTTTATTCGCACCGTGCTTGGCAGCGGCTGGCCACTGCCTGACATCGCCCCGGGCGAGCAGCTGCAGCAGCAACGGGCCGAGGTGTTCAGCCGCACCGATACCGTGGGCAACCAGCGCCGCCACACCGACCGTCGCCAGCATGACCAGGCCATGGTGATGCACCAGGAGGCGGACGCCTACCAGGGCGAGTTTGGCCAGCACCTGATGACCACCCAGGCCCACAGTGTGGAGCAGGTCGGGGCCATGAAGCGCATCGAGGCGCTGGGGGCCATCGAGCTGCTGGCGGGGGATGACCTGATCCTGGGGAGCCTGGGCAACATGAGCCAGACCACGGCGGGGGATCTGGTGGAGGTGGTGGGACAGCTGCGCCGGGCCGTCGCCGGCGAGCTGCAACACCTGGAAGCGCCACGTTCCTGGATGGGAACCGAGGGGACCAACATCTTCCGGCTGCTGCTGCAACTCATGAGCGTGGTGGAGCAGCTGGCCGCCACCACGGCCAGCCACACCCACGGCAGCGGGCCCAGCCCCAACCAGGGCAATACCCTCAGCAGCCAGAGCCAGCAAGCGGGCGAGCTGGCCAGCCAGCTCTCCCCCATCATCGAGTAACCCACCAACGCAAGAGGGCCCCACATTGTGGGGCCCTCTTTTGTCTGCCTGACATCACCTGCCCATGGCCAGGGAATGCCGCATGGAAGGATTGCATCAGACAGCGCAGCATCATACCCAACACAGCCCCACGGGCGCCACCTCGCCCGACGGAAAGCCCACGGGCGCGCCTGCGTCACGGAATCCGCGCTCATCCGCTCCCGCCTGCGGGCTTCACCAGGAAAATTTTTTGCAAAAGTGGATTACCGCAAAACCATAGGTCCAGAGCGCGCCACATCAAGGATCCGCAGGGCGTTGAGGATCTGCAAAGAAGGATCTTTTTTGCGAAGTTTTACAGTTTGGTGAGGCATTAAACGGTCTAGGGAAAACCTAACTCGTTGAATGTATTGGAGTGAGCGTACTTTCCGTGGGAATTTGAATGTGAGAGCAGGATCTGCAAGTGTGCTTTAAACTAGCTAAAAAAAACTATAATTTCAACAGGTTAGCCATACTTAATGCTGATTTGATAACTGAAATTTTGCAGGCTTAAACAACAACACCTCTAGTCGCAACTTCATCTATTTTGAGTCAGCAGGGCAGATAGCTTACGCCATTCATCGCCATACTCTCTTCTAAGATATCGTTGTCTGATATTGATAATCCCCTTCCTGACCAAACCTGCACTTTTCTCTTTGGCTATGAGATCTTGGATATCACGCCACAGAGCTTCGCTTTCAAAACCAGACCAGATAGGTGGAACCGGAGAGAGGCCATTGCTGTAGCAAACTGGTGCAACCCACTCGAATAACACGGACTCAACATGATCCAAGGGGAAATTCCTGGCAACTGAAGCGATATAGTCATAGTCAACTTCGTTATCAACGAAGATGTCTGATAAAGCTTCGCACAAGTCCTTATCTGTCAGTTGATCTGCCAACGGGTAAATTCCTCTATTTCTTCATCAAGGCTATCGGCGACAACAGAGCCCGCCACACCACCTGCAATACTACCTAATAGAACCAAGGCGATTGCACAAAAAGGAGCACCAGGACCGCACACAGAAGATACTGCCAAACCGGCCAACCATCCTCCTGCAACACCACCGCCTATCTGCATCCCCTGCTTCACCGCTTCTTTAGGCTTGTTATCTGCATTGAGCACTGCGTGAGTAGCCAAAGCTGCAGTTACAATAACTCCTACCTTACCAAGAACTTTAAGGCGGCGATTTGCGGTGGTGAACTTGGGGTTATCGCGGGCAGATGACTCAATGATCTCGTAATGAATCGCCCCTTTCTGCTGAGCAGACAAGCTTTTGAAATCCTTACCAAACTTCTTCTTGGCGTACTTATCAAACAACTGATCCAAAGACGGTGGTGCTTTTTTATGACGCTCAGCCAAGGCTAACCCTTGAGCAGAGGTATATTTTCTATGTTCAGCCATGATCTGATTGCGCATCTCATAGCAAAACTCCGCAGCCTCTTTTACCGATATTTTCTTCGCCGCAGCCAACTGCTTGACCTCTGTAACAACTCTCTTGATGTTCGAGGTATAACTGCTTCTTACATTTGCATCACTAATTGCATCAGTAGAGAACTTGATTGCAGCTCCTTCAAAAGCGGCCAATGCTTTGCTTAAAACGGGATCTTCAACTGGATGTTGCTGCTTTGCCGAAAAACTACCATCTACTTGTGCGTATGCCATACACCATTACCCGATGATTTTTCCAAGTAATACTTCCGCTAAACTTTGGCCAATTTGTTCATGCTCAAAGCTCTCAACTTCTAGCTTCACGCACGTAGCTCCCGAGATAGACGAAAACATCACCTGATTCTGCTGATTGAATTGACCCTGAACCACAGAACCATCGTCCAGGGTAGCTATGCACTTGACGCCATCGTAATCAAACGTTGCTGGCATGGTGAAGCCAATCCACTTTGCACTTGAGAGAAGGGAAGAAATTGATGAACTGCCTCCTGGTCCAGAGTCACCAACAGTGACGGTACCACTACCAATGATGACCCCTCCGCAAGAAATCCCTTTGCCAGTAAAGGCCAGTGGTTTCCCATTTACAAAAACGCTGCTTGAGCCCGCAGCTATTTCTCTAGGATGAGGCGGGTGATTTGGCTTGTCGTGAGGCTCAAGGGGATCACCGACTCTTGCAGCAGGCAAGCCATCAATAAAAACATCTGGAGAACCTGCTGTCACTTTTGTAGGCCGAAAACCATCGTGGTCTGTACCAATGTCGCCGACCTTTGCTGCGTTGCCCATCAATAAACCCAAGTGAATCCATTTAAGAGCCACAGTATGAGTAATAATGTCGCACGTCAATATCAAGATATTGAAATCCAATAGACGTCACAGACTCAAACAAGCTCTGTCAATAACTGACGAGTCAAGGCAGATACCACCAACAGTGTTGGCCTAAGAGCATTATCCAGGTAAACGGAGGAGAGACTCGGCGATGATCACAGTACTCGAGGTGAAACTGACAGAACTGCCGGAGTGACCACATAAATGAAAAGCGTGGACATAATGTGGACGATGAAAATAGAAAACCACTATAAAACAATAATTTACAGATACAAAAAAGGAGGCCTGAGCCTCCTTTTCGTTTCATAACAGAACCGGATTAAACCAGTGCTGCTTTAGCCTTTTCAACCAGGGCGGTGAAAGCCAGCTTGTCGTGAACGGCGATATCGGACAGGATCTTGCGATCGATCTCGATAGAAGCTTTCTTCAGGCCGTTGATCAGACGGCTGTAGGACAGACCGTTCTGACGGGCTGCCGCGTTGATACGGGCAATCCACAGTTGACGGAACTGACGCTTCTTCTGGCGACGGTCACGGTAGGCATACTGACCAGCTTTGGTTACCGCTTGTACCGCTACGCGGTAGACACGGGAACGGGCGCCGTAGTAACCCTTGGCGGCTTTCATTACTTTCTTGTGACGAGCGCGAGCGGTCACACCACGTTTAACTCTTGGCATTTTTCACATCCCCCTTATGCGTACGGCAGACAGGCAACAACACGTTTGTGGTCAGCAGCAGAGACCATGAACTTCGGTCCCAGCTTGCGCTTACGCTTGCTGCTCTTCTTGGTCAGGATGTGACGCAGGTGGTTATGCTTGCACTTGAAGCGGCCGGAGCCAGTCTTCTTGAAGCGCTTCGCAGCACCCCGGTTGGTTTTCATCTTCGGCATTTTATACTCCGCATTGTGAGTGACAACAAAATCGCAAGGCGAACCGACTCATGGGACTAACCCATGAGTCAATTTCTTGTGGGCCTTAAGATTTCTTCTTAGGTGCGAGAACCATCACAGCTTGACGGCCTTCGACTTTCGGGAACGACTCGACTACGGCCAGCTCTTCCAGATCGTTCTTGACGCGCTCCAGAACCTTGATACCAAGATCCTGGTGGGCCATTTCACGACCACGGAAGCGCAGGGTGACCTTCGCCTTGTCCCCGTCTTCCAGAAAGCGAACCAGGTTGCGTAGTTTTACCTGATAGTCGCCTTCGTCTGTACCAGGACGGAATTTGATTTCCTTGACCTGGACAACTTTCTGCTTCTTCTTCTGTTCTTTGGTTGTTTTGCTCTTTTCGTAGAGGAATTTGCCGTAATCCATGATTCGGCAAACGGGCGGTTCAGCGTTAGGGCTGATCTCGACCAGATCCACTCCAGCTTCAACGGCTAAGTTCAATGCATCTTGGATACCAACGACACCCAAAGGCTCGCCATCTATACCAGTCAAACGAACTTCTTTCAGACGAATCTCGGTATTGATCCGGTGAGCGCGGGCTTGCGGTTGCTTGCCCAGTTTTTTTCCGCCTTTTATAGCTTATTCCTCCACTTTCTTTTGTCCGCGGGTCTGAACTTCCTGGGTCAGCAGAGCAATCAGCTCGTCTACAGGATAAGTGCCCAGGTCAGCCCCTTTACGAGTCCGTACTGCAATCTTGCCGGCTTCAACTTCTTTGTCGCCGCAGACCAGCATGAAAGGTACTCGTTTCAAAGTATGCTCGCGGATTTTAAAGCCAATCTTCTCATTTCTCAAGTCCGCTTTTGCGCGAAGGCCCGCATCATTCAATGCTTTGGCCACTTTCACCGCATAATCGGCCTGATTATCCGTGATATTCATCACCACGGCCTGAGTCGGGGCCAACCAGGTCGGGAACAGTCCGGCGTACTCTTCGGTCAGGATGCCGATAAAGCGCTCGATGGAACCCAGGATGGCGCGATGTATCATCACGGGAACGTGACGCTCGTTGTCTTCGCCGACATAAGTGGCGCCAAGACGGCCCGGCAGGGCGAAATCGAGCTGCACTGTACCACACTGCCAGGCGCGATCCAGGCAATCGTGCAGGGTAAATTCGATCTTGGGTCCGTAGAAGGCCCCCTCACCCGGCTGCAGATCGTACTTCAGGCCGTTCACCTCGAGGGCTTCGGCCAGGGCGGCCTCGGCGCGATCCCAGGCTTCATCGGATCCGATGCGCTGCTCGGGACGGGTGGAGAGCTTGACCACGATATTCTCGAAGCCAAAGGTGCCGTAGACGTCATAGACCATGCGGATACAGGCGGACACCTCTTCCATCACCTGCGCTTCGCTACAGAAGATGTGGGCATCATCCTGGGTAAATCCGCGCACCCGCATCAGGCCGTGCAGGGAACCTGACGGCTCGTTGCGGTGGCAGGAGCCAAACTCGGCCATGCGCAGGGGCAGATCGCGGTAGGACTTCAGACCCTGGTTGAAGATCTGGACGTGGCCCGGGCAGTTCATCGGCTTGATGGCGTACTCGCGGTTCTCGGACTGGGTGGTGAACATGCCTTGCGCATATTTGTCCCAGTGGCCGGAGCGCTCCCACAAGACGCGATCCATCATGGAGGGGCCTTTCACCTCCTGATAGTCATACTCGCGCAGTTTGCTGCGCATGAAGCTTTCCAGCTCACGGAAGATGGTCCAGCCGTCGTTGTGCCAGAACACCATGCCGGGGGCCTCTTCCTGCATGTGATAGAGGTCGAGCTGCTTGCCAATCTTGCGGTGGTCGCGCTTGGCGGCCTCTTCCAGACGTTGCAGATAGGCCTTGAGTTGCTTCTTGTCGGCCCAGGCGGTGCCGTAGATGCGCTGCAGCATCTTGTTGTTGGAATCGCCACGCCAGTAGGCGCCGGACATCTTCTGCAGCTTGAAATGGTGGCAGTGACGCATGTTGGGCACGTGGGGGCCCCGGCACATGTCGATGTACTCTTCGTGATGATAAAGACCGGGCTGGTCATCACGGGCAATATTCTGATCCAGGATCTCGACCTTGTAGGTCTCGCCGCGGGCGGCGAACACGTCACGCGCCTCCTGCCAGGAGACTCTCTTCTTGATGACGTCGTAATCCTTGCCTGCCAGCTCCAGCATGCGCGCTTCGAGCGCCGCCATGTCTTCTTCTGTCAGGGTATGGTCAAGGTCCACATCATAATAGAAACCATTATCGATGACGGGGCCGATGGCCATCTTGGTCTGGGGCCAGAGCTGCTTGATGGCATGACCCAGCAGGTGAGCACAGGAGTGACGCAGGATCTCCAGACCTTCTTCGTCTTTGGCGGTGATGATGGAGAGCTGCGCATCGGCTTCGATCAGCTCGCAGGCATCCACCAGTTCACCGTTTACCCGGCCGGCAATGCACGCCTTGGCGAGACCCGGACCTATGTCCGCGGCCACGTCCATGACGGAAACGGCGTGGGCAAATTGACGTTGACTGCCGTCAGGCAGAGTAATGATTGGCATTGTGTGTTTCCTTATACAGTGGTGCCCCCTACCAAAGGGCACATGTAATAGTAAAAATTCCTTCAGATTCAAGCTCATCTCCCTGGTGTTTCACCGTAAACCAAACGGTTGGTACACAGAGAGATACCCAGGCTGTCGTGGGCCTCATGCTATCGCCTATCAGGATCCACCGGGGATTGTATCAGACGTGACAACTCAGACAAGTTACCCTGCCGATTTTGCATGGTGTCCCTGCCCTGGCGCGGCGGCACATGCACCGTCAGCCGCCGCACGGTGCCCGCATGCGATGGCAGTGCACCTGGCAGGCAATCCCTTGGCGCCCTCCCCCCCTGCCTGTGCTAGCTTTCCAGATAGGAACAGGCCCGAGAAGGAGAAAGCGATGTACACCTATGACGTATCGTTTGTGGAGCACGCGGAGAAGATCATTCACCCGGATCACCTGCTGACGACACACTGCCCGGTCCATCTCGGTGAGCTGGTGATCCTGAGTGATGGCAGCAAGCGCGAGGTCTGCAGCATAGTGCACAGTGCCGATCGCAGCACTCTCTATGTCACCGAGGTCACCCCGGGCAAGGTCAGCGCCAGTCGCTGAGCCCCTAACCGGCACTCAGGAAGGCGTGAGCGTCGAAGTCGAAGGTGCCGCGCCCCTCCTCGGCCAGCGCCAGCTCCTGCAATACCGTGAGTGCCAGCTTGTTGCCCTGCTGGGCAGCCTGATAGAGCCACTGCCTGGCCCCGGCCATGTCGACCCGACCGTTGGCCCCCATCAGATGCAGTACCCCGACCTTGAGCATGGCGGGCACATCACCGCTCTGGGCTGATTGCTCCATCCAGCGAAATGCCTCGTGCAAATCCCGCGTCACCCCGCGGCCATGCAGATAGAGCTCCGCCAGTCGATATTGGCCAAAGGCATCCCCCGCCTGCGCCGCCTGACGATAGAGATTGATGGCGCGATCCATATCCTGCTCGCTCCCCTGCCCCAGCTCGTGGCTCCAGCCCATCAGCGCCTGGGCGCGGGGAACCCCCTGCTCGGCCAGGGGTTGCCAAATGCTGACGGCCTGTTCGATCTGGCCCACCCGCCAGGCCCGCTGACCCTGTGCCAGGGCCTGCTCGGTGGAGAGCGGGAGCAGGCGCCAGGCGACCAGGGCAATGGCGCCGATAAACAGCCAGCGGTAAGTGGTGGGACTCATGATGATGTCCGTGATCCGGTTCGCATTTTGTCTATGTAAACGAAATGTAGCGACAGTTCAAGCAAGAGATCCCGTTCTTTGGCCGAGTGAAATAAGGGGAGACTGGCGGACTTGATGTTTGCCACCACCCCTTGCAAAATAACTGTACATATAAACAGTAGTTTGTGTGATGAAATGGCAGGACGAGGCAGCCCCCACAATGTCGATCACCGCTTCAGCGGCCCGCAGATCCTGGCCGTCGACGATGGCTGGCCGCAAACAGCGCAGCCCGAGTTCGAGCTCCCGGCGCCCCAGACCCAGGTGCGCGAGATCCAGGCCAGGAGCATCATCAGCCACAATCTCTCGCCGGACGTCCCCTTCAGCCGTTCCATCAACCCCTATCAGGGGTGCGAGCATGGCTGCATCTACTGTTATGCCAGACCCAGCCACGCCTATCTGGAGCTCTCTCCAGGACTGGATTTCGAGACCAGGCTGTTTGCCAAGATCAACGCCGCCGAACTGTTGCGGCGGGAATTTGCCAAGCCGGGCTATCAGCCGCAGACCATAGTACTCGGGGCCAATACCGATCCCTACCAGCCCATAGAGCACCACTACCGCCTCACCCGCGAGCTGCTGGAGGTGATGCTGGCCCACCGCCATCCGGTGGGACTCATCACCAAGAGCGCCATGATATTGCGCGACCTCGACCTGCTGCAGGCCCTGGCCGAGCGAGGACTGTGCCGCATCATGATCTCGGTGACCACCCTGGACGAGACCCTCAGGCGCCGGCTCGAGCCCAGGGCCAGCACGGGACAGGGACGTCTGGCGGTGATCGACAAGCTGGCCCGGGCCGGGATACCAGTGGGCGTGCTGGCGGCCCCCATGATCCCCCGGCTCAACGAGTCCGAGCTCGAGCAGATCATTGGCGCCGCCGCCCTGCGAGGTGCCAGCCAGGCTGGTTACATATTGCTGCGCCTGCCCCATGAACTGGCCCCCCTCTTCTGCGACTGGCTGGACAGACACTACCCGCAGAAGAAGCAGGCCATCCTGAGCCAGCTGCGCGCCAGCCGGGAGGGGGCGCTCAACAGCCCGCAGTTCGGGGATCGCATGCGGGGCAGCGGCCCGTTTGCCGATCTGCTGGCCCAGCGCTTTCGGCTGATCTGCAAGCGCCTGGGACTGGCGCAGCGGCCGCCGCCCCTGGACATCACGGCCTTTCTCCGGCCCCATCAGCAGTTCGAACTGTTTTGAGCGAAGCGCCCTCCTCCATGACCTGCACACGCCCCTCGGCTGAGCAGACGCGATCGCCCCGATAGCACCACAAAAGCGCGAGATGGATCACCGCGGCTTAGTCCGTCGTCGCCGGAAGCTTCGGGTATGGGCGATAACGAGTGCGGCCCTGGAGAGATAAAAGCCGTGCCGACGCATATCCCACCGCTGCGGGGTCAAGAGCCACACATCATGGGGAACAGGGGTTATGAGCCAACCCTGGCGGCGCCTGCCAACGCAGAGTCAATCTGCTACTGTCAGGCACGGCGTCATCACAGGAAACAAGGGGGTTCGGGGGTTCGGGGGTTCGGGGGTTCGGGGGTTCGGGGGTTCGGGGGTTCGGGGGTTCGGGGGTTCGGGGGTTCGGGGGTTCGGGGGTTCGGGGGTTCGGGGGTTCGGGGGTTCGGAGTTCAGGATTATGCCCCGGTGGCGTCGCGGGATGGATGGCCTGCGCCTTGCCAACTGTCTCCCTGGCAGGCAGCCCTACCGGCCGCCGCTGTGCCTGACTTGTCCCCTGGCAGGAACAGTCCCTGGTCATGGGCGGGAGCATGTCTCGACGCTGCCCGCAGTACACTGTCCCGAGCAGAACTGCTCAGGTGGAGGGGCCGCCCTTGAGCAGCTCGACCGGGATCCGGGATGGCTCGAATGCCACCAGATCTTCCTCCTGCTCGGGTCCCGCCTCGTTCCCGAACCACTTCGACCACCAGAGTTGTAACATCGCTGACTCCTCGACATGACACGACACCGGTTGATGTCCAGCGCAGCTTAAGGGGACGCCATGACAGCCTGATGACAGCCAGACACGCAAAAAGGGCATCTGCCGATGCCCCATAAAGAAGAGCGCCCAGAGGCGCTCTTCTTGCGAGAAATGATCAGCCCTGGATGTGGCGAGCGAGGAAATCATGATCCCGCCTCATCAGGGCCGTGCCATCCCCTTACTCGTCGCTACCACCCGGCTCGGAGGTCACGTCGCCTTCGGCGGCGGCATCGGTCTCGACCGACTCGCCATCCACCAGGACGTCGTTCTCTTCCTCGTCGCTCTCGGCGATGCGCTGCAGGCCGACCACGGTCTCGTCTTCACCGGTACGGATCAGACGCACACCGCCGGTGTTGCGGCCTATGATGCTCACTTCGCTCACGCGAGTACGCACCAGGGTGCCGCCGTTGGTGATCAGCATGATCTGGTCGGTATCCTCGACCTGGATCGCATCGATCACCTTGCCGTTGCGCTCGTCCACCTTGATGGAGCGAACGCCCTGGGTACCGCGGCTCTTGGTCGGGTACTCGTCCAGCGCGGTACGCTTGCCGTAACCGTTCTCGGTAGCGGTGAGGATGGCCCCTTCACCGCGCGGAACGATGAGGGAGACCACGTGGTCACCGGCGCCCAGCTTGATGCCGCGCACGCCGGCGGCAGTACGGCCCATGGGACGCACGCCCTTGAAGGTGCCCTTGCTCTCGGTGCCGTCGGCGCCTTCAGTGCTCTCGCTGCCATCGTCGTCGTTGCCGGCGTCGTCGTCGGTTTCGACGTCATCGCTGGCATCCGCATCGGCGCGGCCGCTGCCTTCAGCGAAGCGAACCACCTTGCCCGCGTCGGAGAAGAGCATGATCTCGTTGCTGCCGTCGGTGATGTCCACCCCGATCAGCTCATCACCCTCTTTGAGGTTGATGGCGCGAATACCGGAGGAGAGCGGACGGCTGAAGTCGGACAGGCTGGTCTTCTTCACGGTACCGTTGGCGGTGGCGAAGAAGACGTACTTGTCGGCATCATATTCCTTCACCGGCAGGATGGCGGTGATGCGCTCACCCTCGTCCAGCGGCAGCAGGTTGATGATGGGACGACCACGGGCGCCGCGGGACGCTTCCGGCAGCTGGTAGACCTTGAGCCAGTACACCTTGCCGCGGGTGGAGAAGCACAGGATGGTGTCGTGGGTGTTGGCCACCAGCAGACGCTCCACAAAGTCTTCTTCCTTGATCCGGGTGGCCGACTTGCCACGACCACCGCGGCGCTGGGCCTCGTAGTCGGAGAGCGGCTGATACTTCACATAGCCCTGGTGAGACAGGGTGACGACCACGTCTTCCGGGGTGATCAGATCCTCGATGTTGATCTCGGCGCTGGACATGCTGATCTCGGTGCGACGCTCGTCGCCGTATTGCTCGCGCACGGCCAGCAGTTCGTCACGGATCACTTCCATCAGGCGCTCGGGGCTGGCCAGGATGTGCAGCAGCTCGGCGATGAGATCCAGCAGAGACTGGTACTCTTCCAGGATCTTCTCGTGCTCGAGGCCAGTCAGCTTGTGCAGACGCAGGTCAAGAATGGCCTGGGCCTGGATCTCGGTCAGGAAGTACTGCCCTTCACGGATGCCGAACTCCGGCTCCAGCCACTCGGGACGAGCCGCGTCGTCGCCGGCTTTCTCCAGCATGGCGGCCACGTTGCCGAGCTCCCAGCCTTTGGCCACCAGCGCCGCTTTCGCATCCGCCGGGGTCGCGCTGTGGCGAATGAGCTCTATGATGGGGTCTATGTTGGCCAGCGCCACCGCCAACCCTTCCAGGATGTGGGCCCGATCCCGCGCCTTGCGCAGCTCGAACACGGTCCTGCGGGTCACCACCTCACGGCGGTGCAGCAGGAAGGCATCCAGGATTTCTTTAAGGTTCATCACCTTGGGCTGGTTGTTGTCCAGCGCCACCATGTTGATGCCGAACGTGGTCTGCATCTGGGTGTGCTTGTAGAGATTGTTCAGCACAATCTCGCCAGACTCGCCGCGCTTGATCTCGATGACGATGCGCATGCCGTCCTTGTCGGACTCATCGCGCAGGGCGCTGATGCCCTCGATCTTCTTCTCTTTGACCAGCTCGGCGATCTTCTCGATCAGGCGAGCCTTGTTCACCTGATAGGGGATCTCGTGGACGATGATGGTCTCGCGACCGCTCTTCTCGTCCACTTCCACCTCGGCCTTGGCGCGCACATAGACGGAGCCGCGACCGGTCCGGTACGCCTGGATGATGCCGGAGCGGCCGTTGATGATGCCACCGGTGGGGAAGTCGGGGCCGGTGACATAGGTCATCAGCTCGTCGACGGTGAGCTCGCCATTCTCGATCAGCGCCAGACAGCCGTTGACTATCTCGGTGAGGTTGTGAGGGGGAATGTTGGTCGCCATGCCCACCGCGATACCGGAGGAGCCGTTGATCAACAGGGTGGGCACCTTGGTGGGCATGACAGCCGGGATCATCTCGGTGCCGTCGTAGTTGGGCACCCAGTCCACGGTTTCTTTGTCCAGATCGGCCAGCAGCTCGTGGGAGATGCGCGCCATCCGCACTTCGGTGTAACGCATGGCCGCGGCGTTGTCGCCGTCAACCGAACCGAAGTTGCCCTGACCATCGACCAGCATGTAACGCATGGAAAAATCCTGCGCCATCCGGACTATGGTGTCATACACGGCACTGTCGCCGTGGGGGTGGTATTTACCAATTACGTCACCGACCACACGGGCCGATTTTTTATAGGGCTTGTTCCAGTCATTCCCCAACTCGTTCATTGCATACAGAACGCGGCGGTGAACCGGTTTCAAGCCATCACGCACATCCGGCAGAGCTCGTCCTACGATCACGCTCATGGCGTAATCAAGATAGGAACTCTTGAGCTCTTCTTCGATGTTGACCGGCGTGATCTCTCTGGCCAGATCGCTCATAGAAAGCCTTAATCCCTAATTAGTTGTTCTTTGGCTTAAACAGCGCGACATGGTAACACAGCAAGGGCGATTGCTTAAGTCGGAAATCGGGCTGGTTTGCATAAGTCGCTTCGTTATAATGCCCGCCAGGACAATAGATTGCGCGCGCCCTGCCCGCTGCGCGCCCCGCCACAGGATCTTGCCAAGATGAACACTGACGCCAACGTCGATCTGACAGAAATTGCCAAATTCGAAGCCATTGCCTCCCGCTGGTGGGACATGGAGGGAGAGTTCAAGCCACTGCATCAAATCAACCCGGTGCGCCTTGACTGGATCACCGACAAGAGCGGCGGCCTGTTTGGCAAGCGCGTGCTCGACATCGGCTGCGGCGGCGGCATCCTCTCCGAGAGCATGGCCCGCCGCGGCGCCCGGGTCACCGGCATCGACATGGGCAAGGAGCCCCTCGGGGTGGCGCGCCTGCACGCCCTGGAGCAAGGGGTGGAACTGGAATACCGCCAGATGACCGCCGAGGAGCACGCCAGCGAGGCCCCCGGCCAATACGATCTGGTCACCTGCATGGAGATGCTCGAGCACGTGCCGGATCCGGCCTCGGTGCTGCGCGCCATCGCCACCCTGGTGCGACCGGGCGGCCGAGTGGTGGTCTCCACCATCAACCGCAATCCCAAGTCGTTCCTGATGATGATCGTCGGCGCCGAGTACTTGCTGAAGATGGTGCCCAAGGGCACCCATGACCACAAAAAATTCATCACCCCCGCCGAGCTGTGTCGCATGGGGGAGGCGGCAGGCCTCTTGGTGCGGGACATGAGCGGCGTCCACTATTCGCCGCTGACCGGCCACTTCAAGCTGGGGGCGAATGTCGACGTCAACTACATGGTGGAGTTTGTCCGCCCGGAGCAGGGCTGATGAGCGCCCCCCGCCCCCAGCCCCTGCGCTGCGTGCTGTTCGATCTGGACGGTACCCTGCTCGACACGGCCCCGGATCTGGGGGCCGCCGTCAACCATGTGCTGATAAGCGAAGGCTTTGCTCCCCTGCCCGAGGCCATCATCCGCCAGACCACCTCCCACGGGGCGCTCGGGCTGCTCAGGGCGGGCCTGGGGGACGAACTGCTCGAAGAGCTCGGCGCCACTCGCCTTCGCACCGCCCTGCTCGACTACTACGCCGCCAACCTCTGCGTCGGCACCCGCCCCTATGAGGGGATGCTGGACCTCATCGCATGGCTGGATGAAAAAGCGCTGCCCTGGGGCATCGTCACCAACAAGCCGGGCTTTCTCACGAAGCCGCTGCTGGCGGCCCTGCCGGCCCTTGCCAGCTGCGGCGTGGCGGTCAGTGCCGACACCCTGCCGGTGCGCAAGCCCGACCCCGCCCCCATGTTCTTTGCCTGCGAGCGGCTCGGTGTGGAGGCAGCTCACTGCCTCTACGTGGGGGATCATGTGCGCGACATCGAGGCGGGGCGCAACGCCGGCATGCGCACCGCGGTGGCCGGCTGGGGCTATCTGAGCGATGACGAGGACACCGCCGCCTGGGGCGCGGATCTGCACTTTGATACGGTGCAGGGGCTGCATCACTGGTTGCGCTATGAACTGGGCTGAGTCGCCACGGCCCGGGCAGGGCGTCATCATCGCCTTGCTGCCCGTTATCCATCAGGACGCCTGACCGCCCGCCCCGTCGCAGCCCCCCTGAACAAGGGGCAGCTCCTCTGCCAGGGGCCGGAGCATGTGCCAGCCCATGCCACCTGTGGCGACCACTTTTGGCGCGGATCGCACAGGGATTGTGCAAGGTTCCGAGGGGCGATGGCGACTAGTAAAAAGGGGCTGGTTTCGCAAGCAAAAAAAGTTATTTTAATTTTCCATCTTTGATCCCGGAGCGCGCGTGTCAGGGATCGGACGAAGGAAAACCCGTTCGCTGTGAGTAGTCACTAACAGTTGCCATGACACCCACAATTTATCCACAGCCCTCTCCCCATCCATGCGTTGCAAAGCGGTGATGACCTCACTATCTTGTAGCTCGCATTCAAAATAACACTACATCTTGTGTCTCACCGCATCTCGCCCCACTAGAAAAGAGGGGTGGGTCTGCTTGCTTGTCAAGCCTTGCGATGAGTTTTTCGGGAATCAACAAAAGGTCATCAGCCAATGAACTTGTTTGTGACGAAGCGTAACGGCCACAAAGAACCCATCGATCTGGATAAAATTCACCGCGTGCTCGACTGGGCCGCCGAGGGACTCGACAACGTGTCTGTCTCCCAGGTGGAGCTCAAGTCCCACATCCAGTTCTATGACGGCATCCGTACCGCCGACATCCACGAAACCGTCATCAAGGCCGCTGCTGACCTGATCTCCGAACAGAGCCCTGATTACCAGTACATGGCCGCCCGCCTGGCCATCTTCCACCTGCGCAAGAAGGCCTACGGCCAGTTCGAGCCGCCCCACCTCTACCAGCACGTCGCCCGTCTGGTAGACATGGGCAAGTACGACAAGCACCTGCTTGAGGACTATACCCAGGCCGAATTCGAGGAGCTCAACGAGCACCTGGATCACTGGCGTGACATGGACTTCTCCTACGCTGCCGTCAAGCAGCTGGAAGGCAAGTACCTGGTGCAGAACCGCGTCACCGGCGAGATCTACGAGAGTCCGCAGTTCCTCTACATCCTGGTGGCGGCCTGCCTCTTCTCCAAGTACCCGAAAGATACCCGTCTGGACTACATCAAGCGCTTCTACGATGCGGTCTCGACCTTCAAGATCTCCCTGCCCACCCCCATCATGAGTGGCGTGCGCACCCCGACTCGTCAGTTCAGCTCCTGCGTGCTGATCGAGTGCGATGACAGCCTGGATTCCATCAACGCCACCGCCAGCGCCATCGTGCGCTACGTCTCCCAGCGCGCCGGCATCGGCATCAACGCCGGCCGCATCCGTGGCCTGGGCAGCCCCATCCGTGGCGGCGAAGCCTTCCACACCGGCTGCATCCCCTTCTACAAGTACTTCCAGACTGCGGTGAAGTGCTGCTCCCAGGGCGGCGTGCGCGGCGGTGCCGCCACCCTCTTCTACCCCCTGTGGCACACAGAGGTGGAGAGCCTGCTGGTCCTCAAGAACAACCGCGGCGTGGAAGAGAACCGGGTCCGTCACATGGACTACGGCGTGCAGATCAACAAGCTGATGTACCAGCGCCTCATCAAGGGCGGCGACATCACATTGTTCTCCCCCTCCGATGCGCCGGGTCTGTACGACGCCTTCTTCGCGGATCAGGACAAGTTCGAGCAGCTCTACGTCAAGTACGAGCAGGATCCGTCCATTCGCAAGAAGACCCTCAAGGCGGTGGATCTCTTCTCCCTGATGATGCAGGAGCGCGCCGGTACCGGTCGCATCTACATCCAGAACGTGGATCACTGCAACACCCACAGCCCCTTCGATCCGAGCGTGGCCCCGGTGCGCCAGTCCAACCTCTGTCTCGAGATTGCGCTGCCCACCAAGCCGCTCAACAACGTGGATGACGAAGAGGGCGAGATCGCCCTGTGCACCCTGTCTGCCTTCAACCTCGGCGCCATCGAGAAGCTGGAAGACCTGGAAGAGATGGCCGATCTGGCGGTGCGCGCCCTGGATGCCCTGCTCGACTATCAGGACTACCCGCTCAAGGCCGCGATGAAGGGCAGCATGAACCGCCGCACCCTGGGGATAGGCGTCATCAACTACGCCTACTACCTGGCCAAGAACGGCGCCCGCTACTCCGACGGCTCAGGTCTGGCCCTGACCCACCGCACCTTCGAGGCGATCCAGTACTATCTGCTCAAGGCCTCAGTGCAGCTGGCCCGCGAGTTCGGCCCCTGCCCGGCCTTTGGCGAGACCACCTACGCCCAGGGTATCCTGCCCATCGATACCTACAAGAAGGATCTGGACGCCCTGTGCAACGAGCCGCTGCACCTGGACTGGGAAGCACTGCGCAACGACATCAAGACGGTGGGGCTGCGCAACTCCACCCTGACCGCCCTGATGCCGAGCGAGACCTCCAGCCAGATCTCCAATGCCACCAACGGCATAGAGCCGCCCCGTGGCCTGGTGTCGGTCAAGGCCTCCAAGGACGGCATCCTCAAGCAGGTGGTGCCCGAGTACGAGCGCCTCAAGGATCAGTACGAACTGCTGTGGAAGCAGCCGAGCGTCGACGGTTACCTGCAGCTGGTCGGCATCATGCAGAAGTTTGTGGATCAGGCGATCTCCGCCAACACCAACTACGACCCGGCCCGCTTCGAAGGCAACAAGGTGCCGATGAAGCAGCTGCTCAAAGACTTGCTGACCGCCTACAAATACGGCCTCAAGACCCTCTACTATCACAACACCCGTGATGGGGCGGACGACACCCAGACCGATCTGCAAGATGACGGTTGTGCGGGTGGGGCTTGCAAGATATAACCGCCAGCAAACATTGATTGACACCGAGCGGGAGCCAAGCCTCCCGCTTCCCCGTTTCTGCTAGTTAAGACATTGGACATCATGGCCTATTCAACTTTCTGCCAAACCCAAAACGACCAGCTCAAGGAGCCGATGTTCTTCGGTCAATCGGTCAACGTGGCCCGTTACGATCAGCAAAAATATGACGTGTTCGAGCGGCTGATCGAGAAGCAGCTCTCCTTCTTCTGGCGCCCGGAAGAGGTGGACGTCTCCCACGACCGCATCGACTACCAGGCGCTGCCGCCCCACGAGCAGCACATCTTCATCTCCAACCTGAAGTACCAGACTCTGCTGGACTCCATCCAGGGCCGCAGCCCGAACGTGGCCCTGCTGCCCCTGGTCTCCATCCCGGAGCTGGAGACCTGGATCGAGACCTGGGCCTTCTCCGAGACCATCCACTCTCGCTCCTACACCCACATCATTCGCAACATCGTCAACTCCCCTTCCCAGGTGTTTGACGACATCGTCACCAACGAGCAGATCCTGAAGCGCGCCGGCTCCATCAGCCACTTCTACGACGATCTGATCGAGGCGACCGCCCTCTACAACCTGCACGGTGAAGGGACCCACACAGTCGCAGGCCGCGCGCTGACCATCAGCCTGCATGAGCTCAAGAAGAAGCTCTATCTGTGCCTGATGAGCGTCAACGCCCTGGAGGCGATCCGCTTCTACGTCAGCTTCGCCTGTTCGTTTGCCTTCGCCGAGCGCGAGCTGATGGAGGGCAACGCCAAGATCATCAAGATGATCGCCCGTGACGAGGCGCTGCACCTGACCGGGACCCAGCATATGCTGAACCTGATGCGCAGCGGCCAGGACGATCCCGAGATGGCCGAGATAGCGCGAGAGTGCGAACAGGCCTGCTTCGACATCTTCAAGGAAGCGGCGGAGCAGGAGAAGGAGTGGGCCGAATACCTGTTCCAGGACGGCTCCATGATCGGCCTGAACAAGGACATCCTCTGCCAGTACGTGGAATACATCACCAACCTGCGCATGGCGGCCGTCGGCCTGCAACCAGCCTTTGTCGGCGCCAAGCAAAACCCCATCCCCTGGATCAACACCTGGCTCTCCTCCGACAACGTCCAGGTGGCGCCCCAGGAGGTGGAAGTGAGCTCCTACCTGGTGGGTCAGATAGACAGCGAAGTGAGCCACGAAGATCTGGGTGACTTCGAGCTGTGAGGGAGTGCCTGCTGGCGCCGGCGCAACCCGGACAACGGCGCGAGGACGAGGCCAGGCGCCCCGCCCTCGTCCATAGCCGGTACGGCGCCCTGGCGACCCGGCCGGGAGAGACCCTGCTCGACACCCTGGAGCGCCACGGCCATCGCGTGGAGTTCCAGTGTCGCAGCGGCTATTGCGGCGCCTGCCGCACTCCCCTGCTGGCGGGCCGGGTGCACTATCCCGAACAGCCCCTGGCCTTCGTCCCGCCGGGCCAGTGCCTGCCCTGCTGCTGTCGCCCCCTGGGCAACGTCAGCCTGGATCTGGCTCACGGCGACTGAGCCATCCCCAGGATACCAGGAGCCCTCAGTCGAGGGCTTTCTCTTTTCTCTCCTCCCTCCCCGACCCCTGATGGCCCTTGCCATCGCCCAGCGGCCATCGAGTGCGCTTGATATCGGCACGCACGCCAGCCATAAAAAATGCCCTCCGAAGAGGGCATGTTCTTGTTGCAGCCAAGGCTGCCGAGTGTGGACTCAGACGTTGCGGCTGGCCGCAGGCTGGCCCTGCAGGCTCTCATCCTCGGCCATGCAGGCCGCGGCGGTGAACAGCACGTCGGTGGAGCTGTTGAGGGCCGTCTCGGCGGAGTCTTGCAGCACGCCGATGATGAAGCCGACCGCGACCACCTGCATGGCGACATCGTTGCTGATGCCAAACAGGCTGCAGGCGAGCGGGATCAGCAGCAGGGAGCCGCCGGCTACCCCGGAGGCGCCGCAGGCACTGATGGTCGCTACCACGGAGAGCAGCACCGCGGTCGCGATATCCACCTGCAGACCCAGGGTGTGCACGGCCGCCAGGCTCAGTACCGTGATGGTGATGGCGGCGCCGGCCATGTTGATGGTGGCCCCGAGCGGGATGGAGACCGCATAGGTGTCTTTGGGCAGCTTGAGCTTCTCACACAGCGCCATGTTGACCGGGATGTTGGCGGCGGAGCTGCGGGTGAAGAAGGCGGTCACGCCGCTCTCTTTCAGGCAGGTCAGCACCAGGGGATAGGGATTGCGCTTTATCTTCCAGAACACGATGAGCGGGTTCACCACGAAGGCGATGAACAGCATGCAGCCGATCAGCACCGCCAGCAGGTGCGCATAGCCGAGCAGGGCATCGAATCCGGTTTCCGCCAGGGTGGAGGCGACCAGGCCCAGGATGCCGAGCGGGGCGAAGCGGATCACCAGCTTGACGATGGTGGAGATGCCACCAGACAGATCGGAGACCAGGGCCTTGGTGCTGTCACTGGCATGACGCAGCACGACGCCAAGGGCGATGGCCCAACCCAGGATGCCGATGTAGTTGGCGTCCATCAGCGCCTTCACCGGATTGCTCACCAGGTTGAACAGCAGGGTCTGGAGCACTTCGGTGATGCCACCCGGGGGGGTGATGTCGGCCGTGTTGGCGACCAGGTGCAGGCTGGAGGGGAACAGAAAACTGGCCAGCACCGCCACCAGGGCTGCCGCGAAGGTGCCAAACAGGTAGAGGCCCAGCAGCGGGCGGATATTGGTCTTCTGACCCTGCTTGTGGCCCGTGATGGCGGCGATCACCAGCACGAAGACCAGGATGGGGGCCACGGCCTTGAGGGCACCGACAAACAGACTGCCGAGCAGGCCGGCGGATTTGGCCCACTCAGGCGCAAACAGTGCCAGCAGGATACCGGCGATCAGGCCGACCAGGATCTGGCTGACCAGGCTGGTACTATTTACCAAACGAAGGAGGGGGTGTTGTTGTGTCATCTATATAGTCCCTGTACACACGCGGTGTTTGAATCATTGAGTCCTGTGGCGACCATCTTCATTCGGAACTAACCGAACGAACCCCCCTGCTGCGGGCAGACCTTCTCTTGATGGGGTCCGTATTCCAGGGGGGAGTCGCACCATGGGAATATCCCATCTACAACAGGTTTTTTCCACACATACACCACGAAAATCCCATTTTACATCACAAAAAACCACAACAATTGGATAACGCAATATCAACACCCGGGTAAAGAAGGCTAAATCTTGCCCACTCGGCACCGGGAAGCCCCCGGGCCATGGGTCAGGTGGTATCATGGCCCCTTTACTCAGGATGACGCCCCATGATCTCCTCTTTGCTGCAACAGCACTTCGGTTTCACCCAGCTCAGGCCAGGCCAGGAGGCGGTGATGGCGCAGATCCTGGCCGGTCGCAGCGCCGCCGCCATCTTCCCGACCGGCTCCGGCAAGTCCCTCTGTTACCAGCTGCCGGCCCTTGCCCTGCCCCACCTCACCCTGGTGATCTCCCCCCTCATCGCCCTGATGCAGGATCAGCTGGCCTTCCTCAAGGGCAAGGGCATAGCGGCGGCGGCACTGGACTCGAGCCTGAGCCCGGAGCAGAGCCGGGAGGTGATGGGTCAGATAGAGGCGGGCCAACTCAAGATCCTGATGATCTCGGTCGAGCGGCTCAAGAACGAGCGCTTTCGCCGCTTCATCGCCACCGTGCCCATCTCCCTGATGGTGGTGGATGAAGCCCACTGCATCTCGGAGTGGGGCCACAACTTTCGCCCCGACTACCTCAAGCTGCCCGAACACAGGCGTGCCCTCAAGATCCCCCAGGTGCTGCTGCTGACCGCCACCGCCACCCGCGCCGTGATGCAGGACATGCAGCGCAAGTTCGACATCGACGATGACGGCCTGGTGGTGACCGGCTTCTACCGCCCCAACCTGGACTTGAATGTCGTGCCCATGGCGCCAGGGGCGCGAGACGCCTGGCTGATAGGGGAGATGGCGCGCGCGCCCTCGGCCCCGACCATCGTCTATGTCACCCTGCAGCACACCGCAGAGGCGTGCGCCGCCCGGCTGGCCCAGGCCGGCATCCGCGCCCGCGCCTATCATGCCGGGCTCGGCGCCGATCTGCGCCAGACTATCCAGCGCGACTTCATGAGCGGCCGGCTCGACTGCATCGTCGCCACCATCGCCTTTGGCATGGGCATCGACAAGGCCGATATCCGCCGGGTCATTCACTACGACTTGCCCAAATCCATCGAGAACTACAGCCAGGAGATAGGTCGCGCCGGACGGGATGGTCAGCTATCCCACTGCACCGTGCTGGCCAACCGCACCCAGTTGCCCGTGCTGGAGAACTTCGTCTACGGGGATACGCCGGACAAGGCCGCCATCGCCCAGCTGCTGACCCAGCTCCCCCCGGCCGGCGAGGCCTGGGAGTTCGTGCTGCTGCGCCTCTCAAACGAAACCAACATCCGCCAGCTTCCCTTGAAGACCCTGCTGGTCTACCTGGAGCTCAATGGCATCTTGAGCCCGGCCTACAGCTACTTTGCCGACTACAGGTTCAAGTTCATCGCCGACAGGGAGGCCATACTCGCCCGCTTCGATCAGGGGCGCCGTCACTTCCTCGAGGCCCTGTTTGCCAGCGCCCCCCAGGCCCGCAGCTGGTGCACCATGGATTTCGAGGCACTCTGGCAGGGTTATCAGGGGGAGCGTGGCCGCGCGGTGGCCGCCCTCGACTATCTGCAGCAGCAGGGCCTCATCGAACTCGAGAGCAAGCAGATGACCGAGGTCTATCAGGTGCAGCGCACGCCCGCCTCCCTGGATGCCCTCGTCGAGGAGCTTCATGGACTCTTCGTGCAAAAAGAGCAGAGCGAGCTGGCCAGGTTGCAGGCCCTGCTCGCCTTCTTTACCTCATCGGCTTGCCTGAGCCAGGCCCTGGCTCGCCATTTTGCCGATGAGCAGGCCCCCGCCCGCTGCGGCCACTGCTCCGTCTGCCGCGGCCAGGTGGCCCACTTGCCCCTCGAGCCGATGGCGCCACTGCCTAATGAGGCGGGGATCCGCGCCTGGTGCGATCCCCTGGCGAGCCAGTTGCCGAGCCCCGATCCCAGGATCCTGGCCCGTTTCCTGTGCGGGATCAGTACCCCCCTCACCACCCGCCTCAAGGCGGGCAAACTGGCCGGCTTTGGCCGGCTGGGCGACATCCCCTTCGCCCAGGTGCTCACCCTGGTAACGCAGGCCTATGGGCATCAGATCGCCCACTAGGCGGCTGCGGCCACAGCAGGCAGGCGGCGCGGCCTCACGTGCCACCAGTTTGCCTCAGCACAGGGAGAGCACGCCTGTGCCATGGGGCCGATCGTCATGATCACCCCCAGCATGAGGGCCATGGGAAGGGGAGAACGGCGTCTGCGGCGCCCCATCCATCGCCATCGACACGCTGAAAAAATAAGACCCTCGCGGATGCGAGGGTCAAGCCAACGGAAACGTGCTTAAACAGAGCTTTGTTTTCGATACGCAGACGCTCTCTTGCTAAAGCGGCGCAGCACCGAACACAGGTGCCAATCTAGAGCAGTGAAAATGTAGCGTCAATGTAAAAATTAGAGCTTAAACACCAATCTTCCGACATTACGTTTACGCGCACGTAAAGTAGATCCCACTGCCTGGCCATGCCGAGCCAGCTCCCGCCTGCCCTGGCGTCCTGCGATCCATCAGGGGTTGTCCCTCGTACTTCTCTTGGCAGCCATGCTGAAACATTTATTTTTATCTCTTTGACATTGCCCCGACTCTCGTGGCAAAAATAATTTAACAGTCAGTAACATACAGACACCGCTTGCCTGGCGCCGCCCAAGACGCCGGGATCCGGGCCAACCGATTTAAAGCCGTGCGCTGTGATGGATTACTGGGGGCTGTTGACTAGGCTTAAGAGGAAAGCACAACAAGAGTGATAAACCGGTCATTTTAGGGTAAGCGACTATAACGAGGGCTAAGTTATGGGCATCTTCGAGCATTACCAACAGCGTTACGAGCAAGCCAGGGAAGAGGAGTACAGCATTCAGGAGTTCCTGGACATGTGCAAACAGGACAAATCCTGCTACGCCTCCGCCGCCGAACGTCTACTGGTTGCCATCGGCGACCCGGAGATGGTTGATACCGCCACCAACCCGAGACTCAGTCGTCTCTTTTCCAACCGGGTCGTCGCCCGTTATCCCGCCTTCAAGGATTTCTACGGCATGGAAGACGCCATCGAGCAGATCGTCTCCTACCTCAAGCACTCCGCCCAGGGCCTGGAAGAGAAGAAGCAGATCCTCTATCTGCTGGGCCCGGTCGGCGGCGGCAAATCGTCTCTGGCCGAGAAGCTCAAATCCTTGATGCAGAAGGTGCCCATCTACCGGATCAAGGGATCCCCGGTCAATGACCACCCCTTCTGTCTGTTCGACATGGAAGAGGACGGCGAGCTGCTGGAGAAAGAGTACGGCATCCCGCGCCGCTATCTGCGCCCCATCATGTCCCCCTGGGCGGCCAAGCGCCTGACCGAATTTGGCGGTGACATCACCAAGTTCAAGGTGGAGAAGGTCAACCCCTCCATACTGCACCAGATCGCCATCGCCAAGACCGAGCCCGGCGATGAGAACAACCAGGACATCTCCTCCCTGGTCGGCAAGGTCGACATCCGCATGCTGGAGCACTATGCCCAGGACGATGCCGATGCCTACTCCTACTCGGGGGCGCTGTGCAAGGCGAACCAGGGCATGATGGAGTTCGTCGAGATGTTCAAGGCCCCCATCAAGGTATTGCACCCGCTGCTGACCGCCACCCAGGAAGGCAACTACAACGGTACCGAGGGGCTCTCTGCCCTCCCCTTCGACGGCATTCTGCTGGCTCACTCCAACGAGTCAGAATGGCAGCACTTCAAGAACAACCGCAATAACGAGGCCTTCCTCGACCGTGTCTATATCGTCAAGGTGCCTTACTGCCTGCGGGTCTCGGAAGAGGTGAAGATCTACGAGAAACTGCTCACCAACAGCGAACTGACCGAGGCCAAATGTGCCCCGGGCACCCTGGAGCTGCTGGGACAGTTCTCCGTGCTGTCACGGCTCAAGGAGCCGGAAAACTCCAGCCTCTACTCCAAGATGCGGGTCTATGACGGCGAGAGCCTCAAGGACACGGATCCCAAGGCCAAGAGCTATCAGGAGTACCGGGACTACGCCGGGGTGGATGAGGGCATGAACGGCCTCTCCACACGCTTCGCGTTCAAGATACTGTCGCGGGTCTTCAACTTCGACCATGCCGAGGTGGCGGCCAACCCGGTTCACCTCTTCTATGTGCTGGAGCAGCAGATAGAGCGCGAGCAGTTCCCCCAGGAGATACACGATCGCTACCTGGAGTTCATCAAGGGCTATCTCACCCCGCGCTACGTGGAGTTCATCGGCAAGGAGATCCAGACCGCCTACCTCGAGTCCTACTCGGAATATGGCCAGAACATCTTCGATCGCTACGTCACCTATGCGGACTTCTGGATCCAGGATCAGGAGTACCGGGATCCGGAGACGGGCCAGCTGTTTGACCGCGCCTCCCTCAACAGCGAGCTGGAGAAGATCGAGAAGCCGGCCGGGATCAGCAACCCGAAAGACTTTCGTAACGAGATAGTCAACTTCGTGCTGCGGGCCCGGGCCAACAATGCCGGCCGCAACCCGAACTGGACCAGCTACGAGAAGCTGCGCACCGTCATCGAGAAGAAGATGTTCTCCAACACCGAGGAGCTGTTGCCGGTCATCTCCTTCAACAGCAAGACCTCGGCGGAAGAGCAGAAGAAACACGATAACTTTGTCGAGCGGATGATGGAGAAGGGCTATACCCGCAAACAGGTACGGCTGCTCTCCGAATGGTATCTCAGGGTACGCAAGTCATCCTGATCCTGACGGCTTTGCCAAGGGGGAGTTATGGCGCACTTTATCGACCGCAGGCTCAACGGCAAGAACAAAAGCGCTGTCAATCGGCAGCGCTTCATCCGCCGCTACAAGAAGCAGATCAAACAAGCGGTCTCGGATGCCGTCTCCAAGCGCAGCATCCAGGACGTGGACAAGGGCGAGAGCATCAGCATCCCGACCCGGGACATCGGCGAGCCCCATTTCCATCAGGGGCATGGGGGCAAGCGGGAGATGGTCCATCCCGGCAATGATCAGTTCGTCTCCGGGGACAAGATAGACAGACCCAAGGGAGGCGGTGCCGGTCAGGGCGCGGGGGAAGGACAGGCATCCAACCAGGGGGAAGGGAGCGATGATTTCGTGTTCCAGATCTCCAAGGATGAATACCTGGACCTGCTGTTCGAGGATCTCGAGCTGCCCCACCTGCAAAAGACCCAGCTCAACCAGCTGATGGAGATGAAGACCTACCGGGCCGGCTATACCTCCAATGGCGTGCCGGCCAACATCAACGTGGTGCGATCCTTGCGCAACTCGCTGGCACGGCGCATGGCGCTGCAAGCCGGCAAGAAGCGCAGCCTGCGGGAGCTGGAGGAGCGACTCCTGCTGCTGTCGCAAGACCCCAGCGAACACTTCGCCGAGATAGCCCTGCTGGAAAAAGAGATCCGCGACCTGAAGAAACGCATCGACGCCGTGCCCTTCATCGACACCTTCGATCTCAAGTTCAACAACTTCGTCAAGCGGCCCGTCCCCTCCAGTCAGGCGGTGATGTTCTGCCTGATGGATGTCTCCGGCTCCATGGATCAAGCCACCAAGGAGATGGCCAAACGCTTCTACATCCTGCTCTATCTGTTCCTGAGTCGCACCTACAAGAATGTGGAGGTGGTCTATATCCGCCACCACACCCAGGCCAAGGAGGTGGACGAGCACGAATTCTTCTACTCCCAGGAGACCGGAGGCACCATCGTCTCCAGCGCCCTCAAGATGATGAGCGACATCATGGATGAGCGTTATCCCACCAACCAGTGGAACATCTATGCCGCCCAGGCCTCCGACGGAGACAACTGGGCCGATGACTCGCCCCAGTGCCGCGAGATCCTGCTGCAGGAGATCATGCCGCGGGTGCGCTACTACTCCTATATCGAGATCACCACCCGGGCCCATCAGACCCTGTGGCACGAATACGAGTCGGTGGCCAGCCAGTATCCCTACTTTGCCATGGAGCACATTCGCAAGGTGGAAGACATCTATCCGGTGTTCCGGGAACTGTTCAAGAAACAAGCGGCCTAGGGGGGCATATGACAGAGACAGCCAGAACCTTTGCGCCCTTCGATGACGGGCCTGACTGGAATTTTGACCTGCTGGAGATCTATCACCAGGAGATAGCGCGCGTCGCCAAACATTACCGGCTCGACACCTATCCCAACCAGATAGAGGTGATCACCGCCGAGCAGATGATGGATGCCTACTCCAGCGTCGGCATGCCCATCGGCTATCAGCACTGGTCATTCGGCAAGCGCTTCATCCACACCGAGCGCAACTACAAGCGTGGTCAGATGGGGCTCGCCTACGAAATCGTCATCAACTCGGATCCCTGCATCGCCTACCTGATGGAGGAGAACACCATGCCGATGCAAGCGCTGGTGATGGCCCACGCCTGCTATGGTCACAACTCGTTTTTCAAGAACAACTATCTGTTCAAGACCTGGACCGATGCCTCCTCCATCATCGATTACCTGCTGTTTGCCAAGAACTACATCACCGAGTGTGAGGAGAAGCACGGCATCGATGCGGTGGAGCGGCTGCTCGACGCCTGCCATGCCCTGATGAACTTCGGGGTCGATCGCTACAAGCGGCCCCAGAAGATCTCCCTGGCCGAGGAGAAAAGGCGCCAGAAAGCCCGGGAAGACTACCTGCAGACCCAGGTCAATGAACTGTGGCGCACCCTGCCCCGGCAGCACAAGTCCTCCAATGTGGCGGATCGCCGCTATCCGCCAGAACCTCAGGAGAACCTGCTCTATTTCATCGAGAAGAATGCCCCCCTGCTAGAACCCTGGCAGCGGGAGGTGGTGCGCATCGTGCGCAAGATCAGCCAGTACTTCTACCCGCAGAAGCAGACCCAGGTGATGAATGAGGGCTGGGCCACCTTCTGGCACTACACCATACTCAACCACCTGTATGACGAAGGGAAACTGAGCGATCGCTTCATGATGGAGGTGCTGCACAGCCACACCAACGTGGTCTATCAGCCCCCCTACAACAGCCGCTACTACTCGGGGATCAACCCTTACGCCCTCGGCTTTGCCATGTTTGTCGATCTGAGGCGCATCTGTGAGCACCCGACCGAGGAGGACAGACGCTGGTTCCCGGACTACGCCGGTACCAACTGGGTCGATACCCTTCACTTTGCCATGCAGAACTTCAAGGATGAGAGCTTCATCAGCCAGTTCCTCAGCCCCAAGGTGATGCGGGACATGAAGCTGTTTGCCATCGATGATGACGATCTGAAGAACTACCTCAAGATAGCCGCCATCCACAACGAGGAGGGCTATCACCTGGTGCGCAACGCCCTGTCGTCCCAGTACAACCTCAGCAACCTGGAGCCGAACATCCAGGTCTATGACGTGGCGGTGAAGGGAGATCGCGCCCTGACCCTGCGCTATGTGCCCCATAACCGCATTCCCCTTGGCGACTCCTATCACGAGGTGCTCAAGCACGTGCATCTGCTTTGGGGCTTCGATGTGGTGCTGGAACAGGACAATGGCGAGCTGCCAAGCGATCTCATCGGTCGCTGCCCGGAGCGGCGCCCCCTCCCTTGACCCTGCCCATGACGCCATAATGCAAAGAGCGCGCCCGAAGGCGCGCTCTTTTATCCTCTCACTCCGGGGCTGGCCCGGCGTCAGGAAGTCATCAGTTATCGCACAGATTGCTCGGCATATCGGTGCGCAGCCGGGTCCACAGCTTGCCGGACTCTATCCCGTATTGGCGCACCGTCTGGTACACCTCGTCGTGATTCTTGGTCTCGGCCAGTTTCAGCAGTGTCTTGTAATAGGCATCTGCGGTGGCGCGGGCCAGGGTATCGGAGAAGTAGTAACGCCCCACCCGACTATAGAGCCCTTTGAAACCATTGAGGATCAGGGCGTAGATGGGGTTGCCGGAGGCGAAGGAGAGCTGATGGTGCAGACGATAGTCAAACTCGGCATAGGCTTCGGCGCTGTTCTCCACCTCGTCGGCGCCCCGCAGTATCTCTGCCGCCTGCTCCGGGTTGTTGCGGATAGCGCCCCGGATGAAGATGGTGCAGATATTGGTGCGCGCCGACAGCAGCTGGGCCACCAGATCGGGCACCTTGTCCTGATCCAGGCGAGCCAGCGTCTCCAGAATGTTGAGTCCCGAGGTTTCCCAGAAGTTGTTGACCTTGGTCGGCTTGCCATGCTGTATGGTCAACCAGCCATCCCGGGCCAGACGTTGCAGCACTTCACGCAGCGTTGTGCGGGTCACACCGATTAATTCGGACAGCTCGCGCTCCGCCGGCAATATGGATCCGGGGGGGAAGCGATTGTTCCAGATGGACTCGATGATATATTCCTCGGCAAACCCGGCTGGGCTCTGCGCTTTTATAACCATGAAGTGACTCGATTCTCGTGCGTAAAAAGGCTTCCGAATAATAGCAAAGCGAGGAGGTCTGGCAAGCAGAAGGTCAGTCCTCTGCTCACATAAACGCGCAGTTTTGTTATCGGGTTGTATATAAACTCATCGATCGCCCGGCTCAAGACTCATGCATGCCCCTCTAAATCCACGACCAGCCATGGGCAAGGCTCATTATGTAATTTATAGTTAGCCGCCCATTTGATTAAAATCATGGGGGATCAAGCAAATAAGCGACAGCATCTCGCTATATGCCCACCCTAGGTTGTGGGTATGAACACAGCATCCAACAATAATTACTGAGACCCACTACTATGCCAATTAGTCTAGGGCAGGCCTTTGCGAAGAACTTTCTAGGGCATGCCCCTCACTGGTACAAGAGCGCCATCATTGCCTTCTTGATCATCAACCCCATCGCCTTTCACCTGGATCCCTTCTTTGCCGGCTGGTTGCTGGTGGTGGAATTTATCTTCACCCTGGCCATGGCCCTCAAGTGTTACCCCTTGCAACCGGGCGGCCTGCTCGCCATCGAAGCCGTGCTGATCGGCATGACTTCGGCCGAGCAGGTCAAGCATGAGCTGGTGGCCAACATAGAGGTGCTGCTGCTGCTGGTCTTCATGGTGGCGGGCATCTACTTCATGAAGCAGCTGCTGCTCTATGTGTTCACCAAGCTGCTGATCCGCATCCGCTCCAAGACCCTGCTCTCCCTGGCGTTTTGTCTGATGTCTGCCTTTCTCTCCGCCTTCCTGGATGCCTTGACCGTGATCGCCGTGGTGATCAGCGTCGCCACCGGCTTCTATGCCATCTATCACAAGGTCTCGTCGGGCAAGGAATTTGGCCACGACCATGACCACACCGACGATGTCACCGTCGCCGAGCTCAACCGCCAGCATCTGGACGACTTTCGCGCGTTTCTGCGCAGCCTCATGATGCACGCCGCCATCGGTACCGCCCTCGGGGGGGTGTGCACCCTGGTCGGCGAGCCCCAGAACCTCATCATTGGCGAACAGGCTGGCTGGCACTTTGGTGAGTTCGCCATGCGCATGTCCCCTGTCTCGATCCCCGTGTTCTTCTGCGGCCTGCTCACCTGTGTGCTGGTGGAAAAATGCCGCTGGTTCGGCTATGGCGCCCGCCTGCCCAACACGGTACGCCGCATCATGGAAGATTACAGTCGCTACGAGGATGAGCGTCGCTCCCCCCAGGACAAGGCCAAGCTGATCGTCCAGTCCCTCATCGCCGTCTGGTTGATCGTGGGCCTGGCCATGCACCTGGCCGCCGTCGGCCTCATCGGCCTGTCGGTCATCGTGCTGGCCACCTCCCTGACCGGGATCACCGAGGAGCATGCCCTCGGCAAGGCGTTCGAGGAGGCGCTGCCCTTCACCGCCCTGCTCGCCGTCTTCTTCAGCGTGGTGGCCGTCATCATCGATCAGCAGCTGTTCAAACCGGTGATCCAGATGGTGCTCTCCGCCGAGCCAGACGATCAGCTGGCCCTCTTCTATCTGGCCAACGGCCTGCTCTCCATGGTGAGTGACAACGTCTTCGTCGGTACCGTCTATATCAACGAGGTGAAGACGGCCCTGCTCAACAGTGCCATCAGCCGGGATCAGTTCGACATGCTGGCGGTTGCCATCAACACCGGGACCAACCTGCCCTCCGTCGCGACCCCCAACGGTCAGGCCGCCTTCCTGTTCCTGCTCACCTCGGCCCTGGCCCCGCTGCTGCGTCTCTCCTACGGCCGCATGGTGTGGATGGCGCTCCCCTACACCCTGGTGCTGGGTGGCGTCGGCTTCATCGCGGTGGAGTTTTTGCTCACCCCCCTCACTCACTGGTATTACGAGCTGGGGTGGTTGATGCACCACGGCAGTGCCGCCAGCACCGCCTTGCCACTGGCACATTGAGCCAGGAGGGCCCCGGTGGGGCCCTTTTCTTTTATGGCCCGCTCTGCTCTAATCCGTTTCACCTTCCCCTTCAGGATCAATCAGATGATTGCATTTCTTCGCCATATCGCCTGCCAGCGCTGGGCCTGGGGGCTGCTCGCCGCCTCCGCCCTCTTCCTCGAGCTGTGCGCCCTCTTCTTCCAGCACATACTGGGACTGCACCCCTGCGTCATGTGCATCTATGAGCGCATCGCCACTCTGGGGGTGCTCGCCGCCGGTCTGATAGGCCTGGTCAATCCGCAGCAGTGGTACCTGCGCTGGAGCGCGCTGCTGCTGTGGGGCTTTAGCGCCGTGCGGGGCCTGCAACTGGCGCTGCAACACGTGGATTATCAGCTCAACCCCTCTCCCTTCAACGTCTGCAGCCCCTATGCCGATTTCCCGAGTTGGCTGCCCCTCGACCGCTGGGTACCCTGGCTCTTCTTCCCGGACGGAGACTGCAGCGAGATCAGCTGGCAATTCCTCGGCTTCTCCATGCCCCAGTGGCTGGTCGCCATCTTCGCCGCCTACCTGCTGGTGGCGACCGTGGTGATCATCGGCAACCTGACCAGGGGACGCTGCTGCGACTGATGCGGCCACCCATCATGCAACCCTGACAAAGAGGCGCCCATGGCGCCTCTTTGTCATCCTCCTCCCAAGAGCGCCCAGTCTTTCACCGTGCCATGAAAAAGCCGCCCTTATGAAGTGAACCCCGAAAGTTGGACACCCAACGAGTAGGGGTTCTTCGTTTCTATGGGAAAGCAAAAATACTCGACCGACTTCAAACGTCAGGTCGTTCTTCACTATCTCAACGGTCATGACGGTGC
>NZ_JBKISU010000013.1:0-118479 GCF_050266975.1 Aeromonas sobria
CCTAAAATGAAAGAAACCAATGCGGTCTTGTTGATGGATAAATTTATCTACTACCTGAAGCAACACCGCTTATATACCCGCACACTTGGAATTATTTGAGTCTCTAAAAATGAGGGGATCTCTGAGGAAGAAACCCATACCCCATGAAAAGATATCCAATCACAGGATAGGGCGAGTAGACGGCGACCACTACCGCCACCATGGATAACATGAGGTGACTCAGCACCCAAAAATCGACAAATCGAGCGGTGATGGCTGAGGGGAACAGTTTCCTTACCAGTGTGAATACTGACACTTTAGCCAGTATGCCGAAGATGCTTGACCAGAACTCGACAATAAATGAGGGCATATAAAAACCTGGTGTGCGTGCGATTAATGTTCACTTCATATCGGGAAAGTGACAGCGAATATCCCACTATCTAAACAAGGGGATTAATTCATTTCTCACGGCAGTGATGTTTTCAAACGACGATACGCGTCATCTGACTGTCTATGACTACCTGTTCACTCGATAGCTAGATTTCGCCTTATTGGCCCTGTTAAGGGTAACCAACTGAGTGGCGATCTCTTTTTTGAACGCGTCAACCTGACTCTTCAGATCCTGCTCTTTTGCCAATTGGCGTCTTACCAAGGCTGCCATTTCAGTTGACGCTATCGTCTGCTGCCGGGAAAAATCTGTCAGTGCCCTGATGAGCGCCAGACGCTCATCCATACAAGCCAAGGCCTCTTCATACTGATGGCTCGCCAATAATCGCTGCAGTGTCGCGATATTATCGGTCAAGGCATCATCATAAGCATTCAGCTCATTCACAGCAAACTCCCTGACGCTTGCCTTAGCTGGAAGCCCTGCTGCTTATCCGCATCGGTAATTTGATCCCAGGCAGATTTGATGGTCACCATCAGTGTCATGACCTCGTCGAGGGGTTGAACGTCACGTCGTAGGCTGGCATCCCAGATGCGCTCATCCATGTAGGCATAGAGCGCAAACAGATCCTCGGCTATCTGCCCTTGTGCCATGTCCAACGCATCCTGCAGGCCATGCACCAGCCCCTGCGCCTTGGAGATGGTTCTGGCCTTTGCCTCCATGTCCTTGCGCTCTATGGCTCCCTTCGCCTGTGCGAGGCACTCCAACAGCCCTTGCATCATCAGTTGAATGACTCGATGAGGGTCGGCGACCGCCAGATCGGCCGCTATGCTGGTCGCCTTGTATGCTTTCAGATTACGGTGGTACATGACATGGGTCCTCGAAATATCACTTTCAGTTACTGTTTATCTGCAATGCGGTCAGGGCGGCCGCCGAGTTGTTCATTTTCACAAGCAGGGCATCCAGGCTGCCGTATTGGGCACGTAAGGCGGCCTCATATTTCACCAGCTGTTCATTGGTGGTAGCCTGCTTCTGGTTCAGGGTGCGTAGATCCGAGTTGAGGGTATCGGTCCGTTGCGCCAGCATGCCCCCTGACTTGGTATACTCCTTCAGCCCCTTGGTCAGGGTCGCGGCCAACCCCTCATCACCGCCAAGCAGGCCAGCCACCTGGTCGAAGTTCTTGTCGATAGCCTCGCCAAATTTATCCTTGTCGAGGGAGAGCTTGCCCTTGTTATCCATCTTGACGCCGAGCTCGAAGATGGTGGAATAGGTGGTGCTGGTACCGCCCGGGTTGGTAATGGCGTTGGTCATGAAGTTGCTGATGGCCCGGGTAACGGAATCCCCCGCCAGAGCCCCGCCATCATCCTGGCTGACCCCACCGACGATGCTGCTGCGCTTGCCCAAGCCGCTCAGTTTCTCCTGCAGCGCATTGTAGCCATCGATAAACTTCTGAACCGTCTCTTCGATGGCGGTCTTGTCGGTGGTGATATCTACCTTGTTGGACTTGAGATCGCCATTGCTGTCGGTGTCGGAGACCCGCAGCACAGTCAGCTTCAAGTCCTGGATGGTGTCATCGAAGACATTGGTATCGCTCTTGAGCACATTGCCATCCACCAGGATCTCGGCGCTGGACGCCTGTTGCGTCTCTGCCATTTTGCCCGTGAACTTGTCCTGTAGTTCGGTTGTGCTGCCCGTGATGACCAGATCCTTGCCATCCCCCGACACGCCCGAGTCGATGATGAACTTGGCCTTGCCGTCTGCGGTGTTGACGATGTTGGCACTGAGCCCGAAGTTGTCGCCATCATTGTTGATGCGCTTGCGAATGTTTTGCAGGGTATCCCCCGCCTTGACGTCGACCGTGAACTCCTTGTCCCCCGCCTTGAAGGTCAGCTGACCATCCTGGGTGATGAGCGGTGCGGTCGAGCTATCAAAGATGCCTTCCTGACGGCTGGTCTGTGCCAACTTGTTGACGGTGATATTGTACTGGCCGTTGGAGCCGCCACTCTTGCTCTCCATCTTCAGCACGGGGTCATCTTTATCCTGGGTGATATTGATGGCCCGCTTGTTGAAGGCGCCAGGCTTGCTCAAGGTATCCAGGATATCGGTGAAGGCGGTGAGGGAGGACTTGAGCTGACCTATGCCAGACAAGGTGATATTGGTGCTGGTTTGCTTGGTGGTGATGGGCTGCTGCAACTGCGCCTTTTTGGCGGCGATGCTCGCCGTGATCACGCTCTCGAGATCGATGCCCGACCCCGCCCCGGCGGAGGTAATCGCCATAACATGCTCCTCTTATCTCGTTAACAACCTATACCTGACCGTCGAACAGCAACCCCGAGAGGCTGAACTCATCGCCATGGCCCTGCTCCATCGCCTTCAATCTCTTGCTTAGCAACAGCATCTCCTCGCTCGGGATCTGGCGGATCACCTGCTCGGTCTCGGTATCGATGACCCGGATCACTGGCCTGTCGAGCTCGGGCACCAGGCTGAAGTTGATGGTCCACCCCTTCACCTTGCTCAAATTGGCCAATTTTTCTTGCAATTCTTGGGCCTGTTCTTCTATCTGGTTATTTCCCATGCGCGATTCGGATGGATGGGCGTGGATGGGCGGCTCTGGCACAACCTTGTCCGCCGGCTCGACACTGGCCTGTTTGAGCCCATCTTCCCCAGCCGGGACGGGCGAGCGAGAAACAGACATGGCGGCCTGAGGGCCGCCATGTTGGTGTAGCGTCGAAGTAACAGAAGGCATGGCTATCGATTCATTGGCCATCTGCTGCTCCTTGTATCAGTGGCTAATGGAAGACCGGCTTAACCCAGCAACTGCAGGGCAGACTGCGGCCGCTGGTTGGCCTGGGCCAGGATGCTGGAGGCCGCCTGTTGCAGGATATTCTGCTTGGTCATATTGGCGGTCTCGGTGGCGAAGTCCGCATCGCGGATGCGGGAGCGGGCGGCGCTGACGTTCTCCGAGATATTGGACTGGTTGCGAACGGTGGAGTCCAGTCGGTTTTGCACCGCACCCAGCTCGGCGCGCTTACTATCAACCGCCTTCATCATTGTATCTACTGTATCCATGACTCCTTGGGCGGCGGCCGCATCGGTCGCAATATCAAGCGTCGCAGAACCACCAAGGGTTAGAGTATCTATTTTGTCCAGTTCAAAGCCTATTGTTTGACTAGTGCCATCAGGACCCACCTGGAAGTCAAACTGATTAGGTGTACCCGTATTATCAAACAGCTTGGTGCCGGCAAAGGTAGTGTCTTCGGAAATACGATCAATTTCCTCGGTCAGCTGAGTCACTTCTGCTTGCAATGCTATGCGATCATCACTTGAGTTGGTACCGTTCGCAGACTGCTGAGCCAGGGTGCGAATGCGCTGCAGCATGCCGGACACCTCGTCCATGGCCCCTTCCGCGGTCTGGGC
This sequence comes from Aeromonas sobria, assembly GCF_050266975.1. GTDB lineage: Bacteria > Pseudomonadota > Gammaproteobacteria > Enterobacterales > Aeromonadaceae > Aeromonas > Aeromonas sobria_B. The sequence goes on from NZ_JBKISU010000013.1 coordinate 3,782, forward strand.
CAGGGAGATGCCGTCGTTGGCGTTGCGATTGCCCTGGTCCAGGCCGTTGACCTGAGCAGTCATACGGTTGGAGATCTGCAGGCCGGCCGCATCGTCCTTGGCGCTGTTGATACGCAGGCCTGAAGCAAGGCGGGTGAAGGAGGTATCCAGGGATTTGCTGGAGTTCGCCAGGTTGCGCTGGGCATTGAGCGACGAGACGTTGGTGCTGATGAACATGGACATAATGAATTCTCCTGATAAGTCTAAAACTGCGGATCCCAGCGCACGGCGATTGAGATCCCTCTTCAGTCCGCAGGGCCAATCCGCTGCCGGTGACTGAGGCAGATCTGATTCAACGTGGTGATGACCAGATCCGCAGCACTGCAAAAAGTTGGATTTCCTGACACCCTTCCATTTGCTTCCCCCTTAGTAACGGCACCGCCGCCCGATGCTTTAGCAAATTTTTCGCCTCATCATGCACAAATCTGTCTGTGCTCCCGGCATCAGCCACCTTGCCGTCTCAGCCTCTCTCATCGGCCCAGGCCAACGCCCCCAGAAACCCGCTCTGGCTCCCACTTTTGCATGCCGGCATTGCTCACACGCGCCCCTTGCCCCTAAAATCGCCGCCCCATCATTTATTGGACGTGAGTTGTTCTCCATGCAGACACTGGTTGAGCAGATTGTTTACATCAGCGACATGTTTGGTACTGCGGTATTCGCGTTTTCGGGGGTATTGGTGGCGGGGCGCCTCAGGATGGATGCCTTCGGCGTGCTGGTGCTGGCCGCGGTCACCGCCATCGGCGGCGGCACCATACGCGACATGATCCTGGGGGCCACCCCGGTATTCTGGGTGCGCGACACCCTCTATATCTGGGTCATTCTGGTCACCGCCCTGCTGGGGATGTGGCTGGCCGGGCTGCCCAAGCGCCTGCCCTGGTATGTGCTGCCGGTGGCCGATGCCTTCGGCCTGGCGCTCTTTACGGTGATCGGGGCCCAGAAAGCCCTTCACTTCGGCGCCTCCGGCCTCATCGCCGTCCTGATGGGCACCATGACGGGGGTGGCTGGAGGCATGATCCGCGACGTGCTGGCCCGGGAGATCCCCATGGTGCTGCAAAAGGAGATCTACGCCACCGCCTGCATCCTCGGCGGCATCGTCTACACGGTGGCCCTCGAGTGCGAGGTGGAGCGGGTGCTGGCCATGTTCGTCAGCATGGGGGTGGTATTTGGCCTGCGGGTCGCCGCCATCTACTGGCACCTCTCCCTCCCCACCTTCAGCCTGCAACGGGGCTGAATACCTGGGAGTCGAACAGAACGATGACACCCGCCCGCCGGATTGAACCTCGCGGGCTTTTCTGTTGTCATAGAGGGCAGTCGTTGTCAGGCAGGAACCTTCATGCAAAAAATCGGGATCTTTACCTCGCTGCTACTCCTGGTCGCCTCCAGCTGTGCCAACGCCCAGCTCCTGTTTGGACGGCTCGCCTCCACCCCGGTGCAGGAGTTCAACCAGCAGATCCGCCAGGCCAACACCAGGCAGCAAACCTGGGTGAACGACTACAGGGCCATCGCCTTGCGCTTCGTGGGACACGGGGATGTCCCCAGCCGTATCCAGGCTCAACAGCTGGATAACGATCTGGTGCTCTCCGTCGCCCTCGATGGCAGCAAGAACGACATGCTCTACATCCTCACCCTGTTTCGCAGTGACAATCTGTGGCAGATGCGTCAGGCCCAGATGGGCTGGCGTTGTCAGGGGCAGGCGACCTTCACCCCTGTCCCCTGCCCATAGGGGGCGGCGCGTACAACCAGGCGTGCAATAAAAAATCCGGCTCATGGCCGGATTTTTTATTGGCAGGGTATCGCCGTACTCAGGGGCGATAGACCTTGACGTTGTCAAAGCCCTGCTCTTTCAGATAGAGCGCCTGCAGCTTGCTCATCACGCCGCGATCGCAATAGAGCAGGTAGGTCTGCTCTTTCGGCAGATCGCCAAAGGCGGTCGCCAGCTTGAAGAAGGGGATGTGCAGCACCTCGCGCCCTTCCACCACCAGCGGCTTCTCGTCGCGCTCATCACTGGAGCGGATGTCCAGGATCACTTCGTTGGCGGCCAGCACCTGGGTGGTCTCCACCTCCTGCACCTGGGCGGCGGTCTCTTCGCCGATGCGGCGAATATCGAGGTAGCGCGCCTCGTCCACCACCTTGTCCAGGATGGCGAAGTCGAAGTTGGCCTCTTCCGCCTCGATGCGGGCGAGCTCGGCCTTCACGGTCGGCTTCTTGGAGATGACGCCGCAATACTCCGGCATGGTCTCGGCAAACTCCAGGGTACCGATGCGGCGCGCCTCGCTGATGATGTCCGGCTTGTCCCAGGTGATGAGGGGACGCAGGATCACCTTGTCGGTCACCCGATCGATGACATTCAAGTTGGTGAGAGTCTGGCTCGATACCTGACCCACGCACTCGCCGGTCACCAGGGCCGGGATCTGGAAATGGTCGGCCACCTTGCCGGCGGCGCGCATCATCATTCGCTTGAGCACCACCCCCATCTGGCCGTTGTCCACCTTCTCCAGGATCTCCGCCACCACGGGTTCGAAATCGATGGCGGTGAAACGCACCTTGTGGGAGGCGCCAAACTTGTTCCACAGGTAGTAGGCCACCTGCTTGACGCCGATCTCGTGGGCGGCGCCGCCGAGATTGAAGAAGCAGTAGTGCACCCGGCAGCCGCGCTTGATGAACTGGTAGGAGGCCACGCCCGAGTCAAAACCGCCGGAGAGCAGGCTCAGCACATCCTCCTGGGTCGCCATGGGGAAGCCCCCCATACCGTGGTGGACGGCGCTGATGATGTAAAGCTCGTCGTTCTCCACTTCCAGGTTGACCTGGATATCCGGCTTCTTCAGGCGCACACCGGCGGTTTCGCAGTGCTGGTTGAGGCCGCCACCCACGTAGCGTTCCAGCTCCAGGGAGCTGAAGTCGTGCTTGCCGACCCGGCGGGCACGGACGCAGAAGGTCTTGCCCTTGAGACGATCGCCCCAGACCGCGCGGGTCTGCTCGAAGATGTCGTGCAGATCGGTAAAGTTGCTCAGCTTCACCTCGAGGAAGTACTGGATGCCCGGGATACAGGCCAGCGTCTCGAGATACTGGGCGTGGAACTGATCGTTGCGCGAGCTCACCACCAGCTTGTCCCAATCCATGCGCACGCGGGCGTCCTCGTCGAAACGGCGCAACACATTGCGGATATTGCCCTGCAACATCTTGGTGAAGCGCTGACGCACCGACTTGCTCTTGATGGTGATTTCCGGAAACAGCTTGATGATGAACTTCATGTCATTGACTCGGGTGACCTTAACAAAAGGGCGCGAATTATAGCAGAGCTTGCCGCCATCGCCTACCAGGATGGCATGGCGGCCGCCAGGGCGGGCCCTGCGCCCCTCGCCAGCCCGCGCCGCCATTTGCCGGGCCCGGACGAACTGGGTATATTGCCCCTCCTTGCATCAGCTGCGACGGTGGACGGCGATCACCCGAGATGAAGACCTTTATCTACTACCCCGGCATGGAGGTGCGCGACGAGCTCTGGCTCAAATTCGCCCTGCTCTGGCTCGAGCGCCTCGCCTTCGTGTTCACCGTGAGCGAGCAGAGCCGCCTGCCCCCCCTGCTGGCACGGTTGGCCCGCCAGAGCGATCTGCTGGCGCCGCCCCCGAGCGCCGCTGACTTCGACGCCATCACGCCCCCGCTCATGGGGCTGCTGGGCAGTCTGCTCGGCCCCGGCTTCGTCCGACACAAGGTCTTTGGCAACCGGGCGCTCATCGCCCGCTGGCGTGCGAGCGCCAATCACGACTGCTTCTGCCCGGATCAGCCGGGTCTGACCGCCTTGCACCAGTACTGCCTCGAGCAGGGGCTGGCCAGTCGGGATCAGGGAGGCATCCGCATGGCGCGCCGCCTCGCCAATCTCCTCTCCATGTACCTGGCCAGGGAGTGGGCGCTCAGCCATGACGGCCTGCTCATCACCGACCATGACTACCTGGATCGCCTGCTGCACCTGAGCGAATCCCGCTACCAGCCCAGCGGTGGTCAGGCCTGCTTCCATCTGGAGATGGGCCTGCGCCTGCCCGCCAGTCTTGCGAGCCTCTCCTTCGATACCCTGCTCGCCAGGCGCGCCGCCCTCGGCTATGGCTCGGCCCTCGGCGCCTTTCACCTCGCCCTGACCACCCTGTGCCAGACCCTCGGCAAGGGCACCGCCACCCAAGAGCAGCTGCTGGCCTTTGCCCAGGCGAGGGATGCCCTGGAGCAGAGGGTGCTGGGGGAGGACAGCGATGCCCCCCCGCCCGTCCTGCTGCCCCTGATCTGGCTCATCAGCACGGAGCAAGGGGCCCAACCCATGCTCAGTCGCCTGCACGGCGCCAATGAGGCGCTCGCGCGCCCCTTGATCTTCCATCCCATTCGCCAGAGCCACTTCCAAAAGCGCAAGAGCCGGCACGGCTTCACCCGCTTAGGCCAGATCCGCCGACCCCCCTGACTGCCCTGGGCGGCGTCACCCCCCGCTCGGGATCACGGGCGCTCATGGCCAAGGCTCAGCTGCCAGGTCTTGAAACCGCCGGAGAGGTTCTTGACCCGAAAACCGTGCTGACTCAGCAGGCGGCAGGCCACATGGCCGCGCAAACCCACCTGGCAGCTGACCAGCAGCTCCTTGTCTTTTGGCAACTCATGGAGGCGGCCGCGCAGCTCGTCGAGGGGAATGTGCATGGCCCCCGGGATCCGGCCCAGCTTGTCGAGCTCGGGGCCATTGCGCACATCCAGCACCTGCTGATGGGGATTGCGGGCATTGACCTCGGCGGCGTGGCAGAGCAGGGTATCCCCCTTCAAATGGTTGCTCGCCACGAAGCCCGCCATGTTGACTGCGTCCTTGGCCGACCCGAACGGCGGCGCATAGGTGAGTTCCAGATCCTGCAGGTCAAACACGGTGAGCCCGGCACGCTGGGCCACCGCCAGCACGTCGATGCGCTTGTCGACCCCATCCTTGCCGATGGCCTGGGCGCCATAAATTTTGCCATCGGGGGCAAACAGCAGCTTGAGGCTGATGGGGTGGGCGCCGGGGTAGTAACCGGCGTGGCTGCCCGGGTGGACATAGACCTTCTCGAACGGCAGACCCAGCTGTACCAGCCGCTTCTCGTTGAGGCCTGTGCTCGCCACCGCCAGGTCGAACAGCTTGCAGATGGCGGTCCCTTGCGTCTTCTTGTAGGTTTCGCTTCGGCCCAGCATGTTGTCGGCGGCGATGCGCCCCTGGCGGTTGGCGGGGCCCGCCAACGGGATCAGCACCGACTCGCCGGTGACGAAGTCGGTCTCCTCCACCGCGTCCCCCACCGCATAGATGAAGGGATCCGAGGTGCGCATGCCGGCATCTACCTTGATGCCGCCGCGCGGCCCCAGCGCCAACCCCGCCTTGGCGGCGAGCAAGGTCTCCGGCTTGACCCCGATGGCCAGGATCAACAGACCTGTCTCAAGATGCGAGCCGTCGCTCAGAGTCAGGCGCAGGCCGCCGCTGTTGGCGGTCGGCACGTCCGCCGTCTTCTCCGCCGTCACATCCAGACTCTCGATGGCATTGAGACCGGTGTGCAGGCGCAGATCGACTCCCTCTTCCCGGATGCGGGCATGGAGCAGGTTGGCCATCTCCTTGTCCACCGGAGCCATCACCTGATCGGAGAGCTCCAGCAGGGTGACATCCAGCTGGCGCTGATGCAGCGCCTCCATCATCTCCAGCCCGATGAAGCCGCCACCCACCACGGTCACATGGCGTGGCTGGTCGTGCGCCAGGGCCGCCAGGATGCGATCCATGTCCGGGATGTTGCGCAGGGTATAAACGTGGGGGCTGTCGATGCCGGGGAAGGGAGGCCGGATGGGGGCAGCCCCCGGGCTCAGCAACAGGCGATCATAAGGCTCGCGCCGCTCTTCCCCGGTCTGCAGGTTGCGCACCAGCAGGCTCTTGCCCGCCCTGTCTATCTCGATCACATCGTGAAAGACCCGCACATCCACGTTGAAACGGCGCTTGAAGCTCTGGGGCGTCTGCAGCAGCAGGGCATCCCGATCCGCTATGTCACCCCCGATGTGGTAGGGCAGGCCGCAGTTGGCGAAGCTGACAAACTCGCCCCGCTCGAACATCACTATCTCTGCCTCTTCATTCACTCGACGGGCACGGGCCGCCGCCGAGGCGCCGCCAGCCACACCGCCCACAATCAGAATACGCATCATCTCAGACTCCACTTGGCGCGAGGAAAATAATAAATTAGCAACGACTAATTTAGATATCAATGGAATTTTGTTTGCCGCCAATATGCAGTATTCTTGGCCCTCCGGCAGTTGCTCAACAGGATGTTTCCCTTCATGTCGTCTATCGCACTTCGCCAGTCAGTGCCCAGCACCTCGGTACCGCTCTTCTTTCGCCTGGATGCTCGCAGCCAGCGACTGGTCGCCCTGACGGATGTGATGCAGACCCCCCTGCACTGGCTCGATGAGCCCAGGTCCCCCTGGCCGGCCCAGTTGCCGGAGCCCCTGCGCGGCCCCATAGAGCGGATGCTGAGCCAGGGGCAGGGTGGCCGGCTGAGCCTGCGCTTTGACGGCATGATCTGGCAGATTGCCCTCTCCCACGAGCAAGATGCCTTCTGGCTGCTGTGCCTTCAGACCCAGTCCCAGGAGGCCATGGCGGATCTCGCCCTGCACCTGCCCCGGCTGAGCCAGATGGCGAGCCAGCAGCAGTTCGCCCCCATGCTGGAGAGCCTGAGAGAGACCCTGGCGGCGGATCGCCTCATCCTCTGGCATTACCAGGCCAATGGCCCGTTCGGCGGCGAGCAGCTCACCCCCGTCTTCACCCTGGGGCTGGAGGAGGACACCCCTCCCCTCGGCCCCCTGCGCGGTGACAGCCGCTACATCCGCGCCCTGCGCACCCGCAAGGCACTGAGCTTCTCCGAGGCGGCCCACCAGCCCATGCTCTGCCAGCACTACTACCTGAGCGAGCATGGAGTGCGCGCCCGCCTCGATGCCGTCCTGCTCGACCATGACAGACTCATCGGGGTGCTCAGCCTGGAGTACCAGAACCCGATCCAGCTCAACGAAGAGATGCTGCAACTGGTACGCCACTGCGCCCAGCGCCTGGGCCACTGGCAACCGCACATAGAAGACGTCCCCCAGACGGCGGCCCCCCTGCTGGCGCTGCCCGGCGAGCTGAGCATGTTGACCGGCATCGACTATTGCGAGGCGCTGGTCGGCTGGGCCTGCGCCGCCAGCGGCGCCATGCTCGGCTGGATTGGTGAGTACCAACCCAGGGGCAGCAAGCTCTGGGTCATACCGCGCCACGTTCGCCGCCAGGACGAGACCCTGCACTGGTCCCCCATGGACCTGGATCCCGGTCCCAGCGTCGAGCTGTTTCACCATGGCCAGGCCCTCTATGTGGAGGATCTGGCGCTGCGCTACCCCCTGGCGACCAAGCTGCTCCATCACAATGCCCAGGCCTTTATCGGCATTCCCCTGGTGCAGTCGGCCAAGCGGCCCATCGGCCAGCTCATCCTGCTGCTCCCCCAGACCCTGTCCGATCCCATGCCCCTGCTCGATGCCCTCAGCGCCCAGGCCAGCCGCGCCACCGTCGAGATGCAACGCCTGGCCGCCGACGATGCCCTGCGCCTGGCCGAGGTCGCCTTCAACACCCACGACGGCCTGCTGGTGGCCGATGCCAAGGGCATCATCCTCAAGGTGAATCAATCCTTTTGCCGCATCACCGGTTTCAGCGAGCAGGAGATTGTGGGCCAGCATATCGATCGACTGCGCCCCCCCTATTACGGCGATCGCCTGAAGGAGGAGGTCTGGCAGGCGGTACGCAACCAGGAGCTCTGGATCGGGGAGGAGCAGTGCCTAAACCAGGCCGGCAATCTGTTCCCGGTGCGGCTCATGGTGAGCGGGGTCAAGAATGAACAAGACGAGATCAATCACCTGGTCTGCAGCTTCTATGACGTCAGCAAGGAGCGGGAGGCGGCCCGCAACATAGAGCAGCTCGCCTATTACGACGATCTGTGTGGCCTGTTCAACCGCCGCAGCCTGACCGATGCCCTGCGCCGCACCCTGGATGAGCCCAATGGTCAGTGGGGCGCCCTGCTGCTGCTGGATCTGGACAACTTCAAGTCCATCAACGACTCCCTCGGCCATGCCTATGGCGACAAGCTGCTGCAGGCCGTGGTCGAGCGCCTCAAGGGACTGCCCCAGGAGAATTTGGTGCTGGCCCGCATCTCGGGGGACGAGTTCGCCCTGCTGTTCAATGCCCTCGGCCAGGGCTATGTCACCGCCAAAATTCTGGCGGAGCACTTCGCCCGCGAGCTGATGAGCCTGTTTCGCATCCCCTTCGACATCGAGTCCCACAAGCTGCACTGCAGCGTCTCCATCGGCATCAGCCTCTTCTCGGGGGAGGACAAGGATCACCTGATCCTGATGCAGCAGGCCGATACCGCCGCCCACATGGCCAAACGTGGCGGCCAGGGCAGCTATGTCTTCTTCAGCCAGACCATGGCCGAGCAGGAGAAAAACAAGCTGGCCCTCAACAACCAGCTGCGGGACGCCCTGCGCAACCACGAGCTGCTGCTGCACTATCAGCCCCAGTATCGGGTCGACAACGGCGCCCTCTCCGGCATCGAGGCGCTGCTGCGCTGGCAAAAGAGCGATGGCACCATGGTGCCCCCCGGTGAGTTCATCCCCATCGCCGAGGAGACCAGCCTGATCCAGGACATCGGCTACTGGGTGATGAAGACCGCCTGCGCCCAATACAGCTTCTGGCTCAACCAGGGGCGGGCCATTCCCCATCTCTCCGTCAACGTCAGCGCCCGCCAGTTCCACACCGCCGGCTTCGTGCAGCAGGTGGAGTACATATTGCGCGACACCGGGGTGCCCCCCTCCCGCTTGCTGCTGGAGATCACCGAATCCGTGGTGTTGGAGAACCGGCTGGAGAGTATCGCCCGCATGCGCCAGCTCAAGGAGCTCGGCATCCTGCTCTCCATCGATGATTTTGGCACCGGCTATTCGTCGCTGGCCTATCTGCGGGATCTGCCGGCCGATGAGGTCAAGCTGGACAGAAGCTTCATCCAGACCCTGGTCCACAGCGAGCAGGACAGGGCCATCGTCAAAGCGATCCTGGATCTGGCCCGGGTATTTCGCTTCACCGTCACCGCCGAAGGGGTCGAGGAGCAGGAGCAGCTCGACATGCTCAAGCAGCTCGGTTGCCAGCACTATCAGGGCTTCCTCACCAGCAGGCCGCTGCCGGTCAAGGCGCTGGAGGCGCTGCTGGCGCCCTTGTCGCCTGGCTAAACATGTAGGATTTATAGGGACTTTCGTAATAAAATAACGGCCTGCTCGAAACGCTGGAGTTGTCTATGTCTGTCAGTAATCAGATCCCTGCCGTTCAAATCAGTGCGCCCGGAGTCATTGGCCGGATCCACTCCGTTGAAACCTGCGGCACCGTCGATGGCCCCGGTATTCGCTTCATCGTCTTCATGCAAGGCTGCCTGATGCGCTGCAAGTATTGCCACAACCGGGACACCTGGGACACCCAGGGCGGCCGGGAGGTGACGGTACCCGAGCTGATGAAGGATCTCACCAGCTATCGCCACTTCATGAATGCCTCCGGCGGCGGCGTGACCGCCTCCGGCGGGGAAGCCATGTTGCAGCAAGCCTTCATCGCCGAGCTGTTTGCCGCCTGCAAGGCCCAGGGGATCCACACCTGCCTCGACACCAACGGCTTCGTGCGCCACTACGACGACATGCTCGACAAGGTGCTCGACAACACGGATCTGGTGCTGCTCGACATCAAGCAGATCAATGACGAGAAGCACATCCCCCTGACCCATGTCAGCAACAAGTACACCCTGGAATTCGCCCGCCATCTCGCCGCCAAGGGCAAGACCATGTGGATCCGCTACGTAGTGGTGCCGGGCTGGACCGACGACGAGGAGAGCGCCGAGGGGCTGGGCCGCTTCATCAAGGAGCTGGGCAGCGCGGTGGAGAAGGTGGAGTTGCTGCCCTACCACGAACTGGGCAAACACAAGTGGGACGTGCTGGGGGAAACCTACGAACTGACCGGCATTCACCCCCCCAAACGGGAGACCATGGACAAGATCCAGGCCATCCTCGGCCAGTACCATGGCAATGTGAAGTACTGATCTCCTGATACGGCCGCGACCCGTTCGCGGCCCCAAGGCAAGGATGCCCCATGAGTGAAGGCCAACTCGCGGCCCTGCTTCTCTGGTTACTGCTGCTGACGGCGACCCTCAAGGGGAGCCTCTGGCAGAGCCTGCGCACGACCCCCCTCTATCAACACCTGCTCCTTGGCAGCGCCATCGCCTTGCTGCCGCTCTGGTTGCTGCGGGCCGGACTCCATGAGGGACTCGAGGTCCATTTTCTCGGCCTCACCAGCCTGACCCTGCTGCTGGGCTGGCGCCTGGCGCTCTGGGCACCCACCCTCACCCTGTTGCTGCTCAGTTACGCGGGCACAGAGTCCTGGGCCGACCTCGGCTGGCACGCCCTGGTAGGCATCGCCCTGCCGGTGGCCACCAGCTGGCTGCTGTTTCTGGGGAGCTGGGCCTGGCTGCCCCGCCACCTGTTCGTCTACCTGTTTATCGCCGCCTTCCTCGGCGGCGCCCTGGCCATCTCGGCCAAGATGCTGGCCACCGCCCTGCTGCTCGGCCTGAGCGGTGACTATCCCTGGCAGACCATCATGGATGACTACCTCACCATCTGGCCCCTGCTGCTCTTCCCCGAGGCCCTGCTCAACGGCATGACCATGACACTGCTCGCCGTCTACCGCCCCCACTGGGTCTACACCTTCTTCGACCGTACCTACCTCGGCCGCTGAGGAACCCCGCCACACGACGACAAAAGCCCCTGACAGGCAGGGGCTTGGCAGCACAAAAAAGAAGAAATTTAAAACCGATACTCGATATGTAGCGTGTGGGTGTCCAAACCAGGATTCTGCTCATACATATTGGCATTGGACATGTGTTCATACTGATAACCAAGCCGCCAGTTTGCCGTTAGCTCATAACCAAGGCCAATGCCGACAATATATTGGAAAGGGCCACCATAATCCTTGAATCCATTGCCTCTGTGACCAAACTCATGTTCCGCCAGCCACACCACCCCTGCGGGGATCCAGATCACCCAGCTGCCCCATAAGCATTCGGCGCGAACGCCGCCCCCCAGCCTGGTGGTGTACTCCTCCCCAACCTTCAACATGCCACCACGAACGCTCATACCAGATTGGCACCCGGAATCCCCCCAATGCCAGAACATGCGATGATATTTGAGATCTGCGGTAAAGATGTCGAGTTTCTCGCTCTCGGCCGGTGTCCCCAGCTGCAGTGCAATAATCTTGTCATTGGCAAGTGCTCCCGAACTCACCGCCAACGAAGTCAGCAGCCCTGAGAGCAAGAGAGTGTTGACGTCCATGTCCCCTCCTACATCCGGTGATCCAGTGGTGCCTTCCTCAAACTCACTCAGGCACACATCAGGCATAGTCAGTAGTCAGAGCGGTTGTCAACGTGACATGTAAAACTAAAAAATAATGTATTTTCAGCCAATTGAGCTACCAATAAAGATGCCAAACATCAAAAATCAGCATAATAGAAAGGTCAGTCTAAATAATAGCCAAAGCAAGATAACGCCCAGAAATGTAATGTATTTGTAAATTAGGCACCCGGCATGGTTAGAATGGCGAGAAGCACTACATAAGAGGTGTCTGAATTAACCATACCTTGTCCATAAACCTTCATGAAATTAACACATCACTATGAGGTGAAAAATTAATTACTTTAAAAACAATAAGTTGATGGTGATTACTGTGCACTGAAGTTCGTTATTATGTGTTGACTCAATCGCATCCAATAAGTAGGATGTTACGCAATTAAAAACAAAGCGTTGTGCTTGCCATTGGCGAGCACAGACAAGCATGGGATAATGGCCTGGATGACAGGCATTTTTGTTAAACAGTTCCGCTGTTAACCCCCTCTGTGTGCCTTGATTTTACTTTTCAATAAAAAATGTGCTTTTTTTGCACCGGAACAATGTCACTTCCGTGCGGTAGCTTTCCTCTTTTTTTACCTTTCGATGCATCGCATGACGACTAAGAGCTCACGGTAGGGCAAGCGTATAAATCTTTTCTGGGTCAATCTGGTCATTAAACAAACAACCTTCGCTCACCAAACGATCAAGTCAACCAGAGATAGGCCAGGAAAGCTTATATTTCGAGTGAATTGATTTATTTTTGTTCACACATGCGCCCGTCCAGGGTAGCAGACGCGCCCAATAATCCAGCGTCATTGTTGCAACAAACGCGACAACAGTGTTTGGTAACATTATATTTACATCCAGATTTTGATTCCATGGACAATATTGACACATGAACTATATACCCCGGTTTCTGGCAATATCGCTGGCAATCTCTATGAGTGGCTGCGCCTATGAGCCAAAGCAGGTCGAAGCCTCCCGTCCTCTCGTCAATCCATCATCGACCACACAGCTGCAAGCCATGCCAGCAAACCTGCAACAGGCTCTCGATACTCAGCCGCAAGGGGCTGCCCTCAGCACCAACAGCACCACTTTTACCCTGGGGCAACGCTATGTTTCAGCCTTGGGACGTGAGTGCGTAGAACTGTTGTTTGATAGCAGTCAAAGCCACTCACAGAGACGAACCACCTGCAAGCTCGATGAACAGTGGTATCTGGTACCCCAATTGGAACAGGCCTCTATCAGCAACCTTCTTGCTGAGCAATAAACTCGAAGGTATATGTTTTGAAGAAAATGAACGTTCGTCAGCTGGGTGCCCTCCTGTTTCTCATCGGCGCCTCCTGCACCACCATGGCGGCCAGCGCACCTGACCAAGCCCAATCGAATGGGTCATCATTTGGCTATAACCTGTCAGGCAATGGTGGTGGCAACAACCGGCCCCAGTTGGGTGGCCAATCCTCCTTGAGTGGTCAAGCCAACACCAGTTCCACCACCGGCAGCTTTACCCAGCAGAATCGTCAGGGCATGTTGCTGCCAGGCGAATCAGATGTGCGGAAATTGCTGCCACAAGCCGAGGCTGGACTCCCTCCCCCCTACGGCGCCAATCTGTTTGCCGGTGGCTATGAAACCGAACGCAGTGATGGCTTGAACGACAATTATCTGATAGCGCCCGGAGACAAGCTGAATATCTGGATCTGGGGTGCGGTCAATTTCTCCAATGTGGTAACGGTCGACAATCAGGGTAATATTTTCATCCCCGATGTGGGCCCGATCAATGTCAAGAATGTCCCTGCCAGCCAGATAAACAATTTGGTGACCAGCAAGATTGGTGACGTATTTACCAACAACGTCAACATTTACGTCAACCTGCTGACGACAACCCCGGTGAGTGTATTCGTGACGGGGCCGGTGATCCGCCCAGGCCAATATGCCGGACAATCGTCTGACAGCGTGCTCTATTTCCTCAAGCGGGCGGGTGGCATCGATTCAGAGCGTGGCAGCTATCGCAAAATCAAAGTCTTGCGCCAAAACCAGCTCATCCAGCAGATAGACCTGTACGAATTTATCCAGAAAGGCAGAATGCCGAAGATGTCCCTGAAAGATCAAGATGTCATCTTGGTGGAACCCCAGGGGCCGATGATCAATGTGGCAGGCAAGGTTAGAAATCCGTTCCGCTTCGAGTTGAAGCAGCGCAATACGCTGGGTTCGGAGCTGGTCAACTATGCCCTCCCCCTCGCCAAGGTGAGCCATGTCGGTGTTATCGGTGACCGCTCAAATGGTCCCTTCTCTATCTATCTGCCTTACAAGGATTTTGCCCGAGTCCAGCTCAAGGATGGGGACAAGGTGTTGTTCAACGATGACATGCATGCGCAGGTTTACGATGTGCAGGTCAGTGGCAGTTACATGGGGCCCTCTTATTTCACCGTCCGCAAAGAAACCAAGCTGCACGATCTGCTCAATCATATTCCGATTAACCCAGAGCTGGCCGATTACCAATCCATCTATCTGATGCGAAAGAGTGTGGCCATCAGGCAGAAAGAGATGCTGGATGAGTCGCTCAACCGGCTGGAGCGCAGCGTATTCACAGCGCCAGCCAGTTCGGATGGTGAGGCGACCATCCGAGCCAAAGAGGCAGAGTTGGTCATGCAGTTTGTGGACAAGGCACGCAAAATTCAGCCTCTGGGCAAGGTCGTAGTCACAGACAAGGGTATCATCGCCAACATTCAGCTGGAGCAAGGCGACCAGATAGTGATCCCGAACAAGACTGACCTTATCCAGGTGGGCGGTGAGGTGCTGATGCCACAAGCCGTGGTTTACAACGCCAATGCCAACCTCGATGACTATGTTGCCTGGGCCGGTGGGTTTACCGAACGAGCCAATGACCAGCGCATCGCCGTGGTCCATGCCAACGGATTAGTGGAGTTCAAGGATCAAGGGAGTGTTCAGCCTGGGGATCAGATCATGGTGTTGCCCAAGGTTGACAGCAAAACCATGCAGTCTGTCAAAGACATCACCCAAATCATCTATCAGATCGCCGTGGCGGCGAACGTAGCCATCAACTAAACCGCCCACACCGAACAATGCAGGCTCGACCCTCGGCGAGCCTGCCATACGGTAAAACGACGCCATGCATAAACCCATTCTCAATCAAATACCTAGAACGCCTTTACAGGTACTGCGTGATGTGACGTTTGGTTTGCTTATCCGTGAACTAAAGACCCGTTTTGGCAGTTACCGGCTGGGCTACGCCTGGGCCTTGATCGATCCTTTACTAATGATTAGCGCCTTCAGCCTGATTTTCGGGTTACGTGGCCACAGCGGTTTCGGGGGGGCGCCGGCCCCACTTTTTATAACCGCCGGCTATTTACCATTTCTCTTTTTTAAGAATGTCGTGAGCAAGCTGCAGTCCGCAGTCGGTGCCAATATGGGATTATTTTGCTACCGGCAGGTAACTCCTTTCGCGACCTTTATTGCCCGCTTTATGCTCGAAATGATGGTTGGCATGATCGTAGGCATCATCCTGATATTGGGACTGCTCTGGTTTGGTTTCGATGCCATACCCGCCGACCCTTTGCAGGTGATCCTCGGTTATTTCCTGCTGATGATCTTCTCATTTTCTCTCGGTATCATCTTCTGTGTTCTCTGCAACCTGTTTCAGGAGGCAAGCAAATTTCTCGACCTACTAATGATGCCATTGATGTTTATCTCTTGTGTGATGTTTCCGCTGATAAGCATCCCCCCCCAGTATCAGCACTGGTTTTTATGGAATCCGCTGGTACATGCCTTGGAGCTTATCCGAAGTGGCTGGATCGCTGGCTATAACAGCCCCAGTGTGAGCTGGGCATTTCTCTTTGGCGTAACACTGTTGTTACTGACTTTTGCCATGAGCTGCTATCGCCTGAGCCATCGCCGACTGATCGCGAGTTAAAACAACATGATCATTCTCGACAATGTATCCAAGTACTACCCCACCAAGTTTGGCCGCAACTATGTGCTGCGCGATGTGAGCATCGATCTGCCACGGGATCGCAATATCGGTATTCTGGGGGTCAACGGAGCAGGCAAATCCACCCTGCTTCGTCTGCTGGGTGGCATGGATACCCCAAGCAAGGGCAAGGTGACGCGTCATTGTCGCGTCTCCTGGCCGCTGGCCCTTGGCGGTGGCTTTCAAGGGAGTATGACCGGGCGGGAGAATACCCGCTTCGTCTGCCGTATTCACGGGGTGCGCGATACTCAGGAAGTCGAGGAGTGGGTCAAGGAGTTCTCCGAGATAGGTCAGCATTTTGAACTGCCCATAAAAGCCTACTCTAGCGGCATGAGGTCCAAATTTTCCTTTGCCGTCAGCATGGCCTTCGATTTCGATATCTATCTGACCGATGAAATCACCTCGGTGGGGGATGCCCGCTTCAAACAAAAGTGCATCGATACCTTTAATCAGAAGCGCGAGACCGCCAGCCTTATCATGGTCTCCCACGATATGAAAAATCTGCGACAACAGTGCGATATGGGTATTTTACTACGCAACGGCACCCTGGAAATCTTCGACGATATCGACAATGCCATCCGCATTTATCAGAATCTCTAACAAGCTGCACCCAATATGACCCAACCTATCCGTTCCGAAAGACCATCCCCCCTGGTACGCAAACTGCGCAAGCTCGGCAACGAGCCAAAACGTTTCTTTATCGACTCCAGTGGTTTTCAAATTGCCCACCGATCCTGGCAACAAAGCCTAAAACTTGGCAGCTTCCTCTGGGTATTGGCCTGCTTCGCCATCGCTGCCATCTATCTGGGTATCATCGCCTCAGACCGTTATGTGAGCCGGTCGGAGATCATCATCAAGCAGGCTGATCAGATTAAAATGTTGCCCGACGCCCTGTCGATGCTGGGAATAGGTGGCAGCAATCATCAGGATGTATTACTGGTGCAGGACTATCTGAAATCCTGGGATCTGCTCGCCAAGCTCGACAAGGAGCTTGGCCTCAAGTCCCATTACCAGAGTGACAAGGCCGACTACTTCTCACGCCTGCCAAAGGATGTCAGCCGAGAAGACTTCATCGAATATTACCGTGAGCACCTGACACTGCGACTGGATGAACTGTCGGGCGTGCTCACCATAGAGTTGCAGGCGTTTGAGCCAGAATATGGCCAGCGAGTCGTAGGTCTGATGCTGAAAGAGTCCGAACGCTTTATCAACAAACTGGGGCACCAGGTCGCGCTGGATCAGCTGGCTTTTGTCGAGAAAGAGGTCGATCGCGCCTACCAACGGTTGCAGGACGAAAAGGCCAAGGTACTGGCGTTTCAAAACAGCCACCAGCTCATCAGCCCGGAATCCACCAGCAGCGCCCGTCTCGGGGTCGTCAGCCAGATCGAGGCCGAACTGGTGAACCAGCAGGCGCAGCTCAAACAACTGCGCAGCTATATGAGAGAGAACGCCCCCGCGGTCATCTCGGTGCAGAGTCGGGTCGATGCCTTGACCCGGCAACTGGAGCAGGAACGTGCCAAGCTCACTGGCTTGGACAAGGATGCCATGAACGAGATCAACGCCGGTTACATGGATGTGCAAACCCAGGCCACTCTGGCAGCAGATCTCTACAAGACGGGACTCATCAGTCTGGAGCAGACCAGGGTGGAGGCATACCGCAAGCTCAAACACCTGCTGGTTATCAGTCAACCAAGCCTTGCCCAGGATGCGGAATACCCTCGCCGCCTCTATAACCTGGCCACCGTCGGCGTACTGCTGCTCCTCTTCTATGGGCTGGTTGTGATGGGCCTCGCTACCTTGCGTGAGCATCAGGACTAACAGGCCGTTGAGATCTGATTCTTCGATATAAGACTTGCAATTAACAAAAATAAACACGGGTAAATAAGAGACTATGAAAAACCAACATACTGTTGATATCCGCAGCTTTTATGATCAAGTGCCATTTAATGGGGATGTTATCGAGAGCATAAAGCAAACATTCAAACAGCAAGGGGATACGCTGCTGACGTTAGCAGCAGAATTTAACAAAGCGCAATACAAGCTGGCTCTCTCATTGATGTTCCAATCCAAGGGGCACGTCATTATTTGCGGTATGGGTAAGTCCGGTCATGTTGGTCGAAAAATATCCGCCACCTTGGCCTCCACCGGCACACCCAGTTTCTTTGTGCATCCAGCAGAAGCCTTTCACGGCGATCTGGGGATGATTACCCGAGATGACGTTGTCATATTAATCTCTAACAGCGGCGAGACCGATGAAGTTTTAAAATTGATCCCCTCTCTTAAAAACTTCGATAACCGCATTATCGCCATCACAGGTGGTATACAATCCACGCTCGCTAAAAATGCAGATGCAGTGCTGGAGATCAGAATGCAGAGTGAATCCTGTCCCAATAATCTTGCCCCGACCACATCTACTACGCTGACTATGGCAATCGGTGATGCCCTTGCTTCAGCCTTGATGAACAAGCGCCATTTTATGCCTAATGACTTTGCCAAGTTTCATCCTGGTGGCAGTCTAGGCCGTCGTTTATTGACTCGCCTTAAAGATATCATGAGTACCAAGTTGACCAAGGTGACTCCTGAGGCGGCTCTCAAAGAGGTCATCGTTGGAATGACCAAAGATCAACATGGCATCGCCTTGGTCATGGAACAAAAGACATTGATTGGTGTGATTACTGATGGAGATCTGCGTCGTGCGATGCTGCGCCATGATTTCGATTTCAATACTTTTAAGGCCAAAGATATTATGAGTCTGAATCCCATCACGGCGACTCATAACTCCATGTTAAGTGATGCCGAAGAGTTGATGCGCGAACGTCAAGTTAAACAGCTGCTGGTTGTAGATGATACAAATGCCCCTGTCGGAATAATTGATTTCTTCAATTAAAAATCCGAGTGATATATCGTCATATTGAGTCCAATATTGTTGCCAATACATAGCGACAAACAGTATTTAATATGCACACATACATATCACAAGTCACAAGTCACAAGTCACAAGTCACAAGTCACAAGTCACAAGTCACAAGTCACAAGTCACAAGTCACAAGTCACAAGTCACAAGTCACCATCCATTAAATTCGCTAATGGATGATGCTGAAGCATATTTTTATATTATTTTAAACTTTTTGGATAGAGCATGAATTATTTGTTTTTTTTAGAACCATCAATTGAACTTGGTAACCCTGAATTTCGTTTTGCTACACTAAGAAGTTCCCTTGTTCACCAGATAAAAGCATTACGTTCCGGCGGCGCACAAACGCATCTTATCGCTGGTGAAGCCGTGGCCAATCGAGCCATGCAGGATGATCTTCTGGAAGATTTGCATTCCGTTTCTACTATTGACCATTTTGAGTGGACCAAAGGAGAAAACTCGTTTGAACGCTCAATACGTCATCAATCTAATGACTATAAAGATGGAGAGATAGAACGGCTGCGGGGAATTATTTTTGCTCAACTCCCCGATGGTTTCCTACCAAATGTTATTATCGTTTGGGAATCACCAACCTATTACCTAGAGAAGATTTTCCCGGATGCAAAGATTATCTACCAGATGCCCGGTTTCTTCTCGCGAGCCCCCTTCCCTGAAATGATAAAATTTGACGTGGGATTGTTGGACAAGGCAACAGAATCTGAACTTTCCGCGCCAAAAAAATCCTATATCGATGCAACATTAGAAAATCTACGCTTACAAGATAAGAACTTCTTCCACTCCCTAAATCTGGTGGAACCGCATGTGAATGGATACAGGCAAAAGTTCCAAGCCCTTGTATTACTGCCACTGCAAATCGATCAATATTTTATGGTTGATTACTTGTTACAACGAAAGAGTCAGTTTGACATTGTTCTGGATCTACTGCAACGAACACCACCCAATATAGGTGTGTTAGTAACAAATTACTGGTCTGGTCGTCTAAAAAGCTCGGTATTGAGCGAAGAAAATGTTCGTTATCTGCGCAGCAAATTTGATAATTTCATTTATATTGAAAAGTTCAATGCTATTCCATCGGTATCTCAGTTGCTATTACCAATTATCGATGGTGTGTATACTATTTCCTCTTCTGTCGGATATCAGGCAGCATATTGGGGTAAACCGGTATTTTCTATCGGTTCTAGTCATATAAGTAAGTACAACACGGCCGAAAGTCTTGACATTTTCATTCAGCAAGTAGAAAAGAATGAAACTGTCTATCAAGATGATCTTATTAAGCGCGATATCCTCGGCGCTAACTATCCGATGGAATGGATAAAAACTAAGCCACAACATTTTGCTGCTTGGCTAACTGCGTTTGCAAACCCTGCACAATCTGAATGGTGGACCTCCGAAGAAGCCTTTTTACAAGATTTTTCCTCCATGCGTAGAGAGCAAGCGTATCTTAAAAACTCCGGTTTTGCGAAGAGCATCACCGATGCGCATACTCTCACTCACTGCGCAAACTTGTCAGAACAGATTCGCAAACATGACATCGTGTCATTCGATATCTTCGACACCTTGCTCTTTAGACCATTCAAGCGTCCCTCCGATATGTTCGATTTCATGTCGGACGATGCTGCTCATTTAATAGGCAGGCACCATATCCAGTTCAAGGATATTCGTCGTCAAAGTGAGAAACTGGCTTTCGAAGCGGCGATTGCCCGTGGTGAGGGTGAGACGCATATCGACGAAATCTATGAGCATTTTCAAGTGTTAACAGGCTGCACTCCTGCTCAGACTGAAAAAGTCAAGGCACTTGAAATGCAGCTGGAATATGATCTGCTCTATGTACGCGAGAGCGCCAAGACAGCCTTTAACTTGGCAATTAGTCTTGGAAAACGCGTCATCATCATTTCCGATATGTACCTGCCCCAAGACTTTCTGGAAAAAATCCTACACAAGAATGGTTATCAAGGTTACGAGAGAATTTTTGTTTCCAGTACCGCAAAGCAGAAGAAGCATAGCGGCAGGTTGTTCGATCATGTATTGGCAGAATTGAATGTACCGGCTCAATCGATTCTGCATGTTGGAGATAACCTGCAAGCTGATGTGGTAAAAGCAAAGGATCGGGGCATTAAACCTTTCCACTTGGTCAAGGCATCGGAGGTGTTTGAGCAATCCGATGCCTACACGTCGCTCTGGACCCGGGATGAAGAGCGACACAGTCTGGATGCTGAGATGCTGCTCTCTTTGGTAGGCAATACATTGCAAGACAACCCCTATCTGCCAAGCCGGCGCGGCACGCTGTTTAGCGGTGACGCCTGGCGTTTGGGTTACTATGGCTTTGGCACTTTCCTACTTGGCTACGCTAAATGGATATTGGAACAATCTATTCGTGACAAGATGGATCGCTTGTACTTCTTGTCGCGCGATGGCCTGATCATGAAAAAGGCCTATGATCTGCTGGCCAAGAATTATCCGAATGCACCAAAGAGCCACTATTTGCTCTGCTCGCGCCGGGCGGTCAATTTGTCCAAGATCAGGGATGAATCTGGCATCATTGACCTGCTCAACGTCGATTATGCACAGACATCGATCGCTCATTTGCTCAATGCCCGTTTCGGGTTGAAAGAGAGTGATATCGATCCTGCCGTGCTCAAGCTGTATGGATTTGCCAGCGACTCCCGCATTAATGCCAAGCATCGTGCCGTGCTTAAAGAGATCTTGTTGGCACATCAGAGCAAGATCTTCGCAGTTGCCGAACGTGAACGAAATCACTATCTGCAATACCTGCAAGAAGAGGGGGTACTCGACAACGGTAATATCGCCATCGTCGATATTGGTTATGCCGGTACTATGCAAGAGTCTCTCTACGAATTGACGGGGCGTCAAAAAGAGATTCAGGGTTACTACCTGATGACGTTCCGCCAAGCGATACAGCGTATCGAAAAGAACGGTCTGTCTGCCAAGGGTTATCTGGCGAATTTTGTCGATCGTCACGATACTTACCACCCGTTCTGCAAATTTGTTCCATTATATGAGACGCTGTTCTCCAATACCGAAACCAGCTTTATAAAGATGGAAAAAGACTGGAATGGTGTAATGCGCCCGATGCATATGAGTCGCTTCCCACAAGAGGAGATCCGCGAAACTGTTGTTACACGCATTCACGCTGGAGCCTTGCAGTTTATTGAGACATGCTCAACAGTGATGGGTTCCTGGATTTATAAGCTGGATATCGAACCCAATAAATCGATGCGAGCGCTTGATAAATACTTCTCAGCACCACATCCGGTAGATGCCAAGATAATGTGTGGCGTTGTATTTGAAGATGCATATGGTGGTGCCGGGTTAAAAATAATTTTGCCAAAACTCAATGAACTGAATAGGGGCTGTGTATGGCAAATTGGTCGCGATGCTCTCAGTAGCGCCTCTGCCAAAACTAATCCCGCCAAGGGAAATGGCAAAGTAGCGACCATTGATGACCTCGTGAGTGCTCATGCTCCGAATGGATTTAAAAGAAAGATGATATCATTCATCATTGCGAAGACTGTCTCCCAGAAAAAATATAGTAAATTCATTCGCAGCCCGAGAGACTTCTTTGACGATTCACAAAGTGCCGTTGTCAGAAGAATGGGTAAAGCTTATTTTTCAAGGGAGAGTAAATAAATATGGCTTTTTCTGCTTTACAACGAATGAAAGGCACTGTGAGTGAGTGTTCTTTTGAAAAGATAAGTGAAATTTATTTTGAATTTTTTGATAAGCAATTGGCTGCACCTGAAATACAGAGTGCATTGCAAGAATCTATCTCAGATAGTCATGCACGCCTAGCAATATCACTGCTGATGATTGATCAAGGCTTAGGAGGTGTTCGGCCATATTTAACCGTTCACGATGAACTTCAATCAAAGGGATATGGCGAAGTTTCTTTGGATTTTTTATATAAAATTCAAAAAAAATCCCCTTGGCATCCTTTAGTCATCGGTCGCATGATTAACAGATTGCATTTATCTAAACACTTTCCTGAGATAATTTCATTACTGGATTATCTACCGGCTAAACGACGAGAAGAAATTCTAAACGTCAATGGTGTAAGAAAAGTCATCATTGATATAAGCAAATTTCTTCTGTGCGATACACTGCTGTTAAAATTTGGCGGATTTAGTGAGGAAATAAAGTGGATTTCTGATAAAAAAACTGATGTGGCACATCAGTCTCTGCAAGATGTTTCATTATTGATTGCTGAGGAAAAATATGACGCGGCCCAAAACTTAATATCTTATTTATACTCTTTAGGAATACGGACATCTGAGTTTTTCAATCTTGCCATCTTACCGATGAAAAACGAACTAGATATTAACTCACGAGTGTTATTCTTTAGAATTGAAGCCGAGAAGCATTGTACTGATGCCAAATTTTCTGAGCTCGCAGCAAAAAGTTATCTTAATATTGGAGAGATCGAGAGGGCTTTTGATGTGCTCAGACGAGCAATTATCAAGCGCTGCTACAATGAGCAAATTGTTTATTTACTCACCAGAGTGATGGTCTTATTAGGCAAACCATTGAATGACCTGTTATTGACGGGATTCTTTGGGATGCCTGATTATGCTAGGGTATCTTCCTTTGTTGAGAAGTCCTCATTCAACTTTAGCATAAATAGCGGACAATTTGTTGAGTCAGAATTTCTTACAAACGGATTATATAATCGTCATAGCGAATTTTTGAGCAAGCCCGTTTCGTCCCCGATGGTAACTCGGTCTCATAGCAAAAACCGTGTTGCTATCTGCCTTTCCGGACAGATAAGAGGGCTAGATGATAACTATCAAAATATCCTTAGTGTCAAAAACTCAATTGAAAATTGCGATGTTTTTATTGATACCTGGAGTAAGGGACGACTAACATTTCCTAGATTCTCCCGAGTACAGCGCTATTTGGGGGATAGTTTGTGGGCGTTATTACCCGATATAGCAAAAATGCCTGACGGCTTCAGACGTCTGTTTCCGGAAGTTACTAGTCTCATTTCTAAACCGTTGGAACTAGACGTGACTGAGGAATATTTAAGGACATACTTTCCTGATGCAATTGTAAACATTGAATGTGAATCAGCGTTTGAAGAAAAGATAGAAGAATATGCCGGTTTACGCCATAGGGGGAATTTCAATCAAGCAAAGATGTTCTATAAGATTCATGCAGCCAATAGCCTAATAAAAAAAACAGCTCACTGCGATAACTATGATGTCGTCATTAGGTGGCGGCCAGACCTTGATATCTCCATCGACGATTTGCATTCATATATTGATGATGTATCTAGAGATAGAAATCTCATATACACCAGCTACGTTTCAGCAGTTGGCTATGGTGATCAGTTTGCTATTGGTTCTAGGGAAGCGATGGAGCTATATTCCTCACTATGGGAAAAAATTACCGATACTGGTAGATTAGCTTATAGCAATCTCTTTGATGAAGATGCGACTTATTTTGCCGCCGAGGCTCTCTTAGCAAATCACCTTTTATTAAATGGATTAAATATTAAAGTTGCCAAACCCAAAAGAAGCTACTTCACAACTTCGTTAGCTATCAATCTAGTTGACATTGAAGATGCATTAATAAACGACATTTCCCAAAATGGACTCCACGAGGAAATGAAGGCGTTTATGTCTCATTTCAACGCTTGCAGAAAAAACAACATTAGATTTAAATAAAATGATTCTTATCACTATGGCAGGGTTGAGCAGTCGCTTCGCCCGCGCCGGTTATGCATTACCTAAATATGCGCTGGATTTACACGGCCGCACCATGTTCGACTGGGCGATACATTCATTCGAACGCTATTTTGATAGCGAACACTTTCTGTTTGTAGTCCGCCCCGATGGTTTTGCCAAGGCTTTTGTTGCCGATGCGGTACAGAAATTGGGGATCTCCCGATACGATACGGTTGAACTGGAACACGATACGCGAGGGCAAGCCGAGACCGCTTATCTCGCCTTGCGCGAATACGCGAGTGACTTCCCGGTGACCATCTTCAATATCGATACCATCCGCTATGACTACCAAAAACCTGGTTTCCTCGATGCGTGCGATGGTTATCTGGAAGTCTTCAAGGGGGATGGTGAACACTGGTCTTTTGTCGAGCCAGGGGGTGATTTTTCGGTGGTTCGCACCACTGAAAAAGATCGTATTTCTGATCTTTGCAGCGATGGTTTGTATTACTTTAAAAGTCAACTGCAATTTAGACAAATTTTTGAACAAGCCCTGGCACTGAATGAACAGGTAAAAGGGGAATTCTATATTGCCCCGCTTTACAATCAATTAATCAGCACTGGTGGCGTGGTTAAATACGCGGTCATTGGCATGGAACAGATCGATTTTTGTGGAACGCCTGATGAGTATCAGACGCTACTAAAGAAGGCTGTATAATGAAACGAATTATAATGGATCTTGATGAAACCATTTGCTCCACCGTGAATGGTGATTACGCAAATTCGGTACCAAAACTTGATGTTATTGAGCGGATGCGCGAGTTCAAGGCATTGGGCTTCGAGATAGTGATCAGCACCAGCCGAAATATGAGAACTTATGCTGGTAATATCGGGAAAATCAATGCCAATACGCTGCCTGTGATCATCGGGTGGCTGACAAAGCATCAGGTTCCTTATGACGAAATTTACACGGGCAAGCCGTGGTGCGGCACCGAAGGTTTTTATGTCGATGATCGCGCCATCAGACCACAGGAATTTGTTGCCATGTCTGCCGAGGAAATAAAGATATTGCTCGGAGCCCATCAATGATCGTCATCAACTCTGCCGCCTATGTCGTACCCGAGTTCCGAACTGAGCTGGGTACCATCCCCCCCTGCCTCTTACCATTGGGCAACCAAAAGTTGGTGCAGCATCAGGTGGCTACCCTGCGCAAATTTTCTGGTTCACGTATCGTGGTGTCGCTGCCTGCAAGTTACGAACTGACATTAGATGATCGTAATCTATTGCAAATGCTTGATATCGAGGCAATTGCCGTGCCGGACGGGTTCACTCTCGCAGAGGCATTGACCTATATCCTTAATATCGCATCTGACGGAGAGGAAGCTGTACGACTCTTGCACGGCGATACACTCATATTGGATCTGCCCGATCAACTGGATGTCGTTTCGGTTGGACGTTCGCGCGGTGACTATGAATGGGAAGTGGAATCGCCGGGATCGGAAGAAGCGTCAGACGATCTGGTCTGGTCTGGCTATTTTTCTTTTTCTTCACAGCGTGAATTCTTGCGTGCTCTGGCCTTGAGCCGGGGGCATTTTGTAAAAGCAGTGCGTCATTATGGTACTGTCCTACCGCTGACATTGGCAAATTGCCAAGATTGGTTTGATCTTGGGCATGTCAATACCTATTTCTCTTCGCGCTCAAGAATTACTACGCAACGGTCATTTAATTCATTAAGGGTCAGTGAAGGTGTTCTTTATAAAACCGGCACACCTGCGGAAAAAATAGAAGCCGAAGAGCGCTGGTTCAAATCAGTACCTTTGGCGATCAAAAAATATACCCCTCACTTGCTGGATGCTGGTGTACTACCCGAAGGCGGACGTTTTTATGCGTTGGAATATCTACCGTATCTGCCATTGAATGAACTGTTTGTCCATGGCAGAAATCCTGTTTCTTATTGGATGCAGAAGTTTTCCTTGCTGAATAAGTTCTTCTCGGATGCCAGAGAAGTTTGTCAGTTGACCTGTATGGAAATGAGTAACATCTCCCATGATACTTATTCTCTGTATCGGGATAAGACTATTTCCAGGCTAGAACAGTATGCTAAGGAAACAGGGTTCTCTACCAACGCAGAAATTACATATCTGGATGAAAAACCATTATCGGTAGAACAGATTGCTGATGATTGTATAAAGCGCGTGCTGGCAATGCCCGTGATCCCGGCAGTTATGCACGGGGACATTTGCTTTAGCAACATTCTGTTTGATTCACGTTCCGAACGCCTGAAGGTGGTCGATCCTCGTGGAATCAATGTTAACGGTGATTTCTCTATTTACGGCGATCAGAAATATGACTTGGCAAAACTAACGCACTCAGTCATTGGTTTGTATGATTTTATCATAGCCGGTCGATACACGTTTGATATCGATGCTGATGGCTATGAAGTCATACATTTTGAAATTGATTCACGATTGTCGATGGTCCAAGAAGGCTTTATGAGCATACCATTTTTGGATAGTGTGACGATC
This sequence comes from Aeromonas sobria, assembly GCF_050266975.1. Classification (GTDB taxonomy): domain Bacteria; phylum Pseudomonadota; class Gammaproteobacteria; order Enterobacterales; family Aeromonadaceae; genus Aeromonas; species Aeromonas sobria_B. The sequence continues at coordinate 30,401 of NZ_JBKISU010000013.1, forward strand.
AAGGATGTAATGCCACTGGTAGTGTTGCTGTTTTTATCGATGCTGCCTTTACATTCTGATCGACAAGACCGGCAAAAAGCTATGTTGTTAAATGCGGTTCGCTTATATAAACACTTTGTGCATTGATATGCTCACTGGCATAAACGTATCTTACTAATAGGATGGATGTTTTTAAATACACCATACTTTAAAAAAGATTATGCTTTTCATTGAAACTTACAATTATATTTATTGGTGTGACGCACTATGTTTTTAATCGCAGGTCCCTGTGTTATTGAATCCGAGCAACTGGTTATAGATGTTGCCGGTCGAATTAAAGAAATTACCGATAATCTAGGTATGGAATATATTTTCAAATCCAGCTTCGATAAAGCCAATCGCAGCTCTACCGGTAGCTTCCGTGGCCCGGGTATGGAACGTGGTCTGCAAATACTGCAGAAAGTCAAAGAGACCTATGGTTTGCGGGTACTCACCGACGTTCATGAAGACACCCCGGTTGAAGAGGTGGCGTCCGTGGTCGATGTATTGCAGACCCCGGCGTTTCTGGTTCGCCAGACCAACTTTATTCAGCGTGTTGCTCGTTGTGGCAAGCCGGTCAATATCAAGAAAGGGCAATTCCAGGCGCCCTGGGATATGGAGCAGGTCGTCAAGAAGTGTCATGAAGTGGGCAACCAGGATATCTGGTTGTGCGATCGTGGCACTTCATTTGGCTATAACACTCTGATCTCCGATATGCGCGGCCTGCCCATCATGCGCCGCACCGGCTGTAAAGTGGTGTTTGATGCGACCCACTCGGTGCAACAACCGGGTGGCCAAGGTGCCACCAGTGGTGGCCAGCGGGAATTTGTTCCTGTGTTGGCTCGGGCGGCTGTTGCGGTTGGTGTGGATGGCCTCTTTATGGAAACTCACCCGGAGCCAGCCAAGGCGTTGAGTGATGGCCCCAATATGCTGCCTCTTTCAGTGATGGAGGAGATGTTGACCGTGTTGGCAGAGATTGATCAGGTCACCCGTGCTCACCGTTTTCTGGAAGATTCTCTGATCTAAGTGTTTCGGCGCAGACATCTTTTCTCTTTCGTATAAAAAGGGGCAACTACGGGGGCTCCTTTTTCGTCTCTGCCCGCTCTGAGTTTATGGATTTTATATGTCGTACAAAATTGTAATCCCGGCCCGATATGGCTCAAGCCGCCTGCCAGGAAAGCCACTCGCTCTTATCAGCGGCCGCCCCATGGTGTGGCATGTTTGGCAACGCGCATTGGAAACTGGCATTTGTGCTGCTGATATCTGGGTTGCGACCGATGACCAGCGTATCTATGAGGTTGCTGTAGCTTTTGGCGCCAATGTGGTGATGACCGATATCAATCACAGTTGCGGCACAGACAGATTGGCCGAAGTCGCTGCTCGGCTAGGATGGGCTGACGATGAAATTGTGGTCAATGTGCAAGGCGATGAACCGCTGCTCCCCGCCCATCTTATCCAACTGGCAGCCGATACGCTGGCTGCGGATCAGGAAAGCGGTATCGCCACCCTGGCTTGCCCCATCGTGGATTTCGAGCAGGTCATGGCCCCGCAGTGCGTCAAAGTCGTGACGAATATAGTGGGCCAAGCGCTCTATTTTTCCCGAGCACCCATTCCGTGGGATCGTGACACATTCGCGCAATTACAGGCTAGTGGGAAATCCAGTAATAACGCTGCGGCCATAGCGCCGCACTGGTTACGGCATATTGGCCTGTACGCCTATCGGGTCAGTACCCTGACAGGCCTCAGCCATCTCCCCGCCTCCCCTTTGGAGCAGTTGGAATCCCTGGAGCAATTGCGTGCACTCTGGCATGGCATCAAGATCGCCGTTGCCCGTGTTGAGCAGGCGCCACCACACGGGGTTGATACGCAGGAAGATCTGGCCCGTATCCAGCGTCATTTCGAGTCTGAGGTTGTGTCGGCATAATGACGATTTGGGTCAGCACTAAAGGGGTTTATGCCCGCAAGCATCAGATTGCACCTCTGCTTGGTCAGGCGGTTGCTCGTTATACATCACAGTCACAATTGATGGCCGACGATCTGTTCGCTGGCTGGGGCCAAAAAGCCAATACCCGTCAGATTAAGCAGCAGGCACAGGAATTGGGTCTGCCTTATTGGCAGCTGGAAGATGGCTTTATCGGCTATATCGGCCATCCGGCCAAGGGCGGCAAGGCGGTGTCCCTTATCGCCGATCCGATCGGTATCTATTACGATGCCCGCCAGCCCAGCCAGCTTGAACAGTTGATCGCCACCCCCTGTGACGCCGCCATGCTGGCGCGAGCCGAGCGGCTTGTCCATGAACTGGTGCGCCTTGGGGTCACCAAATACAACTGCTATGCCGGGCGACCCACCTCTCTCTCTTCTTGTTCGGCGACCAGCCTGACGGCGAAGGATGTCGCCGGGCTGCCTGTGGCGCTGGCCCAGCGCCTGCTGCAAGATGGCAGGCCCAGAGTCTTACTGGTGGATCAGGTGGCCGGGGATCTCTCCATTCCCGGCGCCCTGGCCAGCGAGGCGGACTTTATCGCCATGGTGGAGGCGGCACGGCGCAATCACCCCGATGCCCGCCTAATGCTTCGCACCCACCCGGATACCCGCTTTGGCAAGAAGAGTGGCGTGCTGGCCAGATTGAAACTGAGGGATGTAGAGATCGTTGCCGACCATTGTCATCCCCATGCCCTGCTCAACCTGGTGGACGCCGTTTACACGGTGTCATCCCAGCTTGGCTTCGAGGCGCTGCTGCTCGGCAAATCGGTGTATTGCTTCGGCATGCCGTTTTATGCGGGTTGGGGCCTGACCCAGGACAACAAACCGTGTGAACGCCGCAACGTTCAGGTGTCACTGGCCCAACTGGTGGCGGCGGCGCTGATCTGCTATCCCCGCTATCTGGATCCCGTGCTTGGCCAACGCTGCGAGGTGGAAGAGGTGATCGCCATCATCGCCCGTCAGCAGAAGGCCGCTCCCCGCTGGCGCAGGCTCTATCTGGTGGGGTTCTCCTTGTGGAAGCGCGCCTTTATGCAGGCCTTCTGCCGGCCCCTGGCCGAGGAACTCTGCTTTGTGCGCAAGCCGCCAAAACGGCTGACCGGTGACGAGCAGGTGCTGGTGTGGGGCAGTCGTTACCCCGAGCTCACCTCGGCCATTCGGGTGGAAGATGGCTTTATCCGCTCCAAGGGGCTTGGCTCCAACCTGTGTCGCCCCTCTTCCCTGTCGCTGGATCCGGTCGGGATCTATTTCGACAGCCGCAGCCCCAGCGGGCTCGAGCAGTTGCTCAATTACCAGGAGCTGACCCGGTCACAGCTCGACCGGGGTGAGCAACTGCTCACCCTGCTGCGCGAAAACAAGGTGAGCAAATACAATGTCGGCGCCCCGGCGCACTTCACGCCCCCCGCCGATGGCCGTCCCCTGGTGCTGGTGGTGGGTCAGGTGGATGGGGATGCCTCCATCCTGACCGGCAGCCCGACCATTCGCAGCAACGAGCAGTTGCTGTGGGCGGTGCGCGCCGCCAAGCCAGAGGCCCACATCCTCTACAAACCCCACCCGGATGTGGTGGCGGGCAATCGGGCCGGGGCCATTTCTACGGCCTGCCTGGCGGAGTGCGTGGACAGCCAGGTGCTGGATATCGGCCTGACCAGCCTCTATCCCCACGTGGACGAGCTGCACACCATGACTTCCCTGAGCGGCTTCGAGGCGCTGGTGCAAGGGGTCAAGGTGACGACCTGGGGCCAGCCCTTCTACAGCGGCTGGGGGCTGACCACGGATGCCCATCCCCCGGCCAGGCGCCAGCGCTCGCTCCCCCTGGCGGCACTGGTCTATCTGACCCTGGTAGCCTATCCGCTCTATATCGATTGGCAGAGCGGACTCTGGATAAGTCCGGAGCAGTTGATCCGCCAACTGGCCGCACAAGGCCAATCATCTACCCGCAAGTCGAGCCGCTGGCAACGCTGGCAAGTCAAGCTGAGTTATCTGGTGCAGACCCTGCTGCAACGCCCCTCCCTTCCCCAGTTGATGAGATAAGTCGTACATGAAGATTTTGCTGCTGCAAGGACCGCTGGGCCCCTTCTTTCAGACCCTCAGCCAGGCGCTTTCCGACGCCGGCCACGAGGTCTACAAGATCCATTTCAACGGGGGGGATGAGTGCTGGCGCTGCGTGGGCCATAGCGAACGCTTCACCGGCAAGCCGGATACCTGGAACACCTTCTTTCGCCGCTTCATCAAGCGCCATGGCATCGACAGTCTCATCTGTTACGGTGATTGCCGTTACTACCATCAGCAGGCCATCCGTATCTGCAAGCTGAAAAAAATCCGTGTCTGGGCCATGGAGGAGGGCTATCTGCGTCCCGACTTCGTGACCCTGGAACAAGGGGGCGTCAATGCCTTCAGCCCGCTCTATGCCAAGCGTGATTCGCTGGTCGAGATGACATGGCCAGCGCCTTATGAGGCGCCGCTGAAGGTGGGCAAGACCTTCGCCCGCCGGGCCTGGTATGCCAGCCGCTACCACATCAACAAGAACCTGTTGCGCTGGCGCTACCCCCATTTCGTCAATCACAGGCCTTGGAGTCTCTATCAGGAGGCCAGGGGCTGGGTGGCTGGGGGCCTGGTGAAGTGGAAACACAGATGGAGCGACCACTCCCTGCTCAAGGCCCTGCCCCGGCACAAGGGGCATATCTTCTTCGTGCCGCTGCAGGTCACCGAAGACTTTCAGATCCGGGAGCATTCGGATTTGAGCGGGGTGGAAGAGATGGTTGCCCAGGTGATGAACTCCTTCGCCGAGCACGCCCGCCGCGAGGATGTGTTGCTGTTCAAGCACCACCCCATGGATCGGGGCTATGTCAGTTATCAATCCCAGATCAACCGGTTGGTGACACTGCTCGGGCTGGAAGGGCGGGTGTTCTATGGCTATGAGCTGCCACTGCCCACCCTCTATCCACTGCTCAAAGGGGTTATCACCATCAACAGCACGGTAGGCCTCTCCGCCCTGTTGCACCATGTGCCGACCTTCTGCATGGGGCGGGCCCTCTATGATCTGCCAGGTCTGACGACAAGAGGCTCCCTTGAGGGGTTTTGGCACAAACAAGATCCGGTTTGCAAAAAGACCTTCGAACGGATGCGCCAGTCATTGCTGCATCTGACCCAGCTCAATGCCAGCTTCTACCGTCATCTGGACATGGGTGCCATGGCCGTGGTGGAGAAGATCCAGCAGCACAATGTGCAGGCCCTCTCTGCCCAGAAGAGTCAACGCGCGGCAACACCTTCCGGCGTTGTCGGGGCCTTGGCCATCCTGAGTGCATTTTGCCTCCTGACCGAGGAGATGCTCACTCCGGTGACCATGCTCTAGCTCATGCCGAGCAAGAAAAAGCCCGCAACTGCGGGCTTTTTTGTCTCTGGTTTTTGTATCAGGTCAGACGCTGCGGGGACGCAGGTGCGCGTGCCAGCGGGCCTCCCACTTCTTGAACAGCCAGACGATGGCGAAGGTGAGCAGCATGTAGAGCAGGCCGGCGGTCAGGAACGCCTCGAACGGGCTGTAGTAGCGGGAGTTGATGATCCGCGCCGCACCGGTCAGGTCGACGATGGTGATGATGCCCGCCACCGCCGAGCCCTGCAGCATGAAGATCACCTCGTTGCTGTAGGCGGGCAGCGCACGGCGAAACGAGTTGGGCAGGATGATGCGGGTGAGGGTCTGCCAGCGGCTCATGCCAAACGCATTGGCCGCCTCGATCTGTCCCTTTGGCATGTTCAGCACGGCGCCGCGCACTATCTCGGCGGTGTAGGCACCGGTGTTGAGGGTAAACGCCAGCAGGGCGCAGAACCAGGCCTCGGAGAAGAGCGCCCAGGCGGGGCCGTTTTTCAGCCACTCCCACTGGGCGGCGCCGTAGTAGATGATGAACAGCTGCACCAGCAGCGGAGTGCCGCGGAAGAAATAGATATAGGCCCAGATCGGCCCCTTGATCAGCCAGTTGCGGCTGTTGCGCAGAATGCCCATGGGCACCGCCAGCATGAGGCCGAGCATGAGGGATACAGCCACCAGCCAGATGGTGGTGTAGAAACCCTCCCAATAGGTGGGCCACTCCGTGAGAATGATCGAGAAATCCATGGCTTACCTCATCTTGATCGTGATGTAGATACGCTCGTCACTGACACCGCGACGATCACAGTAAACGAACGACTGCATTGAATACGACATGGCTTACCTCGTCTTGATGGCGTAGTGACGCTCGGCCCACTTAAGCGCCGAGGTGGAGACTGCGGTGAAGATCAGGAAGATCAGCGCCACCGCCATGTAGAAGGTGAAGGGCTGCTGGGTCGAGCCCGCCGCCAGCGACGCCTTGCGCACCATGTCATCGAGCCCGATGATGGAGACCAGCGCCGTGGTTTTCAGCAGTACCAGCCAGTTGTTGCCAAACCCCGGCAGGGCGTGGCGCATCATCTGGGGGAAGAGGATCCGCACAAACACCTGGGTCGCCCGCATGCCAAAGGCGCGCGCCGCCTCGAGCTCCCCTTTGTCCACCGCCAGGATGGCGCCGCGGAAGGTCTCGGTCATGTAGGCGCCGAAGATGAAGCCGATGGTGGCGACCCCGGCCGCAAACGGGCTGATGTCGATGTAATCCGGCAGCAGGGAGACCCACTCCTGGCTCGGGTTGCTCTCCAGCAGGTAGTTGTTGTAGGCCTCGTTGACCCAGCTGCAGATCCCGTTGATCAGCACCTGGCCGCCGAAGAACAGCAGCATCATCAGCACCAGATCCGGGATGCCGCGAATGACGGTGGTGTAGGCGGTCGCGATGCCGCGCGCCCACTTGTAGGGGGAAAGCTTGGCCAGCGCACCCAGAATGCCCAGCAGCAGCGCCAGCAGCAGAGAGGCCAATGCCACCTCCAGGGTGACCCAGGCCCCCTCCAGCAGGGAGGTTTCGTATCCTTTCAAATCAAACATATGCGGCTCCATTGCAACGCATTGAGCGGGATCGCCCGTCCCAATATCCTTTCAAACCAAACACATGCAGCTCCATTGCAACTAAGCGGGCCCATCGCTCCCTTGCGAGAGACAACGGGCCCGGTGACTACAGACGAGGGTCAACCTGTCGTGATGATTCGCCGCAATCCCTTCGGCGGCTACCCGGGGTAGCGCGCCTCGGGGTTACTCGCCGTACACGTCGAAATCAAAGTACTTGTCGTTGATTTCCTTGTACTTGCCGTTGGCGCGCAGGGCCAGGATGGCGGCATTGAATTTCTCTTTCAGATCCTTGTCTGCCTTGCGTACCGCGATGCCGGCACCCTCGCCAAACCACTTGGGATCGGTCAGTTTCGGGCCGACGAACTCGTAGGCATCGCCACCCTCTTTCTTCAGCAGGCCATCGCTGATGGCGGCGGAGTCGGCCATCACGTAGTCAACCCGGCCGGATTTCAGATCGAGATAGGCTTCGTCTGCGGTGCCGTAGCGCTTGATGGTGGCGTTGGGGAAGTTGTCGGTGATGTAGGTGTCCATGGAGGTGGCGCGCTGCACGGCAATGGTCTTGCCATCCATGAAGGCCTTGTCGAGCTGCACGTCAGTGCCTTTCTTGGCGGCGAAGCGGGCCGGAATGTGCTGGTACTTCTGGGTGAAGTCCACCTTCTTCTTGCGCTCTTCGGTGATGTCCATGGTGGCGATGATGGCGTCATACTTGCGCGACAACAGCGCCGGAATGATGCCGTCCCAGTCCTGCTTGACCAGGGTGCACTTCACCTTCATCTCTTCGCACAGGGCGTTGGCGATGTCGATGTCGAAGCCTTTCACCTCGCCGCTCGGTTCGGTCCAGGAGAAGGGAGGATAGGCACCTTCCACCCCGATCCGCACCTCTTTCCACTCCTTGGCCATCAGGCTACCGGAACACAGGGCCGTCATCACGGCAGTCGCCAGCATCAGCTTGTTCATGTATCTCTCCTTGATAAACACGTCGATCATTGAAAACGCAGATTGTTGAAAATACAGCCCGTCCATCAATAGATGGAAGAGATGAATTGCTTGAATCGCTCCGACTTGGGATGGGCGAAGATCTCCTTGGGATTGCCCTCCTCCTCCACCCGCCCCTGATGCAGGAACATGACCTTGTTGGAGACGTCACGGGCAAACGACATCTCGTGGGTGACCACCAGCATGGTGCGCCCCTCCTCGGCCAGCTCGCGCATCAGGCCAAGCACCTCCCCCACCAGTTCGGGATCGAGCGCCGAGGTGGGTTCATCGAACAGCATCACCTCGGGATCCACCGCCAGCGCCCGGGCAATGGCCGCCCGCTGCTGCTGGCCGCCGGACAGATGACCGGGGTAGTAGTCGCGCCGCTCCCACAGACCCACACGGTTGAGCAGCAGCTCCGCCTTGGCGATGGCCTCGGCACGGGGTACCTTGAGCACCTGGATGGGCACCTCGATGATGTTCTGCATGATGGTCATGTGCGACCAGAGGTTGAAGCTCTGGAACACCATGGCCAGACGGCTGCGGATCCGCTCCACCTGACGCATGTCCTCAGGCAGGCGCTCACCGGCCCGATTGCTTTTCATGCGGATCAGTTCGCCATGGAGGGAAACCGTGCCGGAAGAGGGGGTTTCCAGCAGATTGATACAGCGTAGAAAGGTCGACTTCCCCGAACCCGAGGAGCCGATCAGGGAGATCACATCCCCCTTGTGGGCCGTCATATCGATGCCCTTGAGCACTTCGTGGGTGCCAAAATACTTGTGCAGTTCACGAACTTCCAGTGCGGCAACGTCGCTCATCCATTACAACCTTGTCTGTCCCTAGACGCCGCTACGGCGTGATCCCACCATCGTCCATTTAACAAAACGTTAACCGATGGCAACCTTCAGCGAAAATATCATTCAGGTAGTCAAAAAACAATACAGAACCGAGGTATTTGGTGTTTTATCTGTATTTTTATTGGCCTCATCGGTATTTTTCAGCACTTTGTCTGCATAAAATCCATTTTCAGTCGGTTCTCGGATACCGCACTTTTATACCTGCAACGCCCTACTGGCAAGAATATTCCACTATCCACACCAGATGTCACCCAAAACGACTTTATTCATCCTCCTCTGGTGAAGCCATCGCACAATTATATGAGGATGGAATTGATTTTACTGGTGATGATCCCCCGTTTCACGCAGCCAGTCCATTTCGTCAGTCATCGAAAAAACATAACAATGTGATAAAAAAGCCCCGTCTGGGGCATTCAAATACACGGATATGTGACACAGATGCAACAAGTCGTGATAAGGTGCCGTTTTTCCCAGTTTTGTGACCGAGGCCCCAATGTTGCTGAATGTGTTGCTGATCCTGTTACCCTTGGCCATCGGCTATCTTGTTCCCCTCTCCAGTCAGCGGCTCATCAAGCTGGTCAATCAGTCGCTGGGCAAGATGGTCTATCTCATCCTGTTCCTGATGGGGCTGGGGCTCGCCTACGTGGAGAACCTCGGCAGTAACCTGGCGGTGATCTTCAAGGTGGCCGGGGTGATGCTCGCCGCCATCACCGCCTGCAACCTGCTGGCGCTCTGGTGGCTAGACAGGCGTAGTCCGCCCACCCATGAGGCGAGCGACGGCAAGATGCTGAGCAAGCTGCACCTCTTGTGGGAGTCTCTCCAGCTCTGCTTCGTGGTGCTCGGCGGCGTGCTGCTGGGGCTGCTGGTGGACTTGCGCACCCTGCCCATCGACAAGTGGAGCGAGTGGGCGCTGATGTTGCTGCTGCTGCTCATCGGCATCCAGATGCGCAACTCCGGCATGCGCCTGCGCCAGATCCTGCTCAACCCCTGGGGCATGAAGATAGCGGCCGTGGTCATCCTCACCAGCTGGTTTGGCAGTCTGCTGGCCTCACAGCTGTTGGGCATGCCCTTTGCCCACGGGCTGGCCATGAGCTCCAGCTTCGGCTGGTATTCGCTCTCCGGCATCCTGGTGGCCGACAAGCTGGGGCCAGTGCTGGGCTCGGCGGCCTTCCTCAACGATCTGGGCCGTGAACTCATCGCCATCCTCATCATTCCCATGCTGATGCGCCACCACCCCTCGGCGGCGGTGGGATACGGCGGCGCCACCGCCCTGGACTTCACCCTGCCGGTGATCCAGCGCGCCGGGGGCATCACCATGGTGCCCATCGCCATCGTCTCCGGCTTTATCCTGAGCCTGCTGGGCCCCATCCTGATCCTCGCCTTCCTGGCCATCTGAGCCGTCCCCACCGGGCCGGGCCCTGTGCCCGGCCCCGCTCCGTCCGCCGTCATAGGCAAGGGGCGCCAGATCCGCTAGGCTCACCAGCAGTCACCCCAGCCAAGGTCCCTCCCGCTTCCCCATGAATTTTCTGGCACACCTCCATCTGGCGGCCCATACCCGAAGTTCCCTCACCGGCAATCTGCTGGGGGATTTTATCAAGGGCCCCTTGCCCACTGGCCTTGCGGCCCATTTCGATGAGGGGATCTGGCTGCACCGCAAGATAGACGCTTTCACCGACGCCCACCCGGAGCACAGGGCGGCGGTCGCCCGCTTCGCGCTCCCCTGGCGCCGCTTTGGCGGCATCCTGGTGGACATGCTCTACGACCACTGGCTCTGTGGCCACTGGCCGCAATTTTGCCCGGATCCCCTGCCCCGCTTCCTGCATACCAGCTATGCGCAGCTGCTGGCGGATCACCATGCCTTGCCGGATGGACTGCCGCTGCCCCTCAAGCGGATGGCGGAGCAGGACTGGATCGCCTCCTACCGACAGCGGGAGGGGCTGGATCTGGCCCTCGATGGCATCGGCCGCCGCCTGCGCCGCCCACTCCCCCTGGGTCAGGCCCTCGCCACCCTGGACGAGGAGGCCTGGCACGCCAGCGAGCAGGGTTTCCTGCGCTTCTATCCCCAACTGATGGGCCACAGCGCGCGCCAGCTCGCCCACTATCGCGCCACCTGGCGACCATGATCGCCGCCAGGGCGACCCCTCCAGACCGGTTGTCACAGGGCCGATGACGGCGCACCAGCCATGGGGCTCGTTTGGGTGACTTGTGAAGCGGAAACGCCCGACAACCCGGAGGGGTGAGAGGGGTGCCCGCAGAATGGAGGCTGTTCTGGAACCCAAAAAAAGAGGAAACTGCTGTTTCGTTCAGTCTGGATTCAGGCCGATAGCGCGGGGCTAGACTAGAATCCCTTCCCTCAAGACCCAAGGAGATCTCTTCATGTCATTGCGATTGCTCTGTAGCGCCCTGTGCGGCGCCCTGCTGGCGGGTGGTTCGGCTCATGCCGCCGAGCCGACCAAGTCCGCCATTTTGTTTGAAAACGTTCGCATCTTCGATGGCAAGGGGAGTACCCTCAGCGCCCCCTCCTCGGTGCTGGTGGAAGGCAACCTGATCAGCAAGATCAGTCAGGGCGACATCAAGGTAGAAGGGGAGGTGCTGCGCATCGACGGCCAGGGCAAGACCCTGATGCCGGGTCTCATCGACGCCCATACCCACCTGATGTTCGCCACCCTGCCACAAATCGCCGTGCTGACCAATGACATCACCTTCACCACGGTGGCGGCGACCAAGGCCGCCAACGACATGCTGCTGCGCGGCTTCACCAGCGCCCGTGACCTTGGCGGTCCCGTGTACGGCCTCAAGAAAGGGATCGACATGGGCCTGACCAATGGCCCGCGCATCTGGCCGGCCGGCGCCATGATCTCCCAGTCAGGTGGCCATGGTGACTTCCGCCTGCCCAACGAGCTGCCGGCCCTGGCGGGGCTGTACTCCTTCAGCGAGAAGGCCAATGCGGCCATGGTCGCCGACAGCCCGGATGCGGTGCGTCAGCGTGCCCGGGAGCAGCTGGCGCTGGGCGCCTCCCAGATCAAGGTGATGGCAGGTGGTGGCGTCGCCTCCAACTATGATCCCATCGACGTGGCCCAGTACTCGGTGCCGGAGATCCGCGCCGCCGTGGAGGCCGCCGACAACTGGGGCACCTATGTGACCGTGCACGCCTATACCCCGAAGGCGGTGCGCCAGGCCATCGAGGCCGGCGTCAAGTGCATCGACCACGGTCAGATGCTCGACGAGGACACCGCCAAGCTGATGGCCGAGAAGAAGGTCTGGTGGAGCCTGCAGCCCTTCACCGACGATCGCAAGTCCCCCTTCCCGGAGGGCTCGGCCAACCGTCTGAAGCAGCTTGAGATGTACAAGGGCACGGACCACGCCTATGCCATGGCCAAGAAGTACGGCATCAAGACCGCCTTTGGTACCGATGCCCTGTTCAGCGCCCAGGCAGCCGCCGATCAGGGCACCATGCTGGCCAAGATGGGCACCTGGTACACCCCGGCCGAGGTACTGAAGATGGCGACCCATGACAACGCCGAACTGCTGGCCCTCTCGGGTCTGCGCAGCCCCTACCCGGGCAAGCTGGGAGTGGTGGAAGCGGGGGCGCTGGCCGACCTGTTGCTGGTCAATGGCGACCCGCTCAAGGAGCTCGCCCTGGTGGCCGATCCGGCCAACAACTTCAAGGTGATCATGAAAGACGGCAAGATCTACAAGAACACGCTCTGATCCTGTCGGATGGTAAAAAGGCCCCTTATGGGGCCTTTTTTATGCGTTTGGCTTAAGGGGCTGACTCAGGCCTGCTCTTTCTTCTTGCGAATGCTCAGGCCCAGCTCGCGGCCCCGCAGGCGGGCATAATAGATGGTGCCGACGAAGGCGAGGATGGTGAACACCAGCTCCACCACCGCCAGCCAGCGCTCCCCTTCATCCGTGGTGATGAGCGTCAGGGCATGGAGGAAGTAGGGCATCAGCACGAAGTTGCCCCAGGCGTGGGTGTAGGGGTTGCCCTGGAGTATGCCCTTGAGGGGGAACAACAGGGGCACGGTCCAGATCACCGGCAGCAGCCAGGGGTTGAGATCCGGGTGGGGAGAGAGCCAGACGTGCCAGATGATGACCCAGGCCAGCAGGCCGAGGAAGCCGACCAGGGTCAGCAGACGGGCGGCAAAGGTGGTCACTTGAGGATCTCCAGCACCTGCTCGGGGGGACGACCGATGCGGGCCTGCCCCTTGCAGATGACGATGGGACGCTCGATGAGCTTGGGATGCTGGTGCATGGCGCGAATGAGTGCATCGCCGCTCGCCTCCCCCAGCCCCAACTCCTTGTAGAGATCTTCCTTGGTGCGCATCAGCTGGCGGGGATCGGCAAAGCCCAGCTGGGTCAGCAGGGTGCGGATGGTCGCCTCGCTCGGGGCCTGCTCCAGATAGAGCACCACCTCGGGCTGGATGCCGTGCAGCTCGAGCAGGGCCAGGGTCTCACGGCTCTTGGAGCAACGTGGATTGTGGTAAATTTGGGTCTCGCTCATGATAACTCCCTGATTTATCGCATGAGAGGGAAAGAAACGGCGCTATTGTATGGCAAAGCCGGGGGGCCGTCTCCCATTGATGAAATGAAACCGGACCGTTATCAACTTGTGCCAGGACAGCCCCCTCACGGGCGCGGGTCCGTCACGACGTCAACCGCACACGAGGAGGGAAGGATGCCGAGAACCATCTGGATGCTGGCCCTGGTCTGTCTGCTGGCCGCCTGCCGCCCCCCGGCCGAGCTGAGCAATGCCAGGGGCGAGGCGGTCAGCCTGAGCCAGTTTGCGGGCAAGCCGCTCCTGGTCAACTACTTCGCCCAGTGGTGCGCCCCCTGCCTGCGGGAGATGCCCCTGCTCAACGCCCTGCACGCCGAGGGGCGGGTGCAGGTGCTGGCCCTGAGCTTCGATGCCATGACCCCGGCCGAGCTCGGCGAGCTCGCCCGCCGCCACGACATCCGGGTGCCCATCATGCAGCGCAATGATGGCGGCGCCCCCCTGCCCTTCCCGCGCCCGGGCCAGCTGCCCACCAGCTACCTGCTCGATGGCGATGGCAAGCTGGTGCAGACCCTGGTGGGGGAGCTCGATGAGGCGCGGCTCGCGGCCCTGATGCTTCCTCGGCCATGAGGGAGCGCTCAGACAACAAAAAGGGCGCAGTGGTCACCCACTGCGCCCTTTCCCACGGCCAGCCCCTTACCGCTTGAGGCTCTCCAGGGCCTTCTTTTCCCGTTCCAGCTCGGTGATCCTCGCCTCGATGCGTGCCAGGCTCAGCTTGTTGCTGGTATTGCCGCGGGCCACGATCAGCTCGTCGATGGCGGCCTGGTAGTCCCCCCGCAGGGAGAGGGTCTCGGCCCGCGCCATGTGCAGCTCCTCCAGCCGGCCCGCCTTGCGATAGGCATCCGCCAGCAGGCCCCAGGTCAGGCTGCTCTCCTCATGCTCCCGGGCGTAGGGGTCCAGGATGGCGATGGCCTTGGCGGCATTGCCGCTCTCCAGGTAGGCGTTGCCCAGGTTGATGACCACCACCTCGTTGTCGGGCATCCGGCGCCTGAACTGCTCGAGGCGGGCGATGGCCTGGCTGCCGCGCCCCTTGGCGAGATCGATGTCAGTCTGGCCATCCAGGATGAAGAGATCCTCGGGGTGGCGGCTGGCCAGCTCCTTGATGATGAGATCGGCCTCATCGATGCGCTTGAGCTGGAGCAGCACCAGGGCCTTGCCATAGAGGGCGGCATCCTTTTGCGGGTAATCCCCCTTGGCGATGCGCTGCTCGAAGAAGGTGAGCAGGGCGGCCTGGCGCTCAGTGCCGAAGCGGGTCTGGATCCGCACCTTGGCGAACCAGAAGTCCAGGCTGGGGGCCAGGTTGCGCGTGCCATAGCTGGCGGCCCGGGCGCGGGCCTCGGCGATACGGGTCTCCGGCAGGGGGTGGGTCAGCAGCATCTCGGGGGGCTTGCTGGCATAGCGGTACTCCGCCGCCAGCTTCTGGAAGAAGGTCGCCATGCCGCTGGGGTCGAAACCGGCGTCATACAGCGTCTTCATGCCGATGCGGTCCGCCTCGTACTCGTTGTCCCGGGTGTAGTTGATGGCCGACTGCATGGAGAGGCCAAGGGTGGTCTGCAGGGCGGCGATGCCGGCGGTGGGGTTGATCACCGCCAGGGCGATGGAGCCCACCAGACCGGCCAGGGTCATGGCGGTGCTGCTCGCCTGGGACTCGAGATAGCGGGCGATGTGGCGCTGGGTCACGTGGGTGATTTCATGGGCCAGCACGGAGGCAAGTTCGCTCTCGCTGTCGGCGTAGAGGAACAGACCAGTGTGTATCTTGACCCGGCCGCCGAGGAAGGCCGCCGCGTTGATGCTGGGATCGTTGACCAGGAAGAAGGTGAACGGGAAGCGCACCCCGTCGGCGTTGGTGAGCAGTCGCTGACCCAGGTCGTCAATGTACTGGTTGAGCACGGGGTCGTCGATAACGGGCAGACCGGCGCGGGCGAAACG
Organism: Aeromonas sobria; assembly: GCF_050266975.1. Taxonomy (GTDB): domain Bacteria; phylum Pseudomonadota; class Gammaproteobacteria; order Enterobacterales; family Aeromonadaceae; genus Aeromonas; species Aeromonas sobria_B. Next base: position 45,675 of record NZ_JBKISU010000013.1, read on the forward strand.
CATGAAGGCATTGCCGTAGCGCACCTCCTGCTCGATGGGCAGGGCCGCGACGCCGGCGGTGCCGATGTCGGGCAGCTGGTTGTTGCCCTGGGCGGTGAAGCTGGCGCTCATCAGGGAGAACAACAGGGGAATGCTTGCCGTCAGGGGGGAAAAACGTGCCACGTTATCGCTATCTCCAAATAGGGTCTTCGGCAGGATACCCTCGCCCCCGGCGCCCCACAAGCGTTGTTTCAGGCCCCCATCGCGGCCATAATAACGGCGTCTCACCCGCTGGAGCCGTTATGGAGCATCTGGATCTGACCCCCTATCGCTGTCCCGAGCCGCTCATCATGGTCAAACTCTGGCTGCGTCAGGCCAGACCGGGCCAAATCCTGGCCATCAGCCTAGCCGATCCCGGCTCGCGACGGGACATTCCGGCCTATCTGACGCGCCAGGGCCATACCGTGGTGCTGTGTCGGCAGACCCCTGCGCACTTGCAGCTGCAATTGACGGTCGGGGAGCCACCCTGTTGTTGAGGAGTACCCATGTTTGAAGTCCTGAAGCGCTGGTATCAGACCCGATTCTCCGATCCCAACGCCGTCACCCTGTTCCTGCTGCTGCTGTTCTGCTTTGCGACCCTCTGGCTGTTTGGCGACATCCTGGCGCCCCTGCTGGTGGCCGTGGTGATGGCCTATCTGCTGGAGTGGCCGGTGAGCCGCTTGCAGCGACTGGGCCTGGGCCGCACCCCGGCCACCGCCCTGGTGCTGCTGCTGTTTCTGGTGCTCGCCGTGCTGGCCCTGCTCGGCCTGGTGCCGACCCTGTTCAGTCAGGGGATCAATCTGGCCAAGGAGTCCCCCGCCATGCTGGCCCATGCCCAGGACGCGGTGCGCACCCTGCCAGAGAAGTACCCAGAGCTCATCGACATCAGCCTGGTGGAGACGCTGATCGACAACATACGCCAGCGCATCCTGAGCGGTGGCGAGAAGCTGGTGACCGCCTCCCTGAGCTCCCTCATCAACCTGGTCGCCCTGCTCATCTACCTGATCCTGGTGCCGCTGATGGTCTTTTTCATGCTCAAGGACAAGGGCGTGCTGCTGGGGGGGCTGCGCCGCTTCCTGCCCCGCAACCGCACCCTGGTCAACAGGGTCTGGGTGGAGATGAACGATCAGATCATCAACTATATCCGGGGCAAGGTGATCGAGATCCTCATCGTCGGCATCGCCACCTATCTCCCCTTCGCCCTGATGGGGCTGCGTTACTCCGCCCTGCTGGCGGTGGCGGTCGGCCTCTCGGTGCTCATCCCCTACATAGGCGCGGCCGTGGTGACGGTGCCGGTGGCCATGGTGGCCCTGTTCCAGTGGGGACTCACCCCCGAGTTTGCCTGGCTGATGGTCGCCTACCTGGTGATCCAGGCCCTCGACGGCAACCTGCTGGTGCCCCTGCTCTTCTCGGAGGCGGTCAACCTGCACCCCGTGGTGATCATCATCGCCGTGTTGGTGTTTGGCGGCCTGTGGGGCTTTTGGGGCGTCTTCTTCGCCATTCCCCTGGCCACCCTGGTCAAGGCGGTGATCAATGCCTGGCCCAAGCGGGACGAAGAGATCCAGCCTGCGGGCTGAGATCCTGGGGTCTGTGCCCATTCCCTGACGATGGCGCCCTGGTGCCTGGACTTGAAGGGATCGCCAAAACAGGCTTCACTGGCAGCATCCACCCGGGCTCGGTCTGACCGAGCCCCCCTTGTCCATGGATCACAAGGAATTTCTCCATGCCCTCTGTCCGCACGCGGCGCCCCACCTCCCTTGTCAGCCTGTTGGCCCTGCTGCTGGCCACCCCCGCACTGGCCGATATCGACCTGGGGGCCCTCAGCGTCTTCGCCAGCGACAGCCCGGCCAGCCCCATCCCAAAGGGACTGGTGCTGGGCGGCGCCTTCATCGCCGGCCAGGCGCGCTATCAGCACCAGGATGACACCTTGCTGCCCATCCCGGGGGCCCTCTATTTTGGTGACAACCTGATGTATCTGGGGGACAGGGCCCGCTATTACCTCTCCCGGGACGGCGATCTGTCCACCTATGGCTTCGGCCGCGTGCGCTTTGGCAACCTGGATCCGGATGATGACCCCTTCTTCGATGGCATCCACAAACGCAAAGGCCAGCTGGAGGCCGGATTCGGTGCCGATCTCGTCACCCCCTATGCCCTGCTGACCTTGAGAGCCACCAGCGATGTCACGGGCAACAGCAAGGGCCAGGAGGTGATGGCCTGGGCCAACTTCCCCATAGTGCGCGGCAGGCTGCTGCTCATGCCGGGGGCCGGCCTGATGCTGCGCAGTCACAATCTGGCCAACTACTATTTCGGCGGTGTCTCGGACGATGAGGTGGCGCCGGATCGGGAGCAGTGGAACACAGGGACCACCCTCTCCCCCATGGCCTCCATCATCGGCAGTTACCGTTTCAGCCCCAACTGGATCGGCGGCTTTGGCATCAACTACGAACGCTATGATGACGACGTGGCCGACAGCCCCCTGGTGCAACATGGCGGCGAGCTCTATGCCGGGGTCGGGCTGGGCTATATCTGGTAAGCCCGCACCAGCCGGCGCTTGGCAACGACAACAGGCCCGCATGATGCGGGCCTGTTGTCGTGTCGGGCCAGGTTAACGCCTGTTCACAGCACGGCGAGGAAGGCCTCGAGCGCCGCCGTGACCGCCTCCGGCCGCTCCAGGCTCGCCAGATGACCGGCCCCGGGGATCTCCCTGAGGGGGCAACCCAGCTCCTCGGCCATCAGATAGCCCTCCAGCACCGGGTGCATCCCGTCCTCGCACCCCATGATGATCAGGCTCGGCTGGGAGAGATACTGCAGCCATTCGATGCGATCCTCTCGCCCCACCCAGTGACGCCCCAGTCGCACCAGGGAGTCGATGCGATCCACCGGCCACTGGTCGAGCCGCGTCATCATGGCCTGCTGCAACAGGGGGGCCGGTTGATGGGCCAGATAGCGGCCGGTCCATTCGGCGGCGATGGCGCTCGGCACTCGCCGCGCCGCGGCCATCTCATCGAACCAGCCCTGGTAGCGGGTCCCGCTCACCTGAGGCTCCCAGCCGACGAAGCAGTTGAGCAGCACCAGGCCCCGCAGCCGCGCCGGCGCCAGCTTCGCCAACTCGACGCCCCAGCAGCCCCCCAGCCCCTGGCCCACCAGCACGAACTCCTCTATGCCCAGCCTGTCCATCAGCGCCAGCATCTGGCCGGCCAGGTCGGTCAGGTTGCCATTGGCGGCGGGCAGGGGGCCAGACTGGCCATGCCCCCACAGCTCCGGCACGATGCAGCGATAGCGCCCCTTGAGCGCCTCCAGCTGGGGACGCCACACCTCGGCATCCATCAGATAACCATGGCCAAACAGGATGGCCGGTCCTCGTCCCTCATCCAGATAGGCGAGCGGGCTGGCGTCAATTTCCACAAACTGTCTCATGATGTCCTCGAACAAGCGGATCTGGCGTGGCCACCGTCATGGCGCCGCGCCCCTGATGTGGAGCCAAGTTTACCATATGGCCCTGGCACAGGGTGGCCGAGTGGGGCAAGCTGGCAAGAGGTCAACGAGGAGAGACACATGAGCAAGGACAAGGGACACAGGCTGGGCAAGCAGGCCTACGAGGAGGCGCTGCTGCCCCTGCAGGCCGAACTGGTCAAGTTGCAGGAGTGGGTCAAGCAGGAGGGGCTCAAGGTGGTGGTGCTGTTCGAGGGGCGGGATGCCGCCGGCAAGGGGGGCGTCATCAAGGCGATCACCGAGCCCCTCAACCCGCGGGTGGTCAGGGTCACCGCCCTGCCCGCCCCCTCGGACCGGGAGCGCACCCAGTGGTACTTCCAGCGCTACGCCGCCCACCTGCCCGCCGCCGGCGAGATGGTGCTGTTCGATCGCTCCTGGTACAACCGGGCCGGGGTCGAGCGGGTCATGGGATTTTGCAGCGATGACGAGTATCGCGAGTTTCTGCGGGCCTGTCCCGAGTTCGAGCGCATGCTGACCCGCGCCGGCATCACCCTGCTCAAGTACTGGTTCTCGGTATCGGATGAAGAGCAGGAGAAGCGCTTCCTCGACCGGATCAACACCCCCATCAAACGCTGGAAGTTCAGCCCCATGGATCTGGAGTCCCGCTCGCGCTGGGCCGAATACTCCCGGGCCAAGGACGACATGTTCATCTACACGGATACCACGGACAGCCCCTGGTTCGTGGTCGAGGCCGACGACAAGCGCAGCGCCCGCATCAACTGCATCAGCCATCTGCTCGGCCAGATCCCCTATCAGGCCATCGAGTACGCCCCCGTCACCCTGCCCCCCATCGACAACCAGGGCTATGAGCGCCCCGCCCTCGCCATGCAGACCCTGGTGCCGGATGTCGCCAGGCGCCTGCGCAGCAGAAAGGCCAGCCAGGACCCTGAGTCCCAAGGCAGGCAGAGCGGGGAGCGCAAGACGAGAGTCGCCAGCGGCAAGGGCGGCGCGGGCAAGGGCAAAGCCTAGCCAGGGCCATCACTGGCGCAGGGCCCTGGCGACCCCCTCTCCCTGGCCTCGCCGCCAATAAAAAGCCGGCCCAGGGGGCCGGCAAAAGGCATTGAATGACAATCAACAAGGCACGGCGTGATCAGCCGCGAATGTACTTGGCGGTACGGGGGAATGCCTGCTCCTTGGCATCGAACAGGTAGCAGGCCTCGGCCGGGATGCCGACGCTGTATGCTTGACCCGCCTCCACATCGATATCCGCATTGGCCTTGACGGTGAAGTCCTGGCCCTCGACCTCCATGTAGACGAAGGATTCGGCCCCCAGGTGTTCGGCCACCTGCACCTGACCCGTCACCTTGCTGTGGGCATGGGGATGATCCAGGGTCACCAGATGTTCGGGGCGCACCCCCAGCTCCACCTTGTCGCCGACCGCGCCGCGCCGGGCATCGACCCGGGCGCGTACCCGATCTCCGGACGCCAGGGTGATCAGGCACTCCTGCTCACCTATCTCCGCCAGCTCGCCGGAGAGGAAGTTCATCTTGGGGGAGCCGATGAAACCGGCCACGAACTTGTTGTCCGGGTTGTGGTAGAGGTCGAGCGGGGCGCCAAACTGCTCCAGGTTGCTGGTCGCCTCTCCCTTGAGGGGGCTCAGCACCACTATCTTGTCCGCCAGGGTCATCGCCTCTATCTGATCGTGGGTCACGTAGATGATGGTGGAGTTGAGCTCCTTGTGCAGCTTGGCGATCTCAATGCGCATCTTGACCCGCAGGGCGGCGTCCAGGTTGGACAGGGGTTCATCGAACAGGAACACCTGGGGCTGCTGGACTATGCTGCGGCCGATGGCCACCCGCTGGCGCTGGCCGCCGGAGAGGGCCTTGGGCTTGCGCTCGAGCAGGGGCTCGAGGCCGAGGATCTCGGCGGCGCGCATCACCCGCTTGTGGATGTCGTCTTTGCCCATCTTCTTGAGCTTGAGACCAAAGGCCATGTTCTCGTAGATGTTCATGTGGGGATAGAGGGCGTAGGACTGGAACACCATGCCGACGTTGCGCTCCACCGGCGGCACGTCGTTCATGTAGCGGCCGCCTATGGTCAGCTCGCCGCTGGTGATGTCTTCCAGACCCGCGATCATCCGCAGCAGGGTGGACTTGCCACAGCCGGACGGGCCGACGAAGACGATGAACTCCCCTTCCTTGATGGAGAGGTTGATGTTGCGCAGCGTGTCCTTGTGAACCGCCGGATCGTAATTCTTGCGAACGTTGTTGAGTACTACTTCAGCCATGACGAGCTCCGCTCTTGAATCTTTGCAAATCGTGACGGCGGGGGGAGTCGGCTCCCCCGGCCATAAACCTTAACCTTTGACGCCATTTAACCTTTCACACCGCCAGCGGTCAGACCGCCGACCAGCCAGCGCTGAGCCAGCAGGAACACCAGGGTGATGGGCAGACCGGACAGCACGGCGGCCGCGGCAAAGTCACCCCACAGGTAGTTCTGGGGATAGAGGTATTGCTGGGCCCCGACCGCCAGGGTCAGATTGTCCACATCCTGCAGCAGGATGGAGGCCATGGGCACCTCTGTGATGGCGCCGATGAAGGAGAGGATGAAGACCACCGCCAGGATGGGCACCGACAGGGGCAGCAGGATCAACCTGAATGCCTGCCACGGGGTGGCGCCATCGATGGCCGCCGCCTCTTCCAGGGAAGAGTCGATGGTCTCGAAGTAGCCCTTGATGGTCCACACGTGCAGCGCTATGCCCCCCATGTAGGCCAGGATCAGGCCACCGTGGGTGTTGAGGCCAAGCCAGGGAATGTACTCCCCTATCTTGTTGAACAGCGCATAGATGGCCACCAGGGCCAGCACGGCCGGGAACATCTGGAAGATCAGCATGCCTTTCAGGATGGTTTGCTTGCCACGAAAGCGCAGGCGAGCGAAGGCGTAGGCACAGGTGGTGGAGAGTACCACTATCATCAGCGCCGTGACCCCGGCCACCTTGATGGAGTTCCACAGCCAGGTCAGCACCGGGAACGGTGGCGGCGTGACGCTGCCATCGGCGTTGGTGATGGTCATGCCGAGCGCCAGCTTCCAGTGATCCAGGGTCGGATTGGTGGGGATGATCTCCCCCACCGAGAAGTTGCCGTTACGAAACGAGATGGCGATAACCATGATCAACGGGAAGATGATCAACGCCAGGAAGCACCACATCACCAGGTGGGTGGCCCACACCCGGTATTTGACAGACTTGGGTTGTACGATAGCCATTGACCGCCCCTTACAGTTGATCAGCTTTGGAAAGCTTGAGGTTGAGCAGTGCCAGGGCCCCGACAATCAGGAAGATGGCGGTGGCGATGGCGCTGGCCAGACCGTAGTCCTGGCCACCTGAACCCTGGAACGCGATCCGGTAGGTGTAGCTCACCAGCAGATCCGTGGTCCCGGCCGGGGTACTGGCCCCTATGATGTCCGGCGCCCCGTTGGTCAACAACTGGATAAGCACGAAGTTGTTGAAGTTGAAGGCAAAGGATGCAATCAACAGCGGTGTGAGCGGCTTCATCAGCAGCGGCACCGTGATCTTGAAGAAGTTCTGGACCGGGCCGGCGCCGTCCATGGCGGACGCCTCATAGAGATCGTCCGGGATGGCCTTGAGCAGCCCCATGCAGAGGATCATCATGTAGGGGTAGCCGAGCCAGGTGTTGACGATGAGGATCATCACCTTGGCCAGGAAGGGGTTGGTGTACCAGTCCGGCTTGATGCCGAACGCCGCTTCCAGGAAGAGGTTGATCTCACCGAAGTTCTGGTTGAACAGGCCCTTGAACACCAGGATGGAGATAAAGGCCGGGATGGCGTAGGGCAGGATCAGCATGACCCGGTAGAAGCCCCGCCCCCTGAGCTGCTCCCACTGTACCAGGCAGGCGACGACCATGCCGATGGCCAGGGTAAACAGCACGGAACAGGTGGAGAAGACGACGGTCCAGACGAAGATCTGGAAGAAGGGCCCCTGGATACCCGGATCGGTGAGGATGCGGGTGAAGTTCTTCCAACCGACGGCCACCACGAAGCCCGGAGCCACGCTCTTGCCGACAAACTGACCCTGCTCGTCGATGTACTGGTAAAAACCGGTCTCGGGATTGGGCATCATCAGCTCGTTGCGCTGGTTGTCCCGCAGCAGGTTGCTCTCCTTGATCATCACCCCGGATTTCAGCACCACACCGTCCGTCAGCTGGGTGTAGAGCGGTTTTTGCGCCGCAAACTTGCGCAGGCTGCTCATGGTGAGCTGGACGCCCCCCTCGGGCAGCACCAGATCCAGCTCGGAGAGGTGGGTGCGGTGGGCGATGATCTCGCGAATGGGGGCAGGCTGGAAGGCCGGCTCTCCCTCGAGGGGCACCAGGGTGACCTGCTGATCGGTATCGATCACATTCGCCTGACGCTCGGCCTGGATGCGATTCTGGTTGTCCATCAGCGCCAGGGAGGGGCTGACGAAGCTGCGACCATCCTGGGTGAGCAGCAGTTGATACTGGTTGTTCTCCCCCTTGAGCAGGGTGAAATCAAACTCGCCGCCGGCGACCTTGTAGCTCTTCTTGAGATGGTAATTACGCGCCTGCTCGACCGAGAGCAGGTTCGCGCCTGAATAGTTGGTAAACGCTATGCCTATGGTGTAGGCCAGCGGGAAGATGATGAAGACCACCATGCCTGCCACACCGGGAAAGATGTAGCGATGGGCATAGGTCTTCTTGTTCATGAATACATAGAGGCCAACGGAGACCACCAGCAGATCGAGCAGGGCAAACACCCATTCGCCGCTGGCATACATCATCACGGCCGCATAGCCGTTGAGCACGGCAATCAGCGCCGCCATGGTCCACTTAAGCCAGGTGTGCTTGTTATCGGGACCGGCATTGGATTCTATAGAAGAAGGTACTACTTCCATGCCATTCAACCTTATTACGCCAAGGGGAGGAGAGAGGGGAGGCCCGAGGGCCTCCCTGGTACATGCTTACTGAACGATACGCTTGGCAGCGGTATCCAGGGCTTCATCAACGCCCTGACGACCTGAGGTGACGTTCTTGAGGGCTGTTTCAAAGGAAGACCAGAAACGGCTCATCTCGGGCACGGACGGCATCGGTTCGCCATTTTGCGCGTTCATCATGGTCGCCTTGATGTTGGCATCGGATTCCAGGGTCTTCTGGAAGGACTTGAGTGCCACGGCGCCCAGGGGCTTGTCCGCATTCACCGCACCCAGACCCTTGTCGGTCAGCAGGTAGTTTTCCAGGAATTCGATGGCCAGATCCTTGTTCGGGCTGGCGGCGTTGATGGTGGCACCCAGCACGCCGACGAAGGCCTTGGCCGGCTTGCCATTCAGGGTCGGCAGCGGGGCGACGCCATACTTGATGCCGCTCTTGTCCAGGTTGCTCCAGGCCCAGGGGCCGTTGATCATCATGGCCACTTCACCCTTGTTGAACTTGGCATCCATGACGCCGTAGTCGATGCCCTTCTCCAGGTGACCGGACTTGATCATGTCGGCGATGTAGCCCACGCCCGCCTTGGCACCCGCGTTGTTGACGCCAGTGTCTTTCACGTCATAACCGGTGGCGGTCTTCTTGAAGGCGTAGCCGCCGTTGGCAGCCACCAGCGGATAGCTGAAATAGGGGGTGTCATAGGCCCACATGATGGCGCGCTTGCCGTCTTTCTTCAGGGCTTCGTCGATCTTGGCGATCTCTTCGAAGGTCTTGGGCGGCTCGGGCAGCAGGTCTTTGTTGTAGATCAGGCTCACGGCTTCGACGGCAACCGGGTAACCGTAGGTCTTGCCATCGACGGACATGGCATCCCAGGCGAACTGTTCGAATTTGGCCTTCTCGTCGGCATTGGGGGTGACGGGCACCAGCAGGCCGGACTTGACCCACTCACCGTAACGGTCATGGGCCCAGAAGAAGATGTCCGGACCGTTGCCGGTGGCGGCCGCTTGCTGGAATTTCACTTCGACCTGGTCCGGGTGAGCCACGGTCACCTTGATGCCGGTCTCGGCTTCAAATTTCTTGCCTACTTCGGCCAGGCCGTTATAGCCCTTGTCGCCGTTGATCCAGATGGTCAGCTGGCCTTCATCGATGGCTGCGGTAGCAGAGCAAGCCACACCCAGGGTAGCCAAACCGATCAGAGAAGAGAGTAATGTCTTTTTCATGAGCCTTGTCCTTGTTGTTGTACCGTGCTGCAAGAGCATTGTGTGCGGAATTAATATTATCCCAAAGCTCAATTGCCTCACATGACGCAACTCGCATTTTTGAAATGCAATTACGTATTTCTTTCCAAAAAGTTCTGAAAACATTTTCTTGTTTCAGGTAGTTACCGCATTTTATGGCCATATTCGCTTACCAATAAGGTAAACCAGTTACCTTACTGAAACAAAATTACATAATTGAAAGGGTTTTCATTGGGATGAAAACCCTTTCAACGCTACTTCCCTGTTTAATTTGCTAACTAAAGCACCTACCCGGTTTCTTGCCGTCTCCCCAGGCAAAATAAAAAGGCACCCGGGCCAAGCCGGGTGCCTTTTTGGCAAAAATCAGGGGCGGATCACATTACGAGGAGCGGGTGAGCTGATCCTTGAGGTTGGGCGGCACCCCCCTGATGGTCAGGGTATCGGTCTGGGGATCGTAGAAGACCCGGCTGTTCAATAGCTTCTGCTCGAAGCTCAGGGTCAGGCCGCCGCCGGAGCCGACAAACTTGGTGAGGCCACGCAGGGTGGAGCGGTCCGCCGGGAAGCGATCCTCCAGTTCATACTCCTTGCCGATGAAGCTGTAGAAATCGAGATCATTGTCCCCCGGTAATTCGGCGGACAATTCGCGAATTTCTATCTCCTCGCCGGCGCTGGCCTGCTCGCTGCAATATTTGAAGACCTGCTTCTTGTAATCATTGCGCTCGGCCGCCTCCAGCTGCTGGCTGTCGCAATAATCGTCCACCGCCTGCAGCAGGCCTTTATTTTGCAGCTTGGCATCCATGCCTTCCCGGGCCCCCAATACATCGAGGAAGAAATCTCCGAGCTTGCGTCCGACCCGCCCCTTGCTGAAGGTGATATAACGGCGAGAGTCGGGCTGGGTTTGCCATTCGGTCAAATCGATGCGGGCCACCAGATTAAGCTTGCCGATGTCGAGATATTGAATATGGCTGAGCTCGAGCGCCTCGCTCACGGTCACGCTCTCCTTGCCCTCCAGCAGGGCAATCATCAGGTAATCGACCCCGACGTAGTTGTATTTGGCAAACAGCAATACCCCTTGCTCGTCGAGGGCATGCTCCACCAGATTCTTCACCAGCAGCTGGGTCATGTTGACCGAGAATGGAACGAACTCCATCTGCTCGCCGAGCAGTTGCTCGAGGGCGATGCGAAAGGCGGGTGAGGGTTGCTTGGGCGCCTCCTCACCGTCCGCCAGCTCGGCAACGGCCGCCTCTGGATCGGCAAAGAAACCGAACCCCTTGCCACCCTTGCCGTTGTAGATGCGATGCAGCTCTGCCATCAGCCCCTGCACCGCCTCGTCGGGGACCAGCGTCTGGCTGCGGGTGTCGGCGTGGGGTTGACCATCGCCCGCCTGGCGCAGGGAGTGAAGAATGATCTTGTCGATATCGAGACTCATGTCACAAAGCCATAGTGTTAGCCGAAAGGGTGAAGTATTATAAGGCGCTTTGAACCGAGATGAACCCAAGATTATGCCCATCGTATCAAAGTACAATAACGCGCAATTTGACGCCCTGATGAACGACCTGATCACCGCCCTGGAAAAGCACAAGGCGCCGGTGGATCTCAGTCTGATGGTGCTCGGCAACCTGACCACCAACATCATCAATGGCATGGCCCCGGCCCAGCGTCAGGCAATCACCGAAAAGTTCATCCAGGCGCTCACCGCCTCGGTGGATCATCGCCACGATGCCCATTGAGTTTCTTCGCATTCTTTGATGTTTTTCAAGTAGATGGATCACTATGGTCGAAACCGGCAACCCCTATCGTGATAACGTTTCTCGCCTGATCACCTGGGGGCATTGGTTCTCCTTCTTCAACATCATACTGGCCATGCTGATCGCCACCCGTTATCTGGGCGCCATCGGCTGGCCATCGACCACCCTCGGGGTCGTCTACCTCATCATCAGCTGGATTGGTCACTTCTCCTTCCTGAGTTTCGTCACCTATCTGCTGACCATCTTCCCCTTGAGCTTCGTGCTGCCCAGGGAGAAGCTGCTGCGCTTCGTCTCCGCCGTGGTGGCCACCCTGGCCCTGGTGCTGCTGCTCATCGACACCCAGGTGTTCCGGCTGTTCAAGTTCCACTTGAACGGCCAGGTGTGGCAACTGCTGCTGGAACAGGCACAGACCGAAGAGGGCTCTATCTGGAGCATCATCTTCGTCGCCGTGCCCACTATCTTCCTGCTGCAACTGCTGCTGTCGGCCTATGTGTGGCGCAAGATCAACAAGCGCAAACGCCGTCAGTACGGCAACCATGTGGGGCTGGCCCTGCTCGCCTGCTTCATCCTCACCCATGTGGTCAACAGCTGGGCCGACGCCACCCTGTATCAGCCCATCACCATGCAGAAGGCGAACTTCCCCCTCTCCTACCCCATGACGGCCAAGAGCTTCCTGGCCAAGCATGGCTGGCTGGATCTGGATCAGTACGAGAAGAAGGCCGAATCCCAGGACGGCGATGGTGACAGCCGCTTGCGCTACCCGCTGCGCCCCCTGAGCGTCAGCGCCCCCACCACCCATCAGAATCTGCTGATCGTGGTGGTGGACTCCCTGCGCTATGACATGCTCAACAACATCAACATGCCCAATCTGCAACGTTATGCGGATCAGCACCTCAATTTCCGCCATCACCTGAGCGGCGGCAACGACGATGTGATGGGCATGTTCAGCCTCTTCTATGGGCTGCCCGGCCACTACTACAACGACATTCGCCTGGACAAGACCCCACCTGTGCTGCTGGACGAGATGCTGCGTCAGGATTACGAATTCGGCCTGTTTGGCTCCCTTGATGAGGCCGAGAAGTACCGCCAGAGCATACTCGCCGGGCTGCGCAAACAGGTGTTCGTGTCACGGCAGCAAGATGACGGCAAACTGGTGGCAGACTGGCAGCAGTGGCTGGCCCAGCGCCCGAGCGACAGGCCCTGGTTCTCCCTGGTCTATCTGTCGGGCCCGGGGGATTATCAGGTGCCTGCCGGCGTCAAGGGCCCCTTCCAGCCCGAACTGACCCGGTTCAACCCGGCCACCGCCTATCGCCCGGAGAACCGCCAGAAGCTGGAGAACCGCTACAAGAACGCCGTCTTCTATGCCGACCAGCAGATCGAGCAGATGCTGAACCAGCTGCAACAGCAGGGCCTCGGCGATGAGACCATAGTGGTCGTCACCGCCAACCACGGCCAGGAGTTCAACGACACTGAGCGCAACAGCTGGGGCTCGGGCACCAACTACTCCCGCTACCAGGTGCAGGTGCCCCTGGTGCTGGCCTGGCCCGGCAAGGCCGCCGCCACCATAGCGGAAGGGACCAGCCACATGGATCTGGTGCCGACCCTGATGCCCAATATGCTGGGGGTGCGCAACCCTGAACGGGACTACAGCAGCGGTCGCACCCTGTTCGAGCCGGGCCAGCGCAACTGGCTGCTGGCGGGCAACCAGCAGGATTTTGCCATCTATCAGGGCAAGACCATCACAGAGTTCAACCGCCAGGGTGACTTCGAGCTGCGCGACTGGGACAGCTATCGCCACATCCAGCACGCCACCCCGGACATGGGGGCCATGATCCAGGTGATGAACGAGCTCAACCGCTTCTATCGCGCCCCCTAGCTCGGCCGACCAGTCCCATCAGCCCGCCCTCTCGGCGGGCTTTTTATTGCCACGGGTTCCCGGTGGCGCTCCTCCCCCTTATCTCCCAGACAGAGTCATACGAAAACGTATTCCCCTCGGCGAGTGACTCTTCTCTCAAGAAAAACCAATCCGATCAAGATCATAAAACTGAAATGATAATGATTATCAATCGTTGATGCGAAAGGATTCATCTGCAATAATCCGCGCCCTTCAGGCTGAAACAATAACTATTATCATTTATGAAACCACCCGTTTATTACTGGCCCATGCTGCTGTCCGGGACAGCCCTGGCCGCCAGCGAGCCGGGCCAGACCGGCTCGCCCGCCCCCCTCCCCCAGGCCCATGAGACCATCATGGTCAAGGGACAACGCGTCGAGCAGAAGCTGTCCGATGTCTCCGGCTCCATCACCGTCATCACCGAAGAAAATCTGGATCGCCAGGTCGCCACCGAGCTCACCGACCTGTTCAAGAACGAGCCCGGCGTCTCGGTGACCGGCTCCGCCGGCCGACCGCAGAACATCATCATCCGCGGCATGGGCGGCAACCGGGTGCTCATCATCAAGGATGGGGTGCGGGTCAGCGACGGCTTCGGCGCCGACGACCTCAACGACAAGGTGGGCCGCTTCAGCTTCGATCTCGATGACGTCAAGCAGATCGAGGTCGCCAAGGGCGCCGGCTCCTCCCTCCATGGCTCGGACGCCATCGGCGGCACCATCGTCATCAGCACCAAGCAGCCGGAAGATTACCTGCAGGGGCAGGATGCCTATCTCGCCAGCAAGGTGTTGCAGGACGGCGGCAGCGACAAGCAGAAGCTGAGCGCCACCGGCGCCGCCCGGCTGCTGGATAGCGAGCACCTGCTGCGCCTCTCCGGCTGGCAGGGGCACGAGACCGCCAACTATGACGAGAGCCGCATCCCGGCGGATCTGGACGGTTTCAGCGCCTCCACCAGCTCCCGCGTCCCGTTAAGCGATCGCCACCTGCTGCGCCTCGAGCTCGACTATTTCGAGGACAATGCCAAGCGGGATCAGGGACCGCGCGAAGTGCCCCAGCCCGATGGCAAGTGGCAGGTGCGCCAATACAGCGAGCAGGGCAGCCAGCGCACCCAGGGGGGCAAACTTGGCTGGGAGGCAAAGGATCTCGGCAGCCTGCTGGCGGATCAGTTCACCTGGAGCCTCTACGGCAATCACGCCAAAAACAGCGCCAACAAGCGCAGCCTGCTGCAAAACGACCTGCTGAGCGGTTATCCGCGCTATCGCAGCGAGCGGGAGCTCGCCACCTTCACCGAAGTGCGCGTTGGCAGCGAGCTGGACGTGCGCCGGGATCTCGTCACCGGCGACCTTGCCCACCAGCTGAGCTACGGCGTCGAGCTGGAGCGTACCCGCCACGAGCGACCGGTGGAGAAGCTGAGCCTGGAGGCGGGGGTGCCCCAGCCCAGCCAGTCCGAGCCCTTCAGCAGTGCCCGCACCGACCGGGCCGGCATCTGGCTCGGCGACGTGGCGACCCTGGGCCGGTGGCAATTCACCCCCACCCTGCGCATGGATCACCAGTGGCTGCGCCCGCAAGATGGCAATCAGGGGGAGAACCACAGCTGGCACCTCTCCCCGAGCCTGGCCACCAGCTACCGCTTCAACGAGCAGTGGCGCAGCTGGCTCAGCTATGCCAACGGCTTCCGGGCGCCCTCCTACGACAAGGTGTACGGCAACATTCCCCACTACTTCGCCCTGCCGCCGTTCCAGATCATCGCCAACACGGATCTGAAGGAGGAGACCAGCCACAGCTTCGAATGGGGACTCAGTGGCGAGGGGGACAACTGGAGCATCAAGCCCGCCCTCTTCTACAACCGCTACTACAACTTCATCGACTGGCGCGAGGTGGGGCTGCGCCTGAGTGACGGCGTCATACTGCGCCAGTACCGCAACGTGGCCAAGGCCGAGACCTGGGGCGCGGAACTCGCCGCCAGCTACTGGCTGACCCAGGAGTGGGAGCTGGCCACCAAGCTCGGCTGGGTCGACGGGCAAGACAGCCAGGGCGAGGCGCTGCGCACCCTGACCCCTCTCGAGGGCAACACCCGCCTGAGCTACCAGACCAATGATTGGAGCCTGGGGGTGCAGGCGGACTACGCCGCCGCCATGAACCGGGTGCCCAGCTGCGGCAACAGCCTGACCAAGAGCCAGGATGCCTGCCTCACCAGCGCGGGCTGGTTCAGCCTCGCCATGACGGCGGACTGGCTGATCACCGATGCCCTCAAGGTCAACTTCAAGCTCGACAACCTGTTCGACACCCGCTACACCCGCTATCAGGATGTGGCCGGGCTGGAAGCCGGTACCGACGCCGGACTCTTCACCCAGAGCGGGCGCACCGTCAGTGCCAGCCTGCGCTACACCTTCGTGGGGATCTGATGCACAGCCTGCTTCTACTGGCCAGCCTGCTGGCCACCCCGACCCCTGCCGCCCCGCTTCCTGAGGCAACCCAGGAGGCCGCGCCCCTTATCCCCGAGCACCCACTGCTGATGAAGGGGGAGATAGCCCGCCTCGATCCCTATGGCGGCTGGCGTGACGACAGTCGCCGCGCCCCCGAGCTGCTGGCGCTGCTGCGCGAGCAGAACCGCTGGACCGAACAGCAGCTCGCCGGCCAGCAGCCGCTCGCGAAAACGCTGCAAGCCGAGTGGCAGGCCAGAGAGCGGGGCGAGCCCCTGCCAGAGGAGTGGCTGACCGAGGCCGGCAGCCAGTGGCGCATGAAGGCGGACGGCAGCCTGTGGCAGCGCAGCGACGCAGGCTCCGCCCCCCGCCAGCGGCTGGCCCCCCGTCAGCCCGCTCAGGGTTACTACGAGGTTGCCGCCTGGGCCCTGCATCCGGATGGCCGCCTGCTTGCCCTGGCCGAAGACCACCGAGGGGACAGGGACTACCGCATCACCTTGCTGGATCTGGCGAGCGGCGAGACGCTCGCCTCTTTGCCACACCGCGCCAGCGATCTGCTCTGGAGCCTGGATGGCAAGACCCTCTATACGGTCGCCAACGAGCGCCACACCCTGCGCCCCTGGCAACTGTGGGCCTGGCAGGCAGGCAAGGAGGCGCTGGTGCACCAGGAGGCCGATCCCGCCTGGCTGCTCAGCCTCTATCGCACCACGGACAACCGCCACCTCATCTTGCAGAGCAACAACCACGACAGCTCTGAGCAGTACCTGCTGGATAAGGGCAAGGCCGTGCTCATCAAGGCACGCCAGCCCGGCCTCGAATACTACCTGGATACCCAGGGAGAGCGGGTGCTGCTAAAAAGCAACCGGGACGGGGCCATGGGCCTCTATCAGGCGCCCAGCCTGGCTCAGGTCGCAACCGGGCCCTGGCAACCCCTCTGGTCCGGCGAGGGAAAGGATCTCGAGAAGTGGCGCCTGTTTGCCCGCCACACCGTGCTGCAATACCGCAAGGCCGGGGACGACTGGCTCGATGTGCTGGATGCCGGCGGCAAGCTGACCCACAGCCTGACGCTCACCGACGGGGCCGGCACGGCCTGGATCCAGGGGGCCCATGATCCCGCCAGCCAGCAGATCCTGATCCGCCGCCAGGGCATGGCCGAAGCGCCGCACCAGCGCTGGCTGGATCTCGCCTCCGGCAGCTGGCGCCAGGGGCAGCCGGCCTCCTCCTCTCCCTACCAAAGCGAGCGGCACTGGGTAGTGGGCAAGGATGGGGCCCGGGTGCCCGTCTCCCTGGTGTGGCGCAAGGACATTCAGGCCCCCAAGGCGCTGCTGCTCTACGGCTATGGCGCCTACGGCACCCCCATGCGCCCCTACTACCAGCCCAGGGTGCTGAGCCTGCTGGATCGCGGCTTCGTCTACGCCATCGCCCATGTACGCGGCGGCGGCCTGCTGGGGGAGGCCTGGTACAAGGAGGGTCGCGGCCAGCGCAAGCAACAGAGCGTGGATGACTTCCTGGCGGTGGCAGAGAGCCTGGCCCGGGATCCCGCCATCGATCCCGCCCGGCTGTTCGCCATGGGGGGCAGCGCCGGCGGCCTGCTGGTGGCCGCGGCCCTCAATCAGGCGCCGACCCGCTTCGCCGGGGCCGTGCTGCAGGTGCCCTTCGTCGACCTGCTGGGCACCATGGCGGATCCCGAGCTGCCCCTCACCCGCCAGGAGTACGCCGAATGGGGCAACCCGGCCATCCCGGCCGACCATGCGGCCATGGCCCGCCTGAGCCCCTACGACAACCTGCACCCGGCCCCCTACCCGCCCCTCTATGTGACGGCCGGGCTGCACGACAGCCAGGTCCCCTACTGGGAGCCCCTCAAGTGGCTGGCCCGCCTGCGAGCCCACAGCACAGGAACGGGCCCCTATCTGCTGCACACCGAGCTCGAGGGGGGCCACCTGGCCAATCCCCGCACGGCCGAGCTGAACGCGGCCCGGGAGTATGCCTTCCTGCTCTCCCTGGCCGGGGTCGGTCACTGATGTCCGCCTTCACCTTTTCTGTTTTGGAGTCACCCATGAAACCCTCCTCCCTGGCCCTCTGGCTGGCGGCGACCCTGCTCGCCCAGCCCCTGCTGGCGGCCGAGCTGCAGTTTGTCGACGAGCAACCCCTCTCCACCACGCCCCAGGCCTGGCTCGAGCAGCGCCTGGGCGTGACGCTCGCCCCCGACTACGACAGGGCCAGCCTGCTCGGCCACCATTACAGCTTCCGCATGCTGGTGAACGGCCTGCCGGTAGCCACCACCCAGGCCGCCGTCAGCATAGACAGTGCCGGCAGACCCTGGCGCCTCTATCACAATCTGCGCCCCCTGCAGAGCGCAGAAACCGGCTGCGATGCCAGCACCAGCCTGGATCCCCTGCTCGGCCAGCTGCGCGCCGACGGCAGCCAGGTAGCGCCGCTGGGACAGGTCGAAGCCTGGTACTGGCGTGACGGCGACACCCTGTTACCGGCCCTGCGCCTGCGGGTGAGCGAGCACAAGGCGGGCAATGCCAAGGCCAGCCGAGTCCAGCTGTTTGCCAGTTGCGAGGGGGATCGCGAGCTCGGCCGCTGGGGCGATCAGGCCAGCACCCAGGCAGTGCGCCCCCCGGATGCGGGGGATCAGCGCGTCCTGGCGCGGGTGTTCGACCCCGATCCCCGCACCCAGCTGCAAGACGCCAGCCTGGTCTGGCACGAAGCCCTGGTGCTGGCGGATGCCGCCTATCAGGACCGGGTGGCCCTGCCGGTCACCCTGCAGGGCACGGACTATGTGCTGAGCGGCCCCCACGCCAGGGTAGTGGATGCCATCGAGCCCACCACGGCCCCCTACGGGGCAGACAACCAGCAGGCCTTTCGCCTGACCCGGGACGATCCGGGCTTTGCCGACATCAACGCCTACTACCACCTGGACTTGGCCCAGCGCCACCTCAAGGCGCTCGGCTTCACCGACCTCATTCCCGGCGCCCTCGACGTCGACACCGACGCAGGCTATCAGGACAACTCCCTCTACGATCCGTTCGAGCGCAGGCTGGAGCTGGGTCGCAGTGGCGTGCCCGATGCCGAGGATCCCATGGTGATCTGGCACGAGTTCGGCCACGGCGTGCAGCACCACATCCTGCCGGATCTCGGGGAGGAGGGGGACTGGGGCGCCATCGGCGAGGGCTTCGGCGACTTCCTGGCCGCCAGCCATCGCCAGCGCAGCGAGACGGGCCGCCAGTTCGAGCCCGCCATGGTGTTCAACTGGGATGCCTGCTTCACCGACCGCACCCCGCGCCAGCTGGACGATGTTCGGGCCCGCTACCACCCGGACTACCACTACCCGGCCCACCGCACCATCAACGGCAGCAACGGGGATCAGCTCTGGGGCACTCCCCTGTTCCAGGCCCTGCTGGCGTCGGTGGCCGAGCACGGCGACGCGGCCCGGGACGAGTTCGATCGCCTCATCATCGAGTCTCACTTCGGCTTGGGGCCCGCCATCCGCATGCCGCAGCTGGCCCGCATCACAGTGGACACGGCGACCCGCCTCTACCCGGCGCGCGCCTATGCCCGCCATCTGGAGCAGGCGTTTCGCCAGCACGGCCTGTTGCAGGCCCCCGTCAACGTCGTGCTGGCCGAGGGCAGCGCCCTTGTGCTGGATCAGCGCCAGTCGGTGCAGCTGAACCTGAGCAACCCCGGCAGCGCCCCGGTGACCCTCAACGCCCTGACCCTGTCCCTGCCCGCCGGCTTGCAGGCCGATCCCCTGGCCTGGTCAGCGACCACACTGGCGGCCGGCGCCAGCACCATCGCCACCCTGCGGCTGCTGGCCACCAGCCCGCTGACCTGTGGCGACGAGGTGAGCCTGCCGATAAGCCTCGCCATGAGCGGCACCAGCCCGACCGAGCGTCAGTGGCAGCAGTCCCTCACCCTGCCCATAGGCGCCCCCGTCATCAGCCGGGCCAGCGGCCAGCCGCTGGCCCTCAAGGATGCCCAGAGCGAGGAGGTGCGCGGCATCAGCGAAACCAGCCTGGTGCTGGAAAAAAGCGACGCCAGGGTGAGCGATCGCCTGCAACTGAACCTGGACTTGCAGCACCAGGCCCTCGATGAGCTGGAGATCTGGCTCAACTCCCCCTCAGGCACCCGCATCCAGATCTGGGACAAGGGCTACAGCCCGTTGCCACGGATCAAAGGGGTCTTCCCCACCGAGCTGCTGCCCCTGCAACCCTTCACTCCCCTGGTGGGAGAGCCGCTGGCCGGTCGCTGGACCCTGGAAGTGGTGGACAGCAAGCCGGGCAATCAGGGGCGCATCAACGGCTGGAGCATCAGCCAACGCATCGGCGCCCAGTGTGGTGAGCCCGTCGCCCCGCCGGATGACGGCATCATCCACTTCAACACCGCGGACAGCAGCGGGGGCGGCACTGTCAACCTGCTCTGGCTGCTGCCGCTGGCCCTCTGGCGCCGCCTCTGCCGTCGCACCTGATCCATCCCTATAAAAGCAAAAAAGAGGGGCCAAGGCCCCTCCAAGGACAAGAAATAAAGATGAGAATGACCCCGCTGGCCTGCCTGCTGGCCCCCCTGCTCAGCGCCTGTGGTGGTGGCGAGTCCGATGAGGCGCCCCTGACGCCCCCCGACTACCGTCTGACGGTCAAGCTGCCAGCGGCGGGCACCCTGTGCGTCAACCTGAACCAGAACGACAGTTGCGAGCCCGGCGAGCCAGTGGTCAGTGGCGAGGCCGGCGCCCGTCAGCTGAGCGCCAGCGCCCCCGGCCTGCTCACCAGCCCCTTGCTGTTCATCCCCCGGGATCCGGGCGCCCTGACCCTGACCCACCCGGCGGCGCGCCTGGATGATCAGACCCTGACGCCCACCCCCTTGAGCACCCTGTTGCAGACCCGGGTCGCGGACGGGCTGCCACCAGCCCAGGCCCTGACCGAGCTGCTGCGCGCCCTGGCGCCCCTGCAACCGGGTCAGGGACTCGCGGCCCTGGCGCAGCTGGAAGGGTTCAATGGAGCCCTCGGCGAGCTGGCCCTGGCGGCGCGCGCTGACGTCGCCACCCTGCCCGACCTCGCCACCGGAGAGCGCCAACGCCAGATCTGGCAGGGGCTGGTCACCCTGTTGCCCGAGCTCGCCCGCCACTTCGCCGCCAGCCCAGAACTGCTGAGCCAGCAGACCCGGCTCGCCAGCGTGCTGGCGCAGCAGCAACCCAGGGCCCTGGTGACCGCCAGCGGCGTCACCACCTACACGGACGGGGTGGATTACCTGCTGACCCAGGAGCCTGCCGATCACCCGGGCCAGGAGGCGAGCCTGGACCAGGCGCCCCTGCGCTATCGCAAGCTGGACGGCAAGGGGCAACCCCTGGCGGACAATGCAGACCAGTGGGAGTGCGTGGAGGATCTCAATACCGGTCTCGTCTGGGAGAAGAAGCTCGAAGATGCCGACAGTCCGCGGGATCTGCACAAAGTCTTCGCCTGGGCCCTCGACGACTATCAACCCCTGCAAGCCGAACTGGATGAAGCCTGCCCGAGCGGCGAGGCCATCTGCTCCACCGAGCAGTATCGTCAGTGGCTCAATGCGCAGCGGCTATGCGGCATAGGGCACTGGCGCCTGCCCACGGCCCAGGAGCTCGGCAGCCTGCAACACTACGGCTCCCTCGCCCGCCAGGATGGCCAGCCGGTCACCCTGGATGTGCGTTACTTCCCCGACGTCGGCACCGCCAACAGCTACTTCGACGGCAATTATTGGACCCGAACCCTGACGCCGTCCCGGCGCCTCGAGAGCGTTCCCCTGGCGGTCATCAGTCCCCTGTTCCTCGGTGAGGATGCGGGCACCGATTACCCCTTTGCCGTGCAAAACCCTGATGACGTCAATGTCCTGCAACTGCGCCTGGTGGCCGAGGTAACCCGATGAACAAGTCTCTTCTGACCCTGCTGCTCACCCTGTGCAGCCCGCTGGCACTGGCCATCGCCATCTGCGACGACACCCTGCCCCGCACCAGTCCCAGCTCCCGCTTCCTGGATCGCGGCAACGGCACCGTCACCGACCGTGCCTCCGGCCTCACCTGGATGCGCTGCCAGCTCGGCCAACGCTGGCAAGATGGGAGCTGCAGCGGCGAGCCGACCCGGCTCTACTGGCAGCAGGCCCTGCTGACCGCAGAGCGGATCCGCACCGAACCGAGCCATGCCCTCCACGGTTTTGGCGGCCACACCGACTGGCGCCTGCCCACCATCAAGGAGCTCACCAGCATACTGGAGTCCGCCTGCTACAAACCCGCCCTCAACGAAACCCTCTTCCCCCACGCCATGGCCGGGGACGGGAAGGAGGTGAACGACGGCTATGTCTACCTCTGGTCCTCGACCCCGGTGCCCGCCAGCAGGGGCGTCGCCTATCTGGACATCACCAGTGGCGCCGTCGGCATGCGCGCACCCGGTTCCTGGGCCAAGCAGGTGCTGCTGGTACGCTGAGTGCCCGGCTGGCAGAGAGGCTCTGCCAGCCGTTTCCCCCCCGGATCGGTACGACCGCTCGGCACATCGTCAGAAAATAACCAGATCACGTCATTGTGTGGCCGAACAGGCAGGAATTGCGTGGCAGAGCGCTGGTATGAAAGGCACAGAGCGGTTAGTCTAGCGACGATAGACCAATCCCATGAGGTACAGATGAAAACCGTATTGCGTTTTAGCCTGCTGGGCGCCTTCTTGCTGAGCGGCCATGCCTTCGCCGCCGAACCGAAAAAATTTGATATCAGCATGTTTCCGGCCGCCGAAGTGAACCAGGAACGTGTCGTGATCCGTCTGCCGGAAGTCGAGAACGAGGCCGACATGATGGTCGAGCTGCAAGTGGGCAAGAAGATGCAGGTGGACTGCAATGTTCCCCGCTTCGCCGGCAACCTGGAGCAGCACAGCGTCAAGGGCTGGGGGTACAACTACCTGACCCTGGGCAAGGTATCAGACCCCATCAGCACCCTGATGGCCTGCCCCGAGGGTCAGCAGAAGGAGAGCTTCGTCCAGATCTATGGTCAGGGCTTCTTCGTGAACTACAACTCCAAGCTGCCCTTCGTCATCTATGTGCCCCAGGAGTACGAGGTTCGCTACCGTCTGTGGCGCGCCGATGCCCAGGCACAGCCGGCGATGATCGAGTGATCCCAAGCCGTTTGGCCCCTGCCGGCCTGCGCTGACAATGACACCCAAAGGGCGCCGCTGTGCGCCCTTTTCCTTGGCAAAAAAAGGGGTATTCCGGTGACATTCTCATGACGAAATACGTCATAACTCCGTTATTTTTCTCACTTTTTAATCAAACGGCCCCAACTGTTTCCCGTCGGCACGACGCCGACAAGTTCAACAAGATATTTTTATCCATATAGTGAAAAAATTGATTTTGCACTCTGTAAAAGCCTGATGATACTTGCCCGCAAAGGTCAAACTAACCAGAACAAGAGCACTATGAGCTTCGAATCAGACAAGCGTTTCAACGACTTCAAACATTTTCCCCGTGGCCTGCGTCGCAGTGGTGAATTCACCGTCGCCGAAGCAGACAGTCTGGAAAAACACGGCACCGCCATGCTGGCCATCTACCAGGGCAATCTGGCGCCCCGGGACGAGGTGGAGACCGCCTTTGCCGAGCAGCTCAAGGCCGGTGAGGCTGGCAGCAACCCCCACGCCAAGGTGTGGTTCAAGTATCTCAAGGTGATTGGTCCCAAGCGGGTGCATCGCCTGTGCACCGTCGCCGGCGGCGCCAGTGACGATGCCGGGGACAGCTTCGACAGCGGCGGTGGCAGCGCGGGTGGCGGTGACGAGTCCCTCGACTGATGGATACCGAACTGCTGCGCACCTTCATCGAAGTCAGCAAGACCCGTCACTTCGGCCGCGCCGCCGAGAATCTCTACCTGACCCAGTCGGCGGTGAGTTTTCGCATCCGCCAGCTCGAGCAGCAACTCGGGGTCAGCCTGTTTGCCCGTCATCGCAACAACATCAGGCTGACCGCCTCCGGTGAGCGTCTGCTCCCTTACGCAGACGCCATCTTGCACACCCTGGGCCGCGCCAAGCAGGACGTGGCCCTCTCCCCCGGTTTCAGCCAGCAACTCGCCATCGGCGCCCCTCCCGTGTTCTGGGAGCTGGATTTCAACGACTGGCTCAACCACGTCTATGCCCTGGCACCGGGCCTGGCGGTACGCCTCGAGACCGCGTCGCGCGAGCACCTGTGCCGCCAGTTGCTGGAGCGTTCCCTCGACTTGGCCCTGCTCTCCGAGCCGACCAAGATCGATGAGATAGCCCTGCATCCCATCGGCGAGCTGGTGTTCGACCTGGTGAGCCGGGAGCCGGCCGCCAGCGCCGACAGCCTGATGCAGATGCCCCATATCCATCTCGACTGGGGCACCAGCTTCGAGCCTCAGCCGAGCCGGTTGCAGAGCCTGCAGAAGACCCCGGTGCTGCATTCGAGCTCCGCCAGCATGGCGCTGCAATTCGTGCTGGCCAACGGCGGCGCCGCCTACCTGCCAAGGCGGATGCTGACCCCCTTCCTGGAGCAGGGGCGCCTGCACCTGGTGGAGGGAGGCCAGCCCCTGCGTCGTCCGCTCTACCTCGCCTATCTGGAGAAATCCGATCGCCGGGAGCTGATCGATCAACTGCTCACCCTGCCGCTGGGCTGGGACAGTGCCGAGCTCTACCTGCCAGCCTCCCAGGGTTGACAGGTGCCAAAAAACAGCAGGGGCCCGCGGGCCCCTGCTGTTTCTTATGTCGTGGTCACAGGCCCTCAGCCATAGTGGCGTCTGTCGTTGGCCTGGGCCAGCAGCAGACGGCTCTCTTTCAGGAACTGCTCCGCATGGGGGCCGAAGAAGTCGGACACCTGACGAAACGCGGCGATAAAGCCTGCCCTGTCGCCCTGCTCCAGCAGATGCAGCCCTTCGCCAAAACGCTCGAAGTAGCGGCGCACCATGGCCAGATTCTGGGGTGAGGAGAGAATGATGTCGGCGTACAGCTCGGGATCCTGGGCAAACAGCCGTCCCACCATGGCCAGCTCCAGCCGGTAGATGGGGGAGCTAAGGGCCAGCAGCCGCTCCAGATCCGCCCCCTCCCGGGAGAGGTGCCAGCCGTAGGCGAAGGTGGCGAAGTGGCGCAGCGCCTGAATGAGGGTCATGGCCTCGTCGTGGGCCTTGGCCTCCACCTGCTGCAAGCGCGCGCCCCAGATGGTCATCTGATCCAGCAGCCACTGGCTGGCTGAAGGGTCACGGCCCTGGCAGCAGACGATCACCTGCTTGGCGAGGCTCGCCACATCCGGCCCGAACATGGGGTGCAGCCCCAGCACAGGTCCCTGGTGCACCGCCAGCATGTGCTCGAGCGGCACCGCTTTCACGCTGGTCACGTCCACCAGCAGGCAATCCGCCGGCAGCTGGCCGAGCCGGTCGATCACCTGGCAGGTGACGTCGATGGGCACCGCCACCATCACCAGCCCGGCCCCTTGCAAGATAGCGTCGGCCCTTGGCCAGTCGGCCTGCTCCAGGCTCTCGACCCGATAGCCAGAGAGGCTGAACAGCTGGCTGAACAGACGGCCAAGCTGACCCTGACCGCCGATGATCACCACCTTGCCAAGTTCCGGCTTCATGCACTTGAAGTGGTGTTCCTTGTCACTGGTCGACTCGAGGATATAGGACTCGCGCATCACACGGCGCAGCACGTCCTCGATGAGATCCCCGGGCACCCCGAGGCGCTCGGCTTCCTCCCGGCGGCGGGCCAGCATGCTCGCCTCCCGATCCGGCGCGTAGATGGGCAGGCCGTGCCGGCTCTTCACCTCCCCCACTTCTCCCACCAGGGCCAGGCGGGCGGCCAGCAGATCGAGCAACTGCTTGTCCACCGCATCTATCTTGTCCCTGAGGGCGTTCAACTCTTGTGCCATATCCAGTCCCTGCCGGCGCCGCCAGTAAGCGGCGCCTTGTGAATCAATACGTTGTGACAAGATACCACGGCTTAACGCCCGGATCTGGCCAAAAGTGGTGCGGCCAGCTGGCTGTGGCAGCGAGCCAGCAGCGCGTCCGTGGTGTCCCAGTCGATGCAGGCATCTGTGATGGAGACGCCGTAGCGCATGTCGCACTTGGGCTGCTCGCTGGACTGGTTGCCTTCAAACAGGTTGGATTCGAGCATCACCCCTATGATGGAGCGGTTGCCCTCCTGGATCTGGTGGATCACGTTGTCCGCCACCTTGGGTTGCAGGCGGTGATCCTTGCTGGAGTTGCCGTGGCTGCAATCCACCACCAGCCCGGGCAGCAGGCCCGCCTTCTCCAGCGCCTCTTCCGCCAGGGACACATTGACCGAGTCGTAGTTGGGGTGCTTGCCGCCGCGCAGGATCACGTGACCATCCGGGTTGCCCTGGGTCTGCAGCAGGGCGACCTGACCCTGCTGGTTGATCCCCATGAAGGCGTGAGGGCTGGAGGCCGCCTGCAGCGCATTGATGGCGGTGCCCAGGTTGCCGTCCGTGCCGTTCTTGAAGCCGACCGGCATGGAGAGGCCGGAGGCCATCTCCCTGTGGGTCTGGGATTCGGTGGTGCGGGCGCCGATGGCCGACCAGGAGAAGAGCTCCGCCAGGTATTGCGGGCTGATGGGGTCCAGGGCCTCGGTCGCCAGCGGCAACTCCAGCTCCGCCAGCCAGCAGAGCAGCTCCCGGGCCCGGTGCAGCCCCAGCTCCACGTCGAAGGTGCCGTCCAGATTGGGGTCGTTGATGAAGCCCTTCCAGCCGACCGTGGTGCGCGGCTTCTCAAAGTAGACCCGCATGACAATGTAGAGAGAGTCCTGATAGGCGTCATGCAGCGCTTTGAGTCTGGTTGCGTACTCTTTGGCGGCGTCCATGTCGTGGATGGAGCAGGGTCCACAGATCACCAGCAGGCGGTGATCGCGACGATGGATGATGTCGGCTATGGTATTGCGGGCCCCTTGCACGAATGCCAGGGCGCGATCGGAGATGGGCAGTTTCTCCTTGAGCTGGGCAGGCGTGATCATCACTTGTTCGGACTGGATATGGATGTTGTTCAGGGGATCTCTTTGCATTTTCTCGTTCTCTCTACTGTATTTAGCCAAACGCGCCGACGTGTATTATTTTGTTTACACGAGAGGCGCCTTGTTACGCAACCGCCCTCACCTTACCAAGGAAAAACAAAGAATCAAGTGCAAGCAGCGGTAAAGGCGCTCGTCAGCTGGATAAATGACCAAGATCAGCGCCGAGATGGCGATAAGATAGGGTTGGCAAGTTGACGGCACAGCTGCAAATCGTAAACAAATAATTACACTCGATGATATGGACCCTCTGCCCTGGCCGTGGCCCCTGACGTCGGCAGCGCCATCCCACCCCCTGGCTATCGCGCAATGAAAAGCGGGGCTCCTGGCCCCGCTCGCGCTCCCCTGTTGCTCTTCTTTTATGATTTGCCGTGAGCCTTGATGGCTTCCACCGCCTTGTCCGGGAAGTCGCTGAACACCCCGTCCACATCCGCCTGATAGAGGAAGATGTTGAGCAGGTCGTTGAAGTCCTTGGCATAGGCCGGGATCTGGCCCTCGTCCTGGCGGAAGGTATAAGGATGCACTTTCAGACCCGCGGCGTGGGCCTCCTTCACCATGGCGGTGATGACCGGCTTGCCCGGGGTACCCGGCTCGGCGACCACCATGGGCTTCCAGGGACCTATCCCCTCGGCATAGGTGGCGATGGTCTTCATGGCCCCCGGCTTGAACATCCAGTCGTAGTCATAGGGGATCGCCTGGCCCTTGGCATCATAGACCATGGTCTCGTGCCAGTCGGTCTCGGCCATCAGCTGCACCAGTTTCAAGTCCATCCCCATGGCGGGCATCAGCTCATCATTGATGCGCTTGAGCTCGTTGGCATCGAAGCACTGCAGGTAGACCTTGTCGCCCTTGGCCGTGTAGCCGTACTCCTTGAGCACGGTGAGCACGGCTTTCGAAATGTCCTTGCCCTCGTGGCGAAACAGCCAGGGGGCTTTTATCTCCGGGTAGATGCCGATCTGCTTGCCGGTGCTCTTGTTGAGCCCCTGGATCATCTCTATCTCTTCCTGGAAGGTGTGGATCCGAAAATCCGACTGCCACAGCGGGAAGCGGGCCGGATAGACGGGCACCTGCTTGCCGTCCACCAGCTGGAAGGGCTCGGTCATGCGCAGGGAGCGCACCTCGGCCAGGGTGAAGTCCACCACATAGTAGCGACCATCGGCGCGGGCGCGGCCGGGGAAGAGCGTCGCCACGTCCGTGATGCCATCGAGGAAGTGATCGTGCATCACCACCAGCTGGTCATCCTTGGTCATCACCAGATCCTGCTCCAGATAGTCGGCCCCCATGCCATAGGCCAGGGCCTTGGACGCCAGGGTGTGCTCGGGCAGGTAGCCGGAGGCGCCACGGTGGGCGATCACGATTTTGCCTTCATCAGCGGCCAGTGCAGGCAGAGAAAGGCTGGCGCCGAGGGAGAGGGCAAGCAGGGGGATGGCAAATGATTTCATCTTGGATGCTCTTGTTGTCTTGAAGGGTCGGTCAGACCGCCAGCCCCGGCGGTAGACGGAGGCTGGGGCAGGTTATTGTTATATGGGAAAAAGATGACGGGCAGATGATGACTGCCCAGGCGGCAGCGCTGCCGGAGACGAGGGACACGCCCGGGGCATGTCCCTCATCCCGTTACATCGCCTGGGGCAGGGCGTGATGGAACTGCTCGAGCCAGGCTTGCAGCCGGGCCTGCTCGGCCGCGTTCAGGCGCAGCCCCAGCTTGCTGCGACGCCACAGAATGTCTTCCAGGCTGTGGGCCCATTCACACTCCAGCAGGTAGCGCACCTCGGATTCGTACAGACCGGCACCAAAGTGCTCACCCCGCTCCTGTTGCAGCCAGAGGCGGGCCTGGCTGCCGTAAGCCTCGCTGATGCGCAGGGCACTGCGCTCGTCCAGCCAGTCGAATTCGAGCATATAGGCGCGGGCCAGCTCCTGGGTGCTGCAATCGAACTCGCCGCCGGGCAACCGGCTGGTGGCAGTCCAGTCCTCTCCCATCTGGCTGAACCAGGGCTTGAGCTTGTGGCACGCCGCCTGGGCCAGCTTGCGGTAGGTGGTGAGCTTGCCGCCAAACACCGACAGCAGGGGCGCGCCATCGGCATCGCCGGACAGCTCCAGGGTATAGTCCCGGGTCACCGCCTGGGGGGAATCGGACTCGTCATCGCACAGGGGACGCACACCCGAGTAGGTCCAGACCACGTCGGAGGGGGCTATCTTGCGGGTAAAGTGGGCATTGACCACGTTGCACAGGTAGTTCACTTCCGCATCGCTGATGTGGGCATCCCGGGCGCTGCCCTTGTGCTCCACGTCCGTGGTGCCGATGAGGGAGTAATCCTGCTGGTAGGGGATGACGAAGACGATGCGGTGATCCTCGTTTTGCAGAATGTAGGCCTCTTCGCGCTCGTGGATGCGCGGCACTATGATGTGGCTGCCCTTGATGAGGCGAATGCCGCGGGGAGATTTTTCGTGGATCCCCTCGTCATAGAAGGTCTTGACCCAGGGGCCCGCCGCGTTCACCAGCCCCTTGCAGGTGACGGTGAAACGCTCCCCCCCTTCCCGCTCCAGGGTCAGGGTCCACTGCTTGTCGCCTCGCTCTGCCTTGACGCAGCGGGTGCGGGTCTGCACCTGGGCGCCTTTGCTGCGGGCCATCATGGCGTTGAGCACCACCAGGCGGGCATCATCGACCCAGGCATCCGAATACTCGAATCCCTTGTCGATCCCGGCGACCAGGCCATCCTGGGGCAGGAGGCGCACGCCGCAGCTGCCCTTGAGCCTGTCGCGCTTGGCCAGGTTGTCATAGAGGAAGAGGCCGGCGCGGATCATCCAGGCCGGGCGCAGGTGCGGGCGATGGGGCAGGCGAAAGCGCATGGGGCGGGCGATGTGCGGCGCCATGGCGAGCAGCACTTCCCGCTCCGCCAGGGCCTCTTTCACCAGCCTGAACTCGTAATGCTCGAGATAGCGCAGGCCGCCGTGGATCAGCTTGCTGGAGTTGGACGAGGTCGCCGAGGCGAGATCATGAGCCTCGAACAGACCGACTTTCAGGCCACGACCCGCCGCATCGGCCGCGATGCCGACTCCATTGATACCGCCACCGACGACGACCAGATCATAATGTTCGCTCATGTTCACCTACTTTCTTATTTTTGCGTTCGCCAACGTGGCAATGTTTGATTTCGCTCATATTAGAGCATTAAAAAGCGATAAACGAACATTTCATGAAGAAAGTGTGATCGAGATAGAGGACGGCGTCGAAAAAGACGCCATCTGCCCCGCCCTCCCCTGCCACTCCCCCTGGCGCACCAAGGTCATGCGCACGTTATCGGCGAGGAGCCATGACGGCAGTATGGCGGTTTGATGACAGGACCATGACGAAGGGCGACGCCCTGATCGGGACGTGATGAAGGTGGCGCGAGAGGCGCAAGCGTCAGGCCGCCGCGGGGCGGCCAAAGGGAAACCGAGGGGGGTCAGCCTGGCGTCAGCAAGAGGAGGACGCCGGCGTCATCAGCAGATATGGCACTCGATCTGGTGCTGAGCCATGATGCGCATCAGCTTCTCGGGGGGGGACTGGTCGGTGAACAGGGCGTGGACCTGATTGAGGTGGCCCAGGTTGACCATGGCGTTGCGGCCGAACTTGGTGTGGTCGGCGGCCAGAAATACCTGGCGGGAGTGGGCGATGATGGCCTGGGCAATCTTCACCTCGTGGTAATCGAAATCGAGCAGGGAACCGTCGCCATCGATGCCGGAAATGCCGATGACGCCATAGTCCATGCGAAACTGGCCGATGAAGTCGCGGGTCGCCTCGCCGACGATGCCGCCATCCCGGTTGCGAATTTCGCCGCCGGCGATGATGACGGTGAAGTCATCCTTGGCGGTGAGAATGCTGGCCACGTTGAGGTTGTTGGTGACAATGCGCAGCTCCCTGTGATCCAGCAGGGCCCGGGCGATGGCCTCGGTGGTAGTGCCGATGTCGATGAACAGCGACGAGCCGTCGGGAATGTTGGCGGCCACTTCCCGGGCGATGCGCTCCTTCTCCTTGAGCTGCATCACCTTGCGGGCGCTGTAGGCGGTATTGACGGTACTCGAATGCAGGGAGGCACCGCCATGATGGCGCCGGATCTTGTTCTGCTCGGCGAGATCGTTCAGATCCCGGCGAATGGTCTGGGGGCTGACGTCGAAATGACTCACCAGATCTTCCGTCGAGACAAATCCCTGCCGCGTCAGGACGTCCAATATCTCCAGATGTCGTTGGGTTTGCTTCACGTGTGTACTCCGATGATGAAACAAAAAAAGGCCCCGGCAGATGCGGGGCCTTTCGGAGTTTACCTTATCCCCTTTGGGATCAATAAGGTCAGGATCACGTTTTATGCCTTATTGGCGGCCGCCTTGGCTGCCACTGCGATGTTTTCGTGCTTGAGGGTCATGGCCAGCAGCACGATGGAGAGCACGCAGGAGATGGTCAGCACCAGGAAGCCGCCGTCCCAGCCGAAGTGGTCGACCGTGTAGCCCAGCATGGCGTTGGCCGCCACGGCGCCCCCCAGGTAACCGAACAGCCCGGTGAAGCCTGCCGCGGTACCGGCCGCCTTCTTGGGAGCCAGCTCAAGGGCGTAGAGACCGATCAGCATGACGGGGCCGTAGATGAGGAAGCCGATGGCGATCAGTGCCATCATGTCCACGGTCGGGTTGCCCGCCGGGTTGAACCAGTAGACCAGCACGGAGAGGGTCACCAGCACCATGAACAGGATGCCGGCCGGGGCGCGGCGGCCCTGGAACAGCTTGTCCGAGATCCAGCCGCACAGCAGGGTGCCCGGGATGCCCGCCCACTCATAGAGGAAGTAGGCCCAGGAGGAGTGATCCACGCTGAAGTCCTTGGCCTCCTTCAGGTAGGTCGGGGCCCAGTCCAGCACGCCGTAGCGAATGAGGTAGACGAAGGCGTTGGCGATGGCGATATACCACAACAATTTGTTGCGAAACACGTACTTCATGAAGATCTCCTTGGCGGAGAACTCCTGCTCGTGGCTCTCGTTGTAATCCTTGGGGTAATCGTCCTTGTACTCCTCGATGGGCGGCAGGCCGACCGATTGCGGGGTATCGCGCATCACGAAGAAGACGATCACCGCGATGGCGGCCGCGGCGGCCGCCGGCACATAGAAGGCGCTGCGCCAGTCGTTGAACCACCCCATGCCGAGGATGAACAGCGGGCCTATCATGCCGCCACCCACGTTGTGGGCCACGTTCCAGACCGAGACTATCTCGCCCCGTTCCTTCTGTGACCACCAGTGCACCATGGTGCGACCGCAGGGGGGCCAGCCCATGCCCTGCACCCAGCCGTTCAGGAACAGCAGCACGAACATGATGGCGATGCTGGAGGTGGCCCAGTGCATGGTGCCCATCATGAACATGATGCCGGCCGAGAGCAGCAGACCGGCGGAGAGGAAGTAACGGGCATTGGATCGGTCGGAGACGTTGCCCATCAGGAACTTGGAGAGGCCATAGGCGATGGAGACCCCGGACAGGGCCAGACCCAGATCGCCACGGGAGAAGCCCTGCTCCACCAGATAGGGCATGGCCAGACTGAAGTTCTTGCGAACCAGGTAGTAACCGGCGTAGCCGAGGAAGATCCCGAAGAACATCTGCCAGCGCATGCGCTTGTAGAAGGGATCCACCTTGTCGGCCGGCAGCCGCTCTATGTGGGGCGCGGGCCTGAACAAACTGAGCATCTTGGTGTCCTTGTCTTGTTGTTATGGTTGAGGAAGTTATCCGGTGCAGGATGCACGATCAGAGCAACCTGATTCGTAAGCGAGCCTATTATGCGCATTTGGGAACATTCAATCTGTGATGAAACCGAAAATATTACAGTTTTATTACAGTTGATGCGCACGAATGAGCAGACAGCCATCGGGGCGACAGGCGGCAATGGCGCGGTTCACAGGCTAACCACTAAGGGGTAAACCACTTTGCCAACACCGTCTTTCGTCACATTTTCTTAGCAATGAATGGGATCTTGTCCACATTTCCCAACAGAGGGGTGTGGCGAACAGATGAGAAAGGTTTATTTTCTTTTTCGTCCGACAACGAGCATAAACGAGCATAACGTTTGCGCAGGTTCAAAAAACAACAAGTACGGTGTCGAGACCAACTGGACTGAAAACATGGAACACCAAAACCTGTCTGTGGGTGGATAAAAAGGAATCTAACGGTATGAGCATACGAAGACCCAATACCCTGCTCGGCGAGTGCCTCGCCGAGTTTATCGGCACCGGCCTGCTGATCTTCTTCGGCGTCGGTTGCGTGGCGGCCCTGGTACTGGCCGGCGCCAACTTCGGCCAGTGGGAAATCTCCATCACCTGGGGCATGGGGGTGGCCATCGCCATCTACGTGACCGGCGGCATCTCAGGCGCTCACCTGAACCCGGCGGTGACCCTTGCGCTGATGACCTTCTGCGGCTTCGACAAACGCAAGGTGGTGCCCTTCATCATCGCCCAGATAGCGGGCGCCTTCGCCTCCGCCGCCCTGGTCTACTTCCTCTATGGCAACCTGTTCACCCAGTGGGAGCTGACCCATGGCGTGGTGCGCGGCAGCGTGGAGAGCCTCGGCACCGCCGGCATCTTCTCCACCTACCCCAATGCCCTGCTCTCCAACATGCAGGCGTTCGCGGTCGAGCTGGTGATCACCGCCGTGCTGATGCTGGGCATCATGGCTCTGGGGGATGCGAACAATGGCGGCCCCAAAGGCTTCGCCGCCGCCCTGCTGATCGGCATCCTGATCGCGGTGATCGGCGCCTCCCTCGGCCCCTTGACCGGCTTTGCCATGAACCCGGCCCGTGATTTTGGTCCCAAACTGTTCGCCTTCTTCGCGGGCTGGGGCGACATGGCCCTGACCGGCGGCCGCGACAATCCCTACTTCTGGGTCCCCATCCTCGGTCCCATCGTCGGCGCCCAGCTGGGTACCGCTCTCTATGTGAAAGTGCTGGCGCCCTGCGTGCCGGGCAACCGTGTCGCGACCGAAGACGCCGCCAAGCTGTCTAACAAAGAAGAGGCCGCCGCCTAAGAGCGGTCCCTTACGTGGAAAATAAGAACCTGGAGAACATCATGTCTACTGAACAACAAAAATACGTCGTCGCCCTGGACCAAGGCACCACCTCTTCCCGCGCCATCGTCTTCGATCAGGATGCCAACATAGTGGCGGTCTCCCAGCGCGAGTTCACCCAGCACTACCCGAAAGCGGGCTGGGTCGAGCACGACCCCATGGAGATCTGGGCGACCCAGTCCTCCGTGTTCACCGAGGTGCTGGCCAAGAGCGGCCTGCACAGCGACCAGATCGCCGCCATCGGCATCACCAACCAGCGTGAAACCACAGTGGTGTGGGAGAAGGCCACCGGCAAGCCCATCTACAACGCCATCGTCTGGCAGTGCCGCCGCACCGCCGCCATCTGCGAAGAGCTCAAGGCCCGCGGCCTGGAAGAGTACGTGCGCGAAAACACCGGCCT
This sequence comes from Aeromonas sobria, assembly GCF_050266975.1. Classification (GTDB taxonomy): domain Bacteria; phylum Pseudomonadota; class Gammaproteobacteria; order Enterobacterales; family Aeromonadaceae; genus Aeromonas; species Aeromonas sobria_B. The sequence continues at coordinate 79,869 of NZ_JBKISU010000013.1, forward strand.
GGTGGTCGATGCCTACTTCTCCGGCACCAAGGTGAAGTGGATCCTGGACAACGTGGAAGGGGCCCGGGAGCAGGCAATGAACGGCGAACTGCTGTTTGGTACCGTCGACACCTGGTTGCTGTGGAAGATGACCAACGGCGAGGTGCATGTCACCGATCCGACCAACGCGTCGCGCACCATGCTCTACAACATCCGCGATCTGAAGTGGGATCAGCGCATGCTCGACGAGCTGGGCATCCCCGCCTCCATGCTCCCCGAAGTGAAGCCCTCCTCCGAGGTCTATGGCTACACCACCCGTGGCGGCGGTGCCCGCATCCCCATCGCCGGCATCGCCGGTGACCAGCAGGCGGCCCTGTTCGGCCAGCTCTGCTTCGAGAAGGGCATGGCCAAGAACACCTATGGCACCGGCTGCTTCCTGCTGATGAACACAGGCACCGAGCCGGTTCGCTCCAGCAACGGCCTGCTGACCACCATCGCGGTCGGTCCCAAGGGTGACGTCAACTACGCCCTGGAAGGGGCCGTCTTCATGGGCGGCGCCACTGTGCAGTGGCTGCGCGACGAGATGAAGCTCATTCACGATGCCCGCGACACCGACTACTTCGCCACCAAGGTGGGGGACACCAATGGCGTCTACCTGGTACCGGCCTTCGTCGGCCTGGGCGCCCCCTACTGGGATCCCTACGCTCGCGGCACCATGGTCGGCCTGACCCGTGGCACCAACCGCAACCACGTGATCCGCGCGGCGCTGGAATCCATCGCCTACCAGAGCCGTGACGTGCTGGATGCCATGCAGCAGGACTCCGGCATCAAGCTGGCGGCGCTCAAGGTGGACGGTGGCGCCGTCGCCAACGACTTCCTGATGCAGTTCCAGTCCGACATGATGCGCACCCCTGTGATACGTCCGACCCGCATCGAGACCACCGCCATGGGCGCCGCCTTCCTGGCCGGTCTAGCCGTCGGCTTCTGGAAGAGCGCCGACGAGCTCAAGGACAAGTTCAGCGTGGACCGCGAGTTCACCCCCCAGATGGACAGCGCCTGCCGCGATCGCCTCTATGGCGGTTGGCAGAAGGCCGTGCAGCGCTCCCTGCGCTGGGCAGAAGAGGAGTAAGGTTCAAGGCAAGTGGCGCCGCCCGCGCACGCCACTGGCCAGCCTGCCGCCAGGGCGGGCCTGACACCACCCAGCCCCCTGGCGCAGCCGCAAAATCATAAAAAGTGCATACAAAGAAAAAGAAAGAGGGGTAGTAATCAACAGGCCGACAGCAATGTCGGCCTGTTTCTTTTCTGGCGTGGGGCAATGGCGGCCCCTCAGAGCGATTGCGGCCCGAGCTGCTCTTTCAGAAAATCGAGCCAGACCCGCAGCCGGATGTCCCGCTGGGCATCGGAGTAGAAGACCCCGTGAATGGGACGCGAAGCGCCGCTGTTGCTGCGGGCCAGCACCTCCACCAGAGCGCCGCTCGCCCTGTCCTCCCCGGTCATGAAGTCCGACAGGCAGACGATCCCCTGCCCTCCCAGCGCCAGCTGGCGCAAGGTCTCGCCGCTGCTGGCCCTCAGGGTCGGGGTGATGGCGAATCGGTCCCCCTGCTCCGTGCTGAGCAGGGGCCAGTGGTTGAGGCTCTCGGGATGCAAGAAGCCGAGCAGCTCGTGGCCCGCCAGCAAGTCAGCGGGCTGGCGCGGGGTGCCGCGCGCCGCCAGATAGGCGGGGGACGCGAGCAGCCGCAGCTTGGATCGGCCAAGGGGCAGGGCGCGCAGGGAGGAATCGGTCAGCTCGCCGATGCGAATGGCCATGTCCACCCGCCGCTCCATCAGGTTGATGAAGCCCTCGGAGCTGTGCAGTTGCAGCTCGATCCCCGGATAACGGCGGCGAAACTCGCCGATGATGGGCACCAGCCGGTGCAGGATGAAGGGGGTGGCGGCATCGACCCTCAGAATCCCTTCGGGTTGTTCCCGGCGCATCAGCAGATGGCTCTCCGCCTCGCTCATCTCGGTCAGCACCTTCACCGCCCGCTGATAGAACCAGCGCCCCTCCTCGGTCAGGCTGACCCGCCTCGTAGTGCGGTTGAGCAGCAGGGTGGCGAGTTTCTCTTCGAGGCGCTTGATGCCGCGGCTCACCACCGAATTGTCCATGCCGAGATTCTCCGCCGCCTGGCGAAAACTGCCCGCCTCCACCACGGCCACGAACAGGGTCAGTTCATCGGAATGGGTCTTCATTGTTGTCATCCAGGCAAGAGTATTGGGCCTTTATAGATGCAATGGCCCTGGATTGACAAGAACGGCAAGGGGCCAAACTCTTTATTTGCACAGATAATTAATGTGATGACCAGCTCAAACTCCCAACCCCCCTTGTCGATACAATGCCGGCCAGGAGGCACCGTATGGCGCCAAACCATCGCAAGGATGAACATCATGAACTTCGAAGAGCGGTTGACGGCAGCCCACCAGGAGCTGGAAAGCAAAGGCGTGTGGCACGCCAACTACAATCCCCCCTTGCTCAGACTGCTGCGCAGGCTGGGCCTGCGACTCAGACCGCCCCACCATGAACGCTTTCTGGTCAACCTGCTTGCCTTTGGTCTGCCGACAGGTGCCATCTGGGGGATGTTGATGTGGTACCTCGGCTGGCAAGATGAGGTGAGTCCGGCATTCGCCCTGCGCCAGAGCGCCCTGTTCGGCATAGGGGTTGGTCTGCTAATGGCGACATGGCTCTGGTTTCGCCGCAAGCAGCTCAGGCTGACCCCCTGGGACGCCTTGCCCCACTCCACGAGCAGCACGCAAAAACGCTGACAATCGCCATCATCATCAACAAGGAGACCCTAATGACCAGGGCCCATGAAAAACTGAACTATGTGGAATTTGCGGCCAGGGATCTCGCCGCCACCCAGGCCTTCTTCACTGCCGCCTTTGGTTGGCAGTTCGCCGATTATGGCCCCGACTACTGCGCCTTCGAAGGGGAAGGACTGGATGGCGGCTTCTATCGCGCGGATCTCTACAGCCACACGGCCCAGGGCGGGGCCCTGCTGGTGTTCTACAGCGCCGATATCGAGGCCACCCAGGCCAAGGTGAGCCAGCACGGCGGCACCATAGTGCGCCCCCTGTTCGATTTTCCGGGCGGCCGCCGCTTTCACTTTATGGAACCCAGCGGCAATGAATTTGCGGTCTGGTCGGAACCGGCCAGCGCCTGATCATATCCCGCCCTCCCCCTGGCCTGCCTGCTCCACGACCAGCCATGGGGAGGTCACATTGCTGCACTCACCTCAATGGTGTTTTGCAACTGCTGCCCTGTATCCCCCAGTCTGCGGCGGGCATACTGGCCTTCGATATTGCAAGGAGGCCCAGATGCCATCCCCCCTGATCGTGATTGCCCAGCTTGACGCCAAACCCGAGTATGCTGACCGGTTTCGCGCCGCCTTGAACCCGCTGATTGCCGCTACCCTGCAAGAGCCGGGGTGCCTGCGCTATGAGCTGCACCAGAGCCTGGAGAGCCCCCACGGCTGGATGCTGCACGAGGAGTGGGAGAGCCAGGCCGCCCTCAGTGCCCACCAGCAGCAGCCCCATTTTCTCGCCTTCGTGGCCGATACCCAGGCGTGGTTTGCCAGCAGCCTGGTACGCCGCTACCAGAGGGTCTGAGGTCGACGGCGCCCTTGCCATCCGGGTCTGCACCGCAGGCCCGGCGAACAGACAAAGCATTGAGTGTAAAAACATTAACCTGAGGAATTGAACGATGAAGATGCCCAACCTGGGTCTTGGTACCTTCCGCCTGAAAGATCAGCCCCTGCGCGACTCCCTGCTGCAGGGTCTGGATCTCGGCTATCGCCATATCGATACCGCCCAGATCTATGACAACGAGGCCGAAGTGGGCCAGCTGATGAGCGAAAGCGGCGTGCCCCGCCAGGATATCTACCTGACCACCAAGGTGTGGACCAGCGAGTTCGGGCCGGGCAAGGTGATCCCGAGCCTGGAGCTGAGCCTGGAGAAACTGGGCACCGACTATCTGGATCTGGCCCTCATTCACTGGCCCTCCCCCAAGGATGAGGTGCCGATGGCGGTCTATCTGGAGCAGCTGGCCGAGGCCAAAGCCCGGGGTCTGACCCGGGAGATCGGGGTCTCCAACTTCACCGTGGCCCAGCTTAAACAGGCCGTCGAGATCCTGGGACCGGGCGCCATCGCCCACCAGCAGGTGGAGATCCACCCCCTGCTGCAAAACCGCAAGGTGGTGGAGTTCTGCCAGGATCACGGCATCGCCATCACCGCCTATATGCCGCTCGCCTATGGCAAGGTGCTCGCCGAGCCGCTCCTGATGGAGATAGGCAAGCGCCACGGCGTCTCGGCGGCCCAGGTGTCGCTCGCCTGGCTGCTGGCCCAGGGCATGACGGTGATCCCGAGCTCCACCAAGCGGGAGAATCTCGCCGCCAACCTGGCCGCCCTCAAGGTACAACTCAGCCCCGAGGAGATGGCACAGATTGCCACCCTGGATCGAGGGGAGCGCTGCGCCAACCCGGATTTTGCACCAAAGTGGGATTAAACGGGAGAGGACGCATTGTATCTCTCGCTGCGGCGGCGGATACCGGCAACCCTCACTAGCCTATTGCAACCACGGGCTAGAGCCTGTAAATCCAATTGTGTAACCGCCCACGAATAAGTAACTTTTTCAAAAGGATACCTTCGTGGGTAAGCAAATGGACCAAGACACACTCAAAGCTCTGGCTGCTGAGCTGGCCAAAGACATCAAGTCTGAAAAAGATCTCGGCACCCTCACCCAACAGCTGATCAAGCTCACTGTTGAGACCGCGCTCAATGCCGAAATGGACGAGCATCTGGGCTACGAGAAACACGCCCCACAAGGCCGTGGCACCGGCAATAATCGCAATGGCTATTCCACCAAACGCCTCAAAGGGCAGCACGGAGAGGTCACCATCCAGGCGCCTCATGACCGCAACAGCTCCTTCGAGCCTCAGTTTGTCCGCAAGGGCCAGTCCCGCCTGACCCAGATGGACGACCAGATCCTCGCCCTCTACGCCAAGGGCTTGAGCACCCGGGATATCGTGGACGCGTTCAAAGAGATGTATGACGCCGACATCTCGGCGGGGCTGGTATCGAAGGTGACCGAACGTGTCATCGAGCAGGTCCACGAATGGCAAAACCGGCCGCTGGATCCGCTCTATCCCATCGTCTATCTGGACTGCATTGTGCTGAAGATCCGCGCGAACCAGCGGGTGATTAACAAGTCGCTCTATCTGGCACTGGGCATCAATATGGAGGGCCACAAGGAGCTGTTGGGCCTGTGGCTGGCCGAGACCGAAGGGGCAAAGTTCTGGCTATCGGTCCTGACCGAGCTGAAGAATCGCGGCTTGGAAGACATCCTGATTGCGTGTGTGGACGGTCTCAAGGGCTTCCCTGATGCGATTGCAGTGGAGTATCCCCAGACCAAGGTTCAACTGTGTATCGTCCACATGGTGCGCAACTCGTTGCGCTATGTCTCCTGGAAGGACTACAAGGCGGTGACGGCGGATCTGAAGCAGATCTACCACTCTGCGACGGAACGTGAGGCTCAGCAGGCGCTGGCGGCCTTCGGCGAGCGCTGGGATAGCCAGTACCCGCAAATAGCGCGCTCCTGGCAGGGTAACTGGGATAATCTGATCACGCTGTTCGATTATCCCCCCGCCATCCGGAAGGTGATTTACACCACCAATGCCATTGAGTCGTTGAACAGCGTGCTGCGCAAAGCGACCAAGCAAAGGAAGCTCTTCCCGACCGACGACTCTGCGCTAAAAGTGGCGTACCTTGCGATACAGCAGGCCTCCAAGAAATGGACCATGCCGATCCAGAATTGGAAGCTTGCCCTGAATCGCTTTATTATCGAGTTCGGAGATCGCCTGAACGGTCACGTGTAATGGAGTGGGCAGTTACACAGAATCATTTACAGGCTCGGGCAAGCTACCTCCCCCTCATCCCCACCCCTTCTCCCACCAGGGGAGAAGGGAGCAAAGAAAACCCAACACCATCGACGAGAACCCCAGCGGGAGGCACCATGCCTCCCGCTTTTTTTGTCTCCAGTATCGCTCCAGCCGCCCGCGCCGCTGACCCCTACCTCTGCTACCTTCCCTCACCCCCCTGACCTCTTTGTCCCGGCTCGCTCTGCACGCATTGCTGCTGTGCGCTTTGTCTCTGCACTCACCTCGCACGCTACGACCAGCTCTTGCCGCCGTTGCCTCAGCCACTCTCACGCCTTACTCCTCACTCCTCCTTCCATGTTCCATGGCACCATTGCTGCTGATTTGGCAAAAGTAATTTGACGTTACCGTCATTTTTGTCAACAAAGCTCATCGACATACTGGCGCCATTCTCCCGTCGGGATGCATATTCCGGTCGAAAATGAACACCTATTCCGGTTTAAAATGAACGCTGATTCCGGCTTGCGTGTACACCGATTCCGGACACCTCAGTGCACGTACTCTGATGTCAGATGAACCGTCCTGTTCCAACGTCTTGGATCCACAACTGCCGCGCTGCGCTTGGCTGCTGGCTTGTTCAGTGAGTCGAAAAGATGCCTCCCCTCAAAGCTCAGCTTCTGCTCGAAGAATCCCTGTCCGCATACTTTCCGGAAATGGTGTTCACAGATTCCGGAATCACTGTTCAACTTCACCGGAATACGCACGGGAGCCACTATCCAAGGAGTTGTTATGCCACTGGCGTTATTTGCCCTCACCCTGAGTGCCTTTGCGATCGGCACCACCGAATTCGTGATCGTGGGGCTCATCCCCACCATCGCCGAGCAGCTCGATGTCTCGCTCCCCTCGGCGGGCCTCTTGGTCAGCCTCTATGCCCTGGGGGTGGCCATAGGCGCGCCGATCTTAACGGCGCTCACCGGCAAGCTGCCGCGCAAGTGGCTGCTGGTGGGACTGATGGCCCTGCCCTGTTCACCGCCGGCAACCTGCTGGCCTGGCAGGCACCGGGTTACGAGAGCCTGATCGTCGCCCGCATCCTCACCGGCCTGGCCCACGGGGTCTTCTTCTCGGTGGGCAGCACCATAGCCACCGGGCTGGTGGCCAAGGAGAAGGCGGCGAGCGCCATCGCCATCATGTTCAGCGGCCTCACCGTGGCCCTGGTGACCGGCGTGCCGCTCGGCACCTGGATTGGTCAGCAGTTCGGCTGGCGCGAAACCTTCCTGGTGGTGAGCCTGCTGGGCCTCGTCGCCATGGTGGGCAGCCTGCTGCTGATCCCGAGCAACCTGCCCAAAGGAGCAGCCTCGACCATCCGCGAGCAACTCGCCGTGCTGACCCACAAGCCCCTGCTGATGGTCTACGCCAAGACGGCCCTGGGTTACGGCGGCGCCTTCACCGCCTTTACCTTCCTCGCCCCCATCTTGCAACAGGTGAGCGGCTTCGGTGCCAACGCGGTGAGCCTCATTCTGCTGGTGTACGGGGTCTCGGTGGCGGTCGGCAATATCTGGGGCGGCAAGCTGGCGGACAAGATGGGCCCGCTGCCCGCGCTGAAGCTGATGTTTGGCGGTCTGGCACTTATCCTGCTGATGCTCACCTTCACCGCGCCGCACCCTGTGCTGGCGGTGCTGACCGTGCTGGTGTGGGGCGCCTTTGCGTTTGGCAATGTGCCGGGCCTGCAGGTGCTGGTGGTGAAACAGGCCGAGCGCCATACCCCGAACGCCGTGGATGTGGCCTCCGGCCTCAACATCGCCGCCTTCAACGTCGGCATCGCCCTCGGCTCCGTGGTGGGCGGTTTTGTGGTGGAGCACCTGGGGTTGATGCACACCCCCTGGATCGGGGCCCTCATAGTGCTGCTGGCCTATGGCCTCACCCATATCAGCGAGAAGCGCGAGGCCAGGCTGGCGCTGGCAATCTAATCCGCCGCGCAAAAAAACAAAAAGGCCGACACCCAGTGTCGGCCTCTCTCGTTTTCAGGGGCGGGATCAAGGCTCCTTGAGATCCTCATCCGCGGCCCAGCGCGCCTCCAGCCAGAGCAGGTTGACCAGGCCGCACAGCAGGGCAAACCCCAGCCCCAGTATCCAGGTGAAATACCACATATCAAAGACTCCTCAATTCCGGTGTTAGTAGAGGCTATGGCCCTGCTGGCGCACCTGCTCGGTACTCATCTTGCCCCGCGCCACCCAATAGACCCAGAGGGTGTAACCCAGGTTGATGGGCATCAGCACGGCCACTATCCCCAGCATGATGAGCAGGGTGCCCTCGCTGGAGGTGCCGTCCCACAGAGTCAGGCTGCTCGACGGATCCAGGGACGAGGGCAGCACGAAGGGGAAGAGCGCGATGGCCACGGTCAGCATCATGGCGGCGCAGGCGCCGCCGCTGGCGAGGATGGCCAGGCGCGGCCTGCCGAGACGACTCGCGAGCGTGCTCATCAGGGGCAGCAGCAAGCCAAGGCCCGGTACGACCCAGAGACAGGGCTGTTCCACGAAGTTGCCAAGCCAGCCATCCGGCGCCGTCGTCACTTGCTTCATCAGCGGCGTGAGGGCGCCGTTGAGATCCCCAATCTCGGCTATCCGGTAACCGCGCATCTGGCTGAGCCAGAGGCTCTGGCGGGCGCAGCGCTCGGCTATCACCCCTTGAGTCTTGCACTGCAGGAAGCTGGCGCCGTGCAGCATCAGCAGGGCCAGCGCCGTGCCCATGCAGGTGAAGAGCAGCGGCCAGTTGAACTCGAAGGCGCCGTAGTGGATGCGCAGGGCCGTATCGAAGCGAAACGGCAGTCCTTGCAACGAGAAGCCGATGGTGGCGCCAAACACCAGGGTCGGCAGCAGGGCCCCCGTCACCAGGGCCCTGTCCCACCAGCGGCGCCAGAGCGGGTCCGGCAGCTTGCTGCGATAGTCAAAACCGACCGGGCGCAGGAAGAGGCCGAACAGCAGGAACATGAAGGGCACATAGAGCGCCGAGAAGGAGGCGGCATAGACCAGGGGCCAGGCGGCGAACAGGGTGCCGGCACCGGCGATGAGCCACACCTGGTTACCCTCCCACACGGGCCCCACGCTGTTGAGCAGCACCCGCCGCTCCTCATCGCTCTTGGCCACCACGGGGAGCAGCATGGCCACGCCGAGATCGAAGCCGTCCATCACCACGAAGCCGATGAGCAGGAAGAGCACCAGCCCCCACCAGACGAGTTTCAGGGTTTCGTAATCCATCAGACAGGACTCCCGTTTTGCAACACTTCACCTTGATAGCGACCCGTCTGCAGGCTGGCGGGCCCTTTGCGGATCACATGACGCAACAAGAACAGCTCCACCACCAGCAACGTGCTGTAGATGAGGAAGATGGCGATGAGGCTGAACCAGAGCTGGCCCGGTTGTAGCAAGGAGACGGACGCCGACACCGGCAGCACGTCGCTGATGGTCCAGGGTTGGCGACCGAACTCGGCCACGAACCAGCCCGCCTCGATGGCGACCCAGGGCAGCGGAATAGACCAGAGCAGCGCCCTGAGCAGTCGGGGCGATTGCACCAGCCGGCCCCGGCACAGTTGCAGGAAGGCGGCGCCAAAGAGCGCCAGCAACACCCCCCCTATGCCCACCATCAGCCGGAAACTCCAGAACAGCGGCGCCACCTGGGGGATGGAGTCCGCCACCGCCCGGGCGATGGCTGCCTCGTCCGCCTTGCCGATATCGGCGGCATAGGGGGTCAGCAGCAGACCGTAGCCGAGATCCGCGCGGTGGCGCTCGAAGGTGGCCCTGGCCTCGGCATTGCTGCCATCCGCTCGCAGCGCCTCCAGGGCGTCGTGGGCCAACATGCCGCTGCGAATGCGCACCTCGTGCTGCGCCTTCAGATCTTTAAGGCCTGTCACCTGCTCATCGAGGGAGCGGGTGGCGATGATGCCCATCAGATAGGGGATCTTGATGGCCGCGTGAGTGGTCTCGGCACCCTGATCCGGCAGGCCGAACAGGGTGAAGGAGGCCGGCGCGGGTTCCGTCTCCCACTCCGCCTCGATGGCGGCGAGCTTGACCTTCTGCACCTCCCCGGAGCGATAGCCCGACTCGTCCCCGAGCACGATGACAGAGAGGATGGCGGCGAGGCCAAAGCCCGAGGCGATGGCGAAGGATCGCAGGGCGAAGCGCACCTCCATTTGGCGCAGCAGATACCAGCTGCTCACCCCCATCACGAACAGGGAGGCCGCCACATAGCCCGCCGCCACCGTGTGCACGAACTTGACCTGGGCCACCGGGTTGAAGATGACAGCCGCCACGTCCACCAGCTCCATGCGCATCGTCATGGGGTTGAACTCGGCGCCGACCGGGTTTTGCATCCAGCCGTTGGCGATGAGGATCCAGAGGGCGGAGAGGTTGGAGCCAAGCGCCACCAGCATGGTCACCAGCAGGTGCTGACCGCGGGAGAGCTTGTCCCAGCCGAAGAAGAACAGACCCACCAGGGTGGATTCGAGGAAGAAGGCCATCAGCCCCTCCACCGCCAGCGGGGTGCCGAAGATGTCACCGACGTAGTGGGAGTAGTAGGCCCAGTTGGTACCAAACTGGAACTCCAGGGTGATCCCCGTGGTGACCCCCATCACGAAGTTGATGCCAAACAACTTGCCCCAGAAGCGGGTGATGTCCTGGTAGATCACCTTGCCGGTCATCACGTAGGCGGATTCGGCGATCACCAGGATCCAGGACAGCCCCAGGGTGAGGGGCACAAACAGAAAGTGGAACATCGCGGTCGCCCCGAACTGTATTCGGGAGAGGCTGACCACATCATCCAGGCTTATCATGCATGACTCTCTATGTTGCATTTAACGGACAGGTTTTCGCCCGCCAAGTACAACACGCCCTATGACACCTATAACAGATGCAGTTATAGTGAAATCCACCTATAACAGTTAGGACACACCATGTCCCGTTACGGTCAGCTGGCTGCCTTGTTGCAACAGCAGGTAGAGAGCGGCCTCTGGCAGCCGGGGGAGCGCATCCCCTCCATCCGCCAGAGCTGCAAGACCCATGGCCTCAGCCCCATGACGGTGCTGCAGGCCTATCAGCTGCTGGAGAGCCGCGGCCTCATCCTGGCGCGGCCCCAGTCCGGCTACTACGTCAAGGCCGCCCCCTCCCCGCTGCCCGCCAGCGCCGTCCAGCAGGCCCACTACAGCGGCTCGGTGGACATCAACGATCTGGTGTTCGAGGTGTTGCAGGCGAGCAAGTCCCGGGAGCTGGTGCCCCTGGGGCTCGCGGTGGCGGATCCCGCCCTCTTCCCTCATTCCCAGCTCGGCCGGGCCCTGGCGAGCTGCATGCGCCGCCTCGACCCCTTCAGCACGGTGGCAGATCTGCCCCCCGGCAACGAGGCGCTGCGCCGCGCCATCGCCCAGCGTTACGCCAGCGACGGCCTGGCGGTGGATCCCCAGGAGATCATCATCACCACGGGGGCCATGGAGGCGCTCTCCCTCAGCTTGCAGGTGCTGACCGAGCCCGGGGACTGGGTGGTGGTGGAGTCCCCCACCTTCTACGGCGCCCTGCAGACCATAGAGCGGCTGAAACTCAATGCGGTGGAGATACCTGTGATCCCCGGGGTGGGCATAGACCTCGCCCTGCTCACCGAGGCCCTGGCACAGCGCCCCGTCAAGGCGTGCTGGCTGATGGGCAACGTCCAGCACCCCCTCGGTCACACCATGCCGGATGAGCACAAGCAGGGGCTGATGGCGCTGCTCAACGCCCATGAGGTGCCCCTGGTGGAGGACGACGTCTACGCCGAGCTCTATTTTGGCCGCGAGCGCCCCGCCCCCATCAAACGCTGGGACGCCCGGGGCGACAGCCTGCTGTGCGGCTCCTGGACCAAGTGCCTGGCGCCGGGCTTTCGGGTCGGCTGGGTGGTGGCGGGGCGCCACGCCGAGCGCATCCAGCGGCTGCAACTGATGTCGACCCTGTCGACCAATGTGCCGAGCCAGCTGGCGCTCGCCGACATGCTGCGCCAGGGCGGGGTGGATGCCCACTTTCGCCGCCTGCGCCACACCCTGGCCCAGCGCCAGCAGCAGATGCGGGCGGCCCTGCTGCGCCTCTTCCCCGAGGCGCGCATCTCGACCCCGGACGGCGGCTACTTCCTCTGGCTGACATTCGACGCGCGCCTCGACAGCCGGGCCCTCTACGCCCAGGCGCTGGCCAGCGGTTTCTCACTGGCCCCCGGGGCGCTCTTCTCCAGCCAGGGCCAGCACAACCACTGCCTGCGCCTCAACAGCGCCCATCCCTGGAGCCCTGAACTCGAGGCGGCCCTCACCCGGCTGGCGGCCCTGGTTCGCCAGCAGCTCGCTCCCCATCAATAGGCATAGGCCAACAACGACAAGGCCCCATGACGGGGCCTTGTGGACGGGACAGCCAGGTGCGAAGCTCCTTATCTGGCGTAGATCTCGGACTGGCGCTTGAAGCCAAGGGACTCGTAGAGCGATCTGGCGCGGTCATTGAACGACATGACCTCCAGCTTGAGCTGGCAGGCATCATGGGCCTTGGCCCAGCCGTCACAGTGGGCGATCAGCGCCCGGCCTATGCCCCGGGATCTGTGCTGCTCATCCACCACCAGGGTCGTGATGCGGCAGACCGGCAGACTGGTGAGAAACGGGACGGTTTCATTGATGTCGATCCGGGCGCTCAGAAACCCCACCACCGCTCCCTCCACCACGGCGACACAGAACAGTCGCCCCTCGCTCTGGATGGCGTCCAGCAGAAACGGTCTCTGCCGGGAAGAGGGAGGACAGAACACCTCGGGGACCTGCTCGAAATGGATCTGCCCTATCTGCCGATCCAGCTCGACGATGGCGTCGAGATCCTGCTCGGTTGCCTTGCGTATCTCCAATGGCGGCTCCTTGTGTGGCATTTGGCTGGCGATCAGGCCCAGCAGGCCCGGGGAAGAGGTCCATCATGGGGCGTTCACACCATAATAAAGGGTCAAATGTATCCTTTCCTGGCACCAGATCACACCCATGGCCACAAACAAGCAAGGCCCCATGCGGGGCCTTGTTGAAGATCTTGCCGGCAGAGCGCCGTCAGGCCGGTGCCCCCAGCTGGGCCACCTGGCGCTCTATGCTGGCTTTGAGGTTGTCATCGAGCTTGAGGGCACGGGCCAGCTCGTCGAGATAGCCGCGCTCCATGAAGTGATCCACCTCGACGGCGAGCAGGGAGGCGAGGTAGACCTCGGTGGCCTGCTCCATGTCGGTCACCTCCCGGGCCAGGGCCTGGGGATCCAGGGGGCGGGCCAGCTCGGCGTCAATCCAGCGGGCGGCGTCGGATTGGCCCTGCTCGGTCAGGTACTGCTGGATCTTCTGGCGCTCGGCAGCGTCGATGTGGCCATCGGCCCGGGCCGCCGCCACCATGGCGCGCACCAGCAGGTTGGCGCGGGCATCCAGTTCGGCCCCCGCCAGCTCGTTGAGGGGATGGGGCGTGCCGGCCGCCGGCGCACTCTGGTTCTGCTGCCAGTCCTGATAGAGCTTGTAGGCCAGCCCGCCGAGGGCCGCCGCGCCGCCCACCGCCGCCACCTTGGTGCCGTATTTGCGTATCTTCTTGTTGCCAAGCAGCAGCGCCATGGCCCCGGCGGCCAATCCCCCCTGGGCCATGCCCTTCATCTGGGCCTTGCGCGTGTCACCACCGTCGTTGAGCCAGCCCTTGCCAGCTCCCATCAATTGCTCCAGCATCTGCTTCATGGGGCCTCCTCATTGGCATGAGATTCCATGCTGTGCCGCCTCCTCTGAACTCAAGGTGAATGGATGTCTCTGCCCCGCCTCCTGATGCTGACCCTGCTGACCCTGATGGCGTTCGCCGCCAATTCCGTGCTCTGTCGCCTCGCCCTGTTCGAGGAGCGGATGGATCCGGCCCTGTTTACCCTGCTGCGCCTGACCAGCGGCGCTCTGGTGCTGGTGCTGCTCTGCTCGGCCCGGCGCCAATCCCCCCGGCAAGGGGACTGGGGTGGCGCCCTCGCCCTCATTGTCTATGGCGCCGCCTTCTCGTTCGCCTACCTGACCCTGACCACGGGCACCGGGGCCCTGCTGCTGTTTGCCGCTGTCCAGCTCAGCATGCTGGCGCCGCCCCTGCTGCGGGGCGAGCGACTGCCCGCACGCCAGTGGGCTGGCCTGCTGCTCGCCATGGCGGGTCTGGTGGTATTGCTGCTGCCCGGCCTCAGTGCGCCGGATCCGCTGGGGGCAGCCCTGATGGTGGCGGCCGGCATCGCCTGGGCCGGCTATACCCTGCGAGCCTCGCGCTTTGGCGATCCCATCGCCGCCAATGCCGGCCACTTTCTGCGGGCCAGCCTGCCCGCCGCTCTGCTCTATCTACTGCTCGGGCAGTTGCAGGCCAGCCATGCCGCCATCGGCTACGCCCTGGCCTCGGGGGCTCTGGCCTCCGCCCTCGGCTATGCGCTCTGGTATGGCGTCTTGCCCCAGCTCGGCCGCACCCTGGCCGCCAGCGTCCAGCTGCTGGTGCCCCCGCTGGCCGCCCTGGCCGGGATGCTCTGGTTGGATGAGTCCTGGTCGCTGCGGCTGTTATTGTCATCCTTGGGAATTTTGGGAGGGATAGCCCTCATCATCTGGGGCCGTCCCCCTGCCGGAGACAAACCATGAAGATTGTCATCTTGTTGCTGGGTTGCATCCTCTCGATGGGCCTGTCGGCCGCCCTGGAAGATAGGGAGGCGCGTCAGAGGGAACTGGACAAGGCATGTCTCGATGCCCAGCAAACCTTGATTGCCCAGGGTCGCTCCCAACGCATCGAGGCTTGTGAAGAGCAGGGCGGCGAGGCCGCCAGGTGCCAGCAGGAGTACGCCCGCTTCGGCCAACGCGAGGGCAACAAGCGCCCGGATTTCAGCCAGGTCCCCGCCTGCCAGCAGGCCGAACGTTACCGGCAGAGCTATCGACGGTGATGGGCTCTGTGTCGCCCCTCTCAATGCCCGCGCCTTTCCACCCCATACACCATAAGGAAGTACCATGAGTGCCCGTGAACTGACCCTGCAATTTCTCGCCGAGCCCGCCGACGTCAACTTCGGTGGCAAGGTCCATGGCGGCATGGTGATGAAGTGGATCGATCAGGCCGGCTACGCCTGCGCCGCCGGCTGGTGTGGCGGCTACGCCGTCACCGTCTATGTGGGGGGCATCCGCTTCTTGCGCCCCATCCAGATTGGCCAGCTGGTGGAGGTGCACGCCAAGGTGATCCACACCGGCACCACCAGCATGCACCTGGCGGTGGATGTCTACAGCCGCCACCCCACGGATCCTGCGCGCCACAAGACCACCCACTGCATCATCATCTTCGTGGCCATGGACGAGCACGGCAAGCCGAGCCCTGTACCTCAATGGCAGCCGGTGAGCGAGAGCGATCTGCAGTTGCAGCAGTACGCCAAGAAGCTGATGGCCCTGCGCGAAGAGCTGGACAAGGAGATGCGCCAGCACATGTGAAGCCCATCAAGCCCCGGGCCGCCGAGGCGTGTCTTCGCCGCCCGGGGCGCTATAATGACGCCCACTCTGCCCCGTGAGAAACCAAGATGTCACTGGAAACTGCTCCCCCCGAGGTCAAACTCGCGGTGGATCTGATTGAACTGCTGGAAACCAACCAGATTGCCCCGGCGCTCGCCCTGGCGGCGCTTGCCATCGTCCGCCAGGACTATGAGCGCAAGCTCGAGGAAGGCCGGGCGCACTGACGCTTTGCGCTCGACGCTGTCCCGTCAACCCTTCCGTTCCAACCTTTCCCTTCCAACCCAGGAGGCACCATGTCAGACCCCATCCGCGTCGAACAAGGCCGCGCCATGCAGCTTGCCGGCCTGCGTCGTCAACACGACTTCCAGCACGGCGACGTCGGTGGCCAGTGGCGTGACTTCGGCGCCCTTGGACCCCTGCCGGGCCAGCTGGGGGAGCACGCCTACGGCGTCATCTGCGCCGCCACCGACACCCACTGCGACTATCTGTGCGCGGTGGAGGTCGCCGCCCTGGCGGCGCTGCCCCCCGGTCTGGATAGGATGCAGCTCACCCCCCAGACCTATGCCGTCTTTTGCCATCTTGGCCATGTCTCGGCCATGCCCCAGACCTGGCAGAGTGCGCTGGATTGGCTGGCGCACTCGGACTACGAGTCCGCCCACATGCCGAATTTCGAACGCTACGGCGCAGGCTTTGACGCCACCACAGGCAGCGGCGAGGTGGAACTCTGGTTCGCCGTCGTGCCAAGGCAAGCCCTGGCCTGAGGCAGCGCAGGCCTGCGCCCTGTACCGCTCTGTTGGTTGGCTGGGGGCGTGCACTTAGCGAGGCACAGTCACCTCCTCCCCCATCACCTCGTCACAGAGCGCGATCAAGGCCTCGCACAGCCGGCTGAGGGGCTCACTCTCCCCCGCCCCCTGGTGCAGGGCCAGCTCCACCGAGCGCACCGCGGGCCAGTCCACCAGCGCCACCTGATCGGCCTGCAACAATCGGGCGGGCAGCAGGCTGACCCCGATGCCTGCGCTCACCGCCCCTTGCAGGCTGGCGAGGCTGGCACTCACGTAGGCGATGCGCCAGGCGCGCCCCTCGGCATCCAGGGCGTCGGTGATCTGACGCCGATAGAGGCCTTCGCTCGGAAACACCACCAGGGGGAGAGGTTCCCGCTCGCTGGCGGGCCACTCTCGGCTGTCGACCCAGGCCAGGGGCTCGCGCCAACGGGCGATGGGATCCCCCTGCCCCCGCCCCTGCTTGATCAGCGCCAGATCCAGCTCTCCCCCTTCGAACGCCTGCCACAGGGCGTGGCTGAGATCGCTTCGCACCTCCAGCCTCACCTCTGGGTATTGCCGGGCGAAGGCCGCCAGCACCGCCGTCATGGCGCCGGCGGCGAAATCCTCGGG
The DNA here is from genome assembly GCF_050266975.1 of Aeromonas sobria. Taxonomy (GTDB): domain Bacteria; phylum Pseudomonadota; class Gammaproteobacteria; order Enterobacterales; family Aeromonadaceae; genus Aeromonas; species Aeromonas sobria_B. The sequence goes on from NZ_JBKISU010000013.1 coordinate 96,635, forward strand.
CACCCCGAGGCGCAGGGGGTGACTGGCCTCGCTCACCCGCTCCCCCGCCCGGGCCAGCAGCCCCAGGATGCGGCGCGCCAGCCCCAGCAGTGTCTCCCCCTGGGCCGTGGTCACCACCTGGCGGCCGGAGCGGTCGAGCAGGGTGCAGCCAAGCTGCTGCTCGAGACGGCGCATCTGCTGGCTGATGGTGGACTGGGTCAGGTGCATCCGCTCGCCGGCGCGGGTGAAACTGCCGGTCTCGACGATGGCGACGAAGCTCTGCAGCAGCTGGGGATCCAGCAAGGGTCGCTCCATGGGGGGGATCTCCATTTATAAAATCACTGAAAGTCATTTTATCATTTAATTTCCAAATGACTTGTGGGCCCGTTAGGCTGCCGTCACCCCCCTCTTTTGCCAGGATGATCCCATGTCACAGCCTCCCCACTCCGGCGCCCGCCTCGTCAACGCCCTCAGCGCCGCCTCGGCCCCCCGCCATCAGGCATGGCTGGAGCAGACCCTGCAGCTGGCCCTGACCCACCGCCAGCAAGGGGGGCGCCCCTTCGCGGCCCTCTTGGTGCGAGACAACCAGCTGGTGGCGAGCGCCGTCAACCGCATGCTGGAGGCGGGCGACCCCACCCGCCACGCCGAGCTGGAGGCGCTGCGGGAGGGGAGCAGCCAGGGCCCGCTCGCGGGCGCCATCGTCTATGCCAGCGGCCACCCCTGCCCCATGTGCCTGTGCGCCCTGGTGATGAACGGCATCAGCGCCGTCTACTACGCCTTCGACAATGAAGATGCGGCCCCCTTCGGCTTTGACAGCACATCGAGCTATGACAAGCTGCGCCTGCCGCTGAGCCCGCCGCCCCTGCCCCTCATCAAGTTGCCAAGCCCCATCCCGGCCGCCGCCCTCTACGGCCCCCAGTCCCATGGTTAAGCGCCCGCTCCCCTCCGGCAGCGGCGCCCTGCTGGTGCTGGTGGTGCTGATTGGCATCAACCTGCGCCCCTTCCTCACCGCCATCGGCCCACTGGCGGGGCAGATAGACGCCCAGCTGGACCTCGGCATGGACAGGCTGGCCTGGGTCACCCTGCTGCCGCTCTGGCTTATCGGGGTCGGCGTGCTGCTCACCCCGACCCTGCTCGACAGGACCGGGCCGCGCCCCTTGCTCGGGGTGGCCCTGTTGCTGCTGACGCTGGGCAGCGCCCTGCGCCTCGACCTGTCCAGCGGCACCCTGCTCATCGCCAGCGCCGCCCTGTGCGGGCTGGGGTCGGCCCTCGTGCAGGGTACATTGCCCGGCCTCATCAAGGGGGCCTTTGCGGGCAAGGTGCCCCTGGTGATGGGGATCTTCTCCGCCTGCATGATGGGGGGCGGGGCGCTCGGCGCCGTGCTCACCCCGAGGGTCGCCCTGCTCCTCGACTGGTCCAGGGCGCTGGCGCTCTGGGGCCTGCCGGTGCTGCTGGCCCTGCTCTGGCTCGCCTGGCGGGTGCGCCTGCCCGCCGCCGCGCCGCACTCCGCCGAATCAGGGGAGCCGCGGCTGATCGCGCTGCCCCGCTCCTGGCTGCTGATCGCCTGCTTTGGCATCATCAACAGCGGCTACGGCATCGTCGTGGCCTGGCTGGCCCCCGCCTATATGGCGCTGGGTTGGAGCGCCGAGCAAGGGGGCGAGCTGGTGGCCTGGCTGGCCCTGGCCCAGACCGCCAGCGGCCTGGGTCTGCCCCTGCTGGCGGCGCGCAAGGAGGACAGACGCCCCTGGATGGGGCTGGCCATTGTGATGCAGGTGGCGGGCTTTGGCGGACTCTGGCTCGCCCCACAAGCCGCCCCCATCCTCTGGTGCCTGCTGTGCGGCGCCGGCCTTGGCGGCAGCTTCTCCCTCATCATGGTGATGGCGCTGGATCACCTGCCAGACCCCAGACGCGCCGGTAGCCTGAGCGCCCTGATGCAGGGCTTTGGCTTTATGCTCGCGGCCACCGGCCCCTGGGTGGCGGCCCGCCTGCACCACTTGAGCGGGGATTTTTCCGCCGCCTGGCAGTGGCAGCTCGGCGGTTTGATGCTGATGAGCCTGCTGGTGCTGCGCCTGAACCCGCGCCACTACCCCAGGGCCATGGGCCTTGCTCCGAGCCAGGCAGGGCATGAAGGGACGCCCCTCCCCGGCAACACACCCGCCTGATCCGGCCCCAGCCCCGAAACCTTTGGGCCAAAAAGCAAGACACCGGCCAGGGGCCGGTGTCTTTCATCAGGATGCGAGGAAGGTCGGGGCCTCAGCGCCCCTTCTTCTGGCGTCCACCCTGGCTCGAGCGCGGTTTGCCCGGGGCGGCCGGTTTGCCCCCCTTGCCTGGCGCGCCTTTACCTGAAGCGGCTTTGCCGGCGCCGCCTTTGTTGGCAGCCCCTTTGCCCGCGCCGCCCTTGCCTGCGGGGAGCCTCTTCTCGAAGGCCTCCGGGCCCGGCACATTGGGGCGCCCGCCAATCTCGTGATCGTCGTCGCGGCGCGGCTTCTTGCCCTGGGCCGGTTTGGCGGTTTGCGCCGCCGGGGTCTTGGGTTTCTCCCCCTTGGCCGGTTTCACCTCGGAGGAGGAGTCTTCAATGAGCTTGAACAGCTCGATCAGCTCGTCGTCGGTGAGATCGCGCCACTCCCCCACCGGCAGCCCCTTGAGGCTGACGTTCATGATGCGAATGCGCTCGAGCTTGGTCACCTCGAAGCCGAAGTGCTCGCACATGCGGCGGATCTGGCGGTTGAGCCCCTGCACCAGCGTGATGCGAAACACGAAGGGGGCCTCTTTTTTTACCTTGCACTTCTTGGTGACGGCGCCGAGGATGGGCACCCCGGCCGCCATGCCCCGGATAAACTCGTCGGTCACCGGCTTGTCGACGGTCACCAGGTACTCTTTCTCGTGATCGTTGCCCGCCCGCAGTATCTTGTTCACCAGATCCCCGTGGTTGGTGAGGAAGATGAGCCCCTGGGAGTCCTTGTCGAGGCGCCCTATGGGGAAGATGCGGGTGCTGTGGTTGACGAAGTCGACGATGTTGTCCTTCTCCGCCGCCTCCGTGGTGGAGACGATGCCCACCGGCTTGTTCAGCACGATGAAGACCAGGCTGTCCGCTTCGCGCGGCTCGATCACCTGACCGTTGACCTTGACCAGATCCCCGGCAAACACCTGATCCCCCACCTCGGCCCGCTTGCCGTTGATATAGACATGGCCCTGCTCGATGAAGCGGTCGGCCTCACGGCGCGAGCAGATGCCGCTCTCGCTGATGTACTTGTTCAGGCGCATGGATTCATCGGCCAGCATGGGTCACCTGCCAGATCGTCGAGGTCAGAAGAAGTGTCGGCTGAGTCAGCCAGGTCATGGTCGGGTTAGTCTGCATACGGTTCCATTTACAAAAAGCATCTACAAAAAGTATCTACAAAAAGCATCTGCAAAAAATCGCGTCAAAGGGGCAAGGCTTTCGCGTTCATCAAAAAAACGCCGCTACAGTAGCATATTGCCCCGCCTCATTCCCCGGATACTTGTCACCCGCCCCGATCCAGCGCACCAGAGTGCCCCCCTCCCGCCGCCCTGTTGGCACAAGGCCCCCATCTTCACCAGCAAATGGGCACGACCAGGAGGGGAAAACATGGCAAAAACGGCGCCATGCGCCATCCAGACACGAGGTGCAGACCGGCTTTAAATGTATCCAGTCAATATGTAACAAAGTTGTTAAATTCCACTGTAATGGCGAAAATTGCTTGCTAACTATTGACATAAAACGCATAAAAAGATTTTCGTTCGCGCGAATCATCTTGCTATGATTGTGCCGGTTTTCTATGACTTTCGGCTGCTAGCACCCCCATCGCTGGCAAACCCGACAAAAGATCGGATCTTTGTCCGCATTCATCCCCAACATACACGGACACCTTGGATGCAGGGCATGTGCTCTTCTCTGGCAAGAGGCCAATTTCATCATTCATTACAGGAGTTACAGATGAGTCATTCCCTATCGCAGGCGGATTTTCTGGCCCAGGTGGCCAAGCGCAACCCCCATCAGCCGGAGTTTCTTCAGGCGGTGAGCGAGGTCCTCGCCTCTATCTGGCCCCATGTTGAACGCCACCCCCGCTACCTGCAACACGGCCTGCTGGAGCGGCTAGTGGAGCCCGAGCGCCTCATCCAGTTCCGGGTGAGCTGGGTGGATGACCAGGGTCAGGTGCAGGTCAACCGTGGCTATCGGGTGCAGCACAACAGCGCCATCGGCCCCTTCAAGGGAGGCATGCGTTTTCACCCCTCGGTGGATCTCTCCGTGCTCAAATTCCTCGCCTTCGAGCAGACCTTCAAGAATGCCCTCACCACCTTGCCCATGGGTGGCGGCAAGGGGGGCAGCGATTTTGATCCCAAGGGCAAGAGCGAGGGGGAGGTGATGCGCTTCTGCCAGGCGCTGATGCTGGAGCTCTATCGCCACCTCGGCGCCAACACCGACGTGCCGGCCGGTGACATCGGCGTGGGCGGGCGCGAGGTGAGCTACATGGCGGGCATGATGAAGAAGCTGACCAACAGCGCCGAGTGCGTCTTCACCGGCAAGGGGCTCTCCTTTGGCGGCAGCCTGATCCGCCCGGAAGCCACCGGCTATGGTCTGCTCTATTTTGTCGAGGCCATGCTGGCCCATCGCGGTCAGTCCCTGGCCGGCCTGCGGGTCTCGGTGTCGGGCTCGGGCAACGTGGCCCAATACGCCATCGAGAAGGCGATGGCGCTGGGCGCCCGGGTCATCAGTGCCTCTGACTCCGGCGGCACCGTCTACGATCCGGACGGTTTCACCCCCGAGAAGCTGGCCCGCTTGATGGCACTCAAGAACGAGCAGCGCAAGCGTATCGCCGATTATGCCTACGACCAGGGGCTGGAGTTCTTCACCGGCCGCACCCCCTGGCACCTGGCGACCGACGTCGCCCTGCCCTGCGCCACCCAGAACGAGCTGGGGGAAGAGGATGCCGCAGCCCTGATCGCCAATGGGGTGCAACTGGTGGCCGAGGGGGCCAACATGCCGAGCAGCGCCGCCGCCATCCGCCTCTTCCACGAGGCCAGAGTGCTGTTTGCCCCGGGCAAGGCGGCCAACGCCGGTGGGGTGGCCACCTCGGGCCTGGAGATGAGCCAGAACGCCCAGCGCCTCTGCTGGACTCGAGAAGAGGTGGACGCCCGCCTCAAGGGGATCATGACCAGCATCCACGCCACCTGCGTACGCTACGGTGAAGATGAGCATGGCCATGTGAACTACGAGAGCGGCGCCAACATCGCCGGCTTCGTCAAGGTGGCCGACGCCATGCTGGCGCAAGGGGTCTGCTAGTTCCCGCCCGCCTTGATGTCAGCACAAAACGGCAGCCAGGGGCTGCCGTTGTTGTCTGGAGGCCAAGGCGCTCTGACCGGGCCATCACCCGATCCAGGGGCCAGTGGGTGATGAGGCAGAGATCCCCGGCCCCACCTGCGCCCGGTTGCGCGGCCCCTCCCCCAGCATCTGCAGATTGATCTTCTGGTTGCCAAAGCGCAGGGCCCGGCGCCGAAGGTGATGGGCTCCATCCTGAAGGCGTTGCTGTAAAAGCCACCGCCCGCTCGATGTCGATCACCGTCAACACCAGATGGTCGATATGGCTGATCAGGCTTACTCCCTGTGGTGGTGATCGCCGCCCCATCATAGCCAACCCCTTGGCAGGGACTGTGCCTTGGCGCACATCAAATATCCCTAAACATTTCTTTTATCAGGGGAATACGCCTTTTCGCACGGCGGCACAGGCCTTGTCGCGCTGGGCAAGCAGGGCTTCGTCCTCGCTCTCCATGACCGCCAGAATGGCCTGATTGCAGGCCCGCTCCGCGAGCTTCGCCGGGCTCTGCGTGGCATCGGCGATCTCCGCAATCATGGGGCGATAGCCGATGGCAGCCGAGCAGTACATGGTGCGGTACTTCGGGAGCTGCCAGCTACTGTCATCCTGGCGCGATAGCTCATCGCACAGCTTGCCAAACAACGCCCTTGCCTTGACCGTACACTGGCTAAAGCGCCGCACATCCTGCTCATAGGGACGGCAGACGCTATTCTGTTTGATCTGCCAGAGCTGATAAGAGAAGGGGACTTGCTCCCCCTCATACTGCACCACCAGCGCCTTGACCTCGGTGCCATAGATGTCCGTCACCTGCTGCTGCACCAAATTGAGATAAGCCGAAAAAAGGTAAGAAACCGGATCCATCACCACCTCCTTGTGGTTGGCTTTGCTGCTCTGCACCGCTAAAACCCTGATGGATTTTCAAACGAGTAACAGGCGACAACAGCTTACTGATTTAGTTACGAAAAATGATACTCTTCTCACCATCCTCATGTACAAGCTCAAGGTCAATAGTGATGCAACAATGCGGCATTTATGAACAGCTCATTACTCAACTGCTGGCATCCCGACTCGACCGAGATCGCTTTTACGTAGGAGAGCGCCAGCTTGACCCCTCCGAAGCCGCCGTCTGGTTATCTCGATTTCTTAGCCGCATTTTGGAATATGCAGTCGGCTCGGTAGCCGCTGGGGCTGATCAACTACAACGGCAGATTGAACTGGCCAATCAATTACTACTCTGGTTGAAAGATCACATTCAAGACCCAGGCTTTGTTGAAGAAAACCTGATTAGCAGCCAAGGTAACATCCTCACCGCCCTCTATACATTGGACAACCCCCTCTCCGCCAATTTAAAGCAATATGCTGAGGATATTTCCCCCCTGACTGGGCTGACCCAAAGTGAGCTGTTTTGCGGCAGTAATGCGGGCTTGTCGATGGAATCAGAGATTAAACGGGAAATATTATCTGCAGATAGCATCTGCTGGCTGGTCTCGTTTATAAAATGGGCAGGTATTCGTATTTTCCGCCATGAGCTGGAAGAATTTACCCGTAGTGGCCGCAAGTTAAGAATCATCACCACCTCTTATATGGGGGCAACCGACGCCAAGGCAGTTGAATTTTTAGCCAGCCTACCCAACACCGAAGTCAAACTCAGCTATAACACCCAGCGCGAGCGATTGCATGCCAAGAGTTATATCTTTTGCCGAAATACCGGCTTTCATACCGGCTATATAGGTTCATCCAATCTCTCTCACTCTGCCCTCACCAGTGGCTTGGAGTGGAACCTAAAAATCACCTCCCAAGAGATCCCTCATATTATCGAGAAATCCCTGAGCACCTTTGAAACCTATTGGGAGTCCGATGATTTTGAGCTGTTTGATGGCAAGCTCGAAAGCCGTACAAAATTGCAGCATGCGCTGCAAGAGGCCCGTGGGAATGGCGATAGAAATAGCCCTGCCTATTTCTTTGATGTCACGCCGTTTCCCCATCAGCAGGAGATCCTTGAGCAACTGGCAATGGAGCGCGCTTTACACCAGCGCTTCCGTAACTTGGTGGTGGCGGCAACCGGGACGGGGAAAACCCTGATCTCAGCCTTTGATTTTGCTCGTTTTCTGAAAACAAAACCCGATGCCAAGTTGCTGTTTGTCGCCCACAAAGAAGAGATCTTGCGTCAGGCACAGGCGGCTTACCGAGGGGTGCTTAAACAGTCTCACTTTGGCGAGTTGATGGTCGGTGGTGTGACACCAAACCACTACAAGCAACTCTTTGCTTCAGTGCAATCCTTGAATAATCAACTACCGAACTTGCGTCTTAGCCCTGATTACTTCGATTACATCGTTATCGATGAGGTTCACCATATTGCGGCAGCCAGTTATCGTGGCTTGCTCGCCGCCTTTTCCCCTCACATTCTCTTGGGATTGACAGCCACTCCTGAACGCCACGATGGCGGTGATATTCTCGCCGACTTTTGTGGTGTGATCGCAGCCGAAATCCGCCTGCCAGAGGCCATCAATCGTCGCCATCTCTGCCCATTCCAATATTTTGGCATCGATGATGATACAGATTTACGCCAAGTCCCTTGGAAAAATGGTCGCTATGACATCACCGAGATCACCAATCTCTACACCCACAATCAGCAGCGGGTGCAGAAGATAGTCCAGAGCCTCGATGAGATCGTCACCGATATAACCAAGATCAAAGCACTGGCATTTTGCGTGAGCCGTGACCATGCCGATTTTATGTGCAAGGCATTTTTACTGAAGGGGATCAAGGCGGACATTCTCACCAGCGAGAATCGCGACGAGCGGCATAGAAAACAACAGGGGTTGCGTACAGGCGTTATCAACATTCTCTGCGTAGTGGACATTTTCAACGAAGGTGTCGATATTCCGGAAATCGATACCTTGCTGTTTTTAAGACCAACGGAAAGCCTAACCATTTTCTTACAGCAATTAGGGCGTGGCCTGAGACTGGCAAACGATAAAGAGTGCTGCACAGTGCTGGACTTTGTCGGCAATGCCCGTGCGGAATATGACTTTGCCCAAAAATTCCGAGCTCTGGTTGGCAAAACCAATAAGGCGATTAGCCACGAAATCAAGCAGGGCTTCCCTCATGCCCCCTTGGGTTGTCGCATCGAGCTGTCGAAGCAGACCCAAGAGTTGATACTGCATAATATCCGCCAAGCCACTCTTAATACGGCACGGTTAATTGGTCTGATCCGCCGTTTCTCACAGGATTGTGATTTGCCGCTGACACTGGCGAACTTTTTGAGGTTTTACCCTCACATCACTCTTGAGGAGGTCTACAAACGCGGTAACTGGAGCGCATTGGTCAAGCAAGCATACAACCACACAGTATCTGAGTTCACCGACGATAAGTTACACACCCTCTACACCCGTGCCATTAACACCCGCTTGCTCGGCTGTGATGCGCTCCATTACTTGCAGTTTCTGCAAGAGCTGGCCGCAGGGCACTTTGCCCCCTCTTCTGAACAAGATGAGCGCATGGCCTTGATGTGCCATTACGACTTCTGGCAACAGAGCGGTCCCAAGGCGGGTTTCGCCACCCTGGCCCAGAGCCTTAAGCGGCTCGAACACCCGGAGCTGCGAGCTGAACTGGCAGACCTCTTGCCCATCTTGATCAACCGAGTGCAACACGAGCAGTTAGCTATGCCTCATCTTCCCGGCAACCCGTTGCGACTACATGCTCGTTATGCCAGAGAGCAGATTTTGGTGGGGTTTGGCGCTACCCGTTTCGCTCAACAGCCCTCAACCCGTGAGGGTGTCTTCGTCATCCCAGAGCAAAATATCGAGTTGCTTTTTGTGACCTTGAACAAAACGGAGAAACACTTCTCCCCCACCACGCGCTACCACGATTACGCCATCAGCGAGTCGCTTTTCCATTGGCAGAGTCAAAATAGCGCTCGCCCCGATCGTGGCAAGGGTTTGAGTTACATCGAGCACAAGGGGAAGGGAAAGCGCTTGTTTTTGTTCGTCCGTGAGCACAATAGCGATGAGTTTGGACGCACCCTCGGCTTCGTGAACTTTGGTGAAGTGGAGTACGTCTCCCACAACGGCAGCCAGCCGATGAACATCACATGGCGTCTGACGACCCCAATGCCGCCCTTTATGTGGAAAGATGCAGCCAAGCTGGCGGTGGGTTAGCGACTGTTGCTGAGCGGGAACCCTACACTCCCCATACCCCTGCTTTTCAAGCGGGAAAATTTGGAACCCGCCTTGGGACAAGGGGCGGGGGAGCATGGCCAGCAAGGGGTAAATTCAGTGTTTTTACTCTGATCCAGGGCTCATTTTGGCAGGTATTGCTGGCCGGTTTCGGGCGCCCCTGGTGTACAATCCCCAACCCGATTTTCCCCGCAAACCCGGCCATGGCTCAGGCCGTTATCCATCCCAGAGTGAGTGAACGTGACCGCGACCCACCCCATGCTCGACAGTTATTACAGCCAGGATCTGGTGTTCTTCTCCATCCTGGTGGCGGTGCTCGCCTCTTACACGGCGCTGAATATGACCAGCCGGGTGAGCCAGAGCCGGGGACGGGCGGCGGCCCTGTGGCTCGCGGGGGGCGCCTTCGCCATGGGTCTGGGCATCTGGTCCATGCATTTTATCGGCATGCTCGCCTTCAACCTGCCCATCGCGCTCGGCTACGATTTGACCCTCACCGGTCTCTCCCTGGTGGCGGCCATCGGCTCGTCGGCCTTCGCGCTCTGGCTGGTGAGCCGCCCCCAGCTGCCCTGGCGTCACATCGCGGGCGGCGCCCTGCTGATGGGGGCCGGCATCGCCACCATGCACTACATCGGCATGGCGGCCATGAAGATCACCCCGGGCATTCATTACGACCGCGGTCTCTTCGTGCTCTCCATCCTCATCGCCGTGCTCGCCTCCGGCGCCGCGCTCTGGATTGCGTTTCGCCTGCGCAACAGCACGCCGCGCGCCTTCTTTCAAAAGGCCCTCGCCTCCCTGGTGATGGGAGCGGCCATCATCGGCATGCACTACACCGGCATGGCGGCGGCCCAGTTCCCGGAAGGGAGCCTGTGCGGCGCCCTCTATACCGGCCTCAATGCCCAGTGGCTGGCGACCGTCATCATCATAGTGACCCTGGCGGTGTTCGCCATCGCCCTGGTGCTCTCCATGCTCGATGCCCACGCCGCCCGCCTCTCCACCTCATTGAACCTGGCCCACGACGAGCTGCTCAAGCTGGCGCTCCATGACAGCCTGACCCGGCTGCCGAACCGGCTGCTGTTTGCCGACCGGCTGGAGCAGCGCATCCAGGAGTGCCAGCGCAGCCAGCGCAGTTTCGCCCTGCTGTTTCTCGACCTCGACGGCTTCAAGATCATCAACGATGCCCACGGTCACCACACCGGAGACCTGCTGCTGGCCGAGGTGGCAGCGCGGATCACCGGGCTGCTTGGCGGGAGCGACACCGCCTCGCGCTTTGGCGGCGACGAGTTCGTGCTGGCCCTGGCGCCGGGGGATATCACCCAGACCACGGCCTTCGCCGAGCGGCTGCTGGCGGCCCTGGCCCAGCCCTACCCCTGGGAGCATCACAGCCTGCACATCACCGCCAGCATCGGCATCGCCGTCTATCCCCAGGATGGCACCAGCCTGCACGAGCTGACCCTCAACGCCGATGCCGCCATGTACCACGCCAAGGAGCGGGGGCGCAATGACTACTGCTACTTCGACAGTGCCATGAACGCCAACGCCCACCAGCAGTTCCTGCTGCAACAGGAGCTGCGCCATGCCCTGGAGCGGGGGGAGCTGGTCCTGCACTACCAGCCCAAGTACGACGCCCGCAGCGGCCGGGTGGTCGGCGCCGAGGCGCTGCTGCGCTGGCAGCACCCCGAACAGGGGGCCATCTCGCCGGCCAATTTCCTCCCCCTGGCGGAGAAGAGCCGCCTCATCATCCCCATCGGCAACTGGGTCATCGACGAGGCCTGCCGCCAGATGAGCGCCTGGCGGGCGGCGGGTCATGACGACTGGAGCGTGGCGGTGAACCTCTCCACCATACAGCTGGCGAGCCCCGGCCTGCTGGAGGAGGTGGAGGGCGCCCTCGCCCGCCATCGACTGGAGGCCCGCCACCTCACCCTGGAGATCACCGAGTCCACCGCCATGGAAAACGCCGAGGAGAGCCTGGCCATCCTCAACCGCCTGGCCGAGCTCGGCCTTGGCATCTCCATCGACGACTTCGGCACCGGCTACTCCAGCCTGCTCTACCTCAAGCGCTTCCCCGCCAACGAGCTCAAGATTGACAGGGGCTTCGTCACCCCCCTGGCGCGGGGGAGCGACGATGCCACCATCATCGCCGCCATCATTGCCCTGGGTCAGGCCCTGGGGATGCGCATCGTGGCAGAAGGGGTGGAGACCCCGGCGCAGCGCGCCCTGCTCACCGAGCTCGGCTGCGACACCCTGCAGGGCTATCTGCTGGGGCGCCCCATGGCGGGGGAGCTGCTGCTGGCTCACTGCCACCAGCCCCGCTGTACCTGATGATGCCAGGGGCGTACGCGCCTTGCGGCCACTCCTCCGTGAACCACGACCATGAAAAACGGCGCCCGAAGGCGCCGTTTTTTGCACTGTCGTCCTGGCGTGGCCACGGACGGGGAACAAGGGGTGAGCTTATTCCTCTTCCAGGTAGGCATAGCCTTGCAGACCCAGCTCCAGCTCGTCGAGCAGGGCCTTGCGGGTCTCATCGTCCAGGGCCGGGTGGGAGACGATGCGCTGATAGCTTTCGCGGATCACCGAGGGGTCGATGTTGACGTAACGCAGCAGCTGGTCGACGGTGTCGCCGCGCACCACGTTGCGGATGTCCATCTTGCCTTCCTCGTCCAGCCAGACTTCCGCGCAGTGGGTGTCACCGAACAGGTTGTGCAGATCCCCCAGGATCTCCTGGTAGGCACCCACCAGGAAGAAGCCGACGTGGCACTCTTCGTGCTCGCCATACTCCGGCATCGGCAGTGTGCTCTCCACACCCAGACCGTCGACGTAGTGCTCCACCTGACCGTCGGAGTCGCAGGTGATGTCCATCAGGATGCCACGGCGGCTGAGCGGCCTGTCCAGACCGGTCAGGGGCATCACCGGGAACACCTGGCCTATGCCCCAGGCATCGGGCAGGGACTGGAACAGGGAGAAGTTGGCGAAACACTTGTCGGCCAGCTTCTCGTTCAGGTCATCGGCCAGGGCGCGGTGGCTGCGGTTGATGGGGTTGAGCTTCTCTTTCAGGGTGAGGCAGGTGTTCTGGTGCAGCATCTCGGCCCAGGCACGCTGCTCCAGGTTCAAGAGGCCCATGGTGTACTGGGCATTGACGTCGGTCAGATCGGCCAGGGAGTCATGGAACAGCTCCAGCAGGGAGGGATCTTCCTCGTTGTTGAGCTCGAGCCAACCCTTCCACATGTTCTGCAACAGGGTCGGTGCATCCTCATCCGGTGCATGGACCTCGCTCATCTGCGCCCCTTCGGCACCGATGATGTTGGTGACCAGCACGGCGTGGTGCGCGGTCAGGGCGCGGCCGGACTCGCTGATGATGGTCGGGTGCGGCAGGTCGAACTCGCGGCAGACATCGCCGATGCCCCACACCACGTTGTTGGCGTACTCGGACAGGCTGTAGTTGGCGGAGCAGTGGCTCTGGGAGCGCGTCCCTTCATAGTCCACCCCCAGGCCGCCGCCCACATCGACCACGTCGACGTTGGCGCCCAGGCGACGCAGCTCGGCGTAGAAGCGGCCGCACTCGCGGATGCCACCCTGGATGTCGCGGATATTGGCTATCTGGGAACCCAGGTGGAAGTGCAGCAGTTGCAGGCAGTCCAGCTGACCCAGGCTGCGCAGACGCTCCACCAGGGCCAGGATCTGGGCGGCGGAGAGGCCGAACTTGGACATGGCGCCGCCGCTCGATTCCCACATGCCGGAGCCGGTGGAGGCCAGACGGGCGCGCACCCCGATATTGGGCTTGATGTTGAGGCGCTTGGCCTCGTCGAGCACCAGCTCCAGCTCGGAGGGCTTCTCGACCACTATGTAGACCTTGTGGCCCATCAGGTTGCCGAGCAGGGCGTGACGCACGTATTCACGGTCTTTGTAGCCGTTGCAGACGATGACGGAGCCACGATCGTGATGGTGGGAGAGGACCGCCAGCAGTTCTGGCTTGGAGCCCGCTTCCAGGCCCAGACGGGGCTTGTCGCTGTAGGACTGGCTGATGGTTTCGATGACGCGGCGCTGCTGGTTCACCTTGATGGGGTAAACGCACAGGTAGTCCCCCTCATAGCCTGACTTCTCGATGGCCTGACCGAAGGCGTTGAACAGGGCATCCACCCGACTCTTGAGGATGTCGGGGAAACGGAGCAGCACGGGGGTGGTCAGCCCGGACTGGCGCAGTTGTTCGATGGCGTCAGACAAGACGATCTGCGCCTCGGGGCGAGATTTATCGGGCGATACCGTCACGTGACCGGCGTCGTTGATATTGAAGAAACCCGCACCCCAGTAGGGAACGTTGTACACCTTCAAGGAGTCCTTGCTGGACCAGTTAGTCATGGGCTATGCCTCGCAAATGAGCGGCCGGGGGCCGCCTTCGTTACCCTCAATCACATCCAGACCATCGATCGCAGAGTCTGACCAGCCGGGGCGGTCAGCGGTGGCGGCAAGGTCTTGGGTCACATCACGCTTGACCATGAACCTTTCCTCGCCCCCGGATCCTCTATTGCACATCGCGGCAAGCCAAGGCTGCCTGGTGGATCTTGGGAAGTAACGAGTCTTGATGTGGGGCTTGTGGCTTTACATCAAGCTCAACGGTATGCGGTGCTGGATCTCAGCGCCGCGGTACTTTGATGGCACGCGGCATCAGCCACGCCACGGCTCATCATGGCCTCGCAGTCACTACACCCAGAGAGCGGAATTTCAAGGAAGAGAGGGACGAGGCGCCATCGCAAACGCGAACAGATGACGACAAGATACCGCAGCCGATAACGCCATCCACGACCGCCCATGACAAGGGGATGATGATGAGCCCGGGGACCCACTCGGTCGTCTGGAGATGGCAATGCCTGCTGTTCTCCCTGATACCGGAACCTAACCGGTATAAAAGAAATCCAATCCCTGCAGTGTCTGTCGTGTCTGCATGCCTCGCCCTATAGGCGGTCGAACTCAAGGGGAACTGGCGGCCTCGCCTGCTCAGGGTGACCCCTTGGATCGGCGCGGAGTTTACACACTTTGGCGCCGGGCTGACAATAAAAAATCCTGTTAAATTTTCCCTTTTTTGCCATGGGGTGGATCTCGCTGCCAGCCAAGCCAGCTCTGGGGTTGGCCCCTGTCCCCCTCCCCTGGCGGCCTGTGGCTTTTTGCGCCCTTTTTCCCAGACCCGGCCATCCCTTTTTCCCAGGCGACGGGCTGCGGACAGGGGCTGTCGGCAACCACGCTCAACAGAGTCTTGCCATCGCGCCAGCGCCATCAAACTGTCATCGAGCTGCCACGAGGCGGGAACAGAAGGGCGCCATGCTGGGGGGAGAACCACAGCCGGAGCCAGCCATGTTCAGCGTCGATAGCCTCCTTCGTCAGCACTTTCCCCGTCTCACGCTACCGGGTCCGGCCCGCAGCGCCCTCAGGTGGCTGCTGCGCGAGCGCGACTTCCAGGCCTTTGCCGCCCAATTTCCCCACCTCAAGGGGCTCGATTTCGTCGAACAGGCCCTCAGCCAGCTCGATTTCGACTATCACGTCAGCGATGCCCAGCTCGAGAACATACCGGCCGAGGGGCGGGTCATCCTGGTGGCCAACCACCCCATCGGCTCCCTGGATGGCCTGGCGCTGCTGCGCCTGCTCGGCCGCATGCGCCCGGACGTCAAGATAGTCGCCAACCAGCTGCTGGCGGGCCTGGCCCCCCTGCGCCCCCTGCTGCTGCCGGTGGACAATCTGGGGGGCAAGACCGACAGGCGCGCCATCCTCGCCATGGGGGAACACCTGGCCAGGGAGGGGGCCCTCATCATCTTCCCGGCCGGGGAAGTGTCGCGCCTGGGGCCCAGGGGAATCAAGGATGGCCCCTGGCAGGGAGGCTTTCTCAAGCTGGCCAGGCGCACCCAGACCCCGCTGGTGCCGATCCACCTGGGGGCGCGCAACGGCCTGGGTTTCTACCTCGGCTCCTGGCTCAACAAGTCCTGGGCCGGTCTCCTGCTGGTGGGCCAGCTGTTTCGCCAGCAAGGGGGGCGCATGACCATCACCATAGGTCAGCGCATCCCGCCCCACGCCTTCTGCGCCCTGCCTGCCAAGGAGGGGGCCAGGCTGGTACGCGCCCACCTCTATCGCATCGGACGCGGCAAGCCTGGCCGCCTCACCACGGAGGCCCCCATCGCCCTGCCGGGGGACAGGGCGCGGCTCAAGCAGGCGGTGGAGGGCTGCGAGGCCCTCGGCCACACCCCGGACGGGCAGGGGATCTACCTCTATCGTCGCCACGAGCAGAGCCACTCCGAGATACTGCGCGAGCTGGGGCGCCTGCGGGAGATTGCGTTTCGGGCGGTGGGAGAAGGGTCGGGTAAGCGCCGGGATCTGGATAGCTACGACGATGACTACTATCACCTGCTGCTCTGGGATCCGGTCCGCCTCGAGATAGTGGGGGCCTACCGCTTCATCCCGGTGCAGGAGATCCTGGCGAGCAAGGGGCTCGCCGGCCTCTACAGCCACACCCTGTTTGGCTTCGACCCGGCGCTAGAGCCCCAGCTGGAGCAGGCCATCGAGCTGGGCCGCAGCTTTATCCAGCCCGCCTACTGGGGCAAACGCGGCCTGGACTACCTCTGGTTTGGCATCGGCGCCTACCTGGCCCGCTATCCCCACTACCGCTACCTGTTCGGCCCGGTGTCGCTGTCCGCCAGCCTGCCGCCCCAGGCGCGGGACCTGCTGGTGAGCTTCTACCGTCAGCACTTCGCCCCCAAAGAGGCGGCGGGAGGCGCGCCCCTCGCCCCCTCCCGTCGCCCCTATCCGGCCACGGACCCCCACTTCGCGGATCTCGACTATGGTCGCGCCCTCACCGAGCTCAAGTCCCGGCTCGGCAACCTGGGCTGCGCCATCCCCACCCTCTACAAGCAGTATTCCGAGCTGTGCGAGCCGGGGGGCGTCCAGTTCATGGACTTTGGCATAGACCCCGACTTCAACCACTGCATCGACGGCCTGGTGTGGGTGGACGTGAGCCGGATAAAAGCCCACAAGCGGGTTCGCTACATCAGCAGCCATCTGGCCGATCCGCGCCCGTAGCCCTGCGGGCGCAACACAAATAGTACTGCGGGCGCAACACAAACAGCAGAGGGAGGCCATGGCCTCCCTCTGCTTTCTCGGTATTGCTGAACACCCTTTGAGACGCCCAGCCAATCAGGCGTTACTCGCCCGGCTTGCGATCCGAGTGGCCGAGGTCGCGCTCCGGGGCGATGACATCGCGCACCCGCTGCTTGATCTCCTTGGCCTCGGGGAAGCCCTCGTCCGCCACCCTGTCCCACACCAGCACGCCGTCCACCAGGATGCGAAACTCCCCCTTGCTGGCGGGCACCAGGGCCACCTCGCCGAGATCGCTGTCAAAGGTCGACAGCAGCTCCTGAGCCAGCCAGGCGGCCCGCAGCATCCAGCGGCACAGGGTGCAGTAACGGATCTCTATCCTGGGTTTGGTCATGGTCTGGGTGTTCATCGGGTTGCTCCGTTCTTGCCCGCCCCCTGGCGGTCTCTGTTCTCTATGTATCATTGACTGCCGCCATGCACTACCGACATGCACTACTGAATGGCGCAGGCCGTTCATTTCACGGCCCCCTTGGCCCGCGTTGGCACTATCACTGGGTCACCCCGTGGTAATCGGCAAGCCCGCGTTGGGGCTGTCGTTTACCGCTATGCCCATGTGGCCAGCATCACTGGGTCACGCCGTGGAAAATAAGCGAGCCGGCGTTGGGGCTGTCGTTTACCACTATGCCCATTTGGCCAGCATCACTGGGTCACGCCGTGGAAATCGGCGAGCCAGTGACGGGCGATGGTGCGCATCAGATCCGGCGGCAACTCCCGCAATCCGGGCACCATGGGGAACTCGGCCAGCAGCCGCATTCCCTCGATGATCTCCGCCAGCACCAGGTAGACATACTCCCCGATCACGGCGCCATGGACAAAATTGACCGCCTCGCCGCGGTTGAGCAGGAAGATGGTGCTGCCATCGGGGCGGCTGAGCGCCAGCACATGGGGGCACACCTCCTCGCTCGGCCAGGGCAGCTCGGCCAGGTTGAAGGCGAACTCATCATCGGCCGAGGTGACGGAGGCGAGCATGACGCCGGGGCGCAGCGCCGCCAGATCCTCGAGGTTGAGGGAGCCATTGCCGGTGGAGCAGACCACCAGCTCGGCCCGGGCCAGGGCCTGGGCCTTGTCCACCAGTGAAAAACCGTGGGAGAGGGCCTCCACCTGGCGCAGCTCGTCCGTCTCCACCAGATCCAGATGCAGGTTACGGCACCTGAGCTCCCGGGCGATGCTGCGCCCCACCTTGCCATAGCCAAACAGGGCGGCCTGACAGACATTGAAGGTGCGGTTGAGGGTGCGGTTGAGGGTGCGGACCAGGGACTCGGCTGAGTAGACCACGCTCAGCCCTATCTGGATATCTTCCGCCTGCTTGAGGGGACTGCGGGCCACCGACAGCACGGCGGACACCAGGGGCTCGAGGGCGTAACGTTGATGGCCGTTCTCCGTCATCTCCACCACCCCGAGAAAACGGGGGCCGAAGAACTCGGTCAGCTGGGCCTGGGTGCGGGCGAAATAGCCCCCTATGTCCAGGATGACCAGCCGCTCATGGGCCGCCACCAGGGGCGCTATCCTGGCGACTACCTGTTGGGGGCAGTTGCTCCACTGCCGATTGAGCTCCAGCACCGGGAAGTGCTGGCAGGCCCAGGCCAGGGTCTCGCCATGGGCCGATTTGGGCTTGGGCAGGATGGCACCAATCCGGCCAATCTGGGCCAGGGCCTGGATGAAATGGGGGCGATCGGGCAGCAGATGAGTCACAAGTAGAATGCAGAGCCCGTCGATGGGCCCCTGCCGGGTAAAATGGCGAAAAAACAGATGCTCAGATCCTTGACTGCGCAACTGTGGCCTCCTTAGCACGCCGCAAACCGCGGGCAAACAGAAACCCGGCCTGGCCGGGTTCTGAAAGTGTCCAAAAACGAGATATGGAACCTTTGTAGCCCAAACGCGATTGAGGCTCAATCTTTATCGGGCAAAACTATGCACCAGGTGGCACTGCGCCCGTTAATTGATTGTTTTACATGCACTAACCCCGCTGATCAGCCTGTCATCAATAGAGGGAGGCCTCGGGCCAGACGAACCAGAGACTGAGGCCGGAGCCGAGGACGGCCAGCGCGATGAGCGCCCCCCAGCGCACCGGCAGCGGGCGGGATCTCAGGTGCCACTCCAGCGCAGGCAGCAGCCAGACCGGCAGCAGGGCCAGCAGCGGCACCTCCACGTATTGCCAGGCGAGCATCTGCAAGAAGGCGAGCGCCAGGGCCAGGGCGGCCGGGGTGACGCTCACGCCGGCGAAGGCCGCGAGCAGGGCACGGAAACCGGCCAGAGCGGCCAGGGCACCGGCCAGCTGGGCGATGAGCAGGCTGCCATCTATGCCGATCACCAGGGCCAGCCAGATGAAGCCCAGGGCAAATCCCACCCCTTCCCGGCTGTCCCCGCGCACCTGGGTCCAGCCCAGCCAGATCAAGGCCAGCGCGAGCGCCCCCCAGAGTGCGGGCGTGCCCCTGATCAGGGTGGCAAACCCCAGCCACCAGATGAGGGCGCCGAGTCCGGCGAAGAGCGCCAGGGCCAGCCAGCGGTTGGCCAGGGGAGCGGCGATGGCCGCCACCAGCAGGGTCAGCGGCAGCCACTGCCACGCCTTGACCGGCAGCAGATAGGTGCCACCGACCAGGCAGCCCACCAGCCAGAGCGCCAGCGCCCCCCACAGATACCCCAGCCGCGGCCAACGCCACGACAGCAAAGCGGCCCCCAAAGGGGCCGCCAGGGTTTGTAGCAAGAGTGCTGCGCCCATTACTTGCGCACGCCTTCGACGAACAGGTTGATGCTCATCTCGTCCGGAATGCCCGGCAACATGTAGCTCACGCCAAAGTCGCTGCGCTTGATGGTGGTGCTGGCGTTGAAACCGCTGCGATAGCCGCCCCAGGGATCCTTGCCTTCGCCGATGTGGACCATATCGAAGGCCACGTCCTTGGTGACGCCGTGCAGGGTCAGGGCCCCTTTCAGCACCCCCTTCTCCTTGCTGCCTTCATAGCCGGTGCTGACGAAGGTCATCTTGGGGTACTGCTTGACGTCCAGGAAGTCGGGGCTGCGCAGGTGCTTGTCCCGGGCCTCGTGGTTGGAGTCCACGCTGGCGGCGTCGATCTCGAAGCTCGCCTTGGCGGCGGCGGGGTTGGCGTCGTCCATGGAGAAGGTGCCGCTGAAGGTGTTGAACCGGCCCACCAGCTCGGAGAAGCCCAGGTGGCCCGCCTTGAACTGGACTGTGGTGTGCGCCGCATCGACATCGTAGTCGGCCGCCATCAGGGGAGCCGCCATAAACAGGCAGGAAGCCAGCAGGGCCTTGGTCATTTTCATTTATCGTTCCTTCGTGGGTAACGTGATGGGGGATTGTCAGATGCTAACCCACCATGAGAGAGTGATAATCAGCGATTTAATGAATTACCACACCTAAGCCGCTTCGCGGTTAGATGTGGTTTCGCAAGGCCGTGGCCGAGCTTCTAATAACAAGTCAATGTGCTTGACTGTTATGGGCATATCCATAACGCCCTTACCAGCTTCGAGATGAGCAATAAGCCACTCGTTACCGATTTCTTTTCTGAGGATATTCGCAGCGCCATTTACATCGCTGTTAATATAGCGACCATTGGCGGAACAATATAATCCTCTTTTTACTCTTTTACCACTAAAGGCCATGGCGACACCAGACTGCTTGACCTTGGCGTAATCAGGCACCACATCAAGATCGAGTGATGACGCTTTGGAAGTATAGCTTTCTTCCCTGACAATGATTTCAATGCCATATCGTTCAGCTTTATATCTGATCATGCCTATCAAGCGGGCATGAGGGATAAAACAGAACTTCTGATTATTGACTTTCCCAATATTAATTGACTGCTTCCAGTCAGCATTCAAGCCAATAACAATCTTGCCAGTGTCGGTACGCAAACACTCTTCTATCAGCCAGTAACTTACTTTATGAAAGTAATCGCTGATCTGACTATAGCGTTTTCTCGATTTGGACAGGATGTGTGCTTGCTTGCCATTGGCTGCCAGCGCTGCCGTGAGCTTGTTGTATTTTGCATTGATGGACTTAATTACCTTGCCCTTGATCAGAACAGGAGTAACATCCTGCTGAGTCGAAATGAGGGTGACAAGATTATTGATGCGAGATCGATACCGAATACATTCTCAGGATTGAGCTTCACTGGGTCTGCTATATTTTCACGGTAAATAACTTCAACCATGAAGGCTGTGCCAAGCGGCACAATACGAATATCATTGACGATAGTTTCACTTGCCTTGCTGTTGTAAGGCTGGTTTTTACAGCAGGTAATGGACAGTGGCGCAAAGCCAAATTCATTACCACTGGCGAGAAACAACTTCCCATCCATGATTTTGTGGCCGTTGCGTCCGACCACATAAGTCTTTGCTGCCTTGGCGTATTTTGGCAGACGAGGCTTTGCTTTGTACTTGTGAGGGTGTTTGTCGTAATCTTTTTTGCTGCTTATCCACCCTTTCCAATTATCACCAAGAACTTGTGTGGTGCGTTGAGCGCCCGCCGAGGGTAGTAATTGATAAACGCTGGCATGTTCACGCTTGAGTATTTTATCAGCCTGGCTGGCTGAAATAGGCGTCTCTGCAAACAACGCCTGCCTCATTTGATATAGCGCAGCATTGTAGATAATACGAGCCGCACCACAGTAGCGCTTACACGCTACGTGGTTGGAGTGGCCTTTCTTAATCAAAATGCGCTCTGCGCGTATCAAATCCACATTGACTTCCATTTACAATAAATAATATCTTAATATAGTCAGACCAGGGGTTTATGTCAATATCAAAGATGAGTAAGAAAAAACTATTCAGATGAGATTTTATCCATGTTATGGATTGAATAAATTCTGAACTCGTTCATGTTGCCTGATATCGGCTGGTGATGGCGCGACAACAGAAATAATCAAGCAACACATTCAAAACCAAGATCGACCGTCTTAACAGACGGTTCGCTATCCATCCACCACCAAACGGTGACTAACCAACTTCACCGATTGGAAGTGGAATTTCGCGGAATTAAGTTAAAATAATTATCAACTGAGAGTGGAATATGGATCAGATCGCCGCCATGCGCGTCTTCATCAAGGTGGTGGAGCATCAGAGCTTTACCAGGGCCGCCGCCCCTTAACCATCCCCTCATATGAGCGAGGCGTGGCGCGGCTTCTGAGGTATGATCGCCATCCTTGACCAGCTAATACCCAACAGACTATCCCCATGTTTAACCACGAACTAATCCTCAACCACATCG
>NZ_JBKISU010000014.1:0-113156 GCF_050266975.1 Aeromonas sobria
ATGTCCAAATGCAGCAAATCACCCGGTTTTTCATATTCATAGCGTTGTACCGGAGCAGCAGGCTCCAGGTTAGCCAGTCGATTAAGTCCCCTTCGTTGCAGGATACGGGCGACTGAACTGTGCCCCACCCCCAAGGATTGGCTGATGTGCCGATAGGTCTGTCGCTGCTTGCGCAGCTCGATAATCCTCTGTTGCCGCTGGTCATCGATGGCATGGGGGCAGGATGCGGGGCGAGAAGAGCGATTGTGCAAGCCATCAGGCCCCTCCTGACGATATCGATTGAGCCACTTGTAAGCGGTTCGGGTACTGACCCCGGCAGCGTGAGCGGCCTCTTCCACACGCAGGCCCTGTTGAAGGATACGCCGGACAAGAAGCTGTCGACCAAAGAGGGTTAATCGGGCATTTTTATGGTTGTTCACTCGGGCACCTCGGATGATTGGTTTGGTTGGCGCCTCCAATTCTGCGGGAATGCCCCGAGTGAACAACCTACAGAGAGATCACACCTAGGCCGGGATCTTTGTTTTCACTCCTGCTCGCCCCTGTTTGGCGAGGCCTCACTGCCCCTGGCGTTGCAGGAAGTCAGTCGAGGGGGCGAAGAAGGCTGCGCCCGTCACCGCCTTGGTGAAGCGCAGCAGGTGGTCGAAGTGGCCGCCCTCCCCCTTGTACATGCTGGCCAGCATGGCATTGAAGTGCGCCTGGGTGCGGCAGCAGGAGATGAAGTAGAGCCCCTGCTCCTTCATGGTGCCCCAGGGCATGCTCTGGCGCAGTATCTCCATGGACTCGCCCTTGGGGGTCTTGAGGTTGACCCGCTTGATGTGGGAGGTCAGCGGCTTGTCGGCGGACTCGTACTCGATGTTGTCCTGCTTGGTGCGACCTATGATGTCCTCCTGCTCCTTCTGCGCCAGTCGCTCCCATTCGCTCATGGCATGCACCCAGCGCTGGACGTGGACGTAGGAGCCCCCCGCAAACTCACCGCCATCCACCAGCGCCACCTCGGCCCTGTGTTCACCCTGGGGATTCTCGGTGCCGTCGACGAAGCCGGTCAGATCCCGGCAATCCTGGTTGCGAAAACCGCGCATCTCCTCCGCCAGTTCCACCAGACCGCCGAGCAGGGCCATCAGCCGCTGGCCGGCATGGTGCAGTACGTCGACCCGATCCGCCCGCAGCTGCACGAACAGATCGAAGGGGGTATGGGGCGCCTGCTGGCCATTGGCCTCCTGGGCCATGAAGCCGCGAAACTGGGGCGGACGCGCCAGCGGGTAGAGGCTGTCCCAGGCTTCGGAGCCGACCGCCAGCAGGCCGGAGAAGCCTGCGTCGGGAAAATCGGCGCTGACGGACTGCCACAGGGTAGGCACCTTGGCGAGGCGGCGGACCAGCTCGGCGCGGTCGCCGACCCGGTTGAACATCAGATAGAGGGCATGCAGGTTAGGCTCTGCGCAGATCCCGGCTTGGGCGTTCATTCATCTCTCCCATGTGTGAGCATCGGTCGATCATAGAGGCGCCCGATTATAAAGCAATGACTGGCTGGATCCTTGACATGGCGCAGGGCCCGCCCCTCATAAGGGGTCGAACAGCACCAGAGGATGCGGCTCCACCTGCACCCGGGCGCGCCCCCGGGTCAGGGGCTCGCTGATGCTGGCCTCCAGGAGCTGTGCGCCACAGGCCAGCTGCACCCGGCAGTGATGGCCGAGGAACTGCTGCTCCACCAGGGTGAGCGGCCCCGCCTCGTCCCCACTGAGCTGCAACTGCTGGGGCCTGAGCATCAGCTGCAGCCGGGCGCCCAAGGGGCGGCCATGGGGCTCGCTGCCACGTATGGTACCGATGGCCGTGCTCAGGCTCCACGCGTCCACCACCTCGGCGTCCAGATAGTTGACCCCACCGAGGAACTCGGCCACGAAGCGGTTCTCGGGACGGCGATAGAGACGCTCCGGCTCCCCCACCTGCTCGATCTGGCCGGCACGAAACAGCGCCAGCCGATCGGCGAAGGCAAATGCCTCCTCCTTGCTGTGGCTGACGAAGACGGCCCCTATCCCCTGCCCCTTGAGCAGGGCGCGGATCTCCAGGATGAGCTTCATCCTCACCTGGGTATCGATATTGGAGAAGGGTTCGTCCAGCAGCATCAACCTGGGCTTGCACACCAGGGCGCGGGCGATGGCGACCCGCTGCTGCTGGCCACCGGAGAGCTGATGGGGATAGCGATCCCCCAGCCCCTGCAGGTTGACCAGGTTGAGGGACGCCTCCACCGCCTCGCGGCGCTCGCGCCGGCCCTGCCCCTCCAGGCCAAAGCCGATGTTCTCGGCCACCGTCAGATGGGGGAAGAGGGCATAGTCCTGGAAGATCATGCCAATGCCCCTGGCCTCCGGCGCCATGGTCACCCCGGGGCCGTCGAGCAACTGATCGCCGAGCAGAATGCGACCCTCTGCCAGAGGCAGCAGGCCGGCGATGGCCTTGAGCAGCGTGGTCTTGCCGCAGCCGCTCGCCCCCAGCAGGCAGACGATCTCGTTGTCGGCCACCGACAGGGAGAGCTGCTCCAGCACATTGCGCCCGTTGTAACGGCAACTGACGCCCTCAATCTGCAAACAAGACACGGCTCATATCCTCTCGTTCCTTGGGGCCGGCTCTGGGCCGGGCCGCCAGATGTAAAGCGGGCTCAATGGCCCTTGCCATCCAGGCTGCGGTTGACCCAGATCAGGGGCACCAGACCGACCAGCACGATGACGATGGCGCCGAGGGCACCCCGTTCGAGCATCTCGTCCGACACGAACTGGTAGACATGGGTGGCCAGGGTCTCGAAGTTGAATGGCCGCAGCAGCAGGGCGGCGGGCAACTCCTTCATGGATTCGATGAACACCAGCATGGCGCCGGCAAACAGGCCGCGCCGCACCAGGGGCAGGTGCACCCGCCTGAGCATGCCACCCGCCCCCTGCCCCAGGGAGCGGGCCGCCATGTCGAGGCTGGGGGAGATCTTGCCAAGGCTGCTCTCCACCGAGCCGATGGCAATCGCCACGAAGCGCACCAGATAGCCGAAGACGATGGCGGTGAGGGTGCCGGTCAGCAGCAGGCCGGGCCCCTGTCTCCCCAGCCACTCGGCCAGATCATTGATGGCAAAATCGAGGGCCGTGAGCGGTACCAGCACGCCGATGGCGAGCACGGTACCCGGCATGGCATAGCCCAGGGCGGCGAGGCGCAGGGGGATCAGGCTCTTGATCCCGCCATCGAGACGGCGGAAGAAGCCGAGCAGCAGGGCCACCCCCATGGCCAGCAGGGCGGTCAGGGTGGCGATGATCAGGCTGTTGCCGGCGAAGCGGACAAACTCCGGCGTCCATGAGAGGCCGAAATAGCGCACCCCGTAATCGAGCAGGATGGCGAACGGCAGTATGAAGCCCGCCACGACCAGGCCCCAGCACCAGCACCCGGCCAGCCAGCGCCCCATGCCCCCGAGGGGATAACGCAGCGGCTGCTCGAAGCCCATGGACTTCTGGAACACCTGCTGACGGGCCCGGGAGCGCCGCTCCAGCGCGATCAGCAAGACCACCGCCAGCAGCATCAGACAGGAAAGCTTGGCCGCCGTGGCCAGGCTGCCATAGCCGAGCCAGGTGTCATAGACGGCGGTGGTCAGGGTGTTGATGGCAAAGAAGTGCACGGTCGCAAAATCCGCCAGCGTCTCCATGGCCACCAGGGAGACGCCCACCATGATGGCGGGGCGAGCCAGGGGCAGGCTGAGGCGGCGAAAACTCTGCCAAGGGCTGCACCCCAGCAGGCGGCTCGACTGGATCAGGCTGACCGACTGCTCCAGGAAGGAGGCCCGTGCCAACAGGTAGACATAGGGAAACAGCACCAGGGCCAATACCCAGGCGGCGCCGCCGAGGGAGCGGATGGCCGGGAACCAGTAATCCGCCGGGCTCTGCCAGTCAAGCAGGGCTCGCAGGCTGGCCTGCACCGGGCCTGAGTAATCAAACAAGTCGGTGTAGACATAGGCCACTATGTAGGAGGGCATGGCCATGGGCAGCATCAGCGCCCACTGCAGGGCGCGGCGACCCGGCACCTGGCACATGGCGACCAGCCAGGCGGTGGGCACCCCGAACAGCAGGCTGAGCAGGACGACCCCCAGCACCAGCAACAGGGTATTGATGAAGTAGGTGGAGAGCACGGTATCGGCCAGATGGGCGAACAGATCCCCATCCGCCGAGAGCGCGGAAAACAGCAGTGCCAGAACGGGCAAAACCAGCAGCAGGGCGCAGGCCCAACCGCTGGCTATCCAACCAAATCGTTTCATGAGTCCACAAAAATGGATGGGGCACCTGGCCCCATCGGATTACAGATCGAACTGGACTTCGTCGAGCAGCGCCAGGGCATCCTTGCGGTGCTTGGCATAATCGCTGACCGGCAGGGCATCGACCTTGAAATCGCCCCAGGACTTGACCATGGCGGACGGCTCGACGCCGGGCTTGACCGGGTATTCGGCATTCACATCCGCGTACATGTGCTGCGCCTTGTCGCCGGCCAGGAACTCCATCAGCTTCTGGGCTTCTGCCTTGTTCTTGGCGTACTTGGTCATGGCCACGCCGCTCACGTTGACATGGGCGCCGCGATTGGTCTGGTTCGGGAAGTTGATCTCGACCGCGTCGGCCCAGGACTGCTGCGCCGGATCCTTCAACATGGCACCCAGGTAGTAGCTGTTGCCGAGGGAGATATCGCAGATGCCATCCTTGATCGCCTTGACCTGATCCCGATCGTTCCCCTGGGGCTTGCGCGCCAGGTTGGCCTTGACCCCTTCCAGCCAGGTCTTGGCGTCCGCCATGCCGTGATGGGCGATCATGGAGGAGACCAGGGCGACATTGTACTCGTGCTTGCCGCTGCGTGTACAAATTTTCCCTTTGAATTCAGGCTTGGCCAGATCTTCGTAGCTGATGGTGTCGAGCTTGCCCAGACGCTCCTTGCTGGAGTAGATGGCGCGCACCCGGGTGGTCAGGGCGAACCACTGGTTGTCCGGATCACGGTAGGCGGCCGGGATGTTCTCCTGCAGCAGCTTGCTGTCCACAGGCTGCACCAGGCCCTTGTCGACCAGATCGGTCAGGCGGCTGATGTCGACGGTCAGCATCAGGTCGGCCGGTGAGAGTTTGCCCTCGCGCTCCAGCCGCTCGTTGAGGCCCTCTTTGGCGAACACCACGTTGACCTTGATCCCCGACTCCTGCTCGAACTGCTGGATGATGGGTTTGATCAGCTCATCCTGACGGCTCGAGTAAACATTCACCTGCTGTGCGGCCAGGGCAGCCGGCGTGGAGATGGCGGTAAAGGCCATGGCCAACAGAGTCTTCTTCATCATGGAGTCAATCCCTTGAGTGGATAGAGTGAGAACTATTGTTGTTTGCATTCTGCCCCAGCAGCTTGCCCCATCGCAAGACGATCCCTTGCGCTGGCTCACATATTTACTCCACGATGAATAAAAAGGGCCGGATGGAATCCCATCCGGCCCTGCATGACAGCCTTCGTTATCAGTGGCTGGCTTTGACCGTCACGAATTCGGGGTAGGCATCCACACCGCATTCGTGCATGTCCACACCCATCATCTCTTCCTCTTCGCTCACCCGGACACCCAGGGTCGCCTTCAGCACTCCCCACACCAGCAGGGAGGCAAGGAAGACCCAACCGAAGATAACCGCGGCGCCGAGCAGCTGGGCTCCGAAGGTGGTCGCCTCGTTGCTGAAGGGCACGACCATCAGGCCGAAGAAGCCGCAGACACCGTGTACCGAGAGGGCACCGACCGGATCATCGATCTTGACCTTGTCGAAGCAGACGATGGCATAGACCACCAGCACACCGGCCAGCACACCGATCAGGCTCGCGAACAGCGGGCTCGGGGAGGCGGGGTCGGCCGTGATGGCCACCAGGCCAGCCAGGGCGCCGTTCAATACCATGGTCAGGTCGGCCTTGCCCCAGGTCAGCTTGGTCACCAGCAGGGCGCCGAGGGCGCCGGTCGCGGCGGCGGCATTGGTGTTGACGAAGACGGCACCGATGGCGGTGGCGTTGGCCGCATCGGACAGCATCAGCTGGGAGCCGCCGTTGAAGCCGAACCAACCCATCCACAGGATCAGGGTGCCCAGGGTCGCCAGGGGCAGGTTGGAGCCAGGGATCGGGTAGATCTCGCCGTTCTTGCCATATTTGCCACGGCGCGCACCCAGGATCAGCACGGCGGCCAGGGCGGCGGCGGCACCGGCGAGGTGCACTATGCCGGAGCCGGCGAAGTCGGAGAAGCCCGCCTCTTTCAGGAAGCCGCCACCCCAGGTCCAGTAACCCTCGACCGGGTAGATGACACCCGTCATCACCACGCAGAACAGCAGGAAGGACCACAGCTTCATCCGCTCGGCGACGGCGCCGGAGACGATGGAGGTCGCGGTCGCCACGAACACCACCTGGAAGAAGAAGTCAGACTCGAGCGAGTGGCTGGCATCTTCGGCCTGGGTGCCGATCAGGGTGCCGAAGCTCGGCAGCCAGCCGCCGGCGCCGTTGTCGACGTACATGATGTTGTAGCCGATCAGCAGGTACATGACGCAGGCGATGGTATACAGCAAAATGTTCTTGGTCAGGATCTCTGTGGTGTTCTTGGCGCGCACCAGACCCGCTTCCAGCATGGCGAAACCGGCGGTCATCCACATGACCAGCACACCGGACATCAACAGATAAAAGGTGTCCAGCGCAAACCGCAGCTCACTGACACTCTTGGCTAACTCTTCCATGATTCTCTCCTACCAGCTCTCTATCTTGGTTGCTTACAGCGCTTCGGCGTCGGTTTCACCGGTACGGATCCGCACCGCCTGCTGCAGGTCGTATACGAAAATTTTGCCGTCACCTATCTTGCCGGTGTAGGCGGCCTTGCAGATTGCTTCGATCACGCTCTCCACGTTGTCGGCTATGGTGGCTATCTCCAGCTTGACCTTGGGCAGAAAGTCGACCTGATACTCGGCGCCACGGTACAATTCGGTGTGTCCCTTCTGGCGGCCAAACCCCTTGACCTCGGAGACGGTCAACCCCTCGACCCCGAGGTTGGCAATGGCTTCACGAACATCGTCCAACTTGAAGGGCTTGATAATCGCAGTAATCAGTTTCATCTGGTTGCTCCCAATCCATGGTGTGTCGATATAGGGCAATCAATTCTTGTGCCAACAATTTTTAGTGTTATTTTTCATACAGATAACTCGTTCCCCTGTCACAGCCTCCGGCCAGGCTCCCCAAGGGAGAGCAGAGCGCCCCACAATGAGGCACCATCCTTAAACAAGGTTAAAAAATGCACCAACTTGGTTCAGTGACCCCATGCTAGTCATCTCCAACAGCGTGACCCTGCCCTGGCACGAGCTGCAATTCCAGGCCATGCGCGCCCAGGGTGCCGGGGGGCAGCATGTCAACAAGACGGATTCCGCCGTCTGGCTGCGCTTCGATTACCGCCACTCCCCCAGCCTGCCGGACCTCTACAAGGAGGGCCTGGACAAGCTCAGCGACAGCCGGGTCCACGACGGCTTCATCCTGATCCGGGTCGAGACCCATCGCAGCCAGGACATGAACCGCAAGGAGGCCATGAACCGGCTGGTCGAACTGCTGACCAAGGCGGCATGGCGCCCCAAGACGCGGCGCCCCACCAAGCCGACCAAGGGCTCCCAGCGCAGACGGGTCGAAGCCAAGAAACGCAAGGGGGACATCAAGTCCGGGCGCGGCAAGATAAACCTGGAGTGAGGCGGTTCGGCCCGAGGCCGGGTACCCATGACAAGAGCAGGGAGAATGAACACAGGATGAAGGGGCTTCTCAGAAGGGCTTCAGGAAGCCGCTGGCATGATGCGGACGTACCTGGTGGCGTACCACCATGCAGGTGCACCCATGTGACGCTTCCGATCTGTTTTCCCGCGCCTCCCCAGAGGCGCTTTTTTTGTGTCCGCCGCCAGCGCCCCGGGAGGCGGCCATAAAAAAGGCCCGCCGAGGCGGGCCATGACCGGAAGGTGCTAGCTTCAGGGGTCAATCAGAGGGCGAGGAACAAGCCTGCCAGCGCGGCGCTCATCAGGTTGGCGAGCACCCCTGCCAAGATGGCTCGCATGCCGTAGCGAGAGATGAAGGCCTTGCGCTCCGGCACCATGGCGCCCAGGCCACCGATCAGGATCGCCATGGAGGAGATGTTGGCGAAGCCGCACAGGGCGAAGGTGACGATTGCCTTGCTCGAGGTGCTCAGGGTCTGATCCTGCACCAGGGCGATGAAGGCGACGAATTCGTTGATGACCACCTTGGTGCCAATCAGGGCGCCAGCCGCCTGGGCCTGATCCCAGGGCACACCGATGAGCCAGGAGACGGGGGCAAACAGCCAGCCCAGGATGATCTGGAAGCTCAGCTCCCAGCCAAACAGAGCGCCACCCCAGCCGAGCAGGCCGTTGAGCAGGGCGATCACCCCGACGAAGGCCAGCAGGGTGGCCCCCACGGCGACCGCGATATTGAGACCGGCCATGGCGCCGTCGGCCGCCGCCTCGATCACGTTGGTGGCACGGGGGATCTCCACGTCCTGATGGTGATCCTGCTCATGCTCGGCCGGGGGCACCAGGATCTTGGCCATGGCCAGACCCGCAGGCGCCGACATGAAGGCCGCTGCAATCAGGTATTTCAGCTCCACCCCCAGGCTGGCGTAGCCCACCAGGGTGCCACCTGCGACCGAGGCCAGGCCGCAGCTCATCACCGCGAAGAACTGGGAGTCGGACATCTTGGCGAGATAGGGTTTGACCACCAGGGGGGCCTCCACCATGCCGACGAAGATGTTGGCGGTGGCGGAGAGGCTCTCGGCGCGGCCCGTTCTCAGCAACCGTTGCAGGCCGCCGCCCAGCAGGGCGATGATCCGCGGCATCAGACCGATGTGGTAGAGGATGGCGATGACGGCGGAGAAGAAGATGATGACGGGCAGCACGTTGAACGCAAAGATGAAGCCCAGCTTGAACTTGGCGAGATCCCCGAACAGGAAGGCGATCCCCTCCTGACCGTAACCGATGACATTGCTCACGCTCTCGCTGACGGCGTTGAGCACCCGCTGCCCGGCCGGCAACCAGAGCACCAGGGCGGCAAAAATCACCTGCAGGCAGAGGGCGCCACCCACTGTTCTCAAGGGAATACGACGACGGTTATCGGAGCAGAGGGCGGCGAGCGCCAGGATACAGAGCATGCCGAGCAAGGCGATCATGGGGGACTCCATCAGGGATTTTCGATGGGCGCGGATTCTGCGCGCCCCTGCCCGGCCCGGCAAGTGCGCCTGCGTTACAGCCCTGTTAGCAAAAACGTTTGCTCCACGCGGGTTTCGCCAACTGCCTGATTTGGCTCGATTTTGGTATCAGGCGAAAACCATCGTTTCTTGATGGAAACGATTATTCCTCCACACCGGACAATTTCCCCCCGACCCAGGGGGCGAGCCGCCGCGCCCAATAGGGCTCCTGGCCAAACCCCTCCTTGAGAAAATCGATGAACAGACGGATCTTGGGATCCAGGTGTTCGCGCCTGGCATAGACGGCGTGCACCGCCATCTTCTGGCTCGGGCGCCAGTCCGGCAGCAGGGGGATCAGGGCGCCCGATTGCAGCTCCTTGTCCAGCAGGTAGTTGGCGATATAGGCCACCCCCAGCCCGGCCAGGGCGGCGTCGCGCACCGCCTCCGCCAGATCGACCCGATAGTTGCCCGCCACCTGCACGCTCTGGCGCTCCTTTCCCTTGCGAAAGTGCCACTCGTGGTAGCGCCGCTCCCGGCTCTGATAGGTGATGCAGTTGTGGTGCAGCAGATCCTTGGGGGTCAGCGGGGTGCCGTGGCCGAGCAGATAATCGGGCGAGGCCACCAGCACGAAGCCGATGTCGGCCAGGCGCTGCCCTATCAGCCCCTCTGGCTTGTCCTCATAGGTGGTGATCCAGAGATCCAGCCCCTCATCCACCAGGTTGGTCCTGTGGTCGAACAGGGAAACTTCCAGCTCCAGCTCGGGGTAGCGCTGCTGAAACGCCTTGAGCCGCGGGATCACGTGCAGGCGACCAAAAGACTGGCCTACCCCGAGGTGGAGCACGCCGCTCACCTTGCCGCGCCTGTCCGCCACCATGGATTCTGCCTCCAGGGCTACCGCCACCAAGGCCCGGCAGTGGCGGGCATACTCCTGGCCCAGCTCGGTCAGGGCGAAGCGGCGGGTGGTGCGCTGCACCAGCTGGGCACCGAGATCGGCCTCGAGCTGGGCCAGCTGCTTGCTGATATGGGACTTGGAGACGCCAAGGCGCCTGGCGGCGGCGGAGATGCCCTGCTCGCGAACCAGGGCATCGAAGATCAACATCTGCGGCAATCGGTGCAGCACGGGGTCACCAGGTTGGGGGGCGGGCCTCCATTATTCCAGAGCCGCCCGGTCGGGGGTAGGGCCGCGTCCCCCTTGCGGGCGGGCGCCCTGCCCCATGCCGCCATGGTTAACCACCCAGGACTCACTACCAGGCCCCCTGAGCCGTGATGGCGAAGGGTCGGGACGCCCTGCCAGCGACCCTGATGGCTAGCTAGCGGCCGAGGGCCCCCTTGAGCTCCCGCAGCAAGGGATCGGCCGCCGGGCTCTGTCTGGCGCCATAGCTGCCAATCAGCTCGCCATCACGGCCCACCAGGTACTTGTGAAAGTTCCAGTTGGGGGCATCCCCGTCGGCCGCGGCGGCCAGCCCCTTGAACAGGGGCGCCGCATCGGCGCCACGTACCGCCACCCGGTTGAACATGGGAAAGCTGACCCCGTAATCCCGGCGACACACCTCGGCGGTCTTGTTCTCGTCATCAGCCTCCTGCCAGAAGTCGTTGGAGGGGAAGCCCAGCACCATCAACCCCTCCGCCTTGTGGTCCTGATAGAGCCGCTCCAGATCCCGGAACTGGCCGCTGTAGCCGCAATAGGACGCGGTATTGACCACCAGCACCACCTTGCCGTCGGTCAGCTGGCAGAGGTTGTGGCGCTGGGTGCCATTGAGCTCCCGCATCTCCACATTGAAATAGTCGGGGCAGGCGGCGGATGCCATCCCGCTCCCCAACAGCAACCACAGGGCACTCCATTTCATCGCCAGCACTCCTCTATCGGTTTATCCGTCATACGCGGCGCCCGCCGGGTTCACTCTCAATAAAGCGCAATGCCGGTCAGCCAGCCATGGCCCCAGAAGATGAGCAGGGCGCTGGCCGCCAACCCCAGGGCCAGCGTCACCAAGGTACCCTGCCAGTTCGCCTCGGGTCTGGCTACCTGGCCCCAGTCACGAAGCGATATCCAGATGATGCTCACCAGCGCCCAGGTGCCCAGGCCGCCGAACAGCACCAGGGAGCGGGCCTCGGCATTGACCAGCAGGTGGGCACCACTCCAGATCAGCACCCCAAGCAGCTGGGGGTGGCGCAACCAGCGCCGAAAATGGTTCGGCCCCTGGCCGGCGAAGAAGAGGATCAGGGCCAGCGGCATCAAGCCCTGGGCGGCCATGGGGCCCCAGGCGGGCAGGAAGTAGAGCGGCATGGGATAGAGGCTGCGCCAGCCGGCGATGATGAGGGCGATGGCCACCAGCAGCAGCAGGGAGAAACAGCCCTTGTAGCGGTTCTCCCCCAGACGCGCCCTGAGCCTGGCGCGATGGGCCCGGGCGAAGCAGGGGTAGAGGTGTACCAGCGTGAACAGCAGCACTCCCAGGATCAGCATCAACATGGTCACCTCCTCGTCGTCAGGCCATCACTATGACGCAAACGGCCCCGCTGGCCTACAGAAACCACTGGGCCCGCTGGGCAGAACAGAGGTGAAAAAAATACCGGCCAGGTGCCGGTATTGGAAAACGCCACACGGGGTGACGACGGGATCAGAGGCCCAGTCGGTAGAGGGCCGCCACATTGCGGGCCGTGAGTTGCACATTGGTGCTGGCGGTGGCCAGGGCCTCGGGCAGGGACATGGCCCGGTTGACCACGGCGAACACCGCATCGATGCCGTGCTCATGGACCAGGCCGCAGTCGTCGGTGAGGCAACCGGCGATGCCGATCACTGGCTTGCCGAACCGCTTGGCGCAGCGGGCCACCCCTATGGGGGTCTTGCCGTGGATGGTCTGGCTGTCGATGCGCCCCTCGCCGGTAATCACCAGATCCGCCCCGGCCACCGCCTCGGCCAGCTTCAGCGCCTCGATGACGATCTGGATGCCGGGTTTGAGTTCGGCGCCGAGCAGGCCGACCAGGGCGGCCCCCATGCCACCGGCGGCCCCGGTGCCCGGGATCTCCTTCACCTGGCGGCCCAGGGCCTGCTCGATGCAATCCGCGTAGCGGGCCAGATTGGCATCCAGCTCGGCCACCATCTCGGGAGTCGCCCCCTTCTGGGGACCGAACACGGCGGAGGCCCCTTTCGGGCCGCACAGCGGATTGTCCACGTCGCAGGCCACCTCTATGGTGAGCCCGGCCAGACGGGAGTCCAGCCCGCTCAGGTCTATGGTGGCGAGCTCGCCGAGACCGGCGCCCCCCGGTGCTATGGGGGTACCATCTGCTTTCAGGAGCTTGCCGCCGAGGGCCTGGATCATGCCGGCGCCGCCGTCATTGGTGGCGCTGCCGCCGATGCCGAGGATGAGGTGGTTCACCCCCAGATCCAGGGCCGCCAGGATCAGCTCCCCGGTGCCGATGCTGGAGGTGAGCCGCGGATTGCGCCGCTCGGGCGCCACCAGATGCAGGCCGGAGGCGGCCGCCATCTCGATGACGGCGCGCTTGCCATCCCCCAGCAGGCCGAGGAACCCCTCAACCCGCTCCCCCAGGGGCGCCGTCACTTCGACGGTGACGATGCGTCCTCCGGTGGCGTCCACCAGGGACTGCACCGTCCCCTCGCCGCCATCGGCCATGGGCAGCTTGACGTAGGTGGCATGGGGAAATACCTGCCTGAAACCGGCCTCGATGGCATCGGCCACCGCCATGGCGCTCAGGCTCTCCTTGAATGAATCCGGGGCGATCACAATGTTCATATCAGTTCCTCAGGCGAGACCAAACACGCCAAACATCAGGGTGGAGACGGCGGCAATGGTCAGACCGACCGCGGTTTCGTAGGGGATCAGCTTGAGGCGCTCACCGACGCCCATGTGGACGCTGCCCCCGGTGGCGTGGAAGAAGGAGCCGTGGGGCATGTGGTCGAACACGGTGGCACCGGCATGGATCATGGCGGCCCCCGCCAGACCGCTCACCCCCAGCTCCATCAGGGTAGTGCTAAACACGTTGGACGCCACCACGGTACCGGCCGTGGTCGAGGCGGTGGCCAGCGACATCAGGGCGCCCGAGATGGGGGCCAGCAGGTAGGAGGGCAGACCGGAGGCGGTCAGGCCGCTGATGAGCACATCCTTCAGACCCGAGTTCGCTATGATGCCCGCCAGGGTGCCCGTCCCCAGCAGCATGATGGCCACCGGCGCCATGCGGGCCAGACCCGAGACCGCAAACTGGTTCACCTTGCGAAACTTGCCCATCATGAGGGCGCCAACCAGGCCGCCGAGGGGCAGGGCGATGAGCGGGTCCACCACTATGCCGGCCACCGGGCGCAGGGCCAGCAGCAGTATGGCCACCAGGGGGGCGCTGATGGCGGCGGCAAAGCCCGGCAGCTTGCTGCCATTGAAGCTCACCACCTCGTCGGCGGCCACCTTGCTGCCCCGGCTGTTGAGGCGCTTGGCGAGCCAGTAGGCCATCACCAGCCCGAACAGGCCCGGGATGATGCCGGCCGCCATCACCGAGGTGAGGGGCAGGTGGAAGGCGTCCGCCGCCGCGATGGCGTTGGGATTGGGAGACATGACGTTGCCCGCCTTGCCGCCCCCTATCATGGCCAGCAATATGGCCGGTTTGGAGAGATCGGCGCGCCGGGCGATGGCCAGCGCGATGGGGGCGACCGTGATGACGGCCACGTCCACGAAGACGCCGACCGCGGTCAGGATCAGGGTGGCCAGGGCCAGGGCCAGCAGGGCCCGGGTCTCACCGAGTTTGCGGACTATGGTCTCGGCGATGGTGGTGGCGGCACCCGATTCAATCAAGACGCCCGCCAGCACCCCGGCCGCCAGGATCCGCATCACCGCCGTGGTGATCCCCTGGGCGCCGCCGATCATCAGGGCGACGGTCTGGGTCAGATCGGCGCCGCCGATCAGGCCGCCGGCCAGGGCGCCGACTATCATGCCGTAGGCGGGTGGGACCTTCTTCAGGATGAGGAAGATGGCGATGGAGAGTGCCGCGAGGGCACCAAGGGCGGTAACCGGGATCATGACGAGCACCTTGAGCTGTGAAGATGGTCGCCATTATCGGGATCCGGCGCGGGAAAGCTTTGTAATAAATGCCAAAAAAAACAGCTGTGAAAGGATGGTTTTTTGTCTGAACAGACAAATCAGTCGCCGAGATTGAGCCCGAGATAGAGCAGGAACTTGTCGTCTAACTTGTTGAAATACAACCCAGTTATCTGTTCTATCCGGCTCAGTCGATAGCGCAGGGTATTGGGGTGGATGAAGAGCGCCTCGGCGCAGGGATGCAGATCACAATCTTGCAAGAAATAGTGGCGCAGCGTCTTTTGCAGCACCCCCTTGCTGTCCGCCTGCGCCAGTTTTTGCAGCGGCGCCCGCAGCTGATCCGCCTGCCAGGAGTCCGCCAGGCTGCCGAGCAGCACCGGCAGACGGTAATCCTCGAAGAAGTAGACCTGCTTGCGCGGCGCCTGGCCCATGCCACGGCGCAGGGTATCCCGCGCCGTCTGGTAGGAGAGCGCCAGCCCTTCGATCCCGGCGAAGTAATCACCCACCCCGATACGCACCTTGAAGTGGGGGATGCGGGCCAGCAGCTGCCGGATGCGGCTGCGCTCCTGGGACGATTGCCAGACTCCCTGCTCCAGCTGGGCCGGCTTGAGCACCACTATCTCGTCCAGGCCGTTGATGGCCACCAGGTTGTCCCGCTGCGGATTTTCCAGCAGCTCCACCAGCTCCCGCAGGCGGGCGGGCTCGGCCTCCTCCAGCGCCAGCACGGCCACCACCCTGGGCTGGACGAGGTCCAGCCCGAGGAAGCGGGCCGCCTGTTGCAGCCGATCCACCCGCCCCTCGCCGCGGATGAGCTGCAACACCAGCTCCTCCTTGTGGCGCTTGTCCCATTGCAGCTGCTCGGTGAGCGCCGCCTGCTCCAGGATGAGCTCGGCGGTCATCCGCACCAGCTCGGCGTAGGCGCGCACTATGTCCGGATCCCCCGAGATGCCGATCACCCCGAGCAACTCCCCCTGATAGGCGATGGGCAGGTTGATGCCGGGTCTCACCCCCTTGAGCTCCCGGGCGGTGGCCTCGCTTATCTCCACCACCCGGTTCTCGGTCAGGGCCAGCACGGCCCCCTCGTGGCGCTGATGGAGCCGCTCCGGGTTGCCGGAGGCGATGATAAGCCCCCGTTCGTCCATGACGTTGACCGAGAACGACAGTATCTTCATCGCCCGGCTCACTATCTGCCTGGCGAGCTGTTCATTGAGCTGCACATTGGACTCCTGTGACGCGTCCCCCTGTTCGCCTCGCCACCCTGAGCGTCACATCATCAAGACAAGCGAGGAGGGGATCGCTAGAATAGGCCACTTTACTCCAAGTGACGCCGGAATCGGTATCCGCGCCGTCCCCTGGGGAGCCCGCTCCTGTCGAGCGGGCATCCAGCCGCGAGAACACCTCTATGGATTATGAATTTCGCCGCGATCCCTTCGGTGGCTATCGCGCCCGCTTCTCCATGGGCCATGAGGCCATCGGCCAGTGGCTGATCGACGAGGTGGGCAAGGACGAGGAGAAGCTCGACGAGCTGTTCGGTGTCATCGACCAGCTATCCAATCGCAGCCTGGCGGAGTACAGGCTGCTGGGGGGCGACTATTCGCTGCTGCTGACGGTAGAAGAGGCCGAGGTCAAGGCCAACGTGCTCAACATAGCGTTGGATGAGGATCTCAACGATCTCGCCTACTACGATGATGAACAGCTGGCCATGTGCGGGCTGGAAGACTTTGCCCAGGTATTGACCTCCTGGCGTGCCTTTATCCGCAACGAGGATATGGGCTGACACATTTCGGGCACAGTGCCCATCGCAACCAACAGGATTGACCATGTCCATTTACGATTTTGACGACGAACTGCCGGAAGACGAAGAACAGGAATCCAGCCAGAAAGCCGCCGTGCCTGCCAAGAAGAAGGGCAAGCAGGTGATGAACACCCAGGTGAACCTGAGCCCGCGCGATGCCAGCCGCCTCAACGGCCTGCACGTCGAAGCCATCACCACCCTGGACGATGTCAGCCTGCCGAAGAACGTCATCTTCAAGGCCGGCCTCATCGCCCTGGGGGAGCTGGAAGCGAGCAAGCGTGCCGACATCATAGCCCGGGTCATCGCCGAGTCCGGCCGATAAGCCTCCGGGCCATAAGCACCTGGACGAACCGGCAGCCTGCAAGCGCATCGATACCATCGCCCGGGTCATCGCCGAATCCGGTCGATAAGCCTCCGGGCCATAAGCACCTGGACGAACCGGCAGCCCGCAAGCGCATCGATACCATCGCCCGGGTCATCGCCGAGTCCGGTCGATAAGCCTCCGGGCGAGTCGGCAGCAAACGGGCCGATATCATCGCCAGGCTCCTCGCGAGTCAGACCCGATCCCAAAGCCGGAGCCTCAGCTCCGGCTTTTTATTGCCCGGCGCGCGCCGCCGGGAGCAGACGAGAGGCGAAAAGGGATCCGACCAGTTCCTCCCGCCTTGTGCCGGGGACGAAGGATCGCTAAGGTGCGCCCCTCGCACAAGGAGACTCAATGCTGCCACTACCCGACACTCTCATCTGGGGCGCCCTGGGGCTGGCCGTGCTGCTCTGCCTCGCCCGCCAGCGCCTGTCCGGCCTCATGCTGCTGGGGGTATCCCTGCTGCTGGCCCTCTGGCTGGAGCGCATCACGCCCCCGGCCCTGCTGTTTACCCTGGTGGGCCTGGTGCTGGCCTGGCCCGCCCTGCTCGGCCCGGGTGGCACTATGCGCTGGCGACCGCTGGCCCTGCTCATACTGCCGCTGGCGGCCCTGCTGATCACAGCCTGGCAGCTGGAGGCCCTCAGGCCCGAAGCAGGGCTGCCCCACTGGTGGTGGCTGTTTGCGTTCAACAACCTGCTGTTCACCTGCGTGGCGGAAGAGGCGCTGTTTCGCGGCCTGATCCAGCAGGGGATAGCGGCACGCAGCCGGGTCTGGCTCGGCGTGCTGGTCGCCAGCCTGCTGTTTGGCGCCGCGCACTTGGCCGGTGGCCCGCTGCTGATGCTGTTTGCCGCCCTGGCGGGGGCCTGCTACGGTCTGGCGTTCCAGCTGAGTGGCCGCCTCGCCGTCGCCATCGTCCTCCATTTCCTGTTCAACTTCGCCCACCTGGCCCTGTTCACCTACCCCCTGGCCAACCGCTGATCCCCGGCGCCCTCTGCCCCTATCTTGATGGCGACCCCTGCTCCCTATGACGCGGCCCTTGGCCTGGCTGCGGCGCGCGCAGCCTGACGGGTCACCGAGCAAACCTGCTTGGAGTGCCCTGGGTTACTTGCCCTTGAACTGCTTGACGCTGCGCTTGGCCTGGGTGCGGCGATTCGCCTGCTTGTCCCGCGGGGGGCGCTTGCCCTCTCCGCTCGCAGGCTGGTCGGTGACCGGGAAGCCTTCAAGCTCGGCCAGTGGCAGGGCGCGACCGGTCAGGGTGCGGATGGCGGCGAGGGTCTGGGCCTCCCCATGGCAGACCAGGGAGAGGGCGAGGCCTCTCTGCCCGGCGCGGGCGGTGCGGCCGATGCGATGCACATAGACGGGGGCATTGGCGGGCAAGTCCAGGTTGATCACCACGGGCAGCGCCTCCACGTGGATGCCGCGCGCCATCAGATCCGTGGCCACCAGCACCCGCACCTTGCCCGCCTTGAAATCGGCAAGCGCCTGCTCCCGCACCCCTTG
The DNA here is from genome assembly GCF_050266975.1 of Aeromonas sobria. GTDB lineage: Bacteria > Pseudomonadota > Gammaproteobacteria > Enterobacterales > Aeromonadaceae > Aeromonas > Aeromonas sobria_B. Next base: position 17,919 of record NZ_JBKISU010000014.1, read on the forward strand.
TTCCTTCTCCCCGTGCAGGGCCGCCACCGCTATGCCCGCCTTGGCGAGCTTTCTGGCCACGGCGTCGGCATCGTCCCTGGCGCTGATAAACACCAGCACCTGGGGCCAGGCCTGCCCCTTGAGCAGGCTGATGAGCGCCGGCACCTTGCTGCTCTTGTTGACCAGATGGAGCCGCTCCTCGATCTCGCTCACCAGGCTGTTGAGGGGATTTGCCTCGATGCGCACCGGATCCTTCAGCAGATCTGTGGCCAGTGTCTCGAGCTCGGGGGGCAGGGTGGCGGAGAACAGCAGGGTCTGGCGATCGGTCGGCATGGCGTTCATCAGCCACTGGATATCGGGCCAGAAGCCCATCTCCAGCAGGCGATCCGCCTCATCCAGCACCAGGGCGCGCAGGTTGCCGAACCCCAGCCGTCGCTGGGCCAGCAAGTCCCGCAGCCGCCCCGGGGTCGCCACCAGCAGTTGCGGCCCCAGGGCCAGTGCGGCCTCTTGCTGCTCCTGGGCCACGCCGCCGCACAGGGTCAGGAGACGCAGCCCTAGCGCCTCGGCACCGCCCAGCAGCGCGGCGCTCACCTGGGTCGCCAGCTCCCGGGTCGGCACCAACACCAGCCCCTGCACCCGGTCGGAGGCCCCATCCAGCCCCTGTAACAGCGGCAGGCCGAAGGCCAGGGTCTTGCCGCTGCCGGTCTGGGCCAGGGCCAGCAGATCCTGGCCCATCAGCGCCGCCGGAATGGCCAGCTGCTGGATGCGGGTCGGGGTGTGCAATTCGGCAGGCAAGGTGGCCAGCAGGGCGGGATCGAGGTGGAGTTCGTCAAAGGTCATGGGGCTACGCGGCAGGAAGAAGTGGGAGGCGAAGTCTAGCCAGCCTGACCCCATAAGTAAAAGGCCGGTGAGAAGAAGTGGGGGTATATGGGCCAGCGAGTCTGATCACCTCAACCTTGAGGGCCACGGCGCCCGCAATAAAAACGGCCTGCATCAGCAGGCCGTCGGCAATCAGGGCAAGACGAAACTTACAGGGCGGCCAGGGCGGCGGCGTAGTTCGGCTCGTCGGCCACTTCGGCCACCAGCTCGCTGTGCAGCACCTTGTCGTTTTCATCCAGCACCACGATGGCACGGGCAGCCAGGCCCACCAGGGGACCGGAGGAGAAGGCCACGCCGTAGTCCTGCAGGAAGGAGACGCCACGCAGGGTGGAGAGGTTCACTACCTTGTCCAGACCCTCGGCGCCGCAGAAACGAGCCTGGGCGAACGGCAGATCGGCGGAGATGCACAGCACCACGGCGTTGTTCAGGGCGCTGGCCTGCTCGTTGAACTTGCGCACTGAGGTGGCGCAGGTCGGGGTATCGACGCTCGGGAAGATGTTCAGGATCTTGCGCTTTCCGGCGAAGGTCGCCAGGGTCGCATCGGACAGATCGCCAGCAACCAGGGAGAAGGGCTTGGCCTGCTCACCGGCAACGGGGAAATGGCCGGAGACGGAGACGGGGTTGCCTTGCAGGGTGACGGTATTGCTCATGTTAGGTCCTTGATTATCGATGGGGGATCCAGGGTTCCCAGTATAGGCCCAGCGGCGGGGGACAAACACCCGCTAACAAGAGGGATTTGTTGCCGCCTTGTCTCGCCCGTCCCGCTGAGATGGTGCAAAGAGGGGCTTGACCTTGGACTTAACACCAAGGTTTACACTGGCCTCAGACATAAGGGATCCCGCAGGGGCGGGATCCACTCAAGAGGGACTCATCATGAGCAAATCCTGCTGCAGCCATTCCCATGCCGCCCCCATCAAGGCCATCGACAAGGCCGCCCCCCATCGGCACGAGCATGACAGCCACTGCTGTGACAACAAGGCCCAGGCCAGTGACTGTGCCAGCCCGGCGCCCCAGGATCACCAGGCGCAGGGGGGCGACGAGGGCTCCCGGGATGAAGACCCCCCCAGGGGTCGTGACGCCGAGCCGGCTCACCCTCACGGCCATGACCATCACCCCCATGGAAAGGCGGCCGACGGTCCCCTGCCCTCCCCGACCCGGGACAGTCGCCGCCACAGCTGGCAGGTGCTGGGCATGGACTGCCCCAGCTGCGCCCGCAAGATAGAGACGGCCGTCGGTCGGGTGGCCGGCGTGCAGCAGGCCCGCGTGCTGTTTGCCACCGAGAAGCTGGTGGTGGATCTCGCCCCCGGCCTCTCCCCCGACCCCGTCACCGCCGCCGTGCTGGCCGCTGGCTTCCGGCTCAAGGGCGAGGCCAGTGCCAAGGCCGCCGATGACAAGCATCGCAGCCCCTGGCTGACGACACTGGGCAACTTGTTTGGCAAGTATGGGCAACCCCTGTCGCTCGCCGCCCTGATGTTGGTGGCCGCCCTGCTGCCGAGCCAGCTAGGCCAGCCGCTCTTTACCCTGGCGACACTCTGGGGGCTCTGGCCCGTCGCTCGCAAGGCCTGGGCATTGACCAGAAGCGGCTCCCCCTTCGCCATCGAGACCCTGATGACGGTGGCGGCGCTCGGTGCCCTCTTCCTCGGGGAGACCGCCGAGGCGGCCATGGTGCTGCTGCTCTTCATGCTGGGGGAACAGCTTGAGGCCTACGCCGCCGGCCGTGCCCGCGCCGGGGTCACCGCCCTGATGGCACTGGTGCCCGACCAGGCGCTGCGCATTCGTACCACAGCAGAAGGTGAAATACGGGAAGAGGTGGCCGCCGATGCACTGCGCCCGGGCGACATCATCGAAATCGCCCCTGGCGCCCGGCTGGCCGCGGATGCCCGATTGCTCGACCCGCTCGGGGCCTTTGACGAGAGCGCCCTGACCGGCGAGTCCATCCCGGTGGAGCGCCGCCAGGGGGACAAGGTGCCCGCCGGCAGTCTGGCGGCGGATCGGGTGCTGCGCCTCGAGGTGGTCTCAGAGCCCGGCAACAATGCCATCGACCGCATCCTGCACCTCATCGAGGAGGCCGAGAGCCAGCGCGCCCCCATAGAGCGCTTCATCGACCGCTTCAGCCGCTGGTACACCCCGGCCATGATGCTGGTCGCCCTGCTGGTGATGCTGGTGCCCCCGCTCGCCTTCGGCCAGGGCTGGGACGAGTGGATCTACCGGGCCCTGGCGCTGCTGCTCATCGGTTGCCCCTGCGCCCTGGTGATCTCCACCCCGGCGGCGGTCACCTCGGCCCTGGCGTCGGCCACCCGGCAAGGGGCATTGATCAAGGGGGGCGCCGCGCTGGAGCGCCTCGCCCACATCGATACCGTCGCCTTTGACAAGACAGGCACCCTGACCCTGGGCCAACCGCAACTGACCGAGCTGACAAGCCTGGATGGCCGGCCACAGGACACGCTGCTGGCCCTGGCAGCCGCCATAGAGCAGGGTTCCCACCACCCCCTGGCCCGCGCCGTGGTGGCTGCCGCGAGCGAGCAGGGGCTGACCCTGGCCAAGGCCCGGGATCTGCGCGCCCTGCCCGGCATGGGGGTGGAGGGGCACATCGACGGCGCCCTCTGGCAACTGCTGGCCCCGAGCCGGGTCACCACTCTGGATGACGCAACACGGGCCCAGGTCGCCACCTTGGAGCGCCAGGGCAAGACGGTGGTGGTGCTCGGTCAGCCGGGCGCAGCGCCGGCTGCCCTGCTGGCCCTGCGGGATCAGATCCGGCCCGAAGCGGCAGCCGCCTTGGCGGAGCTCAAGGGGCTGGGACTGAGCAGCATCATGCTGACCGGGGACAACCCCAACGCCGCCGAGGCGATCGCCAACGAGCTCGGCATGGAGTGGCGCGCCGGCCTGCTGCCTGAGGGCAAGGTGGAAGAGATTGCCAAGCTGGCCGAACAGCAGAAGGTGGCCATGATAGGGGATGGCATCAACGACGCCCCCGCCATGAAGCGAGCCAGCATCGGCATCGCCATGGGAGGCGGCACCGACGTGGCGCTCGAGACCGCCGATGCGGCCCTGACCCACAACCAGCTGGGTGGCCTGGCCGCCATGATCCGGCTGTCCCGCGCGGCGCTCGCCAATATCCACCAGAACATCGCCCTGGCGCTGGGGCTGAAAGCCATCTTCCTGGTCACCAGCCTGCTCGGCATCACGGGTCTGTGGATTGCCGTGCTGGCCGATACCGGCGCCACCGCCCTGGTGACGGCCAACGCCCTGCGCCTGCTGCGCAGGCGCTGAGGTTCAGCCAGCAACACAAAGCCGTCACCTCGGGTGACGGCTTCTCTCTTTCTCTTTCCCTTCCCCTGCACCAGCAATAAAAAAGCGCGGCTGCCGGTTGGCAGTCGCGCTTTGCTTGCTCTCTCGGCGTTATCCCACCCTTGGCAAGGTGGAATTCAACCCCGGGCTGCCGAGCCAGCCCGGAGGCGCTATCGCCTTGCTTATGGGGTAGGCGCGGTGAAGCTGACGCTCAGAGTGGGTTTGTCCTTGCTCATGGCGGTGAAGACGAACTGGTAACTGCCCGCCTTGTCCAGCGCCAATCCGACGTTACCGGTTGAACCACCGGCGCACAGGGTCAGCGGCGTGCCTACCACCAGCTTGTCACCGGCGTTGCAGGTGCCGTAGTTGACCGGCCCCCAGCTGGCGTCCGCAATCTTGACCTCGGTGTTCCCCAGCTGATCCGCCGCCACCTGGGCGGTGAACTCGTACATGAAGTTGCCAGTGAAGAGCATCTGATTGACCTCGCCCCATTCGCCGAGCAGCCCCTTCAGATAGACGGCCGTGTTGCCAAACGGCGGCACAGTGCTGAGATCCGTCTTCTTGCCCACCGGCAGACCCGCGCCCTGGGCGCCACTCTGGGGCTTGACGAACACGGCGGCAGACCAGGCCCCCAGGGTCAGCTGGTCCCCATCCACGGCGGCGCCACTGGCGATGCTGTCACTCCCGCGATGGGCCGAGCTCAATACCATGCCGGAGAGATCGATGGGCTGATCCTTGCCGTCACGGAAATCGCCGATGCGCTGGGGCGCATTGGTGGCGTTGATCATCACCACCAGGCCGTCGATGGCCGTATCCAGATCCGCGCCTGCCCCCACACCGTCATCCACGCTCATCACGATGAGACCCGGAGTCTGATCCGGCCCGGTATTGCGAAAATCGACCCGCTTGATCACCTCAGACCCGCTGCCCAGACGCAGCAGACGGGAGGATTGACGCAGCTCGGCCAGTTCCTGGTAGAAGCTCACCATCTGCGCCATCTCGGCCGGCCCCGGCTGGGCGTGCTTGCCGAGCACCAGATCGATCAGCGGGTAGTTGTCGCCATCCTTGTCCTTGCGCGGCATCCCTTGGTCGAAATTATTGTCACTCAAGCCGTAATCGACCCGGTTGTACCAGTCGCCGGAGTCATAGCTGTCCCGCTCCATGGACTTGGAACGCAGCAGCTCGCTGCCCGCATGGGTGAAGGGAATGCCCTGCCCCAGCATGGCGGTTGCGAGCGACACCCCCTGCATCCGCACCAGGTCGGCCCCCATCGGTGCCTTGTAGACGTTGATGTCAAACAGGGTCTGGTTGTCATGCTTGGAGACATAGTTCTGCACTTCGACCGGATCCTGGGCATAACCGGCGGCCTGGCCGTTGTAGTCGATGTCGGCGCCCTTCTTCGGGATGCCGTCCTTGTCGGTCAGCACGAACTCCTTGAGGTTGCCGGCCATGCCGAGGCGCACCAGATCGGACTGGTGCAGGGCGGTGGCGAGATCGACGCCATCCAGCTCGTTGGCACCCACCAGGGCGCCGTTGCCAAAGCCCTGGGTCTTGCGAATGGCTTCGCCGCCATCGAACGGACTGCCGCCGCGCACCGCGTCCCGCAGCCGATCGGAGAAGGAGCCGATGCCGGTGCCGGCCAGGTGTTTCTGGGTCGCCTGCACGAAGCGCTTGTCATTCTCCACCTCGCCGAAGTTCCAACCCTCGCCGTAGAAATAGACCTCGGGGTTGGCCTGTTTCACCGCGGCCAGGGCCTGCACCATCTGATCTTTCGGGTGGTGACCCATGAGATCAAAGCGGAACGCATCTATCTTGTAGTCCCGCGCCCAGGTCACCAGGGAGTCATCCATCAGCTTGGCGAACATGGCGTGTTCGGGCGCCGTGTTGGAGCAGCAGGTGGAGTTCTCGACCGCGCCCGTCTCCGGATTGAGGCGCTGGTAGTACCAGGGCACTATCTTGTCGAGCACCGACTTGGAACCCAGACCCGCCTCGTTGGTGTGGTTGTAGACCACGTCCATCACCAGGTTCATGCCGATGTCCTGCTTGATGGCCTTGACCATCTCGCGCAGCTCCAGGATGCGCTGGCTGCCCTCGGCGTCGGTAGCGTAGGAGCCTTCCGGTGCCGTGTAGTGGTAGGGGTCATAACCCCAGTTGAAGGAGTCCACACCGCGCAGATAGCCATACAGCTCCTGCACCACAGGGTTATCCTTGCTGTCGCTGGCTTGCAGATCTTCCAGCACCGCCGCAATGGTCTCACCGCCGCCGCAGTGGCTGGCAAACCTGGAGTTCTTGACCTCGGCATTGACCTCGCACAGCTTGCTGAAGTCGTCGTCGATGTTGGCCACCTTGGCCGGATCCTCGTTGACGGTGGCGATATCGAAGATGGGCAGCAGGTGCAGGTGGCTGACGCCGCTCTTGGCCAGGGATTTGAGGTGGGTGACGGGTACGCTGTCGCTGTCGGTCAGCCCGAGGAACTTGCCCCTGTGCTCGGGGGGCGTGGATTCGTCATTGCCGGTGAGGTCTCGCACATGGGCCTCATAGATGACGATGTCGGCGGGGTTCTGCTGGCTGTGGGGCGCCTTGAGGCCGTCCCAGCCCTCGGGTTTGAGGGCCGGATCGTCGAGATCCACCACCTGGCTGAACTCCGAGTTCATCGCCAGGCTCAGGGAGTAAGGGTCGGTCACCTGGTAGGATTCCAGCTTGCGGCTGAGCGGATGATAGACCTCGATGGCATAGCGATAGTACTTGCCGACGAGATCGCTGCCCCCCAGCAGGCTCCAGCTGCCACTGGCGCCGTCCAGCACCATGGCGCGCTCGCCGAGAGGCTTGTGCTGCTCGTCGAACAGCGCCAGCTTGACCGACTTGGCGGTCGGCGCCCAGAGCCGGAAGGTGACGTTGCCCCCCTCCATGATGGCGCCGTAGTCGAGCTGGGTGGCGGCATCGGCGTAGAGGGCATCGAGGGCACCGGCGCTCTGCACCAGGGTGGCACCCTGCAGGATGCCGTCGGCATCGGTGCCAATGGCCACCAGTTCCCCCTTGAGCAGGGGTTTGAGGTCTTTACCCGATGGCAGGGCGAAGGCGGCTGCATCCTTGAGATGCGGGTACTTGGCCTGCTGCTCCGCCGTCAGGCTGGTCGGGGTCAGCTTGAGGTAGGGGAAGTCGAATACCCCTTCGCCATTGGCGCTGATGGTGCCGGACTCTGTGTAGTAGAGGCGCACATGGGGCTTGTCCTTGCCCCCTTGCCAGATCAGGGTGTTGTCGTCGATGAGGTGGGCGCTGGCCCCCGCCACACCGAAGGCGGCGGTGAAGGCTTCGGCCCGGCTGCCGAAGATCTCGTTCTTGCCCGCGACGATGGCCACGGTGCGATCCGGGTGCTCGCTGAAGATAACCTTCATGTCGGCGCCGGTCAGATTGGCCAGATCACCGTTGCGCGCGATGAAGTTGATGCAGCCCTCCATCTTGGAAAGCGGCACCACCCAGGCCGGGCCGAAACTGTCAGCCTCCGCCGGGGTCTTGCTGCCGTCATCCCAACCGGTATTGAGGCCGCTGTCGGCGGTCGCGTTGCAGGCATCGTTGTTCCACAGATGCAGGCTGTGGTTGGCGAAGGGGCCGGTGGCCCCGCGCGCCGCCGCCGTCTGGGTATCCACCAGGGCGACGACAGCTTCATTCGGGCCAGCCACCAGCAACTCCTTGGGCGGATCCACCTGTGGCAGACGCGCCACAGGATCGGCGCTGCTGTCGTTGTCGTCAGATCCGCTGCCGTTGCAGCCGGACAATAGGGCGAGCAGTGAGGCCGCTACCAGCGCCACCTTGGTCATCTTCATATCCATATTTTTATTATTCCCGCTGTGTGAGTCCCGAGGGTCGAGACGTTCAGGCCCGGTCGGTGCCGAGCCGGTCCATATTAATCAGCGACTCAAGGGCTAAATGTGAGCGGTTGTGCATAAAAACCATACACTTTCAACAAGATAACGTTTTCATAACAGAAATTGGATCGGGCTCACAGACTCACCAGCCGAACCGGTTCATACCGGTCAAGGACCCGGTTATCGGGTGGGTGCAGGGACGGATCGGGAACAGCGCGGGGAGAAACGGATGAAATCCATCGACGAACAGGCCAGGCGGCTGGATCGGGAGTATCTGGCCATCGGCCAGCTGTTTGACCAATTCTGCCAGCAGGGCGGGGCGCTCGCCGAGCAGTATCACTTCTTCAGCTGGCCAGACTATGAGGAGACGCCCCCCATGAGCCGCGCCTTCACCCTGTTGGGGGAGCCGCGGGAGCTGAGACTGCGTTGCCAGCCCGGCGAGCGGGGCGCCCTGCAGGGCCTCATCCAGGTGATGGGAGAAGGGGAGATACGGCACGCCAGCCTGGGCTTTCGCGCCGACGGCCATCTGCTGCTGGAGTCTGGCCGCTTGCTGGACAATCCCCCCGAGCTGCTGCTCAAGTTGTTGCTGGGGGCCATCTGGCAGCAACAACCGCACGAGGAAGAGGGCAAGCATCCCTGAGGCGAGCGACGAGCCGGGGCGCCCTCCTCATGGCATGGCGTGCGGGTCACGCATTCATGGCCGGGCAATTTCGATGGTGACGTGCACCAGCTCCTCGTGGATGGCGAGCCGCTCGCGGATCTGCTGGGCAGGCACCGGGGCCGCCATCAGCAGGGAGAGCACGCAGGCATACTGCACCTGACCCACCCGCCAGACATGCAGGTCACGGATCTCGGTATCCGGCAGCTCGGCTATCAGCTCGCGGATCTCCGCCACCAGGGGAGCGTCCATCTCCGCATCCAGCAGCACCCGCCCGGTGTCGCGCAGCAGGCCCCAGGCCCAGACCGCCACCAGCACGGCCCCCACTATGCCCATCAGGGGATCCAGCCAGTCGGCCCCCCACAGCATGCCCCCCACCAGCGCCAGGATGGCCAGCACCGAGGTGGCCGCATCCGCCAGCACGTGGAGGTAGGCGGCCCTCAGGTTCAGATCCTGATGGCCGTGATGGTGATCCTGGTCGTGACCATGATCATCTTGGTGGTCGTGATGATGACCGTGGTGATGATTGTGGTGATGATCGTGGCCATGGTGATGACCGTGGTCGTCCCTGAGCAGCCAGGCACAGGCCAGGTTCACCGAGAGGCCGACCAGGGCGATACCGATCGCCTGCTGATAGTGGATGGGGCTGGGATCCAGCAACCTGGCCACCGATTCGAACAGCATGAGTCCGGCCACCCCCACCAGCAGCAGGGCGCTGGTGAAGCCCCCCAGCACCTCTATCTTCCAGGTGCCGAAGCTGAATCTGTGGTCGCGGGCAAAATGACGGGCGGCGCGATAGGCCAGTACCGACAGACCCAGCGCCAGGGCGTGGGAGCTCATGTGCCAGCCGTCCGCCAGCAGCGCCATGGAGTTGTAGAACCAGCCGCCGCTTATCTCCGCCACCATCATGATGACGGTGAGCAGCACGGCCCAGCGGGTCTTGCGTTCCGCCAGGGGATTCCCCTGGTGCACTATGGCTTGATGACAGTGAGACGAGGCGAGGGATGACATGGATTTCTCCTGAGGACGACGATGCAATATACTATACCCCAGTATAGTTTTGATGGGCGAGAGGATCCTGCATGTCACATACCGTTCACGACAAGAAGAAGCTGCTGACCCGGGTCAGGCGCATCAAGGGACAGACAGGCGCCCTGGAGAGCGCCCTGGAACAGGAGACCGACTGCGCCGCCATCCTGCAACAGATCGCCGCCATTCGTGGCGCCGTCAACGGCCTGATGCTGGAGGTGCTGGAGGGACACATGCGCGAACACCTTGGCGCCGAGGAGGCCACCCATGCCGAGCGGCTGGAAGATCTGGATCAGGTGGTGCGGGTGCTGCGCTCCTATCTGAAATGAGTGCGCCCGGGCAAGCCGGGCGCAGCGGTCAATCGAAGTCCGCGTAAGGGGTCAGCGGCTGTGGCGGCAGGTCGAGATCCCCCTGCCACGGCTTGAAGGTGTAACGCAGATAGAGCAGGAAGTGGCTCGGCGCGTAGTCATCCGCCTGCTGGATGTCGACCCGCCCGCCGACCCGCCAGTGCTCGGTCAGCCGATGCTCCACCAGGGCGTTGAGGGTATAGCCGAAGCCGGTGCTGCTGCTCCCCTCCTCCAGCGCATCCCGATCCGGCAGTGTCTCGGGGATCAACCCCTGCAACGGATAACGCAAGCCGTCATCGGTCTTGGAGGCCGACCAGGAGACAGAGCCCCCCAGCTCCCACGACCAGTCCGGGGTTCGCTGCCGGTAGTTGACCGGCACCGCCAGCGAGAAGTAGCGCTGCGGGCTGTAGTAGCCCCCCTGCCCCAGGGTGTAGGCGCTCAGGTCGTGCTCGAAGCGCCACAACATGCTGCTCAGGCCGACGCTGACCCGGCGATGTTCCTCGTTGACCACCTTGTAGTAGGTGCCCCCCATCAGGCGGGTACGCCAGTTGTCCTCTACATTCTTGCCGGTCAGCAGATGCTGTTGCAGGCTGCCCCAGTAGCCGACGGCCCCCCCCAGATCGTGACTGGCATCGACGCGCACACCATTGGCCCTGACCCCGCCCCAACGGATGCCGGTGCCGGGATCGACGGTGCCGGCATAGGAGAGCAGCGAGCTGCTGACCGGCCGGCGCGAGGCCGTGAGGGTAAAACCAAAATCGTGCCAATCGCTCTTGACGCTGGCACCGCCGACCCAGTCAACCACCTCAAAGCCAAGCGGGGTGGTACCGAGATCGAAGGCGAATCGTTCGTTGGCCCAGCCGGCCGCCAGCGTGACGCCGTCGCTCCTCTGTTGCCGTTCGCCGTAACAGTCACGCTGGTCGCAGGTGCCGAACTTCTCCCGATAGGGGGAGTCCGGCAGCGTCCCGGCATCCAGATGCACCCACTCCAGACGACCGAAGGCGCGACCCGCCGCCAGCGGGGTATCGAGCTGCAGCATCTGGGTCAGGGCCCGCAGATCCGAGACCCCGCCCGTGCCCTTGTCGCCCCAGTAATCGCTGTCGAGCGACACCGTGGTCTGACTCTGGCGGTAGTGTTTGTCGAGATCGCTGCGCAGCCCGGCGCCGAGCCACCCCTCCCCGTCACGGGCGCGGCCGATCCGGGTCAGGGAGCCATCGTCGATATCCTCGCCCGGCGCCAGCCCAGCGGCGGTCAGCGCCTTGCGATCCAGCGCCAGCGCCCCCTCGTTGTCCCCTTGCGCGAAGCGCTGACGGGCGGCATCGCGCCAGAACAGGGCCGACGCCTCGGAAGCCGGTTGGCGCGCTACCTCGGTCGAGAGGGCGTCGAAGATGGCGCTCGCCGTCTGCTCATCCCCCAATTCATGGTAGAGGTTGGCTACCTGCCGATAGAAGTTGGCTTGGCCAGCCGGCAGCGGCGAGGCCGGCCAGGCCGGCAGATAGGCGCGCGCACCCGCCCGATCCCCCTTGGCAAGCAGCAGCTCGGCCATGCCGAGGCGGGTCTGCGGATCATCCGGATCCTTGGCCAGCAGGATGCGGTAATGCTGCTCGGCCACCTGCCAGTCACCCCGCTCCTGGGCCCACTCGGCCAGCATCCGCAGTGCCTGCTCATCTGGCAGCAGCTCGGCAAGCAGCCTCTCGGCCGCCGCCTCGTCCCCTGCGGCGCGCAACCGCCGCGCCTCGTTGAAGCTGACACCACGAACCAGCCTGGCATCGAGTTCGCGCATGTCGTCGCTCCAGCCACTGGCAGGCTCACCGGCCAGCAGGGTACGAGCCTCGCTGTCCTTGTCCTGCCCGGCCAGATAGAGCGCGGTGGCGTAACGCAGTGTGGTGTCGCGCGAAGTGGCGGCGAGGCGATCGCGCAGCAGCTTCTCGCCCTGCTCGGGATGGCCGGTCGCCGCCAGCAGGTTGGCGGTGCGATAGGCCAGCCAGACATCCTGCGGCGCCATGGCCAGCGCCTGCTGGCGCTTGGCCAGGGCGGCGTCCAAATCCCCCTGCTGCTCCAGCAGGTCGGCCTCCTGTTGCAGCAGTTCAGCCTTCAAGTCGTGGCCGAGTGAGGCCAGGTTGCGACTGCGGGTCTGCGCGATGAAGGCCAGCGCCTTGGCCGGATCCTCTTCCCGGTAGAGATCAAACAGTCGACGCAAGGCCCGCTCATTGCCGGGGGCGAGGGCGAGCACCTTGCGATAGGTGCGCTCGGCCTCCGCCTTGTTGCCGCGGGCGAGCTGGGCATCCCCCACCCCGAGCCACCCTTCCGGCTCACGGCCATCGAGGCGCACCGCCTGCTGATAGAGGCTCTGGGCGCGGGCAAGATCCCCCTTCTGCTGGGCCTTGTCCGCCTGCTCGAGCAGCAACCAGTAGCGGTTGGTATCGAGCAGCCCCTGCCACTTCTGACGATCACTGACATCGGGCTGGCGCAGCACCTTTTCGAACTGGGCGATGGCCAGTGCGCGCTGGTTGTTGCGGGAATAGGCCTCGCCCAGTGCGCCCATCAGCTCGGTATCGCTCGGATTCTGGGCCAGGGCTCGTTGCAGCTCGGACAGCGAGGCGGTGCCGCTCTCGCGCCGCGCCAGCGCCTGCTGACGGGCGCGGAAGGCCGGCGACGCCCACTGGCGTTGATGATCGGCCAACAGGGTCTGGGCCTCATCAACCTCATCCCCGCTACCGAACGTAACGATGTACTGCTCGAGGGCCTGGATGCTCTGCGGCCCGACCGGCATCGACTTGATGGCGGCCAGCCAGATGTCAGAGGCCTCACTCCGGCTGCCCGGGCTCTGCGCCATCTTGCCCAGGATGGTGAACGCCTCCTGGCTGCGCCCATCATTGAGCAGGTGGCGTGCCAGACCGGCACGCACCCCGGATTGACCGGGGTACTGTTGCTCCAGCGCCTGCAGCGCCATCATCCCCCTGGCATGCTGGGCGGGGATCCTGGCTTGCAGCAGGGCATATTCGACCGCCACCTCGAGATTGGGTGGCTGACCATCGGCAAAGAGCCCCCGATAGAGGGTCAGCGCTTCCTCCAGACGGCCGGCACTGACAAACAGACGAGCCTGCTGCAACTGCTGGCGCTTGGCAGGCTCATTGAGCGCCAGATTGGCCATCCCCTGCCGATAGAGCAGCGAGTCTGGCGCCACCTGGCCGAGCTGGGCCAGCAGCCGCTTGGCCTCCTCCACCTTGCCCTGGCGCAGGGCCAGCCTGGCCTGGGCGGCCAGCAGATCGGGGTGGGCCTCGTCGATGAGGGAGAGGGAATAGAGCGAGTTGCTGACCAGATCCTCACGACCGGTCGCCTCGCCAATGCGGATCTGCTCCAGCAGCCAGCTCACCGGCTCCACCGCGCCATGGGCGGGAAGGCCGGTCAGCAATACGCCAAGCAGCAGGCTGGCGGTCAGTGTGCGTCTTGGCATGTTGCGTTCCAATTCGGCACCAGGGTACCGTCGGCGGCGAAACGATAGCGTCCTTGATCCCAGCCAGACCCGAACAGGGTCAGCACACTGCCATAGTAGGCATCGGCATCCATGCCTTGCTGGCTCACCTGCTCACGCAGCGTCTCCAGCCCCGGTTGCCCCTGCATCAGGGGGAGCAGGGCGGCGGCGAAACCGGCGCCACCCCAGCTGCTGACCTGGCCCGTCTGGGTATCGACCTTCTCAGGCACTTTGCCCTCGGCCAGCAGGGTACGCATAGGCGCGTAATGTTGCAGCAGCGCCGCCTTGGCCGGATCCTCATCGCTCAGCATGCCGAGCCACAGATAGACCCGGATGGCATCATAGCCCCCCACTGTCCCCTTCCCTTCGCTGACCTGCCAGCCGGCGGTGTCGCTCCAGTCGATCCAGTCGGGGGCAAACCCCTGCGGCGCACTCTCCATCAAGAAGCGGGGCAGCAGGGCCCGCATCTCCTTCCAGGGGCCGAGCATGGGCTCGAAGCGGGCCAGCAACTGGGGCGGCAGATAGCTGGGGTTGAGCGTCCAGCGCCCCTCTGCGGCGAAGCCGCGCGGACCCGGCAGGGCGATGGGCCCCAGCCCGGGCAGCCTGGCCACCTCTTCACGGGCCACCCGACGCAGCAGCAGGGTGCCAATGGATTCGTAGCTGTGGTTGTCCCACAGGCGGCCGGCCTCGAGCAGGCTGTAGGCAATCCACATGTCTGAATCGGAGGCGCTGTTGTCATCCTGCACGCCCCAGCTGCCATCCGGGCGCTCACCCCACTGCCAGGCCGGCAGGAAACCGGTCAGATCGCCGCGTGAGAGCTGGATCTCGGTCCACTGCAGCAACCGATCGAAGGTCTCCTTGTCGTGATTGACCAGGGCAAAGAAGAGGCCGTAACTCTGCCCCTCCGAGGTGGTGAACCGTTTGCCGCCCGCCGGGTCGATGACCCGGCCATCCTCGCTGATGTAGTCCTGTTTGAAGCGCTGCCACTCGGGCCAGTCGCAGCCGGCCATGGCCGGCAGCATGGAGAGGGCCCACAGCAACAGGCCACCAGATACGGTTTTCATCGCGTTCATTATTGCTCTTCCTTCAGGCGACGGCGGCTGATGCCGGCCAGCAGAACCCGCAGACCCCAACCCAGCAACAACATGCTGGCCAGGGCCACCATGGCGAGGTAGACGGGATGATTGGCGAAACGGTGCCACAGCTTCTCCCACCAGGGCAGGTTGCCGACCTCATAACGCTCGCCCACATCCAGGCTGGTCACGCCGGACTCACGGACGATGGCGACCGAACCCGCCACCCGTTCGCGCAGGGCCGGGGTCTGCATCGCCTCGTTGAGCAGGTCGGCACCGCTGCCGCTGTCGGCCAGCAGGGCCACCACGCTGCGCTGCTCATGGCTCGGTGACTGCAAGCCGAGGATGGCCGCGATGGCGGTGTTGCCGCGCATCCCCACCCGGGCCTCGGCCCTGCGATCCTCCAGGGTGCGCAGGAACTCGTTGCCAAGGGGCTGCATCGGCTGGTTGACCCAGCTGCGGGTCATCTCGAGCAGGGTGTCGGGCTCGGCATCACCACGAAACTCGGCGGGCAGCGAGCCGATCAACAGGGTATCGAGATCCGCGTCCCGCACCTTGGTCCAGTCGTCGGCCAGCCGCAGCGCCAGGGTCGGGTAGCCGGTCTCGGCACCGATGGCACCGGCCGTATCGAGCAGGGTGGTGATCTGCGCCGGCAGCGGCCTGGCCGGCATCACCACCTGGGTCTCGGAGAGATCGGCCATCCGGCTGAACGGGAAGCCGGCGCCGGCGAAGGCGCGCAGGTTGGGCATCTCGAGGAAGTGGCGATAGCCGGTGACATCGATGGTGGAGTTGTCATCGATGCGCACCTGCTGGCCCGTGGGCATGGTCATGTTGCAGCTGCCGTCTGAACTGCCCCCCATGTACTGCCGGGCGTACTCGAAGGCGAAGCCGAGGCGGTTGGGCTGCCCCGTCTTGAGACCCGGCATGCGCAGCACCCGCTCGTCACCATCCCCGAACAGCCACAGCGGCAGGCTGATCAGCTGCTCGCCCTGGATATCATCGGGCGGCAACGAGTAGGACTTCATGAACTGGTCGTTGATCGAGACGTCCAGCCGCGAACCATCGCGGCTGGACGGTGAGGTGTAGTGATACTTCAGATCCAGCCGCAGCCCCTGGGAGCCGATGATGTAGAGATCCGGCGGCAGGCGCAGGGTCAGGCTGAGCGGCCACAGGTTGCGGCCGGTCGCCTGCAGCTGGTTCGGGTAGTCAATGAGTTCGCCGAGGCGCACCGGCCGGTCGAGACGCACCCAGTTCGGCGCGTCATAGGGCTGGCGCGGTGCCAGCGGCTTCAACTCTTCGACCCGCACGCTCTGGCCGCGCAGCAGCACATTGCCCTGGGCCAGGGCCCGGCTCGCCATCAGCAGATCCTCGTCATTGCGCCCCAGCACCAGCAGCAGCTTGATATAGGGGTTGTCCGGGGCGCTGATCATGTCGATGGTCGGCCCCTTCACCTCGGGGTAATCCGCCAGGAAGTCGGGGCGCGCCGCGTTGGTGGCGAACACCACGCCGTTGCGCTCCGGCACCCGATTGAAGGCGACCGGGAAGTGCTGCCCGCGCCACTGGGCCTGCACCCCGAACCAGGAAGCCAGCACGGCCGCGGCCTGCTGCCCGGTCAGGGAAGGCTGGCCGGCAAACACCATGGGCAGCTCCAGCTTGCCGTGATCCTGGCTATCGAGGAAGGGCATGGGGAAGAAGGAGAGCTCGTTGCGCACCGGCAGCGTCTGTAGTTGCAACGTCAACTTGCTATCGCGGTTGACGTTGAGCCAGAGCGTCTCGCTGGCCGGGTTCTCGCACACCTTCTGGTAGTGGCCGATGAAGTTGAACTTGAGGCGGTTGAAGTCCTTGGCGTAGCGAGGATCCAGCGCGAAGCTGGCCTGACTGAGCTGCCCCATCTGCTCCTGGTTGAAGGCGGTCACCCCCATCAGCTCGTCATTGAAATAGACCTTGAGCTGGGAGATGAGCGGCAGCAGGGAGGGGGACGGCGTGTAGTCGACGGCCAGGTCGGCGCGGGTGACCACCTCGTCACGGCGCACGGTGAAATCGGCCAGGCCATCCGGCACCACGCCGCTCAGGGAGAGGGTGCCCGGGGTGGCGGCCAGCTGCTCCAGGGTCAGCGCCTGGGTGCGGATCGGTGCGGGAAAGGGCGGCAGCGGTCCTACATCAGGCGCGGTCAGTTGCGGCTCGGCCGCGACCGCACACTGGGTCATCAGCAGGATAGGGACTAGATAGCGTTGTGGTTTCATCATCCTTTCACTGTCTGTGAGGTCGGAGCCTGATACCGGAAATCCGGTGAGACGCGACGTGGAACAAACGAGAACAGCCAGCGACCCAGCCTCTCGCAAACGAAGCAAATGCCGCCAAACGGCGAATCGCGCAGCAGGCGCCAGTAAGCGCTCCAGCCGAGCAGAGTAATATCGAGCAGGCTGTGGAGCGGGCGATCCTGGCCGAGCCGCTGCTGCCACAGGGACCAGGTATCGGCGCGGGCGAAGGTGCACTGGATAAAGGCGATGTGCTGCGCCTTGTCCATGGGGTCGAGCTCCAGCCCCAGCTTGTCCCCAAAGGCGCGCTGTACCCTGGCCGGGAAGGCCGCCTCGCGCTGGCCATGGTGCAGCAGCAGCCAGACTTGCTCCTTGCCCTGCAGCGGCAGCCGGGTGGCGAGCTCGATGCCCACACCGCCGTTGGAGTAGTCCTTCAGGGTGCAGGGATAGATATGGCCGTCGGCGAGCATGATGGCGGCCGGCAAGCTCATCTCGACCCTGGGGTTGGTGCGCACCTGACGCGACTCGAAGGCCACCGCCAGCGCCCCCCCCAGAATGGTCAGGTTGTAGAGGGTCCAGAGCATGCTGAGCAGCACGGTGGGCACCTCGTCCACCAGTCCGGTGTTGATGCGCCAGATACCGAAACCCAGGCCGAGCAGATTGAGCAGGATCAGCACCAGATAGGGGCGGGAGACCCCCAGGTCCAAATAAACTTCCTCGGTCAGGCCCCCCTTGGCGGTCACGTTGAAGGTGCCCTTATGGGGTGCGAACAGGGCCACCGTGGTCGGCCGGGCGATATACCAGGCCAGCACCGTCTCGTAGACCTCACCCCAGAAGGAGTGGCGCACCTTGCCCTGCAAGCGGGAGTTGGTGATGGCGCTGTGGAAGATGTGGGGCAGCATATAGAGCGCGATGGCCGCCGCCGGGGCATAGATGATGTAGGCGTGCAGGATCAGGAAGGCGAGCGGCGCGGTCAGGAAGATGAGGCGCGGGATCCCCGACAGGAAATGCAGCATGGCGTTGAAGTAGCACAGCCGCTGGCCCAGGTTCATCCCCTTGCCGAACAAGGGGTTGTCGAGGCGCAAGATCTGCACCATGCCGCGCGCCCAGCGGATACGCTGGCCTATGTGGGCGGAGAGGCTCTCGGTCGCCAGCCCCGCCGCCTGGGGAATGCGAATGTAGGCCGAGGTATAGCCGAGCCGGTGCAGCCGCAAGGAGGTGTGGGCATCCTCGGTCACCGTCTCCACCGCAATCCCGCCGATCTCGTCGAGGGCCGAGCGCTTGATGACGGCGCAGGAGCCGCAGAAGAAGGTGGCATCCCACATGTCGTTGCCATCTTGCACCAGGCCGTAGAAGAGCGCCCCTTCGTTGGGCATCTTGCGAAAACGCTTCAGGTTGCGCTCGAACGGATCGGCCGAGAAGAAGTGGTGCGGGGTCTGAACCACCCCGAGCTTCGGATCCTTGAAGAACCAGCCCACCGTCATCTGCAAGAAGGATCGGGTCGGCAGGTGGTCACAGTCGAAGATGGCCACCAGATCGCCGCTGGCCTGACGCAGGGCGTTGTTGATGTTGCCCGCCTTGGCGTGCTCATGGGTGGTGCGGGCCACGTAGCGGATCCCGGCCTCCTCGGCAAACTGGCGGAACGCCTCGCGACCGCCATCGTCCAGCAGCCAGATGGTGAGCTTCTCCCTGGGCCAGTCCAGCGCCAGCGCCGCATAGACGGTGCCCTTGACGATGGCGAGGTCCTCGTTGTAGGTGGGGATCATCAGATCCACGCTCGGCCAGGTGGCAGGATCGTCCGGCAGCCGGGCGGGGGAGCGGTGTAGTGGCCACGCGGTCTGCCAGTAACCCAGGATCAGCACCACCCAGGCGTAGGTTTCGGCAAACAGCAGCAACATGCCGCAAAACAGGCTCATGGGGTCGAGCCAGTCCAGGGTGGAGGTGTAGCGCCACCAGATGTAGCGGCAGGAGACGGTGAGGGAGAGCACCATCATCATCAGCATGGGATAACGACCCGGCACGGCGCGCAGCACCCAGGCCATGGCGGCCAGCAGCAGCACGAATACCAGCTGCTGCTCGAGATCGAAGGGTTGGGTGATGCAGAGCAGGGAGAAGAGGCCGGCCACCACGCAGAGCAGCACGCTCTGCCAGCGAGCACTGCGAGGCGCCTTCCGTTCGACCTCGACCCCCACTTCCTCGGGCTTGCGCAACTGCTCGGAGAGCGCCCTGGTGCCCCAGCGCCAGGCTCGACGCCAGGAGGCGGGCCACTGGAAGGGTCTGGGCTCGGGACGGCAGATCAGCAGCCAGACAACCTGCAGCAGTCCCCGCAGCGGATCGCCGAAACGGGGGCGGTCCATGTGGGGGAACAGCTCGCGACCATGGACCAGCACCAGTTGCCAGTTGGATCGCTCCAGCGGCAACAGCAGCCAGGCCAGCAACCAGGCCAGGGTCAATCCTGTGGCGCCAAGGCGCGAGGCCCCACGCCGACGCAGCCAGCGGTAGCGTAGCCGCAGCCAGTGTCCGGCGGGGGGCGTCAACCAGCGAAAGGCATTCATGCGGGCTCCAGACACCAGCGGGCCAGCGCCACCAGTTCACTGGCGATCAGGCTCTCTGGCTGGTATTGACCGACCGGCTGCTTGGCGGCCAGGGACTCCGCCATGGCCTCATCCCGGTGCAGCCGGATGCTGAGCAGGGGCGCGCCCCCATCCTGCCAGAGTTCCAGCAGGTCCTGCTGCAGGGCCCGACCGCTGGCAAACTGGGTGACCAGCAGCTGCTCCTGCCGCGCGAATGTGTGCCGATAGAGACGTACATGGCAGTTGGCATCGGCATGGATCACCGTCAGCTGGCGATCGAGGTGAGGCACCTGCAAGGACCGGGGCAGATCCAGCAGCAACAGATCATAACCCTCCACCAGCTCCAGCCAGTTGAAGGCCCCCTCTCCACCACCGTGCAGCAGCAGATCCAGGCCATGCTGACAGTGGTGCAGTCCCTGGCGCCACTCCTGATCGGGGCGGCGCAAGGTGCTCCAGCCGCCGGGGGTGTCGTACGATAGGCCGAAGTGCAGCCCCAGCTGCCCCTGCGGGCAGAGATCCACCACCAGCACCCGGGCCCCCTGTTGCCAGGCGGCATAGGCCAGACCCGCCACGATGGAACTGGTTCCCACGCCATCGCGCAGCCCCTGCAAGCCAATTCTCATCATGATGCCACCCCCTTGACCGACAGCTCCGCCAACAGCGGGAAGCGACGACACAGGGCCACCAGATGCTCCTGGCGGGCGATGTCATGGTAGGGCAGCGTCACGCCGAAGGTCTTCTGCAGCAGCTCGATATCGGTTGCCGCGAAGTCTTCGACCCTGACGTCCAATGACGCGCCTGGGGTTTGCGGTTGCTGTTTCACGCTCATGGCCTCGCAATTCACTGGGGATAGGGAACCCAGTCCCCCTTGCCCAACAGGATGTGATACTTGTCCTGATACTCGATCACCACGGACCCACTGTTCTCAGAGACGGCCTGCGTCTGTGGCAACCCCTGCAGCAACCGGGGCCAGTCGATGGTCTCGCTGCCAAACAGATCCCCTTTCACCAGACGGGAGACCAGCTCCGAGATGGCCAGATAGCTGCTCGGCGCATCGATGATGCGGGTCTGCTCGTGCTTGGCCTTGGTGCCAAGCAGTGCCACTCCCACGGGTACCTGAGTGATGGTGGGGCTGGGAATATCCCGCAGCCCCGACATCTGCATGCGATCCCCCGACAACGCCGCACCGTGTTCCGGCACCAGGATCACCGCTACCTTGCGGCCGGAGGACTCCAGCTCGCTCATGAAGTGATCCAGCTGATCGAGCAGGGTCTTCAGGCGCGGTTTGAAGGGGGCGATCTGCTTGCTGGCCGCGAAACGGTTGCCGTCATGCAGGGCGATCAGATTGAAGAAGGTGGTGTTGCGGACGGCATCGCTTTGCGCCCGCTGCTCGACCCAGCGCGCAAACAGCGCATCGCCGCGGAAGATGGGCTCCCCATCGAACGAGGCGATGTCATGGGGCAGCCCCTGCTGGTTCATGAGAGCCACGTCCAGCCCGGCATTGGCGTTCAAGTCCTTGAGGTAGTTGCCGAAGGATCCGGAGTGATCCATGGCGACCTGTTTCTCGAAACCGAGGGTCGCGAGGTTTTCCATCAACAGGCACTGACGTGGTGCCACCGCATAGAGCCCCTCATGGCTGGGCTGGCCACAGCTGGCGCGCAGCAGACGGATGGAGGCCGGGCCGCTGTAGGAAGTCGCCGAGTTGAAGTGGGTGAAACGCAGGTCGAAATGCTGCCACACGGGGTGTTCGACCAGGCCGCTCGCCTCCACGTCGCTCCAGGCCAGCGAGCAAATGTTGATGATCAGCACGTCGAAGGGGGTGGCCTGTACCGGCAATTCGCTGGGAAAGATGACCCTGCGCCCCCTCTCCTCGTTGTAGAAGTCGTTGAGGTAGGCGGTCAGATTCTCATTGGTGGGGGGGGGCGCTCTGCTCCAGTTGCAGCGTCAGCGCCTCGTCCTCCACGGCGGCAGGCTCCTGGCGCTCTGCCTGGACAGCGGAGGAGAGCGCCGTCGCGGCCGAAAGCAGGCCATGGAAGGGGTTGCCCAGGATGGGCACCAACCACAACCAGAGCAGGGCGATCACTATCCAGGGGGTGAAGCGCAGCCACTGGGCCAGGAACAGGTAGAGGCAGATCATCACGAAGGCGGCGCCCACCATCTCCCAATTGATGAAGCGCGACAGCAGGTCGAACCAGTAATCCAGGGTAAAGGAGAAGATCTGGCTGCCCTGGCTCATGATGCTGTCGATGCCCGGCAGCCAGGTGTCGTGATAGAGCAAGGCCAGCCCCGCCGGCAGCGCCAGCCAGTGGCACACCCTGCGCAAGCCTGGCCTGCGCAGCGGCAACAGCAGGGCGCAGGCAAACACCAGGTTGGGCAGCGGATGAAAGTTGAGGTACCCGGCCCAGAGCAAGGCCAGTTTGAAGAGGAAATAGATATTCCAGCCTCCCAGTCCTTGCCAGTCCAGCCAAGGAGAAGAGGGGATGTCGGTGCGTCTGGTCATCGAAAATGGGTCACTTCTCATCAGCGTCATTGCGAAGGCGCCGGACATGACCGGCTATTGACAATAGTAATCGTCTCATTATGCAACTGTATCTCGTGACACCGTTACCCCAGCAGACGGCCCGTCCCGTGCAGAAAGGTGCCACAAGGAGCCAATCATAGCACCGGCACCCGAACAAATCCTACCCTCCCGCAGCGGTCGACGGCCCTCCTGGCGGTGGGAGAAATGGATCCGGCACGTCTCTCAGGATAGCCACAAGGCGACAATAGCTGTCACACCGAGGGGATTTCTCATCACTTGAGGGGAACTAAAGATTACGCCATGATGTCAACCCCGGCCCATGCCGGCGAAATTGGACAGCCAACCTCAAGGACCCCCCATGTTTGAACACGTCGATGCCTATGCTGGCGACCCCATACTGACCCTGGTCGAGACCTTCCACAAAGACACCCGTGAGCAGAAGGTGAACCTGGGGATAGGCCTCTATTACGACGAGCAGGGCCGCATTCCGCTGCTGCCCTCGGTGCAGCAGGCCGAAGCCCAGCGTGCGAGCGCCCCGGCGCCGCGTCCCTACCAGCCGATGGAAGGCGCAGCCAACTACCGCACCGCCGTGCAACACCTGCTGTTTGGCGCCGATCACGAGGCGGTGAAAGCCGGCCGCATCGCCACCATCCAGACCATAGGCGGCTCCGGCGCCCTGAAGATCGGGGCCGACCTGCTCAAGCGCTACTTCCCGAGCTCCGAGGTGTGGGTCAGCAATCCCACCTGGGACAACCACAAGGCGATGTTCGAAGGGGCCGGCATCAGGGTCCATGACTACCCCTACTACGATGCGGCCTGCGGCGGCGTGCAGTTCGACGCCATGATCGACTACCTGGGCCAGCTGCCGGCGAAAAGCATAGTGCTGCTGCACCCCTGCTGTCACAACCCGACCGGGGTGGATCTCTCCCGCGCCCAGTGGGACCAGGTGATCGCGCTGGTGGTGGACAAGGGGCTCATTCCCTTTATGGACATCGCCTATCAGGGCTTCGGTGACGGGCTGGAAGAGGATGCCTACGCCATCCGCGCCATGGTGGCCGCCGGGGTCAGCTTCTTCGTCAGCAACTCGTTTTCCAAGAACCTCTCCTTCTACGGCGAGCGCTGCGGCGGCCTGTCGGTCGTCTGCAAAGACGCCGAAGAGGCGAGCCGGGTACTGGGTCAGATGAAGGCCACGGTGCGCCGCAACTACTCCAGCCCCCCCACCCACGGCGGCCAGGTCGCCGCGGCCGTGATGAGCCAGCCCGAGCTGCACGCCATGTGGGTCGAGGAAGTGGCCGAGATGCGCACCCGCATCAAGGCCATGCGCGAGCAGCTGTTCGAGGTGCTCTGCGCCAAGGTGCCGGGCCGCGACTTTGGCTACTTCATCAACCAGCGCGGCATGTTCAGCTACACGGGGCTGACCCCGAGCCAGGTGGATCGCCTGCGGGAAGAGTTCGCCGTCTACCTGGTGCAATCGGGGCGCATGTGCGTGGCCGGCCTCAACAGCCGCAACGTGGAATACGTGGCCGACGCCTTCGCCGCCGTGCTCAAGGGGTAAGGCACCGGCTCCCGGCTGCCCGCCACAGGCGCCGAATGGAGCTCAAGCAACAAAGAAAACGGCAGGCCCATGGCCTGCCGTTCTGCTGTCTGAAACCCGGTTCCGTCAGGGGTGGATGACGATGGGGGTGCCGGGTTCGATGGCGTCCCACACCTCGTCCATGTCCTTGTTGAGCAAGGCGATGCAGCCATTGGTCCAGTTGGACGGCTGCAGGCTGGAGCCATTGCCGTTGCGCTGACCGTGGATCATGATCATGCCCCCCGGCCTGACCCCGAGCTCGTTGGCCGTCTGGATGTCGTCCAGGTTCGGGTAGTTGATGTGGATGGCCCGATAGAAGTTGGAGTCACTCTTCTTGTAATCCAGGGTATAGCGTCCCTCAGGGGTGCGCTGATCCCCCTCCCGCTGCTTGTGACCCTTGGGGGCCGGCCCCAGGGCTATCCAGTAGCGTTTCAGCTCCTTGCCATCCTTCATCAGGCTCAGGCTGTAGGAGGACTTGTTCACGACAACCATGTCCGCGCTCATGCCCAGACTGGCGAAACTCAATGCGGGCCACAGGCCCAGTACACACAAGAATACGGCTCTCATTCCATCCCTCGACGAGCCTCTGTGCGGGCTCCTGATATACGTCATCTGAATGCCGCCCCTTGGCGGCGAGCGCCATGATATTGGATCGCCATCAATACTCAATATACCCAGCAAAACATATCTGTCGCCATCATGTAGCCACCTCGGCGATCAATTCGGAAACCATAAACAAATCAGATTGGTAGCCAGGATCTCGTCCAGGGGGACGGCGATGCCGGCCTGCGGCCAGGATGGCGAGATGACGAAGCGGAGGAGCAGGCGGGGTGGATACGCGAGTCGAGCGGGTCAGACAAGCGGCATGCAGTATGGTGCTCCCCGACGACGTGACGCGGGAACATCAGATGAAAGCGCCGTGCAGCCCAGGGCGGCACGGCGCTTTGACTCAATCAAACAGCACAGTGACCGGCAGTCCCTCGACCAGCAAACCGGGCGGCAGCTTTTCATCCAGTGACAAGGCGACCTTGAGCGTCGCCTTCTCCCCTTCGAACGGGGCGGCGAGCTGCGCCGGCAGCTTGTCGGCCAGTTCGACCGGTCTGGCCACCCTGGCCGCCAGCCGCTCTCCGCTCGGCAGCTTGACGATGGCCCTGTGGCCCGTCTCCATCGAGGACAAATATTTGGGCAGCACATAGGCAATGACCAAGGGATCCTCATGCTTGGAGATCAAGGCAAGGGGGGCGCCCGAAAAGACCCAGTCGCCCTCTTGCACCAATACGTCAGAGACCCTTCCCGTTGCCGGAGCCTGGGGCTGTTGCTGCCTGGAGATGGCTTCCATCTCCGTCAGCTCCTGTGCCAGCAGGTGGCGGGCACTGGCCAGTGGCCCCGTCAGGTGATCCTCCAGGATCTGCAACTCTTGCTGGGTCTTCTCCGACCTGGCTCTTTGCAGGGCGATACGGGATTGAGTCCAGCTCAGCAGCACGCTGGCATACTCGGCGCTGGATACCAGCTTCTCCTTCCTGTAGCCCGCATACTCCTGGTAGATACCCTCCTGTTCACGGGAGCCCCGTTCGGGCATGCCTATCTGCTCATTCAGGTTGCGCAATATCTCGTGCTCTGCACTCTCCTTGTTCAGCTCGATGGCCTTCAGACGCGACCTGCGCCCTTCAATGTTGGCTTGCAGCGTCGGCGACTCAAACTGCATCAGGGCATCGCCTCTGGCGACGGATTGCCCGGGGGAGGCATAGATGTTGCGAATAAAACCATCGCCATTGGCCACCACCAGTTGCGGCTCGGTGGTGATGACGGCCGGCGCCTGGGTCAGCCACCACTCTCGTCCCAGATACCAGAGCAATATGATGGCAGGACTGAAGGCCAGCAGCAGGAGCAGGTACCAGCGTGCCCGAAAGGCGATGCGCCTGGCGGGGGCATACAGGACGCGGATCCCCTCATCCGAGGTGGCATCCTGTTTCTTGGGGGGATTGAATGTCACTTTCATCAGAATTTGTTTCCTCGTTTTAATACCCACCAGGGCGCCATGCTGCTCTCTTCGTGGCCACGCCGGAATAGTTCATTGAGCAATGCCACCGCGCACCACAGGCGCATCAGCAGCGTATAGACAGGGTACAGACACACCCAGGGCAACAACCGCAGATCGGCCCAGGGCCGCTCGGAGATCGCGAGCAGGAACACCAGAAAATTGACCAGGGTGAGAAACAGGTAGGCCAGATAGAGGCAGAGCATCAAGGCCGCCACAAACTGGCCAGGATAGCTGAGCACCAGCCACCAGCTGTAACCCATGACCAGCAGCGGCAACACCACGTTTTGCGCCACCCCGTAGACCAGGGTGAACAGGAAGGTCTTCCATCCCAGGATACGGGGGGTCAGCGACAGCTTGTGTTTGCGCAGATAGAGAAAAAGCAGGTCACCATCCCAGCGCAGCCGCTGATTGGCCAGGGTGACCAGATCCGCTGGCGCATCGGTGTGGCCGATGGCGCGGGGGGCGAAACCGATCTTCAGGCGGGGATGACGCTTGAGGTAGTGCTTTATCCGCACCGTCAGATCCAGATCTTCGGCCGTATGGGTATCCCAGCCTCCGATCTGGCGCAGGAAATCTCGGCGAAACGCCCCGAATGCCCCCGAGATGTTGTTGATCAGATTCCACTCGCTCAGTCCCGTCTTGCCCCCCTGCATGGAGATCATGTATTCAATCCCCTGCATCCGGGTCAGCAGTCCATCCCGCAAGTTGCGCACCCGCAGCGCCCCGCCGACGGCGGGCACATCGGGATCGTCGAAACAGGCGACGATCTCATCGATCATGTTGTTGTCAAATGAGGTATCCCCATCGGCATTCATCACTATCTCACCGGTCGCCGCCGCCAGGCCCGCGTTGAGGGTCGATACCCGCCCGCCACGCTGCCACTTGGGCAGCAACACCAGCGTCCGTCTCTCGCATCCCTGAAACGCCTCGACACAGCTCAGGGCCGCCCGATAGGTATGCGCGTTGGCGTTGGCGCCATCGATCACCGCAATGATCTCCATGTGCCCTCGATACAGCTGCTCCTTGAGGGTCAGGATGGTGGAGCGGATGGCCTCCCCCTCCCCGTAGCAGGTGATGATGCAGGAGACCCTGGGGCAGCGTCTGGATAGCGGCAGATCGGAGGTTCTGGGCACCTGACGGGCATACCACTTGAGGATCCCGATCAGGGTCAGCGCCATCAGCGGCACCTCCATCAGCAGCAACATGGGCAACAGCTGCAGGATCATCCCGGGGGAGAATTGCAGGCTGCCCAGCATCTCCATCAGGATATAGTGCACCGTGTTCATCCAGCCATGCATGCGGGATGCCCCCATCCAGCCAGCGGCTCAACCACTGGCCTGTCTCTTCACCCAGGGTCATGGGCAGGGGCTGCACCTTCACATCGAGCCTCAGGGAATCGAGCCCCTCTATGTGGTTCAGTGCCTGGATCCGGCCCTGCAAGATATGCCAGTCGTCCTCGTCCGTGTATGGCAACAGCAGCAACAGCTGATCGTCGGCATATTGGCAAACCACATCGGTATCCCGAAACAGCGCCTGCAACCGGGCGAGCAAGGCCGCCAGCCGTTGCTGCGTCTTCAGCAGCCCCAGCTCGGCCCGCAGATCGGCCAGATGTTCAACCCGGATCGCCAGCAGGGTATGGCTGCCACCGTGGCGCTGCAGCAGGTTGTTATTCCACTGCAACAGCCAGGGGAAGTGATCCATGGCCATGGGCGTCCCCCAGGCCAAGGGGAGATGCAACTGCTGGGTGCCCTCGCGGGCAATATGGCGCGCCAGCTTGCCGATACGGTATTCATAGATGGGCGACACCATCAGATCATCGGGCTTGTGCACCTGACCGCATTCGTGACAGCGAGCCTGCACCACCGCCTCCATGAAACGGGCGTGACAGGAGAGGCAGCGATACTTCTCCAGCGGCCGATCGTAGTCCACGCCGATATGGCGCAAGGTGGTCACACACTTGGGGCAGCGCAGCATCCCCTGCTTCATGAAGACATCCTGATCATCCACATGCCCGCAGGTGAAACAGTGCACGGCAGGCTTGGCCTGGATGGCGATGTGGGAGCACTCTGGGCACACATCAACGAAGTTGAGATGGGCCGAATGACAGCCGTTGCACAGACGCACCCGATCCACCAGTTGCTCGTTTTGCAGCAGGCGCTCCGCCACCAGCTGCGGCAAGGAGGCCTCGGCCTCGCTGCCCAGCAGGCAGTCGAGCAGCGGATAGCCGTACCCCTGGCGACATCCCGCCTGCCAGCGAGGCAACAGGCGGAAATGCGCGCGGGGCCAGCTGTAGCGCGCCAGTTTTTCCAGCTCGTCCGGATGCTCGCGCGGCGTCAGCAGCGCCAAACGTTCCAGTATGTCGGGCACTCGCTCATCCAGCTGGGGCAGGAGACCATCGGCCAGCATGGGCGCAAGCGGGCTCTTCGCCACGCAGAAGACAGGTTGCAAATAACGGGAGGGATCGCGGCGAACCGCCTGCAATACCCGATCTTGCTCTTCGGCCGGCAGGTTGAGCAATAACACCGGCTGTTGCTCTGCATTCCATTGAGACCAATCGGCAAGAGGCTGGGTGGCAACATCCACCGAGCCTCCCAGCAACGCGATCGGGCAGGGTTGTTCACTCGTACTCATCATGGGACATAGCCTCTTCCATAGACTAAAAAACAGGCACCGACTCAATGAAGGAACCGGCACCTCAGCATCAACTATGGCTGGTAAAGAGGCATCGCATCTGCGCGCATCCCCCTCGGCCAGGTTTGATGCCGACGGCATCGTCGACTCTCTCGACGAAGGTCATGAAAATGGCGAACGCTATGAAGGGGTTGGGAGCTGGCGCCATGTTTCATGTGCGGTCCAGCCGTCTCTGAAATGAGACCTGCGACTTTCCGAGCCCGACTCGCGTCGGGGGTGGCGAGGGGGCCGATTCTGGGTCTGGCCGGGAAATAGTCAACGGCAGGGCCCAGGGGGCAGAGGAGCCGTCCCGAGGATGGGACGAAGTAATTTCACGGTAGAAAAAATGAGTGGGGAAGGGGCCGAACCAGGTCGCCATTGGACGGGGATCACCTTCTCGCCGTCACATAGGCTGGCTGGCGCAGATTATTCACGATAAGAATTAACAAATAGACATGTTCTCATCGCGACATTCGATGTCGCCATGGGATCGCGGCATGCCTGTCCGCCCAGATCACCCGAGGCAGGCGGCGATCCCCCTCCCTCACGCCATCCCGAGGCATCGCCCCTCAGACAAAAAGAGCCCCTTATGGAGCTCCTTCAACGATATGACACCGGACTCAGGCAAGGGATGGCGCCGGATCTGCGGTCTCCAGGCGCCGGATCCAGGCCTCGAAGTCCGCCAGCATGCGCGCCTCCGACTCGCTGTTGTCGGCGATAAGCTCGGCCCCGTGCACCACCCGGATATGGGCGTCGAGCGGTGCCCCTTCCCCTGCCGGCGGGCGCTGGTGCGCCGCCGCCATGCACGCCTGGGCCTGCTGCCACGCCTCGTCGGCGCTCCGGTTGCACGCCTCGGCCA
The DNA here is from genome assembly GCF_050266975.1 of Aeromonas sobria. GTDB lineage: Bacteria > Pseudomonadota > Gammaproteobacteria > Enterobacterales > Aeromonadaceae > Aeromonas > Aeromonas sobria_B. The sequence continues at coordinate 47,008 of NZ_JBKISU010000014.1, forward strand.
GGGGCGCCGCACTGAAGCCCTCGCCGGTGAGGCTCCTGAGCGTCTCGTCGTGGGTCATGCCGTTGCCCGGCCCCCAGTAGTGGGCGGCGAGATCCGGCCCGATGCGCGGGTTGTCGGTGAGGTAGCCGTCGCGCCCCAGGAAGTAGGCGCGGGTCTGCTCCACCGCCATCAGCGCCAGCAGGTAGCCGTGATAGGCGCAGGCCGACTCCTGGTTGAGCAGGTGCGGAATGGCCAGCAGCGGGCGCGGGCTCTCCACCCCCAGGATGGGGCGCTCCCACTTGCGGGCCAGGGCCAGCACGGCGTCGGAGGTGCGCTCGCTCTCTGCCATGGCGTAGAGATCCCGCTCGAAGTAGGCCACCAGGGCTATCTGGCGCTCATTGAAGGCGCGAAACGGCTGGCGCGCCGCTATCATGGCCTGGATGAGTGCGTCGGGGATGGGCTCCCCCGCCCCGTTCCTGGCGTAGCGTTTGAGCCAGTCGGCGTCGTCCAGCAGGCTGTCGCAGAACATGGACTGGGTCTCGGCATAGGCCATGGAGGTGGGGGGAAACTCCTGGGAGAAGCAGGGGGCGTTGCCGGTGACGTTGGCAAAATGCGCCGCGTGGCCCCCCTCGTGGAACAGGGTGTTGAGCCCGCTCCAGCCGCTGCCCACCTGGGCAGGATCCGCCAGACTGGTGAAGTTGACCACGGCGGGGACCCACTGCCCCTCCTGCCAGAAGCTCGGCACAGGGCCGTGGCAGAAGCCGTTCTCGTATTTCCCCTCCCGGGTCAGCAGATCCAGGGTGAGGCTGGCGCCGCGATACTGGATGCCGAGGCGGCGGAAGCTCTGGACCCAATCCTTCAGCGCCCGGGAGAAGGGCACATAGGGGTCGAGCTGGCGGGTCACGTCGCCGCTCACGCTGTAGCGCAGGTTGTGGGGCAGCAGCGCCGCCTCCCCCTTGGCGGCTTTCAGCTCCGCCAGGCTCTGGTGCACCCGCTGCTCGGTGCGGGCAATAAAGTCGTCAAGCACGGCGAACAGCTGCTCCGGGCTCATCTGCTCGTTCTTGTGCACCTTGTAGTCGAAGTAGTCGTTATAGCCCATGGCCCGGGCGAAGCGGTTGCGCAGGGCCACCACCTCGAGAAAGCCGTTGTCGACAACCCACTGCTCCAGGGAATGGAACATGGCCAGCGCGCTCTGGCGCACCTGCTCGTCGCTACTTGCGGCCAGCGCCGTGCTGGCGGCGGGCAGACTGCCGGGCACCTGATGGCCTTGCTCGTCCAGCAAGGTGAGTTTGAGCCCCTTGCGGCGGGCAAAGAGATCCGCCTCGGCGGCCACCAGCTCGTCCATCAGGGCCGAGGCTTTGGGATCCTCGATGACGTTGCACTCGAAGAAGGCAATCCAGCCCTCGAGACCACGTTTGAGATCCGTCTCCTCGGCCTGGGCCAGCATCTCCCGCAAGGCGGGCAGCCTGGCCGGATCGGCGCAGAACCCCTTGTAGGCCTGCTCGGCGGCCGTGAAACCGGCCTGATCGTCGCTGGTGCCCATATAGGTGGACCAGAACAGATCCTCCTTGTGCCTGTGTACCCTCAGGTAGTCGGCGTTGAGCTGGTTGAGATAATTCCTGGCAATGGAATTCATAAGTTCCCTCTTGTTGTTATGGGGTCAATCCGGGTCGGCCCCTTGTCGATGTGCGCAGGGATGCGCCAAGCCAAGCTAGCAGAAGCCCGCTTTCCTGTCTTCGCCCACCCGGCGTTCCCTGCTTGATTATCGTTGTTTCAAGCCAGTGGCAACGAGGCGCCGCCGGGGCGAGCATCCCGACCCCCACCAGCATGGGCGGGGGATTGGATACCCTGGTCAGGGCGCCTGGATCCAGCAGTGAGTCGCCACGCCAGCACTGTGTAAACCCGGGTGGCAGCATGTCAGACCCAGGCCGTCATGGCCTCGCCAGGAGCTGAAATAAAAGAGGCGTCCCTGATAGGGGACGCCTGAAACGTCAAGCCTTGTGGCTTGCGGACAAACGGAACCAATACTTCACACACTGCACACTATCGGTACTGTCTCGGGTCAGGCTCAACCCTGCCACTTGCCCCCTTCCACTATCACGTCGTTGGGGTCGGTATCGGCGCTCAACTTGTCGCGCACATACTGGTCATAGAGTTTCAGCAGGTACTTCTCTTCACCCAGCTTGGCGAGGCGGTCGTTGACCCAGTCCCTCAGCTCGACGTTGCCCTTCTTCACCGCTGGCGCAATGGGGTCTTCCGCCCCCAGCTTCTCGGGCAGCACCCGGTAGCCCGGATTCTCCTTGGCCCAGCTGAAGAGCACTAGGTTGTCCTGGGCGTAGGCATCGCCTCGGCCCTGGGCCAGAGCCTGCAGGGATTCGCTGTTCTTCTCGAACTTGAGCACCTTCCAGTCCGGGTGGTTGCGAGTCAGCCAGACGTCCGCCGTGGTGCCCGTGGTGACGATAAGCCGCTTGCCCGCCAGATCGTCGAGTTTCTTGGCGGGGCTTCCTTCCGGCACCAGCACCTGCACCGCGACCTTGAGGTTGGGGTTAGTGAAGTCCACCACTTCGCGCCGCTCCGGGGTCACCGTCATGTTGGCGAGGATGAGATCCACCTTGTCGCTCTGCAGGAAGGGGATGCGGCTGGCGGGCTCCACCGCCACGAACTCGACTTTCTTCTCGTCCCCCAGCAGATCCTTGGCGAAGCGGCGACCGAGATCGGTGTCAAAACCGACGTAGTTGCCCTTCTCGTCCACATAGCCAAAGGGGGGCTTGTCGGTGAAGACGCCAACGATGAGCTTGTCCCGCGCCTTGATCTTGGCAAGGGATCCCTCTTCTGCCTGGGCGGTGCCGCTGGCGAGGCCCAGACCGATCACGGCGCTAAATAGAACTGAGGTGATTATTTTCATGCTGACTCCTTTCGTTTGATGACAGTGGTATAAGAAAACTTGGCGAGGAACTGGCGCGCGCGCTGACTCCTGGGGTTGTCGAAGAACTGGTGGGGGCTAGCCTGCTCCAGGATCTGGCCCTTCTCCATGAAGATGATGCGATCCGCCACCGCTCGGGCGAACGCCAGCTCGTGGGTGACGATGAGCAGTGTCATGCCGCTGCCGGCGAGATCCCGAATGACCTCCAGCACCTCCTGCACCATCTCGGGGTCGAGGGCGGCGGTCACCTCGTCAAACAGCATCACCTGGGGATTCATGCACAGGGCCCGCACTATGGCGATGCGCTGCTGCTGGCCACCGGAGAGCTCGCGGGGGTAGGCGTGGCGCTTCTCCCAGAGGCCAACCCGGGTCAGCAACTGTTCCGCCTGCAGCAGGGCCTCCTGCCGCTCCCGTTTTTGCACCTGCAGGGGGCCCAGCAGCACGTTCTCCAGCACCCTCAGGTTGGGGAAGAGGTGATAGCTCTGGAACACCATGCCGATGCGCTGGCGCAGCCGCTGCCAGTCGGTATTGGCATCCAGCAGCACGCCGTCGAAGCGGATGTCGCCGCCCTGAATCGACTCGAACCCGTTGAGGGTGCGCAGCAGGGTGCTCTTGCCGCAGCCGCTCGGCCCCAGGATAACGATCACTTCCCCGGGGTTCACCGTGAGGCTGATCTCGTCCAGCACCCGGTTTGGGCCGAATTGTTTGCTGACAGTATTGAGTTCAATCAGAGGTGTCATACCGCATTACCCCATTTTTGCTCCAGCCGGCGCGAGGCGAGCGAGAGCGGATAGCAGACCAAAAAGAAGAACAGGAACAGCAGGCCATAGATGAGCAGCGAGGCATAAGTGCGCTCTATGATCTGCTGACCCACCTTGATCACCTCCACCACCCCGATCAGCACCGCCAGCGAGCTGGTCTTGATGATGCGGGTATGGATGTTGATGGTCGGCGGCGTCAGCCGTTGCAGTGCCTGGGGCAGCAGCACGTGGCGATAGAGCTGCCAGCGGGAGAGTCCGAGGGCCAGCCCGGCCTCCTGCTGACCGCGGGAGAGCGACTTCAGGCCGCCACGCACCACTTCCCCCACCTCGCTGGCTCCCCAGAGAGAGAGCACCAACACGGCACACCAGAAGGCCGGGATATCGAGCCCGAAGACGATGGGCAACCCGAAGAAGAAGAGGTAGAGCCACACCAGCACGGGCACCACCCGAAACAGCTCCAAATAGACTCGAAGCCCCCCCCTGGTCAGCCTGCCTCCCTGGTGGGCCAGCACGCCGTAACCCAGGCCACCCAGGGTGGAGGACAGGATGGCGAGCAGCGAGATGGCGAGGGTCTGACCCGCACCCACCGCCAGCAGGGGCAGGGCCTGCGTCAGCTGCTCAGTGATCGAATTGACCATATTGAACCCTCCATTCCAGTGCATCGGTGGCGAGTGACGGCGGCAACCGGAAGATAAGTACCCACATCGGGATCAGCGTCTGAATCAGCGATTCAGTGACCGAACTGACCATATTGCAGCCTCCTTTCAACGACGCGCAGGGCAAAGGACAGCGGCAGAAAGATCAGCACGCACACCAAGGTCAGCACCGCCAGCATCTCGTAGGTCTTGTAGTAAAGGGCGATGTAGTTCTTGGTGGTGTAGAGGATCTCGGGCACCGCCACCGCCGAGGCCACAGTGGTCTCTTTCAAGAGGAAGATGAAGTTGGCAAAGAGCGCCGGCAGGCTGGCAAGCCAGGCCTGGGGAAGCTGCACGTGGCGCAGCAGTTGCCAGCGGGAGAGACCTATGGCACGCCCCGCCTCAAGCTGGCTGAGAGGCACAGCCTGAATACCCGCCCGCAACGCTTCCGTCAGATAACCACCGCCGAGGAAGGTCATGGCGATCACCGCTGTGGCAAAGCCGGAGAGCGACAACCCCAGCGCCGGCAATCCGAAATAGAGAAAAAACAGCTGGATCAGCAGCGGTGTGTTGCGGGCCAGCTCCACATAGCTGCGGATCACCTTGTTCAACCAGGGCTTATGCAGGCCGAGCAGCGTCACGTTGAGCAGCGCCACCCCAAGGGCGGTGAGGATCACCAAGGTGCCGAGCTGCAAGGTGACCCAGACCGACTTGCCAAAGGCTGGCAGCGTGGTGAGGACAAAGGACCAGTCGAAGATCATGCGGGGATCCTCCCGTCGCGGCGCAGCCGCTGGGGCAACACAGTGATGGCGTCCGGGTACTTGATGCCGGCGCCGGTGTTGAGCACCACCACCCGCTCACCCCCCTGGATCCAGCCACTTTCCCGCAACTGGCGAGCGGCGGCGAAGGCGGCCGCCCCTTCCGGACAAACGAAGCTGCCTTCCTGGGCGGCGAGCTGGCGAATCTCTGCCTGGATGGCGTTGTCGTCGACTGCTATGGCGCAGCCCTCGGTGCGATAGAGGGCGTCCAGCACCAGGAAGTCCCCCAGCGCCTTGGGCACATTGATGCCAAAGGCCAGGGTCTGGGAGTCGGGCCAGAAGCGCGATTCGCGCTCTCCCTGCTGCCATGCCTGGACTATGGGGGCGCAGCCGCTCGCCTGGACCGCCACCAACCTGGGCAGGTCGCCCTTGACCCAGCCCAGCTCCTGCAATTCCCGCAGCGCCTTGTAGATGCCGATGAGGCCGACCCCGCCGCCAGTGGGATAGAGGATCACGTCCGGCAGGGTCCAGCCGAGCTGCTCGGCGATCTCCAGCCCCATGGTCTTCTTGCCCTCGATGCGATAGGGCTCCTTGAGGGTGGAGGCATCGAACAACCCCTGCTCCGCCACCGCCTGGGCCACCTGGCGACCGGCGTCGCTGATGAGGCCATCCACCAGATAGAGGCGGGAGCCGGCCAGCGAGGTCTCCAGCCTAGTGATGGCGGGGGCTGCTTGCGGCATGACTATGGTGCTGCGCAGCCCGGCGCGAGCGCCGTAAAGCGCCCAGGCCGCACCGGCGTTGCCGTTGGTGGGCATGGCAAAATGGGTGACGCCGAGCTCCCGGGCGCGGGAGACCCCGACCGCGGCGCCGCGGGCCTTGAAGGAGCCGGTGGGGATGACGCTCTCATCCTTCACCCAGAGATCCGGAATGCCGATCTGCTTGCCCAGGGTGGGCAGGGGCAGCAGGGGGGTGAAGCCTTCCCCCAGGGTGACCACCCGGGCGGGGTCACGCACCGGCAGCAACTCGTGATAGCGCCACAGACTGGCGGGACGACCCAGCAGGGCGGCCGGGTGCCAGGCCTGCTTCAGGGCGTCGAGATCGTAGCTGGCCAAGAGCGGCGCGCCCGCCCGGCTCAGTTGCCAGGGCTGGTCGGCATCATGGGTCTCGCCGGTCTTGCTGCAGCGCAGATGTGAGAGGTAACTATGGGGCATGGGTTATCCTGAATATGTCGTCTGTTGTCAGTTACTTATTCCATCCTGTAACCAAAGCGCCTGATAACAAACGAAATAAAGCGGCAAACTTAAGCAGAAAAGCACATATGAAGCCTGTCATGCCGAGTCCGCCATCAACGAACCCCCTTCCTCTCCAGCAACAAAACGGGGAGCCAATGGCTCCCCGTTTTGCCTCTCCTTGCCAGGCTCAGATCTGATAGTCGATGGCGGGCTCTCCCCCCATGGCGCGGGCCTGAATGTCCGCCAGCGCCAGCTCAGGGTTGCAGAGCTGGATAAACTGCCAGGCGAAGTTGTGCTGGAACTGCCCCTGCTTGAGCCCGATCCAGGCGGTGTGAGGTGCGAACAGCCGGCTGCCGTCCAGCTGCACCAGCCCCTTGTCCCGCTGGGGATCGAACGCCATGTCCGCCAATATGCCCACCCCCATCTCCAGCTCGACATAGGTCTTGATGACGTCCGAATCCTGGGCGGTCAACAGGATCTGCGGCGTGATGCCGGCTTCGGCAAACGCCTCGTCCACTCGCGCCCGCCCGGTCAAGCCGGCCTGATAGGTGATGATGGGCCAGTGGGCCAGCGCCGCCAGGGTCAGCTCCCGCTCGGCACTGAGCGGATGCTGCTCCGGCACCACTATGTTGTGATGCCAGCGGTAGTAGGGAAACGCGACCACACCTTCGCTCGTGTCAAGCTGCTCGCTGCTGATGCCGATGTCCACCTCACCAGTCTGCACCAGCCGCACTATCTCCTCCGGGCCGCCCTGGCGCAGCTCCAGCTGCACCAGCGGAAACTGCTCGCGAAACGCCTTCACCACCCGGGGCAGGGCGTATCGCGCCTGAGTGTGGGTGGTCGCCACCAGTAGCCTGCCCGACTCGCGGTTGGCGAAGGCACTGGCCAATTTACGGATGTTGTCGGCGTCACCCAGGATACGTTTGGCGATCGCCAAGAGCTCCTTGCCTGGCTCCGTCATGCCGAGCAGTCGCTTGCCGTAGCGCACGAACAAGGCGATGCCGAGCTCCTCCTCCAACTCGCGGATATGGCGGCTGACCCCGGACTGGGAGGTAAATAATGCATTGGCCACTTCGGTCAGGTTGTAGTCGCGCCGAGCGGCTTCCCGGATGATCCGTAACTGCTGAAAATTCAATTCATCGCCTCCTGCGCTGGCGGGTCTAAGTGTCGCCCGCCGCCCCGTGCTTGCTGGTCTCTGTACAGCCTCTCGCGAAGGCCATTCCCATGACGGCCTCGGCCTCAGATCTGGTAGTCCGGGTAGAGCTGGGCCTGTCTGGCCACCAGCCTCACCCCCTGGCCGGGGGCGAAGGAGCGGGCGGCCTCCTTGCTCAATTCGGCCTCGAAGTGTGCACCGTTTGTGTCTCCAATGCCACGTAACTCCACCCGGATGCGCGGCCCCATGGGCAACAATCGGGTGATGGTGGCGCTGATGCCACCCGGCGCATCCGCCGGCAGTATCTCCAGCTCGTGGGGACGCACATAGGCGACGGCCGCGCTGCCCTCTGCCAACTGGGAGGGGATGGGCCCGCCCAGCAGCTGCTCGCCGATGCCGAGCCCCTGCCCGGCCACCCGACCACGGAACAGGTTCACGCTGCCGAGGAAGCTGTGCACAAAGGCGCTGGCAGGCTGATCATAGACCTCGGAAGGGGTGCCGATCTGCTCGACCCGGCCGGCGTTCATCAACACCACCCGATCCGCCACCTCCAGCGCCTCTTCCTGATCGTGGGTCACGAACAGACTGGTGACGTGCAACTCGTCGTGCAATTCGCGCAGCCAGCGGCGCAGCTCCTTGCGAACCTGAGCATCGAGAGCGCCGAACGGCTCGTCCAGCAGCAGTACCTTTGGCTGTACCGCCAGGGCGCGGGCCAGGGCGACTCGCTGGCGCTGGCCGCCGGAGAGCTGAGTCGGGTAGCGCTCGGCCACGTGACTGAGCTGCACCAGGTCCAGCAACTCTCTGACCCGGGCGCGGATGGCCGTCTCGACCGGGCGCTCGCCACGCGGCTTGACCCGCAAGCCAAACGCCACGTTCTCGAACACCGTCATGTGGCGAAACAGGGCGTAGTGCTGGAACACAAAGCCGACGTTGCGCTCGCGCACGTGGAGATCCGAGGCATCCTCGCCGCGGATGATCACCTGGCCAGCGTCGGCCTGCTCCAGCCCGGCGATGATCCGCAGCAAGGTGGTCTTGCCGCAGCCGGAGGGGCCGAGCAGCGCCACCAGCTCACCGTCGTGAAAGTCGAGGTTGATGTCGGCCAGCGCCGCGTACTGGTTGAAATGCTTGTTGAGTCCTTGTACCTGAATGCTCATGGCAGCCTCTTGAATTCGGTGATCAGTGAGAGTGAACGGGCTGGGCACGCAGCCGGGCCAGCAGGGTTTCCCCCAGCAGGGTGAAGATCCCGAACAGGGCCAACAGGCTTGCCACCGCAAAGGCGGCGCCGGTCTGGTACTCGTTGTAGAGAATTTCGATGTGCAGCGGCAGGGTGTTGGTCTGACCGCGAATGTGGCCGGAGACCACCGACACGGCGCCGAACTCCCCTACCGCCCGGGCGGTACAGAGCAGCAGGCCGTACATCAGGCTCCAGCGAATGCCGGGCAGGGTGACGCGCCAGAACATCTGCAGGCCGCTCGCCCCCAGCATGATGGCCGCCTCCTCCTCTTCCGGGCCACGGGCCTCCATCTGGGGCAGCAGCTCGCGCACCACGAAGGGCACAGTGATGAAGGTGGTGGCCAGGATGATGCCAGGGGTGGCGAAGATGATCTTGATGTCGTGCTCGCTCAGCCAGTCGCCAAACCAGCCTCGGCTGCCAAACAGCAGCACCAGCATCAGGCCTGCAATCACCGGCGACACCGAAAATGGCAGGTCGATGAGGGTGATGAGCAGCTGGCGACCCGGGAAGCGGAAGCGGGCGATGGCCCAGGCCGCGGCAACCCCGAACAGCAGGTTCAGCGGCACGGCGCACAGCGTGACCAGGGCGGTCAGCCCCAGGGCACTCAGGGCGTCCGGCTCGCTGATGGCGCGCCAGAAGAAGGCCAGCCCCGGGCTCAGTGCCTGAATAAAGACGGTGGCCAGGGGTAATAGCAGCAGGGCGGAAAACCAGCCCAGACCAACAGTGACCAGCAGCCACTTGACCCAGATGGGTTCACGGGTGACGGCAGGGTGGCGAGCCAGGGGGACCGATACCGCTTCCTGTGCCAGCTCCAGTGTCGAGTTGGATGCCGTCATACGCGAGACCCTCCTATGCGAGCCCAGCTCCAGGCCTGCAACTTGTTGATGAGTAATAACAAAACAAATGAGATCAGCAACATGACCACGGCGATGGCGGAGGCGCCAGCATAGTCGTACTCCTCCAGGTGACTCATGATCATCAGGGGCGCAATCTCGGAGACCATGGGCAGGTTGCCGGCGATGAAGATGACGGAACCGTACTCCCCCACCCCCCGTGCAAAGGCCAGGGCAAAACCGGTCAGCAGGGCTGGCAGCAGGGTCGGCCACAGCACCCGCGTGAAGGTCTGCCAGCGGTCGGCGCCCAGGCTGGCGGCAGCCTCCTCCTGCTCGGTTTCGGTCTCCCGCAGCACCGGCTGCAGGGTGCGTACCACGAACGGCAGCCCGATAAAGGTAAGCGCGATCACCACGCCGATTGGGTTGTAGGCGAGCTCTATACCCAACGGCACCCCCCACTGACCTATCCAGCCGTTGGGGGCAAAGATGGCGCACAGGGCGATGCCGGAGACGGCGGTCGGCATGGCGAACGGCAGGTCGATGAGTGCATCCACCAGCCGGCGACCGGGGAAGGTGTAACGTACCAGCACCCAAGCCAGGATCAGCCCGAACAGGCTGTTGAGCAGGGCGGCGATAAAGGCGGCCCCGAAGCTGAGGCGAAAGGAGGCGAGCACCCGGGGGGAGCCTATCACCTGCCAGAACTCGGCGGCCGTCAGGTTGTTGACCGCGAACAGCACCAGCGCCGAGAGCGGCAGCAGCACCAGGATGCCGAGGTAGAGCAGGCTGAAGCCCAGAGTCGGGCCAAAGCCAGGTAAGACGGAGTAAGAACCAAATCGCATAACGCTTCCATTTGTTATGAAAAACATTCGATACGGTGATTCTGCTCACGACCGCAAGAGACAACAAACATCAATAACACCTTTACTAAGCACTTTTTTATCTAACCAGAGCGGTACAGGCCTTTAGAGCCATAAAATAAAAAAAGGTCTTTTATATACATAAAAGACCTTAAAAGGAGCGTCATGCCATGTGCCAAGTGACCCAAGAATGATTGCCATCTCTCCTTCTGACAGGGAATTACGCGGGGGGCCCCTCTAGGGAGGGCAATTTGCACTCCCATGAAGTCGGGGCAGGCTCGACCACCAGCTCGGCCCGGCGGTAGAGGGCGCCAAGCAGGCTGAGCCCCTGACTCCACTCCCCATGACCGGACTGGGCATTGATGTGGCCCACCTCGCCGGCATCGAACAGCGGCACCTGCCACTGACGACTCCAATATTCGGCTCGCTCGAAGCTCATCCAGGGATCGTTGCGGCTGGCGATGATCTGGGCCGACACCCTGATCGAGCCCGTCAGCGCCTCGTCAGGGATGCCGAAACGGGCCGGATCCGCAGGGGCCACTATCAGGAGGGAGGATACCTTGTCCGGTTGCAGCCGGGCGGCGGCGATGGCCGCCAGGGCACCGAAGGAGTGGGCCACCAGATGAACCCGGCCACGCCGGCTCCTGATCTTGCTCGCCAGCTTGGCGCTCCACACCGTCAGGTCCGGCTTGTCCCAGGGCAGACCAACCATGCGCTGCCAATGGGAAAAATGCTGGTGCCAGCGGCTCTGCCAATGATCCGGCCCGCTGTTATGCAGACCGGGAATCAGAAGAATCTTGTTCATCATGGTGCTCCTCTCTGTTAGCGCAGAGGCCGGTACGGCTCAGCGGCCCGGTTGATAAATCTGGTCAAACAACCCGCCCTGGGCGAAATGTTTCTTCTGTGCCTTGTCCCAATCCCCTTCCAGATCCTTGACGGTAAAGAGGGTCAGTTGCGGGAACTGGGATGCCGTCTCCTTCAGGATCGCCGGGTTGCTCGGGCGATAATGGTATTTGGCGATGATGCGCTGACCCTCGTCGGAGTAGAGGTGTTCGAGGTACGCCTTGGCGACTGCCTCTGTGCCGTGCTTCTTGGCCACCTTGTCCACCACGGCCACCGGCGGCTCAGCCAGGATCGAGACCGAGGGCACCACCAACTCGAACTTGTCGCTGGTCCCCGGCTGATTCAGCACCAGTAGGGCTTCGTTCTCCCAGGCCAGCAAGACGTCGCCGAGGCCGCGCTCGATGAAGCTGGTGGTGGCGCCCCGGGCGCCGGAATCGAGCACCTTCACGTTCTTGAACAGCTCGCCCACAAACTGCTTGGCCCCCTCCTCGCTACCGGTGCTCTTGAGGGCATAACCCCAGGCCGCCAGGTAGTTCCAGCGCGCACCGCCCGAGGTTTTGGGGTTGGGGGTGACGATGGCGACATCTTTGCGCACCAGATCGTCCCAATCCTTGATCTGCTTGGGGTTGTCCTTGCGCACCAGGAAAACGATGGTGGAGGTATAGGGGGAGGCGTTGTTGGCCAGCCGGCTCTGCCAGTCGGCGGCGATCAATCCCTCCTTGGCCACGGCTCCGACATCATAGGCCAGGGCCAAAGAGACCACATCGGCTTCCAGCCCCTCAGTCACAGCGCGGGCCTGCTTGCCGGAGCCGCCATGGGACTGGCTCACCACTACATCATCCCCCGTCTTGGCCTTCCATTCCTTGGCGAAGGCGGCGTTGTACTCCTGGAACAGCTCCCGGGTCGGGTCATAGGAAACGTTGAGCAACCGCACCTCGGCGGCATGGGCCTGACCGAGGGTCAGCAATGCGAAGAGGGTGAGGGCTGTCTTGGTCATCTTCATGGTGATACTCCTTTATCTGGGATGGAGTCAGCATGCCGTGACCTCGTTATGCACAGAACCAAGAATAAACGCTTTGCTTATCTCTTTTACTCATATCAATTCGGTGCAAAGCGCCAGTCGAGCGCAGTGTGAGCCAGACCCCGGCTCCCCCGTGCGCGCTGTGCCATCATGGGATCCAGGCAGAGGCGCATGAGCAAGGAGTTCGGCATGTGGATCGATGCAGACCCCATCAACGGGGCCCTGGTCTCCCTGGCCATCGGCCTCATCATAGGGCTGGAGCGGGGCTGGCAGGTGCGCCAGCTGGGGGACAACCAGCGCGTCGCCGGGATGCGCACCTATGGTCTCATCGGCCTGCTGGGCGGCGTCTGCGCCCTGCTGCTGCCGACCCTGGGCACCTGGCTGCCCCTGCTCGGCCTGCTGGCGGTGCTGATGGGCTGCACCCTCTCCATCTGGCTGGCCCAACGCTGGCAGGGGGAGTTCGGCCTCACCAGCTCGGTGGCCATGGTGCTCACCTATCTGCTGGGGCTGATGTCCGTGCTGCTGAGCCCGAGCGAGGCGGTGGCCTGCGCCGTGCTGGCGGCGCTCCTGATGGGGCTCAAGGGCAAGATCCAGCAAGGCATGCTGTTTCTGAGCGAGACGGAGTTTCACGCCACCCTGCGCTTCTTGCTCATCTCCCTGGTGCTGCTGCCCGTGCTGCCGAACCAGGAGATGGGGCCCCTCAACGCCTTCAACCCCTTCCAGATCTGGCTGATGGTGGTGGTCATCGCCGCCATCTCCTTCTCGGGCCACTTCGCGGTGCGCCTGCTCGGCACCCGTGCCGGGCTGGTGCTCACCAGCATGCTGGCGGGACTGGCCTCCTCCACCGCCCTCACCCTGCAATTTGCCCGGCTCAACAAGGAGCAGCCCGGGCTGGAGCGACTGCTGGCCACCGGCATATTGCTGGCGGGGGCCACCATGTGGCTGCGACTGCTAGTGCTGGTGCTGCTCATCCAGCGGGATCTGGCCCTGCGCCTGGCCCCGCCCCTGCTGATCCTGGGGCTGGTCGTCTACGGCTTTGCCTTCTGGTTCTGGCGCCAGCGGGAGGCAACCCCGGATGAGCCCGTCCAGCCCGAGACCCGCAACCCGCTGGATCTCGCCACCGCCATCAAGTTCGGCCTGCTGCTGGCCCTCATCGGCTTCCTGGCCACCCTGCTGCAGAGCGAGGTGGGCGACTCCGGGGTCTATCTGCTGGCCCTGGTGTCGGGGATCACCGACGTGGACGCCATCACATTGTCGCTCTCCCAGCTCACCAGCAAGGAACTGACCCTGGAGGTGGCCACCCGGGGCATACTGCTGGCCGGGCTGGTCAACTCCCTGGTCAAGGGGGTGCTGGCCCTGGTGATAGGGGGTCGCCGCCTGGGCAGCCGGGTGCTGGCGGCCTATCTGATGTCCGCCCTGCTGGCCCTGCCCTTCGCCTGAGGAGGATCCCGGACGCGGCCGGAGGTATACTGGCCGCCTCACAGACCAGCGGAGAAATCGACCCCATGAGCGACTGGGACAAGGTATTGGCGGGGGGCGCCCTCGACAGCCAGAGCGAGGAGATAGCCAGCGATCGCATTCGCGGCCAGGCGCTGCTGGCCCGGCTCAACGCCTCGGCGGCGGGGGATCAGGCCCTGCGCCGGCAGATCTGCGCCGAGCTGTTTGGCCACTGCCCCGACTCCTGCTGGATCAGCACCCCCTTCACCTGCGAGTTTGGCCGCAACATCCACATCGGCGAGCAGACCTTCTTCAACTTCAACGTCACCATTCTCGACGTGGGCGAGGTGCACATCGGCAGCCATGTGCTGCTGGCCCCCAACGTGCAGATCTACACCGCTACCCACGACATGGACCATCTGGCGCGGCGCAGCTGGACCGCCTACAACCAGCCGGTGCGCATCGGCGATGACTGCTGGATTGGCGGCGGTGCCATCATCTGCCCCGGCGTCACCATAGGGCCGCGTTCCATCATAGGGGCCGGCGCCGTGGTGACCCGGGACATACCGGCGGACTCGGTCGCGGTGGGTAATCCGGCCAACGTCATCCGCACCCTCAGCCCGGACGAGCCCCGGGATCAGGCGCTGCTGTCATGATGGCCCTGGCCCTGCTGCCCCTGATCTGGACCGCCTGGCTCGGCATTGAGGGGGCCAACTGGTGGCCGCTGGCCCTGGTCACCACCATGAGCCTGCTCACAGTGCTGGCCTACGCCCACGACAAGCGCCAGGCCATTCGCGGCGGCTGGCGCGTCCCGGAATCCCGCCTCCATCTGTTGGAGCTGTGCGGCGGCTGGCCCGGCGCCCTGGTGGCCCGCCACTGGCTGCGCCACAAGACCCAGAAGGGCAGCTATCGGCTGCGGTTCTGGTTTATCGTGCTGCTGCACCTCAGCCTGTGGGGGCTCTGGATCAGCCGACCGCTCTGGCAGGGGACATGAGCGGACAAGCTCCCGGGCATGGCCGCCAACGGATCGGCATGAGACAACAAGGCCAGCCGGTTATCCCGTTCAGTGCAAGGAGGTTCTTATGACCATGTGGACAGGCATAGTCCTGATCGTCTTTATCAGCGTGCTGTTCGGCTATCTCGGCAAGCGCGCCCGCTACCAGCTGGGGGATGCCCGCATCACGGATCGCCTCGGCAAGCAGGATCTCGTCATCAAGGAGCTGCAGGAGCGGGTCGCCAATCTGGAGGCCATCGTCATCGAGGAAGAGAAGCTCAAGCCATTCAGGGATCTCTGAGCCGGGCACCCAGTCTCCGTTATCCAGAGAGGAAACAATGAACATTCGACGATTCAACATCGGGGATGAAGCCGCGTTATTTAAGGTTTTTTTATCGGCAGTGCATGAAGTTGCATCGGCAGAGTACACAGCGGAGCAGATTCAGGCATGGGCGCCCGAGGATATTTCCCCGACGCTGTGGGCTGACCATATCAGGACATTACGCCCCTTTGTCGCTGACATTGATGGTGACATCGCCGGGTATGCTGACGTTCAGCCCAATGGCTATATCGACCACTTTTTCGTGGCTGGCTCTCATGCACGACAAGGGGTCGGCACCCGCTTGATGATGCGCCTTCATGAAGAGGCCAGGTTATTGGGTATCGACGAACTGACGGCCGATGTGAGCAAGACGGCGGAACCCTTCTTCGCACTGCATGGCTTTCATGTGGAGGAGAGAAGGTATCCAGTCCGCCGTGGCGTCATGATCCCCAATGCATTGATGCGCAAGGCATTGTAGTCCAGGCAGCCAGCCCCATGGCTGGTCTCGAAATGGACGCTATGGCGCCAGCCGTCTGGCCAATGATGCTCTGAACGGACGCGCCATCAACAACGGCAACCCATGGGTTGCCGTTTTACTATCTCTCCACATGGCGGAATGTATCGCTATCGCGGCGAGAGTGGTGACTGTTGCATCGCCTCCGCCAGCGCGGTCTGGCCCTTGGCCTGCAAAGCATCGACGACCCCCAGCCGGTCCCCCTCCTCCTTGTTCTGACTCAGCTTGAACTTGCCCACCAACCCGGTTATCTCGATTTCGATGCCCACCACGGCCGCCACCATGGCTTCGACATAGTCCCTCGGCGCATCCGCCATCTTCCAGGGCCTTGGCTCGGCAGCCTCCTGGGTGCGAGTCAGGGTGGCCAGCAGGCGGCGCACGAAGCGGGCATCGTCCCGCACCCGGATGCGGCCATGGGCATGTACCACGGCATAGTTCCAGGTGGGCACCTGCTTGTGGTGCGCCTGCTTGCTCGGATACCAGTTGGGGGAGATGTAGCCCTCGGCGGCCCGGAAGATCACCAGCACCTCCTGCCCTTCCTTCACCTCCTGCCAGAGCGGGTTGTTGCGAGCCACATGGGCCCGCAAGATCCCATGCTCCCCCTCATCGCCATCGAACTCGAACGGCAGGTGGTTGGCATCCAGCCCCAGCTCGCCAGAGGTGATCAGGGCGCCCAGGGGGTGGGCCTGCATCAGCTGGTGCAAAGAGGCGGGATCGGTAACGGCGAAATGGGGTGGCAGATACATGGGAGCTCCTTGGTTCCGGTTGGCGTGTCCATACGCAATACGGGGGATCATGCCCTGCCTGGCGCCGGCCGTCACCCCGAATCTGCCGACCGGCGCCGCCAGCGACGGGGCCAGCCACGAGCACCACACCGACGTAACGGCCAGGGGACTGACCCCTCCTCCCGCTCAGCCCCTCTGCCCTGTCACTCCCCCCTCCCCTTGGCCAGATAGCCGATACGATAGAGTTCGGCCTCCGGGGGCATTGACGAGGGGAGCGAGGGGAGAAAATCCGCCTCAAGCCACTCCCAGCGGGAGAGATCCCAGCCACTCACCATGGCCTCGCCATGCAGTCCGGCCAACTGGTCGTGGGAAGCGACCTTGGTGCGCCGCAGCCTGGCCATGCAGGTCCCGTCGAGGGAGGCCGGATCCGGCGCCCGCAGCAGCTGCCAGCTCTGGATGCGGGGCCAGCCGAAATGCCGGGTGAGCGCCGCGAATCCCTCGCTCGCCAGGAATCGGTCCATGGCCTCGGCGCTGTGCCACACATAGAAGGGGGCATAGCGGTTCTCCTGCCCCGGCAGGGCCCCATCGTCCTGGCGGCTGTAGAGATAGGCCTTGAACAGCAGACCGGGAAAACCATCCAGCTTGGCGCCATGGTTGGCGATCCTAGCCTCGATCAGTCCCATGTCGTAGTCCGCCGGCAGGGTAAATCTGTAGTGCATGGCGATCATAGGCTCACCTCCAGCCGGAACATCAGACCCCGTCCGAAACTCCACTCCTCACTGCCGTTCATCTGGATCACCACCATGAGGTTGTCGGGATGGATCCCAAGCTCAGCCTCAAGCCGCTCGGCGAGCCGGGCATAGAGCCGCTCCTTGACCGCGGTGCTGCGGGGCTTTCCCGCCAGGATCTGGAACAGGATGAAGCCTTGGTCCCGGCGGCCGGTCTGGTAGTGGGGGTGATAGATGAGGGCACCGGCCGGCAGGATCTCGAGGATCTGGAACTTGTCCTCCGGCGGCACCTCGAACACCTCCACCAGGGTCTGGTGATAGAGGGCGCTGAGCTGTTGCAGGCGCGCGTCGCTCATCCCCTCGCGCACCGTGATGCGGGTCAGCGGCATGGGGTCGCCTCCTCGCGGGCGGGCAGATAGCCCACGGCCGTCACTGCGGCGGGCAAACCGGCGTAGAAGGCGAGATGGGTGAACAGCTCTTCCAGCTCATCCCGCGTCAGGCCGTTTTGCCGGGCGAATGCGATGTGCCAGGGCAGCTGTTGCACCCGGCCCAGGGACGCCAGTATGGCCAGGGTGATCAGGCTGCGCTCGCGGGCTGACAGGGCGGGCCGCTGCCAGATATCGCCAAACAGCGTCTCTTCCGCCAGTTGGGCGAGTCGGGGGGCAAGCTGCGCCAGGGTGGCGCGATCGGGAACATCGGGTGTCATGGCAATCTCCTTGGTGGATGAAGCCACTCTCCCTCACTGCTACAATTTAAAAAATCGAAATATTCAAGACCAACAATCCCGATTATAAGGACGATAATGTCACCCCTTCCCCCCAGCCTGGATCTCGATGCCCTGCGCAGCTACGTGCTGGGGCTGGAGTGCGGCAGCTTCGCCCTGGCGGCGCAGCGGCTGTGCCGCTCCACCTCGGCGGTCAGCGCCCAGTTGAAGAAACTCGAACAGCAGTGCGGCACCGATCTGGTCATGAAGCAGGGCCGTCACCTGGTGCCGACGGCCAGCGGCGAGCGCCTGCTGGGCTACGCCAAGCGGCTGCTGGAGCTCAATGACGAAGCTCTGCTCGCCCTGAAGGGGGAACTGCTGCAAGGGGAGATCCGGCTCGGGGTGCAGGAGGACTTCGGCGAATCTTTGCTCCCCGCCGTGCTGGGGCCCCTCTGCCGCCAGCACCCGGCCCTGCGCATGACGACCCGCATCGATCGCAACGGGGCCCTGGTGCAGGGGATCAGGGCAGGCACCCTCGACATGGCTCTCGCCTGGCAACCACAGGGAGAGCGGGAGGATCTTCCCCTCATCGAGGTGGTGCAGCTGGCCTGGATTGCCCACCCCGAGTGGGATCCTGCCCCTTTGCTCGCGCGGGGGGAGCCTTTTCCCCTGGTGCTCTTCGATGCCCCCTGCCTGATGCGGGCGCGGGCCATCCGCGCCCTCGACGAGGCCGGGATCCCCTGGCGCATCGCCTTCACCAGTCAGAGCCTGGGGGGGATCTGGGCCGCCGTGCAGGCCGGGCTCGGGATCACGGTGCGTTCCGCCATCGGCATGCCGGCCAGTCTAGCGCCCCTCGGCGCCGTGCTGCCGTCACCGGGCACCCTGGGGGTGGTGCTGCTCGGCGCCAGCCATGAGACCGACGAGGCCAGGCGCCAGTTGCAACGGCTGCTCACGGACGCCGTGCATCAGGCCAGCGCCGGGCACAGAGGCTGAGTGCCTCTGCGAGGGTCGGTCACCCCGTCCAAGAAAGTGCATAAAAAAACGGCAACCCTGAGGTTGCCGTTTTTCTTGTCATTGCGCTGGCGCGCCGCGGGGATCAGCCCACCCGCTTGGCCAGCCAGGCTTCGGCGGCGGCCAGCGCGCCTTCTACCTGCTCGCGGGCGACGCCGCCCTTGGCGACCCGCTTGGCCAGAGTCGCTTCCAGCTCCAGGTTCGGGTAGACATCCTCGCCGATGACAGGGCTGAACCCCTGGAATTCGCAGAGGGACAGCTCCTCCAGCGGCTTCTTCAGCTTGATGGCCTGGACCACCACTTCACCGACGATATGGTGCGCCTCGCGAAACGGAATGCCCTTGGCCACCAGATAATCCGCCAGCTCGGTGGCGTTGGCGTAGCCACCCTGGGCCGCCGCCTTGGTGCGCTCGCCATTCACTTTCAAGTCGATCAGCACCAGGGCCGCCATGTCGAGACAGTCGTGCCAGGTATCCAGGGCGTCAAACAGCCCTTCCTTGTCTTCCTGCATGTCCTTGTTGTAGGCCAGCGGCAATGCTTTTAGGCTCATCAGCATGCCCATCTGGGCGCCCACTACCCGGCCAGTCTTGCCACGAATGAGCTCAAGAGCATCCGGGTTCTTCTTCTGGGGCATCAGGGAGGACCCCGAGGTGACCGCATCGGAGAGCTCCACGAAGCCCGCCTCGCCGGTGTTGTAGAAGATGAGATCTTCGGCAAAGCGCGACAGGTGGGCCATGGACAGCGACGCCACGTGCATCAGCTCCACCACGTGATCCCGATCCGACACCGAATCCAGGCTGTTGCGGGTGGCGCCGCTAAAGCCCATGTCGAGCGCCAGCGCTTCCCGGTCGATGGCATAGGCGGTGCCGGCCAGGGCGCCGCAGCCGAGCGGGCTGGTGTCGAGACGCTTGAGGGCATCCTGCAGGCGGGAATGGTCCCGCTCCAGCATCTCCACATAGGCCAGAGCCCAGTGGGCGAAGGTGACCGGCTGAGCCCGCTGCAGGTGGGTGTAACCGGGCAGCACCGCGGCCTGGTTGGCGCGGGCACAGGCCACCAGTCCCTGTTGCAGGGCGCTGATGGAGGCGAGCAGCAACTCGCCCTGGGCCTTGCACCAGAGTTTCAGATCGGTGGCGACCTGATCGTTGCGCGAGCGGCCGGTGTGCAGCTTCTTGCCGAGATCGCCAACGGCATCGATGAGCTTGCCCTCGACCCAGGAGTGGATGTCTTCGGCATCCGAGCTCAGGATCTGCCGGGGATCCTGCTGCACCGAGGCGAGCAGCACCTCCAGCGCCTGTTGCAGCCGACCCTGTTCGTCCTGGGTCAGCACACCCACCGTGACCAGGGCGCGGGCCCAGGCCATGGAGCCTTGAATGTCCTGCTCCGCCAGACGGTAATCGAAGCGCAGCGAGTCGTTGAATTGCTTGAACCGGCTATCGGCCCCCTGACTGAAGCGTCCACCCCAAAGTGCCATACTGCTCTCCTTGAATGCGTTGTCGGCGGCGCCTTGCGCCTGCCGCGGATTGTCTCGATGAAGGGTTATCTCATGAAAGGGGCGCCTGCGCCCCTTTCATCACGCTTGAGGGTCGCCCTGCCGACCCTCCCACCCCGATGGCTAAGGGCCCCTGACCCTTAGCCATCGCGGCGCCTTGATAAACGAGGGGGCCTGGCCCCCTCGTCTGGCTCATCGTCAGTGACGATCAACCGTGGGTATGGTCACCGCCGACCGCCAGATTCTGCTCTTTCAGGGCACGAATGCGGCTGGCCAGGGTGTAGAGGCGGATGAAGCCTTCGGCATGGCTCTGGTCGTACACCTCGTCGGCGCCGAAGGTGGCGAAGTCTTCGGAGTAGAGGCTGTTGCCGGAGCGTTTCTGGGTCGCGCTCACCTGGCCCTTGTACATCTTCAGCACCACTTCACCGTCCAGATCCTCGGCGATGGCATTGGCGGACGCCAGTACCGCCTTGCACAGGGGGGTGAACCAGCGGCCGTCATAGACCAGGTGGGAGAACTCGGCCCCCAGCTTCTCGCGCCAGGCGCGGGTGGGCTTGTCCAGCACCAGCTCTTCGATGGCGCGCAGGGCCGCCATCATGACGGTGCCACCCGGGGTCTCGTAGCAGCCGCGGGACTTCATGCCCACCAGACGGTTCTCAGTGATGTCGATGCGGCCGACGCCGTGCTTGCCGGCACGCTCGTTCAGGGTCACCAGCACCTGATAGGGGCTCAGGGGCTGGTCGTCCACGGCCACGATCTCGCCCTGCTTGACGGTCAGCTTGACGTATTCCGGCTCGTTCGGTGCCTGCTCCGGGGAGACGGTCCACTGCCAGACCGCTTCGGACGGCTCGTTCCAGGTGCTCTCCAGCTCGCCACCTTCGGTGGAGATATGCCAGGCGTTGGCGTCACGGCTGTAGATCTTCTTCAGGGTCGCCTTGCAGGGGATGTTGCGCGCTTCCAGATAGGCGAGCAGCTCTTCACGGGAACGCATGTCCCAGATGCGCCAGGGGGCGATCACTTTCAGCTGGGGCGCCAGGGAGGCCACGGCCCCTTCGAAACGCACCTGGTCGTTGCCCTTGCCGGTGCAGCCGTGGGCGATGGCGTCGGCCCCTTCGGCCTTGGCCACTTCCACCATGGCCTTGGCGATCACCGGACGGGCCATGGAGGTACCCAGCAGGTAGGTGCCCTCATAGATGGCGCCCGTCTTCAGGGTCGGATAGACGTAGTCCTTGACGAACTCTTCCTTCAGGTCATAGACCACACACTTGGCGGCGCCGGAGGCCAGGGCCTTCTCTTCCACCCCTTCCAGATCGTCTTCGCCCTGACCGACGTCGGCAACGAAGGCGATGATTTCGGCGTTGTAGTGCTCTTTGAGCCAGGGAATGATGGCCGAGGTATCCAGTCCGCCCGAGTAAGCCAGTACTATCTTGTTGATTCCGCTCATTTACTTCTCTCCATGATCAATCTTGAAAACATTAAAAACAGGGTCGGTCGCTCATTTGTGACCCAGCAGGGTCAGCAGCACGGCGTTCTGGATATGCATCCGGTTCTCTGCCTCGTCCAGAATGAGGGAGGCGGGGCCATCCATCACTTCCGAGGTGATCTCCAGTTCCCGATGGGCCGGCTGGCAATGCAGCACATGCGCGATGCCGGTCCGGTCGAGCAGGGCCTGGTTGATCTGATAAGGCATGAAGATCTCTTTTACCTGTTCCATCGGGGTGTTGTCACCCATGGAGACCCAGGTGTCGGTATAAACCACGTCAAAGCCTTCGATATCGGCGACGTCATCGCTGATATGGATGGTGGCCCCCGACTCGGCCGCCAGGGCCTGAGCCTCGAGGAAGATCTGGGTATCCGGGCCGTGACCCTTGGGGCAGATCAGGGTGACATCGGTGCCCAGCGTCGCCCCCAGCAGCAGCAGGGAGTGGCTGACGTTGTTGCCATCGCCGAGGTAGGCCAGTTTCACCTTGGACAGATCGTCGTAGTGCTCGGCGATGGTCATGAAGTCCGCCAGCCCCTGGCAGGGGTGGTAGAGGTTGCACAGGCTGTTGACCACGGGCACGGTCGCATACTGCTGCAGATCAACGAGCGTCTGGTGATCGAATACCCGGGCGACGATGGCGTCACACCAGCGGGACAGGTTGGCGGCGAAATCCTGCACGGATTCCCGCTTGCCCAGGGCCCCGTTCTGCTGATCCAGATAGACGCTGTGGCCACCCAGCTTGGCGATGCCGATGTCGAAGGTGACCCGGGTACGCAGGGAGGGCTTCTCGAACAGGGTCACCACGGCCTTGCCTGCCAGGGCATGGGCATACTTCTTGGGATCGGCCTTGACCTGTTTGCCCAGGGCTATCAACGCCAGGATCTGGGCCTTGCTGAGGTCGCTGTCTTTGAGCAGGTGTTGCATCGAATCGTCCTTTTGTCGTGCCTTAGAGGGTAACCTGGGTGCCGATGGCGGCGCCACCAAGCAGCTGGAGCAGCTGATCCGGGTAGCGCCAGCTGGCGACACAGACCGGCTTGCCCAGGGTCTCTGCGGCATGGAGCGCCGCCTTCACCTTGACCGCCATGCCATCGGTGATGACCCCTTTCTCCATCAGATCCAGCGCCGTCTGTTTATCGAGCTGCGGCACCAGCTTGCCCTTGCCATCCAGGATGCCGCTCACATCCGACAGCATCACCAGGTCGGCGCCCAGGGCTTCGGCAATCGCCGTGGCCGCCTGATCCGCGTTGACGTTCATCAGCTGACCCTCCGCCGTGATGCCGATGGAGCTGATGACCGGCAGGAACTGCTGGGAGAGCACCCCCTGCACCAGGGCTGGGTTGCCCGGGGTGCAGTCGCCGACCGCGCCGAGCTGCGGATCCAGCTGCACCACCTGGCACAGGCCGCCATCGGCCAGGCACAGGCCCACGGCCGGGATACCGCAGGCGATGGCCTTGGCCATCATCTGCTTGTTGGCGGTACCGGCCAGGGCACCGGCGATGAAGGGGATCTGCTCGAACGGGGTCACCCGCAGGCCGTTCTTCTTGCTGGAGGTCATCCCCAGCCCCTTGAGCAGATCATCCACCAGGCAGCCACCGCCGTGCACCAGCACCAGGGGTCTGTGCTGATCGTCCAGGAAGGTTTTCAGGGTGGCGAACAGGGCGGTCAGGGCCTCGTCGTTCTCGATGAGGGCTCCACCCAACTTGATTACCAGTGTCTGTTTGTCCATTTTCTTCACCCTTCCTTAAATCAGGCCCGTGGCCGGTTCAAAACCAAACTTGATGTTCACGCACTGGATGGCCTGGGAGGCCGCCCCCTTGAGCAGGTTGTCGATGGCGGAGACCACCACCAGCATGTTGCCCTGCTGCTGCCAGGCCAGATCGCAATAGGGCGTGCTGGCCACGCCACGGATGGAGGGCATCTGGCCGGTGAGGCGTACCAGAGGCTTGCCTTCGTAGGCGGCGAGATAGGCCTGATCCACCTGCTCCGGGGTCACGTCGTCCGCCAGCTGCACGTAGATGGTGGCCAGGATGCCGCGCACATAGTTGCCAAGGTGAGGCTGGAACAGCACCCCCTTGCCCAGGTGGTGGCTGATCTCCGGCTGATGCCGGTGAGTGAAGGTGCCGTAGGGGCTCAGGCTCACTTCGCAGAAGCTGGTATTGACCGCTGCCTTGCGGCCGGCGCCCGAGACACCGGAGACCGCATTGATGATGGGCTGCCACTCCGCCTTGATGAGACCCGCCTGCTGCAGCGGCTTGAGGGCGCACAGGGAGGCGGTGGGGTAGCAGCCGGGTACCGCAATCAGCTGGGCGGCGTTGATCGCATCGGCATTCCACTCCGCCAGACCATAGGCCGCCTGGGCGAGCCACTGCTCGTTCTCATGGGTGAAGCCGTAGTAATCCTGATAGAACTGCTGATCCTGCACCCGGAAGGCGCCGGAGAGATCGAACACCGGCAGCCCCTTGGCCAGGAACTTGGGGGCGAGCTCGGCGCTCACCTCGTGGGCGGTGGCCAGCAGCACCAGGTCGGCCTGGGTCAGGATCCGGGTCATGCCGTCTTCGTCCAGGGGCAGCAACGGCTGATCCAGCTCCCCCACCCACTGGGGATGCAGAGAGGAGAAGCGCTTGTGGGCGTCCTGGCTGCCGGCGGAAACATAGAGGCCGAACAGCTTGAGTTGAGGGTGGTTCTGCACCAGGGCGGCCAGCTCTGCTCCCGCGTAGCCACTGGCACCGACGATAACGGTGTTAAGCATTGATCGATTCCAAAATCTGAGGTCTGGGTTCACAGCATGATGCTGCATAAAGATTAAGAGGCCGTGAATCGCCTCTTCTGCCTTGCCAGGCAAGGGGCGATGAGCTGGCTGGCTCACGCGGAGACAATTCAGGCGGGGTTGCGTCGTCGGTGATAGATCAGGTGACAGAACATTGACTTTCCCTTACAACTAGAGCCTTATCGGTGAGCGCAAGAATAGAATATTCATTCACTCAGTTTGCATTTGTATTTTCTAACAGAAACCTTCCTAGGGTGCAAGGAGGAGCTAGTGGCCAATCAGGATTTTTTTTCACTTTATAAGAATATTATTGCAATTCCTTCCATCAGCAGCACGGATCCCAAGTGGGATCAGAGCAACGAGGGGGTGATCCGACTGCTGGCGGACTGGTTTGATCAGCTCGGCTTTCGCTGCGAAGTGACGGCCCTGCCGGATCTGCCCGGCAAGTTCAATCTGGTGGCGACCTATGGTCAGGGAGAAGGGGGGCTGCTGCTGGCGGGCCATACCGATACTGTGCCCTTCGATCAGGGCGCCTGGCGCAAGGATCCCTTCAAGGTGACCGAGGAGGGCAACCGCCTGTACGGCCTGGGCACCATCGACATGAAGGGCTTCTTCGCCTTCATCGTGGAGGCGCTCAAGGATATCGATCTCAAGACCCTCACCAAGCCCCTGCGCATCCTGGCCACCGCCGACGAGGAGACCACCATGGCGGGGGCCCGCGCCATTGCCGCGGCGGCCGAACTCAAACCCGACTATGCGGTGATCGGCGAACCCACCGGCCTGGTGCCTGTGGTGGCCCACAAGGGCCACATGTCCGAAGCCATCCGCATCACGGGCAAGAGCGGTCACAGCTCGGATCCCGCCAACGGGGTCAACGCCCTGGAGATCATGCACCAGGCCATGGGCCAGGTGCTGAAGCTGCAGCAGAGCCTCAAGGATAAGTATGCAGATCACCGCTTCAAGGTGCCCCAGCCGACCCTGAATCTGGGCTATATCCAGGGGGGCGACAGCCCGAACCGCATCTGCGGCTGCTGCGAGCTGCACATCGACATGCGTCCCACCCCGCAAGTGGGGCCGGACGAGCTGATGGGGATGCTCAAGGAGGCGCTCGCTCCCATAGAGGTTCACCAGCCGGGCTGCCTGCACCTGCAACACCTGCACGAACCCATCCCCGCCTATGCCTGTGACGCCGATTCCCAGCTGGTGCGCGAGGCGCAGCAGGCGAGCGGACACAAGGCGGAATCGGTGAACTACTGCACCGAGGCCCCCTTCATCCAGCAGCTGGGCTGCCAGACCATAGTGATGGGCCCGGGCCACATCGCCCAGGCCCACCAGCCGGACGAATACCTGGATCTGTCGTTCGTCGAGCCGACCAAGTCGGTGCTGCAACACCTGATCCGCCGCTTCTGCTGCTAGGCCTGGGCTGGGCTCCAGCCATCCACACGACTCACCCGGCGCCGTCATGATCAAAGGGGCGGGGTGAGGCGGCTACCGGGCGCAGGGAGTCGCAATCGGATATGTAGGAAAGTTACATGACAGAAGGCGGGACAACCGGACTCGGTCCAGTACCAGGATCATCGAAAATACATGTTCTTAATCGGCCTGTTATTTGACCTCGCGCAGACATTCTGGGTAGATTGTCCCCCTAAGATGACGGAGCATATGTTGTAATCGCACAACAATAAGTGAGGCTGTCTCTCACCTTGGAAGGAGAGAGGCACCAACCAGAATAAGGATGTGGAATGAACGAAAAGTACGCCGCTCTACGGGCCAACGTAGGCATGCTGGGCCAGCTGCTGGGTAAATCCATCAAGGATCATCAGGGACAGGCTTTCCTCGACAAGATCGAAACCATTCGTCAACTGGCCAAGTCCTCTCGCAAGGGCAACGAGGCCGACAGGGAGCGTCTGCTCGACACCCTGCGCACCCTCTCGGACGACGAACTGTTGCCGGTGGCCCGCGCCTTCAGCCAGTTCCTCAACCTGGCCAACGTGGCCGAACAGTTCCACACCATCTCCCGCCGCAGCGAAGAACAGGTCTGCACCCCGGATCCCCTGGAGCAGATGTTCGCCAAGCTCAAGGCGTCCAACCTGTCGCAAGAGGCCATCATCCAGGCGGTGCGCGAGCTGGATATCGATCTGGTGCTGACCGCTCACCCGACCGAGGTGACCCGTCGTACCCTGATCCACAAGCATGTGCAGCTCAACGACTGCCTGGAGGCGCTGGAGCTCTCCGATCTGCTGCCCCGTGAGCGGGACAAGATCCTCAATCGCATCGAACAGCTGGTCAATCAGGCCTGGCACACCAACGAGATCCGGGTACAGCGTCCCACCCCGGTGGACGAGGCCAAGTGGGGCTTCGCCGTGGTGGAAAACAGCCTCTGGCCCGCGATCCCCGAATTCATGCGCAACCTGGACGAACGGTTGCAGCAACACCTGGGGGTGCGCCTGCCCCTGGACGCAGCCCCGGTCAAGTTCACCTCCTGGATGGGGGGCGACCGTGACGGCAACCCCTTCGTCACCGCCAAGGTGACCGCCGAGGTGCTGGAGCTGGGCCGCTGGATGGCGGTGAGCCTGTTCTACAAGGACATCAAGGAGCTCACCTCGGAGCTCTCCATGTCCGACTGCACCCAGGCGGTGCGCGATCGCGTCGGCGACAGTGCCGAACCCTATCGCGCCCTGGTGCGCGAGCTGCGCGAGCAGCTGCGCGAGACCCAGGAGTTCCTCACCGCCAAGGTGCAGGGCCAGGTGAGCGAGAGCCGGGATCTGGTCAAGACCACGGCCCAGCTGCGCGAGCCCCTGGAGCTCTGCTACCACTCCCTGCACGCCTGCGGCATGGGCAACATCGCCGATGGCATGCTGCTGGACGTACTGCGCAAGCTGGCCTGTTTCGGCATCCACCTGGTCAAGCTGGACATCCGTCAGGACGGCGAGCGTCACGGCCAGGTCTTCTCCGAGCTGACCCGTTATCTGGGCATGGGGGACTACGCCGAGTGGAGCGAGGACGACAAGCAGGCCTTCCTGCTGAACGAACTGAACTCGCGCCGCCCCCTGCTGCCGAGCGACTGGACACCGAGCGACGAGACCCAGGAGACCATCGACACCTGCAAGGTGATCGCCGCCCATGATCCGGATGCGTTCGGCATCTACATCATCTCCATGGCCGGCGCCCCGTCCGACGTGCTGGCGGTGCAGCTGTTGCTCAAAGAAGCCGGCTGCACCTTCCGCATGCCGGTGGCGCCGCTGTTCGAGACCCAGGAAGACCTGATGGCGGGCACCGCCGTCATGGATCGCCTGCTGTCGGTGGACTGGTATCGCGGCTACATCCAGGGTCGCCAATACGTGATGATCGGCTACTCGGATTCGGCCAAGGATGCGGGCATGATGGCCGCCGGCTGGGCCCAGTACGCCGCCATGGAGTCCCTGGTGGCCCTGGCCGAGACCAACAAGGTGCGCCTGACCCTGTTCCATGGCCGCGGCGGCACCGTCGGTCGCGGCGGCGCCCCCGCCCATCAGGCGATCCTGTCCCAGCCGCCGGGATCCCTGCGCGGCGGCCTGAGGGTCACCGAGCAAGGGGAGATGATCCGCTTCAAGTTCGGCCTGCCCAAGGTGGCCATCAACAGCCTGAACCTCTACACCAGCGCCGTGCTGGAGGGCAACCTGCTGCCGCCGCCCAAGCCCAAAGAGAGCTGGCGCACCGTGATCGAGCAGGTGGCCGAGTCCTCCTGCGAGCACTATCGCAGCATAGTGCGCGGCCACCCGGACTTCGTGCCCTACTTCCGCGCCGCCACCCCGGAGATGGAGCTCGGCAAGCTGCCGCTCGGCTCCCGCCCTGCCAAGCGCAAGCCCAATGGCGGTGTCGAGAGCCTGCGCGCCATC
The DNA here is from genome assembly GCF_050266975.1 of Aeromonas sobria. Classification (GTDB taxonomy): domain Bacteria; phylum Pseudomonadota; class Gammaproteobacteria; order Enterobacterales; family Aeromonadaceae; genus Aeromonas; species Aeromonas sobria_B. The sequence continues at coordinate 75,288 of NZ_JBKISU010000014.1, forward strand.
CCCTGGATCTTCGCCTGGACCCAGAACCGGCTGATGCTGCCGGCCTGGCTCGGCGCCCACCAGGGGCTGCAACAGGCCATCGACAACGGTCACCAGGCCGTGCTGGAAGAGATGAGCCGCCAGTGGCCCTTCTTCCGCACCCGCCTCGAGATGCTGGAGATGGTGTTCCTCAAGGCCGACAGCTGGCTGGCGGAGTACTATGACACCCGTCTGGTGCCGGAGAACCTCTGGCCGCTCGGCAAGCAGCTGCGCCAGGAACTCGCCGACGCCGCCGATGTGGTGCTGGCCCTGCGCCCGCAAGGGGACCTGCTCGATGATCAGCCCTGGATCAAGGAGTCCATCAAGCTGCGCAACCCCTACACGGATCCCCTCAACGTGCTGCAGGCCGAGCTGCTCAACCGCTCGCGCCGCGACCCGGAGTCCCTGCACGAGGAGATAGATCAGGCGCTGATGGTCACCATCGCCGGTATCGCCGCCGGCATGCGCAACACGGGTTGATGGCTGGCAAGCTGGCAATCACATAGTCAAAGGGCGCCAATCTGGCGCCCTTTTTCGTTCCATGGATCCTGTGTGTCCTGCTGACCACAGACCCTATGCGATCCGGTTGCGCCCCCGGCGCTTGGCCTCATAGAGGCGCTGATCCACGCATTGCAGCCAGTCGTCCATGCAGCGATAACTCATCTGGTAGGGGGTAATGCCCGCGCTGATGGTGACGGCAATCTCCTGGCGCTGATGCAAGAAGGGGTGGTTCGCTATCTGCTGGCGGGTACGCTCCATGATGCCGTGGGCCGCTTCCAGCGCGGTGTGGCGCAGCAGCATGATGAACTCCTCCCCACCAAAGCGGGCCACCAGATCCTGACTGCGCACCGTCTGCATCAGCAACTGGGCCAGTTCCCTGAGTACGGCATCTCCGGCAAGATGGCCGTGTTCATCGTTGATCTGCTTGAAGAAATCGATATCGATCAGGGCCAGACAGCAGGCCTCCCCCTCGGCTGGGTGGCGCTGGATGTGCTCTAGCAAGAGGTTGGCCTGGCTGAAGAAGCTGCTGCGGTTGGGCAGCTTGGTGAGAAAATCGTGCTCGGCATTGAAGCGCAGCACCCGTTCCATCCGGCTGCGCTCATCTTCCAGGTTGCGGGCATGGATCAGGGTGCCGAGGGTGGTGGTGAGCGGCTCGAGCAGGGTGACCAGGGCCTCGTCGAAGCCGCCGGGACGATTCGCCAGGGCTATCATGCCGATGGCCTCCCCCTTGTGGCGGATCGGGATGCCGAGGAAGCTGTCCAGATGGGGATGGCCATGGGGAGAGACGCCGCGGCTCGCCGGGTGACGCGGCAGATCATTGCAGCACACCAGGGTGTTGTGGGTCACCACATGACCGAACAGGTTGTCGAGCTTGCTGAAGATGAGCCCCCCCCCTCTCCTGGCGCTGCTGCTCGTACCAGGCATGGGTGGCCTCATCCCAGGAGACATTGGAGATGGAGGGGATATAGAGGCTGAGCCCCTTCTCCTCGTGCTGGACTATGCCGATGAAGCCGTAGGCGCTCTGGCTCACGCTCAGCAACCGCTCGAACACGGTGTCGCAGGCGGAGGCGAGGTTGCGATCGAGCAGAAAACTCTGATGGGCGGCGACTATGATGTCGAACAGCTGGCTCTGCTGCTCGACACGCAGCTCGGCCAGCACCTCCGAGGTGATGTCGTGAGCCAGCTTGATCACCCCGAGCAGCGAGCCCGCCTCGTCGGTGATGGCCGTGTAGGTGGCATGGATCCAGACGCTCCTGCCGCTGCGCATGATGCGGCGGCACTTGCCGGCATAGATCTCGCCGCAGAGCACCCCCTGCCAGAAACGGCCATGTTCACCCCGTTGCTCGAAGGGAACCAGCAGGAGATGGGACTGGCCGATCAGCTCCTCGGGAGCGTAGCCGAGGATGGCACAGAACCTGGGGTTGACCGACACAATGCGACCGCTGAGATCGAACGCGACTATGCCATAGGCGCGGTCGATCGCGGTCAATCTGGCCTGGGCATCATAACGCCCAAGCGCGTCGGTATCCTCATCAGGAGGACGGATCACGGGGATATTCATGGCTACGATTCCTTTCGATAGTCCACATATAACCACAACAGGCATAGGCACGCGGGGCTGAGACCCCAGAGCATAGGTGCGAACATTCGACTGCGCTAATGTTGGTCGCCCCGGGAGGCGGCCAGGGGCGCGAGCTACTTGCCATACCAGCCCCCTGAGCGCACACTCTCTGACCTTGTCGCGATTCAAGGAATCTCCATGACCCCCGCAATCAACCTGCTGAAAAAGCTCAAGATCCCCCACAGGCTCTACCCCTACGAGTGTGAGGCCCACGACGACTTCGGCAAACATGCCGCGGCCCAGCTCGGCCTGCCCCAGGCCCAGGTGTTCAAGACCCTGCTCGCCCATCACGACAAGCAGGCGGTGGTGGCCATAGTGCCCTCCTCCGGTATGTGCAGCCTCAAGCAGCTCGCCAAGGCCACCGGGCTCAAGAAGGTGGAGATGATGAAACCGGCCGATGCCGAGAAGCTGACCGGCTACAAGGTGGGGGGCATCAGCCCCCTGGCCCAGAAGAAGCCGCTGCCGACCGTGCTGGACGACTCCGCCATGGCGTTCGACGAGATCCTGGTGAGCGGCGGCAAGCGCGGCCTCTCGGTGGGGGTGGCGCCCAAGGACATGATTGCACTGCTGAAGTGGCTCGCCGCCCCCATCGGCGAGCCCCACGAATAAACGCCACGAGCGAACGCCATGGACTGCATGCTCCAGAGCAAGGCACGAGCGAGCGCCATGGGTCGGCGCCATGGCTGGGCAGCTTGCAGCATGAGAGAGGCCCCGCAAGCGGGGCCTCTTCAGCTTTGCCAGTCAGGCGGGACCCCAGGCTTATGGCGTCACCCGGCAGGCGGCGGTCAGATCCGATAACCGCAGCCGCTGGCGCCCCTGTGCGTCGAAGTTGGCGTCGTCCAGCCAAAGCTCGAAGCAGCGTTGCAGGGCGGGCCATTCGCCGTCGAGCACCGAGAACCAGGCGGTATCCCGGTTGCGCCCCTTGTCCACCCTGGCCTGGCGGAAGGTTCCCTCATAGCTGAACCCCAGCCGCAGTGCCGCCTGGCGGGACGGCACGTTAAGCCCGTTGCACTTCCACTCGTAGCGGCGATACCCCAGGGCGAAGGCCCGCCCCATCATCAGCGCCATGGCCGCCGTGGAGAGGCGGGTGCGCTGCATGGCGGGGGAAAAATGGAGCCAGCCCACCTCGATGCTGCCCGCCCCGGGGTCGATGCGCAGGTAGCTGGCCAGCCCCAGTCCCTGGCCGCTCGCCTCATCGACGATCGTGTAGAACTGGGGATCCCCCTTGGCGGCGCACTGCTGCAACCAGGCCAGCATGGCCGGCTCGTCCGCGAAGGGGCCGCTGGTGAGATAGGTCCACATGGCGCCATCATCGGCGGCAAAGGCCTGCCAGAGCGAGGGGCAGTGGCGCGCGGGATCCAGGGGCTCCAGGCGGCAGCCCCAGCCGCTCATGATCCGCTGGGGTGGGAACTCGGCCCCCGCCCAATGTGCCAGCTCGGCGCCGACCGCCTGGCCGAAGCCGTTTATCTCCACCTCAGCAGCCACAGTCGCTCCCCCCTGCCAGCAGGCGACCGGGCGCTTGGCCGGTGGCGACGGCAAAGCCGTCCTGCCGCCACCAGTGCAATCCGCCGATCAGCTCCTTCACCTTGAAGCCCAGGGCCGCCAGTTTCAGGGCGCCGCGGGTCGAGCCGTTGCAGCCGATGCCATCGCAGTAGCAGACATAGACGAGATCCCGATCCAGGGAGGCCGTGCTGGCCGCGTCCATGGTGCGGTGGGGCAAGGAGAGGGCGCCGGGAATATGGCCCTCGGCATAGTGCCCCGGGGAGCGGGTGTCGATGACGACGATGGCGGCCTCCCCCGCCAGCAGGTCGGCGGCGAGGTCGGCCGGGTCGGTGCGATAGGCGAGCTGGTCGGTAAAGAAGCTGACGGCAGCCTGGGGGCTGGCCAATCCGGTGGCGAGAACGGCACTCATGGTTATCTCCCTCTACATGATGCGGGTGGTCAATGAGCCTAATCTAGCGCCATAATGGCCCTGCCAAGATAGCCAATTCTGGCAGACAGACCAGACCAATTCACCACCCGGAGCCCACCATGCCCGCCCTGCCGACCCTGTTCGCCAATCTGCAGCAGGGGGACTTGCCACTGCACGAGCAACTGGTACGCGCCCTGCGCACCGCCATCCTGGCCGGTCAGCTGCCCCTCCACAGCCGCTTGCCCGCCAGCCGGGCCCTGGCCCGGGATCTCGCCCTGTCCCGCAGCACAGTGGAGCTGGCCTACGCCAGGCTCGAGGCCGAGGGCTATCTGGTGCGCAAGGTGGGGGCCGGCAGCTTCGTCGCCATAGCGCCGCGCCAGACGCCCCCCAGGTCCGTCCCGCTCAGGGCGGCGCGATCCCTTTCCCGGCGCGGCGAGGCCATGCAGGCCAGCGGCAGCTGCCGCGAGGAGGTCAACCCCAGGCCCAATTTCGGGGCGGGTCAGGCCGATGCCCTCGCCTTCCCCGGCGAGCTGTGGGGCAAGCTGTTGCAGCAGCGCTGGCGCCGGGAGGGGGAGCAGTTGATGCGCTACGGCGATCCCCAGGGATTGCCGGCCCTGCGCGAGGCCATCGCCGGCTATCTGATGCAGTCGCGGGGAGTCAACTGCGATCCGGAGCAGATCCTGATCCTCACCAGCTCCCAGCAGGGGATCCAGCTCGCCGCCCAGCTGCTGACGGATCCGGGCGACTGCGTCTGGCTGGAGGAGCCGGGCTACCCGGGGGCCCGCAGCGCCATGGTGAGTGCCGGTGCCAGGGTGCATCCCGTGCCCGTGGACGAGGAGGGGCTCAATCCAGTCGGCTCCTTGCCCGCCCCCAGGCTCATCTACTGCACTCCCTCCCACCAGTATCCCCTCGGCATGGCCATGAGCCTGCCAAGGCGGATGGCGCTGCTGGCCGAGGCGGCGCGCCACAACGCCTGGATCATAGAGGACGACTATGACGGCGAGTTCCAGTATGACCAGCGTCCGCTCCCCGCCCTGCAGGGGCTGGACAGCCAGGGGCGGGTGCTCTACGTGGGCACCTTCAGTAAGGTGCTTTTCGGATCCCTTCGCCTCGCCTATCTGGTGCTGCCCCACGCCCTGATGGCCCCCTTCTGCCAGGCCCGCGCCGCCATCGACGGCCACAGCAACCAGCTGTTGCAGGGGGTGACGGCCGACTTCATCCAGGGGGGCCACTTCGCCGCCCACCTGCGCCAGATGCGCCCCCTCTACCGCAGCCGCCGCGACCTGCTGGTGGAGACCCTGGCCAGCCAGTGCCCGGCCCTGACCCCCATCCATACCGGTGCCGGCTTGCAGCTGTGCGCCCTGCTCCCCCCGGGGGAGGAGGCGCGCTGGACGGCCCGGGCCAATCGCCAGGGGCTGGGGCTGCGCCCCTTGAGCGACTTCTACCTGACCCCGCCAGACGCGGCGTCGCCGCCCCGCCACGAAGGCTGGCTGCTCGGCTATGGGGCGCTCGACAACGCCAGCCTGCGCCAGCTCTGCCGCGCCCTGGGCCGGCTGATGGCCCAGGCGCCGGACGACCCGGCTCAGCCCGGGGCCAAGGCCGACCCTCCCTGCTGACGCTCGCGGCAAAGGGCCAGCCAGGCCTCGGCACTGCGGGAGAGGTAGCGGCCCCTCGGCCAGATCACCCCGAGCCGCCAGCTCATCTCCGGCAACAGGGGGCGCAGGATCAGACCATCCTGGGTCAGGCGGCGGCAGACGGGTTCGGGCAGGAAGGCGATCCCCATGCCACTGCGCACCATGGCGGTGAGGAAGTCCCACTGGCTGCTGCGCGCCGCCACCTGGGGGGTGAATCCCTCGGCGAGGCAGGCCTGCTCGATGCGCTCGCTCAGGGTGAAGGCCTGGGTGTAGAGCAGCAGGGGCTCTTCCCGCAGATCCGAGAGGCGTACGCAGGCCCGCTCGCGCCAGCGGGGCTCGGCGGGCAGCACCAGTTGGATCGGGTAGCAGTCGAGATCCAGGGTCTCCAGCTCGGCCGTCTCCCGGGCCGGCAGCATGGTGATGGCGAGATCCAGCTCCCCCTCCAGCACCGCCTGCTCGATGCGCCGACCGCCATATTCGACGATGGAGAGCTCGATGGCGGGGTAGCGGCTGCGATAGCGGCGAATGAGATCCGCATAGACGTGGCCCACCATGGGGGGCATGCCCAGGGCCAGCCGTCCCCCCTTGAGGCTCTGCAAGTCCGCCAACTCCGTCTCCAGCTGCTGCATCTGGGCCAGTATCTCCTGGCCCCGGGCAAACAACACCCTCCCCCCGTCGGTCAGGGTGAAGCGGCGGCCCACCCGGCTGAGCAGGGGCTGGCCCAGCTCCTCTTCCAGGTTGCGGATCATCTTGCTGATGGTGGGCTGGGTGACGAACAGCCGCTGGGAGGCGCGGGTGAAACTCTGCTCGCGCACCAGCTCGACGAAGTAACGCAGGGCTCGGATATCCATGGACTCTCTCCGCTGATGGGGGTCATATCATGCCAATTTGGCATAATTTTGATAATTTAAATTCATTTTTTGCAGGTTTGTCCCGGCGCTACACTGGTGCCAGTCTCAACAACCGGCCCGCCCCCATGTCACTGCCCTCCTGGTTGCTCACCCCCTTGCAGGTCTCCCTGCTGGCCGCCATCTGGTGGCTGGCCGATGGCGCCGTGCGCCTGTTCCACCTGCCCCTGCCCGCCAACCTCACCGGCATGCTGGCCCTGCTCGCCCTGATCCTGCTCGGGGTGGTCAAGACCCGCTGGTTCAGTGCGGGATCCCGCTGGCTGCTGGCGGAGATGCTGCTGTTCTTCGTGCCCGCCGTGGTGGCCGTGGTCAACTACCAGGAGCTGATGCTCCATCAGGGGGTGCGGATCCTGCTGGTGATAGGGCTCAGTACCGTGCTGGTGCTCGCCACCACGGCCCTGGTGGTGGACAGGGTCTACCGGCTCGAGCTCAGGCTGGCCCGCAGGCATCGCCGCCATGACTAGCCAAGCCTTGAGCCTGCTCTGCCTGGCGCTCACCCTGCTGTTCTACTACCTCAGCAAGTGGCTCTATCGCCGGGTGCAGATACTGCCGCTGATGCCGCTGCTGCTGGCCCCGGCCCTGCTGGTCGCCCTGGTGCTGCTCTGCCACATCCCCTACGAGGCCTATATGGCCGACAGTCACTGGCTGCTCTGGCTGCTGGGCCCGGCCACGGTCGCCTTCGCCATTCCCGTCTATGAGAACCGGGCCCTGATGCGCAAGCACTGGCTCTCCCTCTCCCTCGGGGTACTCGCCTCCGTGGTGATGGCGGTGGGCAGTTCGGTGCTGCTGGCCCGCTGGTTCGGCTTGTCGGATCTGCTGCAACGCAGCCTCGCCATGCGCTCCATCACCACGCCGTTCGCGGTGGAGGCGAGCCGGAGCGTCGGGGGCCAGAGCGATCTGACCGCCCTGTTCGTGGTGCTGACCGGGGTGATCGGCATGGCGGTGGGGGAGTGCGTGCTGCGCCGCCTCGCCATCCGCAGCCGGCTCGGCAGGGGGGCGGGCTTTGGCGCCTCGGCCCACGGGGCGGGCACGGCCCGGGCCTATCAGATGGGCAAGGAGGAGGGGGTGGTCGCCAGCATGGTGATGATGATCGCCGGCATGGTGACTGTGCTGCTCGCCCCCCTGCTCGGCCAGCTACTGTGGTGAGCGCGCCCCGAAGCGGCGCCATGATCCGGGGCTCTTCCCCAGGGAGCAGGAGCAACAAATAGGGCGCCATAAGGCGCCCTTTTGTCGTTCCTTGCCCGGCCTCACAGCGCGGCGCAGATCTGCCACAGATCGTACTGGATGGCCCCGGCGGTCACCTCGCGCCCCGCCCCCGGCCCCTGGATCACCAGGGGATTGGTGCGGTAGCTGTCGCTCTCGATGGCGAACACGTTGTCGCAGGGCAAGAGGTTCGCGAACGGGTGGTGGGGCTCCAGCGCCTCCAGGCCGACACGGGCCTTGCCCCCGCGCTCGATCCGGGCCACGTAGCGCAGCACCTTGCCGACCCGGCGCGCCCCCTCGAAGGCGGACTGGATGGGGCCGTCGAGCTCATCCAGCCTGTCCATGAAGCCCTCCACCGACAGCGGACGCAGGGCCAGGGGCACCAGGTTCTCCAGCGCTATGTCGGCGGAGTCCAGCTCGAACCCCGCCTCCCGCGCCAGAATGAGCAGCTTGCGGCGCACGTCCTGGCCGGAGAGATCCTCCCGGGGATCCGGCTCGGTCAGCCCCTGCTGCCAGGCCGCGTCCACCAGCTCGGAGAAGGGGCGGCTGCCGTCATATTGCTGGAACAGCCAGGAGAGGGTGCCGGAGAAGATCCCCGAGACCCCCTGGATGGGGTCGCCGCTCTGGCGCAGCATCTGGATGCTGGACTGGATAGGCAGGCCGGCCCCCACGGTGGCGTTGTAGCGCCACTGCACCTGATGGTCGCGGCAGCTCTGCTTGATGCGCAGGTAGAACTCGCTCTCGGCGGCGCCGGCGAACTTGTTGGCGGCGATGATGTGGCAGCCGAGCTGGGCAAAATCCGGGTAGTAGCGGCTCACCGTCTCGCTGGCGGTCAGATCCAGCGCGATCAGGGCGTCAAAACTGTGCTGCTCCAGCTGGGTCAGCAGCTCGGGCCAGATGAGGGGGCTGGGCTCGAAGTGCTTCTGCACCCTGATGGGATCCAGCCCCTCCTCGTCCAGCAGGCCCCCCTGGGAGTTGAATACCCCGTACAGGGTGAGCGCCACGTTCAGCTCGCGCTCGAGGCGGGCCTGCTCGCGGCCATAGAGGCTGAGCCACTGGCTGCCGATGTTGCCCTTGCCAAACACCACCAGGCCGACCCGGGTCGGGCGGCTGAACAGGGCGCTGTGCAGGGCGATGAGCAGGGGCTCGAGTACCACCTGACGCAGCACGGCCACCAGGCTCAGGCCGTCTCTGGCCACCTGGACGAACTCCTGGGGCTGATCCGACAGCAGCTGGTAGAAACGGTGACACTGCTCGGCGTTGTCGGTCACCCCGGCACCCACCAGGGCCACCAGGCTGTAGCCCTCCTTCTGGATCAGGCCGGTGAAGTTGCCCTGCAGCTGGAAGTCCCGCAGCAGATCATAGGCGCCGACCGCCACCTCCAGGGTGTAGGCGAGGCGCAGCACCCGCCGGTCCGGCTGGCGTTGCAGGGTGAGGGGGCTCAGGCGATGGCGGGCCAGGTGGGCCTCTATGGTCTTGACCGCCTGGTCGAAGTCCCCCTGGGCCAGCACCTTGAGTTCGATCAGGGCTATCTGATCCACGGAGCTGACGATGCGGGCCCCGTTGCTGCGCGGCGCGCGGCGCAAGATGTGGGTGCAGCCCTCGTCGGGGTTGTAGCTGCAGCGCAGGGTGAGGCGCTGGCGGCTGTCTGCCACCGGTTGCAGGGTGCGGGAGTGGAGCACGGAGGAGCCCAGGCGGGCCAGCTCGTTGGCCTCGGCCAGGCTCAGGCGCTCCAGCAGGCGCGCCTCCTTCACCCGGCGCGGATCCGCGCTGTAGACCCCGGCCACGTCGCTCCAGATGGTGGTGGATTCGCCCTCCGCCAGCAGGGCCAGGAGGCTGGCGCTGTAGTCGGAGCCGTTGCGCCCGAGCAGCAGGGAACGTCCCTCCATGTCGGCGGCGATGAAGCCGGTCACCACGATGCGGCCGTCATGCTCGGCCAGACGGGCCTTGAGCAACTCGCTGGAGAGGGCCTCGTCCACCTTGACCAGGGCGCCATCCTCGGCGCGCAGGAAGCTGCGGGCGTCGAGCCAGATGGCGGGTTCGCCCCGGCTGGTGAGCAGGGCGGCCAGCAGGCGCGCCGACCAGACTTCCCCGAAGGCGAGCAGGCCGTTGCGCTCGAAGCGGTCGAACTGCCCCTCCAGGGTCTGGCCCAGGCGGCCGAGATCCCCGTTGAGCTGCTCGGTCAGGCTCTGGTGCAGCTCCCCCTCCAGCAGGCCGTCGATCAGCCCCTGCTGGTAGGCACGCAGGGCATGGAGGGCCTCACCGGCCGCTTCGTCCCCCGCTTCGGCCAGCTCCACCAGCTGGATCAGCCGGTTGGTGGTCTTGCCCGCCGCCGACACCACGATCAGCTCGCTGCCATCTCCCTGCTGTTCGACGATGGCCGCCACCCGGCGATAACAGACGGGGTCGGCCAGGCTGCTGCCGCCAAACTTGTGTACCTGTCGATGCTTCACCCCTGCCGTCACGCCAACCTCCTTCACGCTGTCTCGCTTGTTGTTCACTGCTGCCTGCCCACTCAAGGGGGCGTTCTGCTCGGCCTGACTCATTTCGCCGCCTCCCGCTCTGCCGCCGCCAGGGCCTGGGCCAGATCCGCCACCAGATCCTCGCCGTGCTCTATGCCCACCGAGATCCGCAGCAGCTGGGGACTGATCCCCGCCGCCTGCTGGGCCTCGGCGCTCATGGCCCTGTGGGTCATGCTGGCCGGGTGAGCCACCAGGCTCTCCACCCCGCCCAGGGACTCGGCCACCGAGAAGTAGTTGAGGGCGCCGAGGAAGGCCCGCAGACCCGCCTCGTCGCAGTCGAGCTCGAAGCTCAGCATGGCGCCGAAGCCGGATTGCTGGCGACGGGCAATCTCGTGGCCAGGGTGACTGGGCAGGCTGGGGTGATAGATGGTCTTGACCAGGGGCTGTGTCTGCAGGAAGGCCAGAATGTGCTGGGTGTTCTCCTGATGGGTGCGCAGGCGCGGCCCCAGGGTACGCAGACCGCGCAGGGTCAAATAGGAATCGAAGGCGCCGCTGGTCAGCCCCAGGCAGTTGGCCCACCACAGCAGGCTGTCGGCCAGCTCGGCCTCCTTGGCGATCGCCACCCCGCCCACCACGTCGGAGTGACCATTGATGTACTTGGTGGTGGAGTGGACCACCAGATCGGCCCCCAGGGCCAGGGGTTGCTGCAACAGCGGCGAGAGGAAGGTGTTGTCCACCGCCACCAGGGCGCCCACCCCGTGGGAAGCCTCGCAGATGGCCGCCACGTCCACCACCCGCAGCAGCGGGTTGGAGGGCGTCTCCACCCACACCAGCTTGGGCCCCTCTGCCAGGGCGGCGGCCAGGGCCTGCTCGTCCCCCTGATCGACGAACTTGACGCGATAGTTGCCCTTGGCGGCCAGGAATTCGAACAGGCGCCAGGTGCCGCCGTAACAGTCATGGGGGGCGATCAGCAGATCCCCCGCCTGCAGCAGGGCCTGGGTCACCAGATGGATGGCCCCCATGCCGGTGCCGGTCACCACGGCGCCCGCCCCCCCTTCCAGGGCGGCCAGCGCGTCCGCCAGATTGCCACGGGTCGGATTGCCGGAGCGGGCATAATCGTATTGACGGGGCACGCCGAAGTCGGCAAAGGTGTAGTTGCTGGAGAGATAGATGGGGGGCACCACGGCGCCATGCTGGGTATCTGTCTCTATGCCGGTGCGCACCGCCAGGGTTGCCTTGTGGGTCATCTCTCTCTCCTCATCCTTGCGCGAGTCCACTCTCGCCATTGCCCGAGACATTACGCCACCCCAAGAGGGCCGTCAACACTTCTAGACGTCTAAATGGCTTTGCTGTTGGATTGCCATTGAATTCCTTAAGGGTTAAAATCCGCGCTCAAGGCCAAATGAGAACAGGTGAATCATGGGTACAGAGTGGAACGGCGACTACGTCAGCCCCTATGCGGAACACGGTAAGAAGAGTGAACAGGTCAAGAAGATTACCGTCTCGATCCCGCTCAAGGTGCTGAAGGTGTTGACCGACGAGCGCACCCGTCGCCAGGTGAACAACCTGCGTCATGCGACCAACAGCGAGCTGCTCTGCGAGGCCTTTCTCCATGCGTTCACCGGTCAGCCGCTGCCCTGCGACGACGATCTTCGCAAGGATCATCCGGACAGCGTCCCGGCAGAAGCCCGCGCCATCATGGAGGCCTTGGGCAAAGAGATCGAAGACTACGACGCCGAGTGATCTGGCGGCCCATGGCAGATGATCTTTCCCCTTCGATGACGCGGCCTTGTGCCGCGTCATCCTTATCCAGCCCCCCGTTCAGCCTGCGCCGCTACCAGAGCAACATCCAGAGCCACAGTCACGACCATGCCCAGCTGGTGATCCCCCTGGACGGCCCCCTCGAGATCGAGGTGCAGGGTCAGGGGCGGCGCCTCGCCCCCGGCTTTGCCTGCATCATAGCCCCGGGCCTGCGTCACGACTACGCCGCGGATCCGGCGCTCTCGTTTCTGGTGCAGGAGAGCCTCTGGCTGCCGGAGTCCCTGGACGAGCGCCCCTTCATCCCCCTGGACGATCCCCAGCGCCACTACCTCGCCTTTCTCCATCAGATGGTGCGCCAGGGTCGCCATCTGGCCAGCATGGAGCAGATCTGGCTGAGCCTGCTGGCCGAGGGTCAGGGCATGGGCCCCGCCCTCGCCCCGCGCATGACAAGAGTGCAGCGCCACATCGAGGCCCACCTCGCCGAGCCCCTCGGCAACGAGCGGCTCGCCGCCATCGCCTGCCTCGGCCAGAGCCAGTTCAAGCACGCCTTTCGCCAGCAGTTCGGCCTGAGCGCCTCCCGCTACATCCGCGGGCGGCGCATGGCCCTGGCGCGTACCCTGCTGGCCCAAACCGCCCTGCCCATCGGCGAGGTAGCCAGCCGCTGCGGCTATCAGGATCAGGGGGCCTTCGCCGAGCGCTTCCTGGCCGAGACCGGCCTCACCCCCACCCGCTGGCGCCGGCAAAACGGCCCGCTGCCGTAACCGGTCGGCTCTTTGCCGAAGACAATCCCCGGGCATTCGAGGCATGCTGAGGCTCATGCAAGGTATGGGCAACGAGGAGCCAAGATGCAGACCATAAGCTGGCAAGAGTTCGAGATGGTGGAGCTGAGAGTGGGCACCCTGGTGCGGGTCGAGCCCTTCCCCGAGGCGCGCAAGCCCGCCTACAAGGTGTGGGCGGATTTCGGCCCCGAACTGGGGGTGCGCAAGAGCAGCGCCCGGATAACGGATCTCTATCAGCCGGAAGATCTGGTGGGACGCCAGATCGTCGCCGTGGTCAACTTCCCTCCCAAGCAGATAGGCCCCGTCCAGTCGGAGTTTCTGCTGACCGGCTTCTACCGGGCCGATGGCGCCGTGGTGATGGCCATCCCGGAGCAGGCGGTGGAGAACGGCGCCAAGCTGGGCTGATGACCCCATGAAAACAGAGAGGCGACCCCGGGGTCGCCTCTTCTCTTTCTGGCCGCAGCGCCGCTGTTACTTCAACAGGCTGAACAGCAGGGCCGAGACCGCAAGGGTCCCGGTCAGCAGGATGAAGCCGTTGGCCCAGCCCTTGCGAAAACGGGCCAGCGCCTCCACCCGATAGATGGCCACCACCGGCATGATGAACAGGATCATGGCGATGACGGGGCCGGAGAGGGTCTCCATCAGGCCGAGGATGCCTGGGTTGATGACCGCCGCCCCCCAGATGGCGAAGAACATCAGGGCTATGCCCAGCCGGTCCGCCCTGGCCAGCGACAGCCCTGTGGGCTTGGCGATCAGGCTTTTCAGGCTCTCCCGGGCGCCGAGGAAGTGGCCGAGGAAGGAGGAGCTGATGGCGATGAAGGCGATGAGCGGCCCTAGCGTCACGATCACAGGGTTGTCGGTGATGTTGGCGAGGTAGGAGAGCACCGAGACGTTCTGGGCCTTGGCCTCGGCCAACTGGGCCGGGGAGAGGCTCAACACGCAGGAGAAGACGAAGAAGAGCACGAAACCCACCAGCATGACGGTGGTGTTGCGCAGGATCAGGCCGCTCCTGGCTTCGGCCTGCTCGCCATACTCGCGGCGCTGCACGTTGGCAAAGCCGGAGATGGCGGCGGCGTGGCTGAAGGCGAACACTGTGACCGGCAGCGCCAGCCAGACGGTGTTGAGGAAGCTGGCCCCCTCGAAGGCGGTCATTTGTGGCAAGTGCCACTGGGGAATGAGGTAGACGGAGAGGGCCGCCAGAATGGCCGCCAGCGGATAGACCATGAAGGCGAAGGCCCGCAGCATCGCCTTCTCGCCGGCCATCATCACGGCGATCATGGCAAGCACCAGCAGGCCGGAGAGCATGACCCGGTTCGGAGCAGCCATGCCGAGCTGGTTGACCATGAAGCTCTCCACCGTGTTGGTCAGGCCGACGCCATAGATGAGCAGGATGGGGAAGATGGAGAGGAAGTAGAGCACGGAGATGAGGCGACCGGCCATCTTGCCGAAGTGCTCCTCGGCCACCTCGGTGAAGTCGGCGTGGGGGCGCGACGACGAGAGTACGAAGCGCGCCAGCCCGCGGTGGGCCAGGAAGGTCATGGGACCGGCCAGCACGGCAACTATCGCCAGGGGCCAGATGCCCCCCAGACCCAGGTTGATGGGCAAAAACAGGATGCCGGCGCCGACCGCGGTGCCAAACAGGCTGATGACCCAGTGGGTGTCGTGACGGCGCCAGCCGGTGCGGCCGATGGATGGGGAGCCTGATAACGCCCGGGAGACCTCTGCAGATGAACTCATTAATAAACCACTCATGCCCAGTATTAAAATCTGGAAGCATTGTGCTCCTTTAGCATTTAATTCTCAAAAATCCGCATTGGCAGATCTCACTGGCAAAGCGCGCCTCAGCCAGTGGGATTGGGCAGGGGATGGGAAGTGGATAATTCAGTTGAACCGTACACAGGCAATAATGCGAAATATAAAACCAAAATATTAATAAATTTTGACGTTATATTTTGAAGAAATGGACGTTGTCGGAATTACATGAAAAAACATCCCAGCAGCGAGCGGGAACTTGTGATGATCCACTGTTATCGCCGGGCATAGCCAGCGGATATCCCTGAATATGTCGCGTTAAAGCAGCGGATCACACCAGGCAAACCGGCGACCAGCGGGCCGCCTGTTTGGCTGACATGCTTGAATATCAACCGCCTCAATGGGCCAGGATCTTGTGCCAGGCGAGATCCGGATCCCCCATCACGATGAAGTCCGGGTTCTCGAGCGACTCGGTCTCGTTGTAGCGCAGCGGTTGCAGCGCCAGGCTGAGGATGCGCCCCCCGGCCGCCTCGACGATGCACTGGGCGGCGGCGGTGTCCCACTCCCCGGTGGGGCCGAGGCGCACGTAGCAATCCGCCGCCCCCTCCGCCACCAGACAGGACTTGAGGGAGCTGGAGCCGAGCGGGATCAGATCGTAGTGGATGGCCGGGTTGAGGCGGCGGGTCAGATTCTCCAGCTTCTGGCGGCGGCTGATGGCCACCACCAGGGAGTCCGGCTGGTCGTGCTCGTGGTGCACGGCGCTGATGGGATGCACCTCGCCGTTCGCCTCCTTGAAGGCGCCGTGGCCGCGCACCGCCCAGTAGAGCACGTCGGATTCGGGGGCATAGATGACCCCGAGCACGGGCACATTGTCCCGCACCAGGGCGATCAGGGTGGCGAAATCGCCGCTGCCGGCGATGAACTCGCCGGTGCCGTCGAGGGGATCCACCAGCCAGTATTGCCGCCAGTTGGCGCGCTGGCTGAAGGGCACATCGGCCGCCTCTTCGGTCAGCACGGGGACATGGGGGGTGAGCGCCGACAGCGCCTGCTTGAGGTAGGCGTCGGCCGCGAGATCGGCACTGGTGACCGGGGAGTCATCCGCCTTGAGCTCCCGCTCGAACTGGCCCCCCCGATAGATCTCGTGGAGTATCCTGCCGGCCTCGCGGGCGATCTCCTTGACCCCGGGCACCCAGCTCAGTAATTCCTGCATCTTCTCATCCTCCATGGCACCGCTCGTTATTTTTCCTGCCGGGCCAACCACTTCTGGGTCAGCAGCAGGGCACTGATGCTGCGTGATTCGGTGAAGTCTTCCCGCTCGAGCAGCTCATCGATGCGAGAGAGGGGCCAGGGGATCACCTCGAGGGGCTCGGGCTCGTCGCCGAGCCGCCACTCGGGGAAGAGATCCCGTGCCAGCAGTATGTCCATCTTGCTGGCGAAGTAGCCCGGGGCCAGGGAGACCTGTTTGAGCGGGATCAGGCTGCCTGCCCCGAAGCCCGCCTCCTCCATCAGCTCCCGATTGCCCGCCGTCAGGGCATCCTCGCCGGGATCGATCAACCCCTTGGGAAAGCCCAGCTCGTAAGAGTGGGTCCCGGCGGCATATTCACGGATCAGCAGCAGGGTGTCGGCGTCCAGCATGGGCACCACCATGACGGCGCCCCGGTTGCCGCCACGCATCCGCTCATAGACCCGCTCCTCGCCATTGGAGAACTTGAGATGCAGGGATTCCACCTTGAACAGGCGGCTTTCGGCCACGATTTCGGCCTTGATGATGTCGGGTTTGCGCTTGTTGGGATCCATAGCCGGGCCACTGGCGAGAGTCATGACTCAAGAGTAAACGAGTCGCAGGACGAACACCACGGGCAAAGGGGCGCAAGCTCCCGCCCTCCGCCCCCTCCCCTTCGCAACCCCCATGGGGATGCTTCACCGCGGCCAGCTCACCAGCCGGTACTGCTTCTTGCCCCGGCGCAGCAGCAGGTAGCGACCAAACAGCCGATCCGCAGCCCCCAGCCGCTCATCCTGTCTTATGGCGCCGTTGAGGCTGACGGCCCCCGCCGCCAGCAGCTCGCGGGCGATGCGCTTCGAGCTCGCCAGACCACTCTCCACCAGCAGGGTGACCAGGTCTGTTTCCCCCTCGATGCGGCAGCAAGGCAGGCCATCCTGGGCCAGCTGGGCGAGATCGCTCTCCCCGAGCCCGGCCACGTCGCCACTGAACAAGAGCTCGCCGATGCGCCGCGCCGCCGCCAGCGCCCCCTTGCCGTGCACCAGTTCGGTCAGCTCGTCCGCCAGCACCTGCTGGGCCAGCTTGCGCCCCTGTCGCTTGGCGTCTTCCGCCTCCAGATCCCTGATGGCCAAGAGCGGCATAAAGCTGTAGTAGCGCAGGAAGCGGTAGACATCCTCGTCAGCGGTGCCGAGCCAGAACTGATGGAAGGCGTAGGGGGAGGTGAGCGCCGGATCCAGCCAGATGGCCCCACCCTCGGTCTTGCCGAACTTGGTGCCGTCCGCCTTGGTGATGAGGGGCAGGGTCATGCCGTGGACCTGGGTCTGATGCAGCCGCCGGGTGAGATCCATGCCGCTGGTGATGTTGCCCCACTGGTCGTTGCCGCCGATCTGCAGGGTGCAACCGAGGCGCTGGTTGAGCACGGCGAAGTCCTGGGATTGCAGCAGGGCATAGGCGAACTCGGTGAAGGAGATGCCCTGATCCGGACGGGCGAGGCGCTGGCGCACCGATTCCCGCGCCAGCATGGCGTTGACCGAGAAGTGCTTGCCGACGTCTCGCAGAAAATCGAGGGCGGACATCTGCCCCATCCAGTCGGCGTTGTTGACCAGCACGGGGGCCGTCAGCCCCTCGCTCGCCGGCAGCAGTGCCCGGATCTGGGCCGACAGGCTGGCCACCCAGCCCTGCACGGTATCGGCGCTGTTGAGGCTGCGCTCGGTCGCCTTGAAGCTGGGATCGCCGATGAGGCCGGTGGCGCCGCCCACCAGGGCCACAGGGGTGTGGCCGGCGAGCTGGAAGCGGCGCAGCATCAGGAGCGGTACCAGATGGCCGATGTGCAGGCTGCCGGCGGTGGGATCGAAGCCGCAGTAGAGGGTGCGTGGCGTGGCCAGATGATCCCGCAGGGACGCCGGGTCGGACATCTGGGCCACCAGGCCGCGTTCGGTAAGATCGTCAAGCAAATGGGGGTCTGTCATGGGGTCTCCAACCTCAGGGGAAAGCGCCCATCCTCGCCCCTCAGGCCGGCGGCGGATATGTCCCCCAAGGGACAGTTTTGCCACTCCCGTGCTAGCATGCCGCCATCATGGGGAGCCTGTCCCCGCCACCCGGAGCCCGTCGCCATGACCCCACCGCTTGCCGCAGATGCGCTGACCGCCAGCCTGACCGCCGTCGTCGATGCCCTGCACAGCCCGGCCTTTGCACCGGCCCTGGTGCGCCTCATCCAACAGCAGGTGGCGTTCGACTGCGCCCTGCTGCTCGGGGTGGGCCAGCGCCCCGTCTACCTCTATGACAACCTGAGCCACCAGCGGGCCCTGCTGTTCGAGCGCTACCTCACCAGCCACTTCAGCCAGGATCCCTTTATGCAGGCGCTGGAGCAGGGGCTGGGGGCCGGGGTCTGGACCCTGGCGCAGGTGTCGAAGGGGCGCCTTGACCCCGAGTATCGCCACCACTTCTATCAGGCCACCGGCTGGCAGGAGGAGGTGGGGCTGATCCTGCCGGTGCGCAGTGGCCTCACCCTGATGCTGTTTCTCGGCCGCCTCGACAAGCGCCAGAGCCTGCGCCCGGAGGAGCGGGCCCGACTGGAGGCCATCTTCCCGCTGGTCCACTCCCTATGTCGTCAGCACTGGTGCCAGGAGGAGGTGCGGCTGGCACAGAGCCCCCAGCCCGAGGGGACCGACCTCAGGGGGGCGGTGGAGCAGGCCATCGCCAGCGTGGGCGGGGACAGGCTCACCCGCCGGGAGCGCCAGGTGGCAGGATTGCTGCTGCAGGGGCTGGATACCGAGGCCATCGCCGCCGAACTCGGCATCGGCGGCGGCACGGTCAAAAATCACCGCAAGCACCTTTACGGCAAGCTGCGGCTCGGCTCCCGGGCCGAACTGTTTCGCCTCTTTCTCAACCACCTCATCACCACGCCCCTGAGCGGCGCCCCACCCGAGGATCCCGCTCCATAACGACACCACCCCGCCGAGGCGGGGTGGTGTTGATGCTGGCCAAACCAACCGGCTGCGCCGTCAGATCCGGCCCTGATAGCGCAGCGGGAAGCGGCCCTGACCGTCGGGCTGACCGAGGAAGGGCAGCCCCTGCTTCATCTGATCCGGCAGCGCGGGCCCGGGCTTGAGGCTGCCCAGGAACAGGTACTGGCGATTGGCCTTGAGCTCCAGCTGGCCCGCCACCTGCACCGCCTCCGACCCCTGCTTGAGATCCACCTTCAGGGTCGAATCCAGGCAGGTGAGCCTCGCCTCGGGATCCCCCAGCAGCAGCTTGCCCGCCGGCGTCTGGGTCTCGGCGCCGTACCAGTAGAGGTTGCCATACAGGCTGTCGCACCAGGGCTGGCCCTGGGCGAACTGATCCACCTTGAGCTGCAGCTGGCCCGCCGCCGTCAGGGGGAAGGGCAGGCGCATGGGCAGCCGCGCCAGCAGCCAGGGGGCGGGGGCGTTCAGGGTGAGGTCGCGACCGAAGGCGGCGCCATTCCAGCCGATCACCCCCTGGCCGTTGAGGCCGTCCCGCTCGCCGAAGCGCAGGGCGACCTCGGGGGCCAGCCGCAGCAGCGACCAGCCGTCGAGATCCCAGCGCAGCCGGGTCAGGGACTCGCTGGCGTATTGCAGCCGGGCCACCTCCCCCTGCCAGAGGGTGCCGCTCACCCCTTCCAACCTGACCATGGGGGGCAGGGGCAGATGACGCGCCACCAGGCTGGCGGGCACGCTGATCAGCAGGAAGCCGAGCCAGGCCAGCAGGAAGACGACCAGTATCCAGATCTTGCGTTTCATTGCGGGCGACTCACCTGTAAGCGTCTCACCTTGACCATGCCGGCGGGCAGTTGCTCGCGGGCCACCTCTATCACTTCTACCTTGACACCGTACTTGTCCGCCAGCTCGGCCAGCCACATCAGCAGATCGTCGAAGGCGACCTGGTCTATCCAGACTTGCAGCTCCTGGCCCTGGGGTTGCAGCCGGGCGATCTTGATCTTGTGGTTGAAGGCGGTGCGATTGACCACGCCATCCAGGGTGCCCCCCAGATCCAGGTCGCGGCCGCTGCCCGCCTGGGCCGCCAGCACCTGCTCTCCCTTCTCTTTCAGCCAGATCAGGGTCTGCTGCTGGCTCTTCACCTGGCGCTCCCGCTCCTCGATGCGATTGCCGAGAGGCTGCCACACCAGCCAGTAGAAGAGACCGATGAGCAGCACGCTGCCCCCCACCGCCAGCAGCCGCTGTTCCCGGGCGCTGAGACCACGCCACCAGAGTTCAAACCTTGCCATCATGATGATTTATCCTTGAGCACCAGCGCCCCTTCTACCCTGCCCTCGGTGCTTCGCACCTCTCCCTGCTGCACCTCGAAGCGCTTGCCCGCCAGCTCGCGGAAACGCTCGATCTCGGTGAAGCCGGGGGCCGTCACCTGCAACCTGAGCTCGCCCCGGGTGGCGTCGAAGCGCAGCACCTCGGGTTTGAGCCCGGGCACCTCGGCAAACACAGGGGCCAGCTCGGTCAACAGCAGCAGCACGCCGCTCTGGGGCGCCGCCCCCAGCAGCCGCAGGTGCTGCTCCATCTGGCTGCGCACGTTCACTATCCGGCTCTCCCCGGGGAAGATGCGGGTGTAGACCTGCCGGATCTCCCCCTTGAGGACCTTGTCCTGCTCCGCCAGCTGATACAGGGCCAGCCCCCGCTGCCCCAGGGTGACCAGCAGCAGGGCCGCCGCCACGCCCAGCACCTTGCGCCACTGCAACCAGTGACGGCCGTATTCGGTCTGGGGCCGGAAGGGACCCTGCAACAGGTTGATCTGGCCGCGTAGCGCCTCCCGCGCCAGCAGCAGCATGGGCAGTTCCGGATCCGCCGCCTGCCAGTCGGCGCCCGCGATGGCGGGAGCCGGGGTATGGCTATGGAGAGTGACGGGTTCGGCCTGGGCCGCCAGCAGCAGGCCGAGCAGGGTCTGGTCGGCCACCAGCCCCTGATGGGGGCCTTGGCGCACCAGCCAGTGCCTGCCCAGTTGCAGGGCGGACCAGCCGTCCGCCGCCTGAGGCAGTGCCAGCACGTCTGGCAGCATCTGCACGCAGCCGAGCCCGGCCGCCTCCAGCCAGCCGAGCCAGCGGCGCATCTGCTGGCTGTCCACCGCCATCAGATCCACTTCGTGTCCCTCATGACCCAGCACCACCAGATGCAGGGACTCCACGTCCGAGGCGATCTGCTCCTCCAGCAGGTAGGGCAGGGCCGCCGCCGATTGGCGGTTGTACTTGCC
Source organism: Aeromonas sobria (assembly GCF_050266975.1). GTDB lineage: Bacteria > Pseudomonadota > Gammaproteobacteria > Enterobacterales > Aeromonadaceae > Aeromonas > Aeromonas sobria_B. The sequence continues at coordinate 96,278 of NZ_JBKISU010000014.1, forward strand.
CGGCAGGCGTACCCGCCGGAAGATGACGGCGCTGCCGGGCACCAGGGTCACCACGGGGCGCCCTCCGGCCCGCTCGCGCAGCTCGTGCAGCCCATGGGCCGAGGCCAGGGTGCCGGAGGCGATGATCTCCCCCTCCCGCGCCGACCAGACCAGCCAGTCGACCGGCTCTTCCTGGGTTGTGCCCAGACGGATGACCAGACTCTCGTTCAACACTCTCTCCTTGGTCTGCCCCGACGGTGCGGCGGCTGACGCTTGCTATTGGCTGCGGGGTGGCGCGCCGGGTCGGAGCCGCTCACTCGGCGCCCCCATTGACCCGGCGCAGCACCACCGGCTTGTTCTCTTTGCTGCGCTGGAAGTAGGTCTCCAGCCTGGCCCGGGTATCGGCCACCTCGGCCAGCAGGTAGGCCGCAAAATAGTCGCTCTTGACGCCGAGCGCCTCGTTCAATCCGGTCAGCCCGGCGCCAGCCGCCAGAGCGGGCAGGGATGTCATCTCCTGCTTGTCCTGCCACCCCTTCCTGGGGCGGTCGCTGAGCACGGCCCTGGCATCGTCCCCCCCTATCTTGCCGAGGTAGAGGGCCGCCAGCAGCTCGGCCTGCTCCGGGGCTAGGGTGTTGATGTTGACCAGCAGCTTGTCGTTGGGCAGGGCGCAGACATAGGGCGCCAGCCTGGCGTAGAGGGCACTGCCCACCCCGCGCACCGCCCGCAACTCATCCACCCCCAGCATCTTCTGATTGGCGGGCAGATAGGGGGGATCCAGCCCCTCGTAGTAGGCATCCTCGGCGCCGTAGCTGGAGACCAGCACGGTATCGCCGTCGGTCCAGTCACGCACCGCGTCCGTCAGCTGTACGGCCTCATACTCATCCACCTCGAGCAGGGTCAGCAGGGTGCGAAACACCTTGACCGGATAGGGCGGGTTCGCCTCATCGTCCGTGCCGTCCCCCTTGCGCGCCACGCTCAGGCTGTTGAGGTTGAAGCACCCCTGCAGATCCCGCACCTCCCCCTTGAGGGTGCCATCCTCCACCGGGAAGACCCCGTCCTTGCGGGCCCAATACTGGCCCAGGCTCACCACCTTGGGGTCATCCTTGAAGTCCTGGGCCAGGACCTTGCTGACCAGGGCCTCGGCGGACAGGGCATACCACCAGGCCTGCTTGCCCGTGGTGAGGTTGCTGGTGCGACGCAGCTCCAGCTGCAATCGCCCGCTCATATTGCTGGCGATGATGACCATCACCGAGAGGATGAGCAGCACCACCAGCAGCGCCATGCCCCGGTTTCGGCCAGGCCCGCGCCCCTCAGGATTGCGTCGGTGCATCTTCGATCCTCGCCCCTGGGGCACCGATCAGGAACTGACGGCGCAGGGTGCCGTAATCCTCCAGATCCAGCTCCACCGCCAGCCCCTCGGGCAGACGATCGGCCGTGGTCCACTCCGAGCGCCAGCTCCCCTCGGCATAGAAGAAGATCCGCAGCCCGCTCACCTTGCCGAGCAGGGGCTGCACCCTGGGTTCGGTGCCGATCACGGGATCCGGATAGAGGTAGCTCAGCCGCTCCAGGGTCTGTCCCTTGAGCCGCCAGCCCACCCGCTGCAAGCCGGAGCGCGGCAAGATGCCGTCCGGGTTGAGCCAGCCGCCGCGGATGAAGGCCATGCCCCAGTCGTCACTCTCCTGACCGAAGCGGGTCGCCGCCAGCAGCACCCGGTTGCTCTCCCCCTCGATGCGGCCGGTGCGCGGCACCATCTGGCCCACGTCCCGCTCCAGCAGGTCGAAGGCGCGCTGCAGCTCGGCCAGACGCAGCTCCTTCTTCCTGGCCACCTCGTCACTGGTGAGCACCCCCTGCAACACCTGATAGGCCCCCAGGCTGAGGCCGGCGAAGATGGCGATGGCCACCAGCATCTCAAGCAGGGTAAAGCCGGTGTGACGGGGGCGAGGAGGGAGACGCATCATCGGCTGATATAAGTCCGCATCATGGCGACCGGGTTGTCGGCCTTGGGGGCGCTGCGCACCTCCAGATCCAGCGCCTTGAAGTTGGCATCGCTGGTGGCGACGCCACGATAGCGCCAGAACCAGAGCTGGCCGGCCATCTCCTCCTGCCCCTCGACCCAGCTGTCGCTGGGCCACCTGGCCTCGAGTTTCTGCTGCACCAGCTGGTTCTGGGCGACCCAGGTGGCCAGGGTCTTCTGCTCCAGATGGCTGAGACCAGAGAGGTGCTCGCTGGCGCTCTTCATCACGGCGAGCCCGGCGATGGCGAACACCACCAGGGCCACCATCACCTCCAGCAGCGTCATGCCGCGCGCCTTCATGGGGTCGCCTCCCCGGATTCATCAAGGCTCAGGGTACCGAACTCGTCGGCGCGCACCACACGCACATACTGGGCATCATCGACCCGCTGGTTCAGAGTCAGCACGAAAGGGGTCAGCTCATCACCGGGGAAGATGAGCACCTGGGGACGGCTTGCCTCTCCCCGCTCGTCCTCCTGTGGTTGCCAGGCAAAACCGGCCAGCTCCAGGGTGAGGCGGATATCGTCGCCGAGCTCGACCGGGCCCAGCAGCTTGTCTCCCTCCAGGGGTTGCCAGCTGCGATCCTTGCCCTGGCGGCGCATGAACTGCCAGCCATGGTCATCGAGGCGCAGCCCCAGCAGGCGACCATCCATCACCGCCTGCTGCTGGGCCTGCTGCAACACCGCCATGAAGCGACGCGCCTGCTTGTCCAGCTCCCTGTCCCCCCGGGCGCCCCCCATGCTGAGGGTGACGGCGGTGGCCACCAGTCCCATCAACATGGCGACCAGCAACACCTCCAGCAGAGTAAAACCGGCCTGGCGACTCTGCTTCATGGCATCTGCCTTAGCTGCATGGCGGTGGCCCCGGGCCATCCCATCAACATGGCGACCAGCAACACCTCCAGCAGAGTAAAACCGGCCTGGCGACTATGTTTCATGACGTCGGCCTTAGCTGCATGGCGGTGGCCCCGGGCCATCCCATCAACATGGCCACCGGCAAGACCTCCAGCAGGGTGAAACCAGATTGACGACGAGCAGATGGTGCAACCCTCATTCAGGCTGCTCCAGCAAGGAGGAACAAACGGGGCGGCCAAGCACTTATTGGAAATCCTTCAGATTCCAGTTGCCGATGTCGTCATCGCTGCCCGCTTCCCCGTCCAGTCCCATGGAGAAGATGTCAATCTTGCCGAACTGGCCCGGGCTCAGCAGCTGGTACGGATTGCCCCAGGGATCCTGTGGCAGGCGCTTGATGTAGCCGCCGTCACGGTAGCTGCGCGGCTCGGGGGCGGCGCTCGGCTTGTTGACCAGGGCGTCCAGCCCCTGCTCCGTGGTGGGGTAGCGGTTGTTGTCCAGCTTGTACATGTCGAGGGCATTTTCCAGCGCCACTATGTCGGAGACCGCTTTTTGCTGGTCGGCCTTCTCCTTGTTGCCCATCAGGTTGGGCACCACCAGGCTGGCCAGGATCCCCAGGATCACGATGACCACCATGACTTCCAGCAGGGTGAAACCGGATTGACGACGCTTTTGCATGACTGACTCCCTAACGAATGAGATGGCGCAGGCCATCAGAAAGTGATCTGTGGGTCGACGTATCGCCGGGTGGCACCATCGAACACCGGAAACTTACAACTTCACCATATTGTTGAGCTCGAGCGAATTGACTGCAGGATTGACCGACATCACCTGCACGCCAGCATCACAGATTGACCATGTTGTTCAGCTCCAGGATCGGCTGCAGGATCGACATCACGATAAAGAGCACCACCCCGGCCATGGAGACCACCAGCATGGGTTCGAACACCCCGAGGGCGATGTTCACCTGGCTCTCGAACTCCCTGTCCTGGTTGTCCGCCGCCCGCTCCAGCATGCTGTCGAGCTCGCCGCTCTGCTCGCCGGAGGCGATCATGTGCAGCATCATGGGCGGAAAAATTTTGGTTTCATCCAGCGACTTGCGCAGGCTGGTCCCCTCCCGCACCCGCTCGCTCGCCGCCAGGATGCGGGCGCGGGCAAAATCGTTGGAGAGCACCTCCCCCGCGATCTTCATCCCCTCCAGCAGGGGCACGGCGCTGGCGTTGAGGATGCTCAAGGTACGGGCGAAGCGGGCGGTATTGAGGCCGCGGCTGACTCTGCCTATCACCGGCAGGCGCAGCAAGAGCCCATGCCAGCGCTGGCGGCGCGCGGGATCCGTCAGCCACCAGCGCCAGATCAGGCCGCCCAGGCCGAGCAGCAGCAGGAACCAGAGGCCGTAATGCTGCATCAGCTCGCTGGTGCCGATGAGAAAGCGGGTCGTCATCGGCAGCTGCTGGCCCATGTGCTCGAACTGGGCCACCACCTTGGGCACCACGGCGGTGAGCAGTATGGAGATGACGCCGATGGCCACCAGGGTCAGCACCATGGGGTAGATCATCGCCTGCAGCAGCTTGGTGCGCATGTGCTGGCGCTGCTCCGTGTAGTCGGCGAGGCGGTTGAGCACCTTCTCCAGGTGCCCCGATTTCTCGCCGGCCGCCACCATGGAGCGAAACAGCTGATCGAACACATGGGGGAAGGCCCCCAGCGAATCGGCCAAGGTGTACCCCTCGACCACACGACCGCGCACCGTGGCCACCAGGCTGCGCAGGTGCGCCTTCTCGCACTGCTGGGAGACGGCCCTGAGCGCCTCTTCAATGGTGAGACCGGCCCCCACCAGGGTCGCCAGCTGGCGGGTGATCAGCGCCAGTTCCGCCGTGCTGGCGCCGCGGCGAAACAGCACGAAGCGGTTCGCCTCCCGCTTCGCCTTCTCCGTGGTCTCGCTCACCTCCAGCGGGGTCAGCCCCTGCTCGCGCAGCTGCTGGCGCACCTGGCGCGCCGAATCCCCCTCGGCCACCCCTTGCTTCTGGCGGCCCTTGTCGTCGAGGGCCTTATATTCGAATGCAGCCAAGTCCTATCCTCAATCTTCCCGGGTCACCCGCAGCACTTCTTCCAGGCTGGTCTGGCCCTGGAGCACCTTGTCGATGCCGTCGCGGCGGATGCTGGGGGTGTGGGGGCGGATCAACCGCTCGATGGCCAGTTCGCCGCTGGCCGCGTGGACGGCTTCGCGTACCGCCTCGTCCACCACCACCAGCTCGTGGATGCCGGTCCGGCCGCGATAGCCGGTGTGGTTGCACTGCTCACAGCCCACCGGGTGCCAGATCTCTCGGGCGGCCTCGTGGCCCTCGATGCGCATCAGCTCACGCTCCTGCGGGCTGGCCGGGCGCGCCTCCTTGCAGTCGGGGCAGAGGGTGCGCACCAGCCGCTGGGCCAGCACGGCCAGCAAGGATGAGGAGAGCAGGAAGGGCTCTATGCCCATGTCCCGCATCCGGGTGATGGCGCCGATGGCGGTGTTGGTGTGCAGGGTCGACATCACCAGGTGACCGGTGAGGGACGCCTGCACTGCTATCTGGGCGGTCTCGAGATCCCGGATCTCCCCCACCATGACCACGTCGGGATCCTGACGCAAGATGGCCCGCAGGCCGCGGGCGAAGGTCATGTCCACCTTGGGATTGACCTGGGTCTGACCCACCCCTTCCAGGTCATATTCGATAGGGTCTTCCACCGTGAGGATGTTGCGATCCCGCGAGTTGATCTCGGACAGGGCCGCATACAGGGTGGTGGACTTGCCCGAGCCGGTCGGCCCGGTCACCAGTATGATGCCGTGGGGCTTGCGAATCAGCTCCCCGATGATCTCGCGGTTGGCGAGCGTCATGCCGAGCTGCTTGAGCTCGAGGCGCACGTTGTTCTTGTCCAGCAGTCGCAATACCACCCGCTCGCCGTAGCTGGACGGCATGGTGGAGACCCGCACGTCCACCGCCCGGCCGCCGATGCGCAGCGAGATGCGGCCATCTTGCGGCACCCGCTTCTCGGCGATGTCCATGCGCGACATCACCTTGATGCGCGACACCAGCAGGGAGGCGAGCTTGCGATGGGGGCGCAGTATCTCCCGCAGCACCCCATCGATGCGAAAGCGAATGACCAGGGCCCGCTCGAAGGTCTCGATATGGATATCGGACGCCTCTTCCTTGATCGCCTCGCTCAGCATGGCGTTGATGAGACGGATGATGGGGGCGTCGTCGTCGGCGTCCAGCAGATCCTCGCTCTGGGGCAGCTCCTCGGCCAGGGCGAAGAAGTCCATCTCGTTGCCGAGATCCTCCATCAGCTGGCGCGCCTCGGAGGAGTCGCGCTGATAGTGGGCCATCAGCCGCTGCTCAAATTCCTCCCCCTCCAGGGGTTGCACGGTGAAGTCGCTGCCGGCCACCCGCTGCACCTCGAGCAGGGCCTGGGGACTGACCCCGGGTCGGCACAGCAGCACGGGAGCGCCGGCCTCCTCGGTCAGGATGACGCCGAAATTGCGGGCGAAGGCGAACGGCAGCTCGGGCAGCGCCGCCGGCAGTTCGCCATCATCGAGTCGATAGGCCGCCATCAGGGCTTGCTCTGCACGAAGGGCTTCACGCTGTCCGCCGTGGCCTGTTGCCGGTTTCTCATGGACTGGATCTGCTGCTGCACCTCGGGGGAGACCATGACGTCCTGGCCATAGGCCGGCAGGACCTGGCGCGCCGGCGAGGTGAGATAGCCCTCCTCGGCGGCCCTGTCCAGCTGCTCGGCCCTGAACAGGGTGTACTTGTTGCTGGAGATGCCGGAATAGACGTTGGCATCGCGCAATATGGTCGGCCGGATGAAGATCATCAGGTTGCGCTTGGAGGTGGTATTGGAGGTGGAGCGGAACAGGTAGCCCAGCACGGGAATGTCACCCAGCAGGGGCACCTTGGAGACCTGCTCCTTGGTCTGTTCGTCCATCAGCCCCCCCAGCACCACGGTTTCGCCGCTCTTGACCAGCACCGCATTCTTGACGGTGCGGGTGTCGAAGGTGGGGCCGAGATCCGCCGTGCCGGTGGCCTGGGTCTGGGCCACGCTGGAGACCTCCTGCTCGATATTGAGCAGCACGGAGTCCCCCTCGTTGATCTGGGGTGTCACCACCAGCTTGGTGCCCACCGTCTTGCGCTCTATGGTGTTGAAGATGTTGTCCCCCGAGGTGGAGCTCTGGGATCCGGTCTGCACCGGCACCTCCTGACCCACGTTGAACGACGCCTCCTTGTTGTCCATGGTGACTATGCTCGGGGTCGACAGGATGTCGTTCTTGGTGTTGGTGGAGAGTGCGGTCACCAGCATGGCCCAGTCCCCCTGATAGAAGCCGGCGGCCATGCCGCTGAAGCTGCCCACCAGGCTGCTCAGGGTGTCGATGTCGTCATTCTCCTTGTAGTCGATGGCCCCCGCCGCCACGCTGCCGATCGGCAGATTGGTGTTGGTGAACTGGGTGCCACCGCCATTGGTGTTGGCCCACTGCACCCCGAGGTTGAGGCCGTCGCCATCGGCGACCTCCACTATGATGGCCTCCACCAGCACCTGGGCACGGCGGATGTCGAGCTTGGCGATCACCTGCTCCAGCTCCGCCATCACGTCCGGCTGGGCGGTGATCACCAGGGCATTGGTGGTCTCGTCCGCCGAGATGGCGAGCTGGCCGCCCCCTATGCTGCTGCCGGCACCGGCTGCCGCCGTGCCGCCCTTCTTGTCGGCCTCTATGCTGGAGCTGACCCCCTTGAGCACATCCACCAGATCCTTGGCCTTGCCATATTTGAGGTAGAAGACCCGGGTATTGCCCTGGCTCTGCAGGTCGCGGTCGAGCTGGTGCACCATCTGGATGATGCGGGCCCGCGCCTTGGGTTCGCCACTGACCACCACCGAGTTGGTGCGCTCGTCCGCCACCACCTTGGGGGTCAGCTGGAAGCCGGCATTGCCGCCCTGGGCGTTGCCTTCCTTGTTGAGGTTGGTCACCAGCCGCACCATCTCGCCGGCGGAGGCGTATTTCAGCTTGATGATGTCCACATCCTGATCCCCGGCCTTGTCGACCCGGCGCACCACTTCCACCAGGCGATTGACCACGGCGGCGCGGCCTGTGATGAGCAGGACGTTGGAGGGTTCATAGTGGACCACGTTGCCGCCGCCGGCGTTGTCATTGAGCTGACGCAGCAGGGGGGCGAGTTCGCGTACCGAGACGTTGCGCACCGGCACCACCCGGGTCACCATCTCGTCCCCCGTGCCCGGGTTGCGGTCGTCCACCACAGGGATGGCCGAGGTCTTGGCATCCTTGGAACGCACCACCTTGAGCACGCCGTTGTCCATGGGCACCACGGCGAAACCATAGACGTCCAGCACGCTCAGGAAGAATTGATAGTACTGATCCTCGTTGAGCAGATCGTAACTGCGCACGTTGATCTTGCCGCGCACAGAGGGCTCTATGATGATGGTTTTATTGAGGTTCTTTCCAACCGTGTTGATGAACTCCTCGATCTCCGCGTTCTTGAAGCTGGCAGAATATTCGGTCGCCCAGACGGAGCCCGTCATCAGCAAGGCCGCCGCCACAGACGCCAGGCGCCAGCCTTTCCCTTTGTTTCTCATGCGTGCACTACTCCGGATCATTATTCTGACAAGCCGACATAGACGTCATACAGCTGTCCCTGCCGTTCGACCGTCACTGTCATCTCGGTGGCGCTCGCCACCTGTTGCATCGCCTGCATGGCCTGGGCGTTATCCCGCAGATCCAGACCATTGATGCTGACGGCCAGGTCATTGGCGACCAGGCCGAGTTGGTTGAAGAGTTCCGGGTCCCGGCCCGGATTGAGGCGATAACCCGTCATGCGGCCATCGACCCGCACCGGGGAGATATTGAGGTAATCGGTCAGCTTGCCGGGGTTGCTCATCAGCGCGCCCCGCACCTCATCGAGCCTGCCCCCCGCTTGCTCCTGCGCCGGGACCGGCTTGCCATACTGCTCACCGTCCAGCATCAGGGTCTCGTCGCGCCCGTTGCGCGCTATGATGACGCGATCGGCAAACACCTGCCGCAGCTGGGCCTGGGTGCCATCTATATAGTCATCGATACCGTAGGAGTTCTGGCTGCCGCCATGGGCGATGATGGCGATGGACTTGGCGGGATCCGAGCTCGCCAGCACCCCGTTGAGCTGGGCGTTGAGCTGGGTCTTGGGGGCATCGGCCGCCACCCGGGTCTGGGCCTTGGCCAGCTCGGCGCGGCCAAACAGGGCGAGACGCGTGAGGGGCACCAGGTCCGTGCCCTGACGGCCACCTCCTGGCCCCACGGTGCCCGGTTGCCAGGCAACGGGCTGCTCAGGACTCGCCAGCGACAGCAGTCGCCAGGTCAATCCGGCACTCTGGTGCGCCAGCAGCAGCAGCAGGCCCCAGAACAGCCACTGGCTGAGACGGGCAAGGGGCAGCCGCTTGCCCAGGGCAAGCAAGGTAGACAGCAAGTCATCCTTGAACGGTAGCGTCATGTTTCTCAAAATAATTTTCTATCCAAATCGGTCAGCTATTGTGTACGGCAATGGCCCGGGAGACAACTGACCGCATGCGCAATATGGCCAAAAATGCTCGCGCCGTCACTGACAGCCAGCCCAGATTCAATCCTGGGCCCCGGCTCTGGTATAATCGGCGTCCATATCACATCGTCGGAGCCCGTCATGAGCAAAGCCGTTTCGCCCGAATCCTCCCTGCGTCTGGACAAGTGGCTCTGGGCCGCCCGCTTCTACAAGAGCCGCAGTCTGGCCCGGGATCAGATCGACGGCGGCAAGGTGCACTACAACGGCCAGCGCAGCAAACCGGGCAAGGCGGTCGAGGTCGGCGCCCTGATCCGCTTCTGGCAGGGTCAGGACGAACGGGAAGTGCGGGTGCTGACCCTGTGCGAGCAGCGAAGATCGGCCCCCCTGGCCCAGCTGATGTACGAGGAGACGGCCGAGAGCCTCAAACGCCGGGCCGAGAACGCCGAGGCGCGCCGCTTCAACAGCCAGTTTGCACCGAGCCCGGAGCGCCGTCCCGACAAGCAGGAGCGCCGCCAGCTGATCCGGGTCAAGCAATCCTGAGCCAACCCCATGACCCTTGTATGACGACAGGGACCCAAGAAAGTTCACCCCCGGCCGCGAGGCGCCGGGCGTCCAAGCCATTACCACCCCGAAGGAAGATGAGATGAGTCACCAAGATCTGCTGTATCGCTATCTGTTTGAAGAGTACGAAGTGCGGGGTGAGCTGGTCCAGCTGGATAGCACCTACCGCCATGTGGTCGAGGCGCAGAGCTACCCGGTACAGGTGCAGCACCTGCTGGGGGAGCTGCTGGTGGCCACCAGCCTGCTGACCGCCACCCTCAAGTTCGAAGGCTCCATCACGGTGCAGTTGCAGGGGGACGGCCCGGTGCGTCTGGCCGTCATCAACGGCGACCACAACCAGCAGCTGCGCGGCGTGGCCCGCCATGAGGGAGAGCTGCCGAGCGATGGCAAGCTGCAGAGCCTGATCGGCAACGGCCAGCTGGTGATCACCATCACCCCGGAACAGGGTGAGCGCTATCAGGGCATCATCGCCCTGGAATCCGACACCCTGGCCGGCTGCCTGGAGCAGTACTTCGCCCAGTCCGAACAGCTGGCCACCAAGCTCTGGATCCGCACCGGTCACCTGGATGGCGCCCCCCGCGCCGCCGGCATCCTGTTGCAGGAGCTGCCCGCCCAGAGCGAGGATCACAGCGCAGATTTCGAGCACCTGACCCAGCTCACCGCCACCATCAAGGACGAGGAGCTGTTTGGTCTGGAGGCCGAGGAGATCCTCTATCGCCTCTATCACCAGGACAAGGTGCGGGTGTTCGATCCCCAGGCCGTCGCCTTCCGCTGCACCTGCTCCCGGGAGCGTTGCGAGGGCGCCCTGCTGCAGATAGAGAAGGAAGAGGTGCTCGATATGCTGCAGGAGCAGGGCAAGATAGAGATGCACTGCGACTACTGCGGGGCTCACTATCCTTTTGATGCGATCGATGTCGAAACCCTGTTCAGCGGGGCTCCCGGTAATGATGCAAACCAGTTACACTAAATGAAGGCGGGGAAACCCGCCTTTCACTTAAAAAATAAAAAAATACCCTACTTTATAAACTTTGATGAAGGTCGCTAAATTCTACTACCTAGGTGGTAGAGTTGATGCCAGATAGAACCCTACACACCTCTGAACCCAGGAGAATACAATGACAATCGTGGCAGCACCCACCCTGGCCCAAGGATTACAACTGGAGCAATACGGCATCCATAATGCCGTGGAAATCCTGCGTAACCCCTCCTATGAGCAACTGTTCGTAGAAGAGACTCGTCCCGATCTCGAAGGTTTCGAGCGCGGGGTGGTGACAGAACTTGGCGCCGTCAATGTCAACACCGGCATCTTTACCGGTCGTTCCCCGAAAGATAAATATATCGTCAAAGACGGCACCACCCAGGATACCGTGTGGTGGTCTGACCAGGGCAAGAACGATAACAAGGCGATCACCCCTGCGGTATGGGCAGATCTGAAGGCGCTGGTCACCCAGCAGCTCTCCGACAAGCGTCTGTTCGTCATCGACGGCTACTGCGGTGCCAACCCGGATACTCGGCTGGCGGTGCGCGTCATCACAGAAGTGGCCTGGCAGGCGCACTTCGTCAAGAACATGTTCATCCGCCCGAGCGAGGAAGAGCTCAAGAGCTTCAAACCGGACTTCGTGGTGATGAACGGCGCCAAGTGCACCAACCCGAACTGGCAGGCCCAGGGTCTCAACTCCGAGAACTTCGTCGCCTTCAACCTGACCGAGAAGATCCAGCTCATCGGCGGCACCTGGTACGGTGGCGAGATGAAGAAGGGCATGTTCTCCATGATGAACTACTTCCTGCCCCTGCGCGGCATCGCCTCCATGCACTGCTCCGCCAACGTGGGTCAGGATGGGGACGTGGCCATCTTCTTCGGCCTGTCCGGCACCGGCAAGACCACCCTCTCCACCGATCCCAAGCGTCAGCTCATCGGCGATGACGAGCACGGCTGGGACGATGACGGCGTGTTCAACTTCGAAGGAGGCTGCTACGCCAAGACCATCAAGCTCTCCAAGGAGGCCGAGCCGGACATCTTCAACGCCATCCGCCGCGATGCGCTGCTGGAGAACGTGACCGTGGCCGACGATGGCACCATCGACTTCGACGATGGCTCCAAGACCGAGAACACCCGGGTCTCCTACCCCATCTATCACATCGAGAACATCGTCAAGCCGGTCTCCAAGGCGGGTCATGCCACCAAGGTGATCTTCCTGACCGCCGACGCCTTCGGCGTGCTGCCCCCGGTCGCCAAGCTGACCAAGGAGCAGACCAAGTACCACTTCCTGTCCGGTTTCACCGCCAAGCTGGCCGGTACCGAGCGTGGCATCACAGAGCCGACCCCCACCTTCTCTTCCTGCTTCGGCGCGGCCTTCCTCAGCCTGCACCCCACCAAGTACGGTGAAGAGCTGGTCAAGCGGATGGAAGCGTCCGGCGCCGAGGCCTATCTGGTCAACACCGGCTGGAATGGCACCGGCAAGCGCATCTCCATCAAGGACACCCGCGCCATCATAGACGCCATCCTGGATGGCTCCATTGAGCAGGCCGACACCAAGGTGCTGCCCATCTTCAATCTGGCAGTGCCGACCGCGCTGCCGGGCGTGAACCCGGCCATCCTGGATCCTCGCGACACTTATGCCGACCAAGCCGAGTGGGATGCCAAGGCCGTGGATCTGGCGGGGCGCTTCATCAAGAACTTCGAGCGCTTCACCGACAACGACGAAGGCAAGCGCCTGGTCGCCGCGGGTCCCCAGCTGTAACGACCCCAGCCGCCCATGACCAGACCGGCCAGCTCAGCTGGCCGGTCTTTTTTTCGCCTCGCTGCGGCAATTCCCCCGGCCAGCCTTGCCATGGGCACGCCCGCGCGTTAGATTCAGCCACACTTTATACAATATACAATTTTGCAACCTGCCCCCGATGCCACCATGAGCCCGACCTACAAGACCCGCACCCAGATGGTGGCGGACAGCCTGAGGACCAGGATACTGCGGGGCGACTTCCCCGCCGGCGCCCCCCTGCGTCAGGACGCCATCGCCAGGGAGCTGGCGGTGAGCCGCATCCCGGTGCGCGAGGCCTTGATGCAGCTGGAGGCCCAGGGGCTGGTGAAGTTCGAGCCCCATCGCGGCGCCGTGGTCACCCGGCTGGATCCGGACTCCGTGGCCGAGCTCTTTTATTTGCGGGCCCTGCTGGAAGCCGATACCCTGTTTCACGCCGTCGATCTGATGACGGAGGAGACCTTCGTCAACGCCCAGGCCATTCTCGATCAGTTCGATGCCGCGCTCGCATCGGGTACCCAGGTCGAGCATTGGGCCGAGCTCAATCACAGCTTCCACGCCACCCTCTACCGGGCCGCCAATCGCCCCCAGGCGATGGAGCTGATCGCCCAGATCAACCTGAGTTGCGATCGCTACGTGCGCTTCGAACTGCTGTTTGCCCAGAACGGGGTAGACAAGGCGGAGCGTGAACACGCCGAGCTGCTGGCCCTGTGCCGGGCGAGGCGCAAACACGAGGCCGCCGTCCTGCTCAAGCAGCACATACAGGCAGCCGGCCACTCCGTCGGCCACATGCTGAGCCGCGGCAAACCCGGCTGAACCCTCTCATCGACCAACCATCTGGCAATTACGATATGAACCATTTCGAGATCATTGCAGCCCGCGTCGCCCAGGTCAGGGCCACCCTGGCCCAGCAGGAGCTGGACGCCTTCATCGTGCCCCATGATGACGAACATCTGGGAGAATACATTCCGGCCCATGCCGAACGCCTCGCCTGGCTGACCGGGTTCAATGGCTCGGCGGGTCTGGCCATCATACTGCCCCAGCAGGCGGCCCTGTTCGTCGATGGCCGCTACACGGTACAGGCCAGATTGCAGAGCCCGGCCGAGACCTTTGCCTTCCTGCACCTGGTCGATGATCCCCACGTCGGCTGGCTCACTGAGCAGCTGGAACCCGGCGCCCGGGTCGGTTTCGATCCCCGCCTGCACAGCCTGACCTGGTACCAGAGCGCCAAGGCCCAGCTCGGCGAGCGCGGCATCGCGCTCGTCGCCGTCACCGACAACCCCATCGACCTGCACTGGACCGATCGCCCCGCCCCCGGCAAGCATCCGGTCATCCTCTACAGCGAGGCGCTGGCGGGCCAGTCGAGCCAGGCCAAGCGCGAGCTGCTGGCGAGCGATCTGCGCAAACGCGGCCTGGATGCGGTGCTGCTGACCCAGGCCGAACCCATCAACTGGCTGCTCAACCTGAGAGGCCGCGACGTGGAGCGCCTGCCGGTAGTGCTGGGCTTTGCCGTGCTCTATGCCAATGCCAGCATGGATTTCATCGTCGATACCGACAAGCTGGACTGCATCGCCTTCAGCCAGCACGCGGGGCAGGATGTCTCCGTCTACCCCATCGACAAGCTGGGCGCCCTGCTCAGACGCATAGGGAGCGATCAGCAACGGGTGCTGGCAGACCCGAACAGCGCCAATGCCTGGACCCAGCTCACCATGGAAGAGGCTGGCGCCATCCTGGTGGCGGGCCAGGATCCCACCATGCTGCCCAAGGCGTGCAAGAACGAGACCGAGCTGGCGGGCATGCGCGCCGCTCACCTGCGCGACGGTGTCGCCGTCACCCGCTTCCTCGCCTGGCTGGATCGGCTGATCGCCAGCGGCGAGTTCGACGGGGTGGACGAGGGCACCCTGGCCGACCAGCTGGAGGCCTTTCGCAAGGAGCAAGAGCACTATGTCGAGCCGAGCTTCGACACCATCTCCGCGCTCGGCCCCAATGCCGCCATGTGCCACTATCGCCACACCAACGGGGTACCGCGCCCCTTCGGCCAGGATGCCATCTATCTGGTGGACTCCGGTGGCCAGTATCTTGATGGCACCACCGACATCACCCGCACCGTCAAGGTGGGTGAGGTGAGCGCCGAGCACAAGGCCATGTTCACCCGGGTGCTGCAGGGCCACATCGCCCTGGATCAGGCCCGCTTCCCCCGTGGCACCTCGGGCATCCAGCTCGACGTGCTGGCCCGCATGCCCCTGTGGCAGGCCGGCTACAACTATGACCACGGCACAGGCCACGGGGTCGGCCACTTCCTGAGCGTGCACGAGGGTCCCCAGCGCATCTCCCCCAAGGGCAGCCTGGTGCCCCTGATGCCGGGCATGGTGCTCTCCAACGAGCCCGGCTACTACCGGGAGGACGCCTTCGGCATTCGCTGCGAGAACCTGGAGATAGTGGTCGAACTGCCCAGCCAGGGGGAGCTGGCCATGCTGGGCTTCGAGCGGCTGACCTATGTGCCGTTCGATACGCGTCTCATCGACCGCGACCTGCTGAGCCCGGCCGAGTTTCGCTGGATCAACGAGTACCATGCCGAGGTCTATCGCAGGCTGAGCCCGCTGCTGGAGGGCGAGGATCTCGCCTGGCTGGAGCAGGCCACCCGCCTCCTCTGAGGCGATGCCACTACCACAGGGCCTTCGGGCCCTGTTTTGTTGCGAGGCGATCGGGATCGCCCGCTCCCTTGAATCCCCTCCGGGCAGGGGCTACCCTTGCCGGCCGAGTGTCGCTCATCGGCGGCCCATTCACCGAGGAGATCCCGTGACCCCCATCCTTAGAGTCGCCACCCCGGCCGACATGCACGCCATCTGGCAGATAGAGCGCCAGGTATTCGGTGACGCCGTCTACCCCGACTTCTTCTTTCGTCAGGCCATGGATCTGTGGCCGGACTTGCTGCTGGTGGCCGAGCGCGATGGCCAGTTGCTCGGCTATGGCCTGGGCGGCGTGGGGCAAGAGGGCGCCCAGGGCTGGCTGCTCTCCCTGGCCGTGCTGCCCCAGGCCCGCGGCCTCGGCCTGGCCGCGGCCATCATCACCCGCCTGGAGCAGACCCTGATGGCACAAGGGTGCCGCCGGGTGCGCCTGACGGTGGATCCGGCCAACCCGGCCCGGCGCCTCTACCAGCGGCTCGGCTACCGCGAGCTGGCCCGGGATGATGCCTATTTCGGCCCCGGGGAAGCAAGATGCCTGCTCGAACATGCGCTCGTCCCCCAGGCGCAGGACACTCGCGACAGACCATGACGGGACCCCGGCGCCCCGGATGGCAAATATCCGGCCAGCCTCCTGATTGAATCCCTGCCATGGCACATACTTGGTTACACTTTTGGGGTGCCATCCTGGCGAAGAGAGGGGTAGAGTGGCCCCGAGAGCCCAATTTGTAGTCAAGTTCAGGAGAACCATCATGTTGCAACGACTGACCCTCATCCTCCTGCTGGCCACCGCCATCACAGGCTGTGCCAACAGCGACGTCTATTCCGGCGATGTCTACACCAAAGACAGGGCCAAGCAGGTGCAGACCGTCAACTACGGCACCATCCTCTCCACCCGTCCGGTCAAGATCCAGGCGGAGGAGAACTCCATCCTCGGCACCATAGGCGGCGGCGTGGTCGGCGGCCTGCTCGGCAGCACCATTGGCGGCGGCACGGGCCGCAGCCTGGCCACCGCAGGGGGCGCCATCGCCGGGGCCGCCGCGGGCAAGGCCGCCGGTGACAAGCTCAATCAGGTCGATGGCGTCGAGCTCGAGATCAAGCAAGACAGCGGCAACACCATAGTGGTGGTGCAAAAGGCCAGCCCCACCTTCGTGCCCGGCGCCAGGGTTCGCCTGACCCAGGGCAATGGCAGCGTCAACGTCGCCGTGGTGCCCTGATAACCCTACCCCACGAAAAAGCCCTCGCACTGCGAGGGCTTTTTGTTGTGCGCCGCCGCGCTAGGTGTGTAAACCCACCAGGTTGTTCACGGATTGAAGACGACTGATGGGGGGCTGGTAGCCCAGACTGGCATGAGGACGATGCCAGTTGTACTCATGCAGCCACGGTTGCAGGTGTTCTGCCCGTTGCTCTGACGAGTCATAGCTCCGTGCATAGGCCCACTCTCGCAGGGCTGTCTGAATGAAGCGCTCTGCCTTGCCATTGGTTTGGG
>NZ_JBKISU010000015.1:0-104628 GCF_050266975.1 Aeromonas sobria
GGCACCGTCATGACCGTTGAGATAGTGAAGAACGACCTGACGTTTGAAGTCGGTCGAGTATTTTTGCTTTCCCATAGAAACGAAGAACCCCTACTCGTTGGGTGTCCAACTTTCGGGGTTCACTTCAGTTCGGCGGTTTTTTTTACCCAGCCGCTGGCAAAGCGGGCCGCCAGGGTTGAGCCTTGCGGGAGCAAAGGAGAGGGAGGTGAGTGCCATATGAAAATCAAACAAAGGGTGGGATCGCTCTGCCTGCTGCTGGGGCTGCTGGCGGGCCCGGCACTGGCGGAGGTGAAGGTGATCACCGTCTTCGAGGCCGAAGCCATGGTGCGCAGCCTGCGCGACCTCTATCCGGCGCTGGGGGTGAGCGCCATGGGCAATCAGCTGGTGCTGAGCGGTACGGCGCAGCAGCTGCAGGAGGCCGAGGCGCTGGTGGCGCGGCTCAATCAGCCCCCCGCCATGCTGCTCATCGAGTGGCGGGTGGCCCAGAACAACGATACCCAGGGGGCCAGCCTGGGGGCCGGACAAGGTGGCGATGGTGACTGGCGGGCGGGGCTGGCCCTGGGCCAGGGCAGCGAGCAGGGCCAGCAGGCCTGGCAGATCCGCGGGCTCTCCGGGCGCCCCGTGCTGTTGCAGCTGGGCAGCTATCGGCCCGTCAGCCTCTATCGCTGGCGTGGCGATAGGGTGACGGCTTTGTTGCCCATTGTCAGCGGCCTCTATGCCAGCGCCACCCTGGTGGGGGATCGAGTGCGGATCCGGCTCGCCAGCGAACAGGCGAGCCTGGGTCAGGGGGTGCCTGAGCATGGCCAGAGCGCGACCGAGCTGGACGCCGTCCCGGGTCAGTGGACCGAGGTGGGGGCCCTGGCCGACAGCCGGCAGGGTCAAACCCTGGGGCTGGGCAGTGCCCTGGGAGCAAGCCTGGGCCAGACGGCGCGCCAGCAGACCCTGGCCATCCGGGTGACCCCCCTCAACTGAGCCGCGTCTCCAGGCCGGGATGGCCTGATCGCCAGAGCAGGCTCCTTCATGATCAGAGCGTCACCCGGATCAGGCATCCGGGCCATGGGGCCTGTCCGCCGCGTATTCCCTAAGCTGGCGGCTTCTCAGCAGGTACCAGAGGCTCCACAGGCTGGCGATCAGCACCAGGGCGTTGAGCCAGCTGAATTGCCAGCCCAGGCTCATCAGGGCGTGGATCTGCATGACGAGGCCGCCGAGGGCGGAGACGATCAGCAGCTGGGGGCTCAGCCGCCGCAGCCGCGCCCGCCAGCCATCCGGGTTGGCGAAGGTGCCGCCACAGGCGAGCAGGGCCAGCAGGGCGGGCAGGTCGGTGAACAGGCTCAAATAGAGGCTCCAGCGCTCGGGATAGAGCAGGGCCAGCAGCTCGCTGCCCCCCTGGCGGGTGGCGCCTGCCATCAGAAACAGCCAGACGGCGCGGGTCAGCAGCAGGGCGATGGGCCAGAACCAGAGGGGAGGGCGCAGCTGGCCATGGTCATCGTAACGGTGGTCGGGGTAGAGGGTCATGGGGTGCCAGTTCAAGCAAGGGTGTTGCAGATATGGGGACGGCGGCCCGGCTTGCAAGAGGAGGGGGTGAAAAAGCGGGCAGTCGGGGGGCTGGGGAAACAAAAACGAAGGGGCCCCTGGCCCCTGTCGCTGCTTGCTCGGGATGGGTGGGTGTCAGAGCCAGCCCTTGCGCTTGAAGAAGAGTCCGGTGCCCAGGGATGACATCACCATGAGCACCAGGGACATGGAGTAGCCATATTCCCATTGCAGCTCGGGCATGCGACCGAAGTTCATGCCGTAGATGCTGGCGATCAGGGTCGGCGGCAGGAAGATGACGGCGGCCACCGAGAAGATCTTGATCACCTTGTTCTGCTCCAGGTTGGTCACCCCCATGGCGGCCTCGAGCTGGAAGTTGATCTTGTCGAACAGGAACTGGGTGTGGGGCAGCAGGGACTCCACATCGTGGAGCATCTCGTCGATCCACTTGTTCTGTTCGTTGCTCATCTTCTGGCGCAGGCTGCGCTTGAGGAAGCGCAGGGCACGCCGGGTATCGTGCAGGGAGAGACGGATCTGGCCGTTGGCCTCTTCCTGGGCCATCAGCTCCTTGAGCATGGGGTTGATCTGGTCGGGCTCGAAGATCTGATCGGCGGTGTTCTCCAGGGTCTTGTAGCCATCTTCGATGAGATCGGAGAGGTATTCGACCTTGAGGTTTTGCACCTCCAGCAGGATATCCAGGGCATCTTCCACCTCCAGCCTGTCCTGGCGCATATAGTGGCGCATCAGCCGCACCAGGCCGATGTCGTCCTCGCGGATGCTGATCAGCAGGTTGTTGCGCAGGGTAAAGGAGACGTGGACACCCTTGGTGTCACGGCCGATGCGCTGGGGGAACAGGGAGTGGATGTGCAGGCCATCCGTGTCCCAGTAGAAACGGGCGGAGGCCTCGATGTCGTCGAGTTCTTCCTTGTCGGGGACCTCTTCCAGAAAGAGCCCCGTCAACCATTCTCGCTCCGCGCCGTCCGGCTTGTAGGCATCGAGCCAGACCGTGTTGTCGGGCAGGATGTCGTCAGGCCCGAGCGTGACGATGTCGAGCACCTTGTTGTTGAGGATGTAGGCGGTGATCATCTGTCCCCCTTAAAGTCTTGGGTGGGATGGTTGAACAGGTTCATGCGGCGTCGATCACGAGAAGGGGATCGTATGAAGCATAGCGGGGCCGATGGGCAACCTGACTGCGGCGAACTATACAGGCGCTCGCCGTCAATGTCAGGGCCTATTCAGCTGATATTCATCCTGTTTGTCCAAAAAACCGCCCTGGTCGGATCACATGTTGGGGTAGTTGGGACCGGATCCCCCCTGGGGGGGCGTCCAGACGATATTCTGGCTGGGATCCTTGATGTCGCAGGTCTTGCAATGGATGCAGTTGGCGCTGTTTATCTGGAATCTGGGGCGCTGCTCGGTCTCGACTATCTCGAACACCCCGGCCGGGCAGTAACGCACCGCGGGCTCGGCCCAGGTGGGTAAATTGACCTGGATGGGGATGCTGGCGTCCTGCAGCCGCAGGTGACAGGGCTGATCCTTGTCGTGCTGGGTGTTGGCCAGATAGACGGAAGAGAGCCGGTCAAAGCTGAGCTGCCCGTCCGGTTTGGGATAGTCGATGGGCTGGCAGCGATTGGCGGCCTTGAGGGCGCGGTAGTCTTCCCCCTTGTCCAGCAGCCTGAGCCCGCCGCTCCCCCGCAGCAGGCGCTGCTCCAGCCAGTTGAAGGCGCCCCCCAGCAGGGGGCCGAATCTGTGCAGGGCGGCGCCGAAGTTGCGCGCCCCCTTGAGATCCTGCCCGAGCCAGCTGGCGGCCAGGGCCTGCTGGTAGTGGGCAAGGCTCAGGCCAGCGGCCATCCCTGGGGCCAGATGGGGGGCCAGGGTCTCGGCGGCCAGCAGGCCGCTCTTCATGGCGCCGTGTATCCCCTTGATGCGGGAGAAATCCAGGGTCCCGGCGTCGCAGCCCAGCAGCAGGCCCCCGGGAAAATCCATGCGGGGCAGGGAGTGCCAGCCCCCCTTGGTGATGGCGCGGGCCCCATAGCCGATGCGCTCACCGCCACGCAAGGTGGCGGCGATGAGGGGGTGCTGCTTGAGGCGCTGAAACTCGTCGAACGGGCTGAGCCAGGGGTTCTGGTAATTGAGATCGACGATGAGCCCCACCGACACCTGATGGTCCCCCTGATGATAGAGATAGAAGCCGCCATGGCTCCTATCCTGACCGCCGAGGGGCCAGCCGCTGCCATGGAGCACCCGGCCGGGATGGGACTGTTCCGCAGGTACCTGCCACAACTCCTTGAAGCCGATGGCGTAGTGCTGGGGCTGGGTGTGGCTGGCCAGGGCGAAGCGGGCGATCGCCTGCTTGCCGAGGTGGCCGCGGGCCCCCTCCGCCAGCAGGGTGTAGCGGCCCAGCAGGGCCATGCCGGGCACATGGTCCCCCTTGGGGTTGCCTGCCCGATCCAGCCCCAGATCCCCGGTGAGCACCCCCTTGACCACCCCGGCCTCGACGATGAGCTCGCTGGCGGCGAATCCCGGGTAGATCTCGACCCCGAGGGACTCGGCCTCCCTGGCGAGCCAGCGGCAGAGGTTGCCCAGGCTGATGATGTGGCAACCCTGATTGCTCATGCTGGGGGGCAGGGCCCAGTGGGGCAGGTGACTGGCGCCGTGGGCACTGCGCAGCAGCCAGAGCTGATCATCCTGCACCTGGATGCCAAGCGGTGCCTCTTGCCAGCGATCCGGCAGCAGCTCCTTGAGGGCGCGGGGATCGAGCAGGGCGCCGGAGAGGAGATGGGCGCCAACCTCGGCACCTTTCTCCAGCAGGCAGACGCTGCAATCCGGGGCGCGCTGCTTGATGGCGATGGCGGCACTGAGCCCGGCCGGCCCGCCACCGACGATGACCACATCGTATTCCATTGCTTCTCGTTCCATCTTGCCTCTGCTCTCGACTTGGCCTAGGGTAGTGGTGTTAGTTTACGTAAACGTAAACCTGTCTGTAAACTCTCGGCACGCAATAGTTGATGGGAGGCGTGTATGTCGCCTCCCCGAGGAAACGCGGGATAAGGAGTGGTCGAATGAAGCTGCTGGTAGCAGTCAAACGGGTCGTCGATTACAACGTCAGGATCCGGGTCAAGAGCGATGGCTCCGATGTGGAGCTGGCCAACGTCAAGATGGGGATCAACCCGTTTTGCGAGATAGCGGTGGAGCAGGGGGTGAGGCTGCGGGAAGCCGGGGTGGCGAGCGAGCTGGTGGTGGTGACCCTGGGGCCGGAGGCGGCGGCGGAGCAGCTGCGCCATGCCCTGGCCCTGGGGGCCGATCGGGCGCTGCATTATGTCACCGACGAGCGGCTCGAGCCGCTGACCGTGGCCCGGGCGCTGCAAGGGATCTGCGAGCGGGAGCGGCCGGATCTGGTGCTGCTGGGCAAGCAGTCCATCGATTCCGACAACAACCAAGTCGGCCAGATGCTGGCGGCCCTCACCGACTGGCCGCTGGCCACCTTCGCCTCGGCCATGGCATTCGACGGGGAGGAGATGCAGGTGACCCGGGAGGTGGATGGCGGCCTGGAGACCCTCGCCATGGGGCTGCCCGCCGTGGTGACGGTGGACTTGCGCCTCAACGAGCCGCGCTTTGCCTCCCTGCCCAACATCA
The DNA here is from genome assembly GCF_050266975.1 of Aeromonas sobria. Taxonomy (GTDB): domain Bacteria; phylum Pseudomonadota; class Gammaproteobacteria; order Enterobacterales; family Aeromonadaceae; genus Aeromonas; species Aeromonas sobria_B. The sequence continues at coordinate 5,167 of NZ_JBKISU010000015.1, forward strand.
TGAAGGCCAAGCGCAAGCCGATTGAGAGCGCGCCCTTTGCGGCGCTTGGGGTCGAGCCCGCCGGTCAGACCCGGCTGCTCGGGGTCATGGCGCCGCCGCCAAGGCGCGCCGGCATCAGGGTCGGCTCGGTGGACGAGCTGGTGGACAAACTCAAGCACGAGGCGAAGGTACTGGGATGAGCACACTGATCATTGCGCAGCAAACACAAGGCCCCCTGACTGCCAGCACGGCGCGCCTGGTGGGGGCTGCCGGCCTCCTGGGGGGGGAGATCCACCTGTTGCTGGTTGGCCAGAATCCCGGCCAGGGCGCCGAAGAGGCGGCCCGCCTGCAAGGGGTATCGCGGGTGCTGCTGGCGGAGCTGGCAGAGGCGTGGTGCGACGGCCTGGATGGGCCCCTCGCGGCCCTGGCCCGGGATTATCACCATGTGATGATGGCGGCGGGCACCGCGGCCAAGGATCTGCTGCCCCGGGTGGCGGCGCGGCTGGGGATGGAGATGCTCTCCGAGGTGACCGCCATCGAGGGGGCCGATACCTTCGTGCGCCCCATCTATGCGGGCAATGCCCTGGCCCGGGTGCAGAGCAGTGCCCCCATCAAGCTGATGACGCTGCGGGCCAGCAGCTTCGGCGCGGCGCCGCAGGGCGCAGAGAGCGCGCCGATAGAGACGCTGCCCCCCCTTGTCATCGCGGCGCGCACCCGGTTGGTTTCCCGCCAGGCGGTGGTGTCGAGCCGCCCTGAGCTTGGCAACGCCCGGGTGGTGGTCTCCGGGGGCAGGGCCCTGGGCTCGAAAGCGCAGTTCGCCTTGATCGAGGCCCTGGCGGACAAGCTGGGAGGGGCGGTCGGCGCCTCCCGGGCCGCCGTGGATGCGGGATTTGTCGGCAACGATCTGCAGGTGGGTCAGACCGGCAAGGTGGTCGCTCCCGAGCTCTACATCGCCGTCGGCATCTCGGGGGCCATCCAGCATCTGGCGGGCATGAAGGAGTCCAGGGTGATCGTCGCCATCAACAAGGATGGGGAGGCTCCCATCTTCCAGGTTGCCGATTACGGCCTGGTGGGGGACTTGTTCACCCTGCTGCCCGAGCTGACCGCCAAGATCTAGCCGCCCGGGCGGATTGGCCAGGCAAGGGGGGCTTCCCCGGCTCTCCTCGCCTGGCCCAGCCCCAGCCGGGGAGCCCTCGGCCGGCGCCGCGCCATCACATTTCCTCAGCCCGGCCCGGGGCAGGGGGCACCAAACCTTGACCCAGCTCCCAAAAAGCCTTTGCCGAAGGGGCGCTGTTTCGTGTAAAAACGGGGGAGTCTTCCACTCTTTACCACCTCACGGAAAGTGTCATGAGCAAACAGGTTTACAACTTCTGCGCCGGCCCAGCCATGTTGCCGGTCGAAGTCATGGCGCGCGCTCAGCGCGAATTTTGTAATTTCCAGGGATTGGGTGCCTCTGTCATGGAGCTTTCCCACCGCGGCAAACCCTTTATGGCGGTGGCCGAGAAGGCCGAGGCCGACTTGCGCGAGCTGCTCGCCATTCCCGCCAACTACAAGGTGCTCTTCATGCACGGCGGTGGCCGCGGTCAGTTCTCCGCCGTGCCCATGAACCTGCTGGGAGGGGCCAACAAGAAAGCGGATTACCTGCTGACCGGGGTCTGGGCCCAGAGCGCCGTGGACGAGGCCCACAAGTATGGCGACATCCTGACCCATGCCGGCGTGGCCAAGACGGCGCAAGGGGTGAGCCAGCTGCTGCCGACCCCGGCGTTTCGCAGCGATGCCGCCTATGTTCACTACTGCCCGAACGAAACCATCGATGGCATAGAGATGTTCGACATCCCGGCCACGGGGGACGTGCCTTTGGTGGCGGATCTCTCCTCCACCATCCTCTCGCGCCCCGTGGACGTGAGCCGCTTCGGCGTGCTCTACGCCGGCGCCCAGAAGAACATAGGCCCCTCTGGCCTGGCCATCGCCATCGTGCGGGACGACTTGCTGGCCCAGGCCAGGAGCGACGTGCCCGCGGTGTTTGACTATGCCCTGACCGCCAAGCACGACTCCATGTTCAACACCCCGCCCACCTACGCCTGGTACCTGGCCGGTCTGGTGTTCGAGTGGCTCAAAGAGCAGGGAGGGCTTGGCGAGATAGAGGCGCGCAACCGTGCCAAGGCCGAGCTGCTCTACGGCTACATTGACGACTCCAGCTTCTACGCCAACCAGGTGGACTTGGCCTGCCGCTCGCGCATGAACGTGCCGTTCCAGCTCAAGGATGACCGTCTGGACAAGCTGTTCCTGGCCGAATCCGAGGCCGCCGGTCTGCTGGCGCTCAAGGGGCACCGCATCGTCGGCGGCATGCGCGCCAGCCTCTACAACGCCATGCCTCTGGCCGGGGTCGAGGCGCTGGTGAGCTTCATGGAGCGTTTCGCCAAGCAGCACGGTTGAGTGCAAGGGGCATGCCCCTTGCCGCCGCGTCCCGGGCGCGGCAGAGGCCAGTTCTATGGGCGGCGCTCCTCGGGGCGCCGCCTCGTTTCACCTTGACACCCTCCCTGCGGGCCGGCGAGGAGAGGGGGCAAGCAAGAGCCTTGCCCTCCTTGCCCTTGGCTGTTAACGTCCGGGCAGGTGTTTTTTGATATCGGTACAGGAAGGCTATGAATTCGTTGCGTTTGGAACCTATTGCTCGGGTCGAGGGGGTGGTCAATCTGCCCGGCTCCAAGAGCGTGTCTAACCGGGCCCTGCTGCTGGCGGCGCTGGCGCGGGGCACCACCCGCCTCACCAACCTGCTCGACAGCGATGACATTCGCCACATGCTGGCGGCGCTGACCCAGCTCGGGGTCAAGTACAAGCTCTCCGCCGACAAGACGGTGTGCGAGGTGCAAGGGCTGGGCCGCAGCTTCGCGGTGAGTGAGCCTGTCACCCTGTTTCTCGGCAACGCCGGCACCGCCATGCGCCCCCTGTGCGCCGCCCTGTGCTTGGGTTCCGGCGAATACATGCTGACCGGCGAGCCGCGCATGGAAGAGCGCCCCATCGGCCATCTGGTGGATGCCCTGCGCGAGGCCGGTGCCCATGTGCAATACCTCAAGCGCGATGGCTTCCCGCCGCTGGCCATCGATGCCAAGGGGCTGTGGGGCGGCGACGTACACGTCGACGGCTCCGTCTCCAGCCAGTTCCTCACCGCCTTCCTGATGGCGGCCCCCATGGCGGCCGGCGATACTCGCATCCACATCAAGGGTGAGCTGGTCTCCAAGCCCTACATCGACATCACACTGCACATCATGAAGCAGTTTGGCGTGGTGATAGAGCACGACAACTACCAGACCTTCTACATCCAGGGCAACCAGACCTATGTCAGCCCGGGTGACTTCCTGGTGGAGGGGGATGCCTCCAGCGCCTCCTATTTCCTCGCGGCGGGTGCCATCAAGGGCAAGGTGCGGGTGACCGGGATCGGCAAGCACAGCATCCAGGGCGACATTCACTTCGCCGACGTGCTGGAGAAGATGGGGGCCCGCATCACCTGGGGCGACGACTTCATCGAGGCCGAGCAGGCCCCCCTGCACGGCATCGACATGGACATGAACCAGATCCCGGATGCGGCCATGACCATCGCCACCACGGCGCTGTTTGCCGAAGGGCCCACCGCCATTCGCAACATCTACAACTGGCGGGTGAAGGAGACGGATCGCCTGCAAGCCATGGCAACCGAGCTGCGCAAGCTGGGTGTGGAGGTGGAGGAGGGGCACGACTTCATCCAAGTGACGCCGCCGGCCCGGTTGCACCATGCCGAGATCGACACCTACAACGATCACCGCATCGCCATGTGCTTCTCCCTGGTGGCCCTGTCGGATACCCCGGTGACCATCAATGATCCGGGTTGCACCTCCAAGACCTTCCCCGATTATTTCGACAAGCTGGCCAGCATCAGCCAGGATGCCTGAGGCATCTCCCGATTGCGCAGTCTGATCACGACCCGTCGAGGCCCGCACCCAGCGGGCCTTTTTGATTTCGCCTCTCCCTAGCAGCATTCCTGTAACATGCAATCACTGGCCTAAAAATATTTTATTAAGGGATGTAATTTTCTATTTACACCCCCGGGCCCCTCGGGCTAGATTGGTGCAAGCAATGTGTCTAGCCAAGCAGGAAGCCGAAGTATGCAGCATCAAACCGATGACGTTCGTATTAGTGAAATCAAAGAGTTATTACCTCCGGTTGCGGTGCTTGAGAAGTTTCCGGCGACCGAGGCGGCCGTCTCCACCGTATTTGAATCCCGTCAGGCCATCCACCAGATCCTGTCCGGCGAAGATCAGCGCCTGCTGGTGGTGATCGGTCCCTGCTCCATCCATGATCCGGTCGCCGCCGTCGAATACGGCAAGCGCCTCAAGGCGCTGCGCGAGCAGTACAAGGATCAGCTGGAAATCGTGATGCGGGTCTACTTCGAGAAGCCGCGCACAACTGTGGGCTGGAAGGGGCTGATCAACGATCCCCATCTGGACAACAGCTTCAAGATCAACGACGGCCTGCGCATCGGTCGCAAGCTGCTGCTCGAGCTCAACGATCTGGGCATGCCGACCGCCTCCGAGTTCCTCGACATGATCACCCCGCAATACGTGGCGGATCTGATGAGCTGGGGCGCCATCGGCGCCCGCACCACCGAATCCCAGGTACACCGCGAGCTGGCCTCCGGCCTCTCCTGCCCGGTGGGCTTCAAGAACGGCACCGACGGCACCATCAAGGTGGCGATTGACGCCATCGGCGCCGCCAGCGCGCCCCACCACTTCCTGTCGGTGACCAAGTACGGTCATTCCGCCATCGTCTCGACCGCCGGCAACCCGGACTGCCACATCATACTGCGCGGCGGCCGTGAGCCTAACTACAGCGCCGCCCACGTGGACGAGGTGGTGAAAGGGCTGGACAAGGCGGGTCTGCCCCAGAAGGTGATGATCGACTTCAGCCACGCCAACAGCAGCAAGCAGTTCAAGAACCAGATGCGGGTGGCCGAGGATGTGGCGGGCCAGATCCGCGCCGGCAGCAAGGCGGTGTTCGGCGTCATGGTGGAGAGCCATCTGGTGGAAGGACGTCAGGACCTGGTGGAAGGGTGCCAACTCACCTTCGGTCAGAGCATCACGGACGCCTGCATCGGCTGGGACGACACCGAGACCCTGCTGCGTACCCTGGCCGAGGCAGTGGCCGAGCGCAACGCCGCCTGATGACAGCCTGAAATCAGTGAAAAAGCGCGACCCGGTCGCGCTTTTTTGTGGGCGTCGTTGCGCGCCAGAAGCCCCCCGATCGGATCAGCGGCGATAGGTCTTGAGCAGGGCCTCCAGGGCCTGGCACTGGCTGGCCAGGCGCGTGCTGGCGAGGCTGGCCTCATGGGCCTGGCCGAGGGTGTCGTTCGACCGGCTTCGGATCTCATGGACGGCGCCGTCCACCTCCTGACAGACCCTGTCCTGCTCCTCGGCCGATTGCGCCATCTGGGCATTGAGATCATTGATGCTGGCGATCCGGGTGATGATGGCCTGCATCGCCGTCAGGGTATCCTCCGTCTTGCCTATGCTCTCCTTCGCCTTGACCCTGGCATCCCCTATCACGGCCACCGCGCTCTGGGCCTCCTGCAACAGGGCGGCTATCATGCCGGCAATCTCCTCGCTGGCGCTGCGGCTGCGGCTGGAGAGGGCACGCACCTCCTCGGCCACCACGGCGAAGCCGCGCCCCTGCTCCCCGGCCCGGGCCGCCTCGATGGCGGCGTTCAGGGCCAGCAGATTGGTCTGATCCGCGATCCCCTTGATCACCTCCAGCACCCCGTCCACGGCGAGGCAGCGGCTGTCGAGCTGCTGGATCACCGCATCGACCCTGGCTATCTCGGCCGCCATCTCGTCCATGTCCGTGATGGCATGGCGGGCGAGGCGGCTGGTGTGGGCCGCATCCTCGTTGGTGAGGGCGGAGAGCTCGGCGCTATGGCGGGCGTGCTCGCGCACCTCGTGGGAGCTGGCCGCCAGCTCGCTCACCGCCGTGGCGACCTGGACCGTCATCAGCTCCTGCTGGCGCGCCGCGTGCTCGGTACGTGCCGCCCCCTCGCGGATCTGATCCGAGCCCAGATAGAGCTGGGCGGTGGCCCCCTCTACCTCGGCCAGACTGAGGCGAAACCCCTGCACCATCTCATCGACCGCCCGGGTCATCTGGCCCAGCTCATCCTGGCTGTGGTTGACCAGGGGCAGGGAGAGGTCCCGCTCCCTGGCCATCTGCATCATGGTGCGCTGCAATCGGTAAATGGGGCCTTTGACATGCCGTTGCAGCACCCACCACAGCAGCCCGAACCCCAGGCTGAACACTGCCCCCAGGCAGCCGCTCAGCAGCCAGTTGTTGTGGCGGATCTCGGCAAAGATATGGCTCAGGTCATAGCTGATGCGCACGGCCCCCATGACGGTACCCTCGGCCACCTGATGGCAGGTGAGGCACTGGGTGCCGCGATACTCCTGATAGGCCTTGAAGGGTTTGACGAGGGTGAGCTGCTTCTCCTGCTGGATCAGCACCGTCTCCCCCTGCTCGATGGCGCGCCTGTCCAGTTCATCTTCTATCTGCTGATCGCCGTGACCCGGGCCAAACAGCTGGCTGATGGCGGGGGCGCGGATCAAACGCGCCTGGGTGATGCCGGTCTCGCTCTTGATCTTGGTCTGCACCAGGGCCCGATTGGCAATGACCCCCGTCACCATCATGACGTTGAGCTGATCCATGTAGCTGTTGGCCATGCTCTGCACCTTCTCGTCGGCCAGGCGCAGGGCGAGATCCCGCTGCAACCAGGCAGAGAGCTCGAAGCTGAGGGTGAAGCTGGCCCCTATCACCAGGGCCAGGGGGAGAAAGATTTTCCAGTTGAGGGAGAGGTTTTTCATGGGTAACCGGATCCGTGCGGCAGAAAGGGGGGAGCCGAGCGGGCGGCTTGCCCGTCGGTGATGGTTCTCTATCGGCACACATTACCGCATCTTTAGTAAGGATTCTGTTAACGGGATCCAGCCGTGGCGTTAACCACGGGTAGCCAGGTGTGGTGATTGATCTTCAGTTGATCTGGCGCAAGTCATCGCATTGTTGATAGTAATTATCATTAGCATAAACACCATATTGGCAGACCCCCGATGAGACTGACATCCACCATGACGGGGCGTTCCACCCCGGATCCCCTCACGTTCGCCTTCACCGCCAAGACCTCGGCCCATGCCAGCCGGGGCGCCGCCGTCCCCCTGATGCTGGACGACGCCGGCTGGCGAGCCTGGTGGCAGCGGCCGAGCGAGGCTCAGGAGCGGGCGCTCTATATCCATGTCCCGTTTTGCCGCAAGCGCTGCAGTTTTTGCAACTTCTTCGAAAACGGCGCCAATCCGGCGCGCATGAGCCGCTATATGGCGGCCCTGTGCGACAGCCTGCAACGGGCCGCCGAGTCCCCCTTTGGCCAGAGTCGGCCTTTCTCGGCGGTCTATGTGGGGGGCGGCACCCCGACCGACATGGTGGCGGCGGATCTCGCCCGCCTGGCCCATGCCATACAGCGTTTTCCCCTGACCGCGGATGCGGAGCTGACCCTGGAGGGGCGGCTCAACGGCTTTGATGACGAGAAGTGGCAGACGGCCCTGGCGGGTGGCTTCAACCGCTTCTCGTTCGGGGTGCAGAGTTTTGATACCCGCGTGCGCCAGCAGGCGGCCCGCTTCGATGACAGGGAGACGGTGTTGGCCCGGCTGGCGGCGCTGACCCGCCACAACGAGGCGGTGATCGTGGCGGATCTCATCTTCGGTCTGCCGGGGCAGGATGATGCCCTGTGGCGCCAAGACATCGCGGATGTGATGGCGAGCGGGGTGCACGGGGTGGATCTCTACCAGCTCATCCCCATGCAGGGCACCCATCTGGATCGGGCGCAGGAGAAGGGCCGGCTCGGCTGGGCCGCCGATGGTCAGCAGCGGGCGGCCATGTATGCCTATGGCGCCCACACCCTGGAGCAGGGGGGTTGGCAGCGACTCTCCTGCAGCCACTGGCGGCGCACCGATGCCGAGCAGAGCCGCTACAACCAGATGGCCAAGTGGGGCGCCGAGATCCTGCCCTTCGGCGCGGGGGCGGGGGGCAAGATTCACAGCCACGGCTTCATGTATGGCCGGGATCTGGCGTCCTGGCATGAGGCGCTGACCGCCGGCGTGCGTGCCCCCGGCATGGTGATGAGGCCCAATCCCAACGCGTCCATCGACGGCCTGCTGCGCGGTGGCCTCGACACCGGCTGGCTTGCCCTCGGGGGCTTGCCGCCCCCCTTGCGGGGGCATCTGTTGCCGCTCTTTGAGCGCTGGCAACAGCATGGCCTGGCCGAGCTGATTGGGGAGACACTGGCGCTGACCCTGGCGGGGCGTTTCTGGAACGTCAATCTGCAGGCGGGCTTGTTCGAGTATCTGCAGGCAAATCCCCTGGGAGGGGAGGCGGCAACTCCCGCCGCTTATCCGGGCGGGACCAGGCATCATTCGCCGGTATAGCGGGCAGGGGCAAGAGGAGGAGGGAACGAAAGGGGGCCAGTTGAAGGCCCCCTTGTTTAGTCATGGGTTGTGCACTTCCTCCACCCGCACTCGCAGCGCCCCCTCTGCAAGGGTGGTGACCAGTTGCTGGCCAGGACTCACCTGGGCGGCGCGGCTTATCACCTCGCCACTTGGGGTGCGGGTGATGGAGTAACCCCGCCCCAGGGTGGCCAGCGGGCTGATGCCGTCGAGCCGGGCTCCCAGCATGGCGAGGCGGTGGGCGGCCAGATCCTGGCGCTTGCTCATCAGGGCATGGAGGCGCTCCTCGGCCAGCTGGTGACGGCGCTTGCCGGCGGCCAGCAGCTTCTCGGGGCTTCTGGCTTGCAGGCGCATGGCGAGGCCCGCCAGGCGCCGCTCCCCCTGGTGCAGGCGATCGCGCAGGTACTGCTGCAAGCGGCGGTCGAGCTCGTCGAGGCGCTGGGATTGCTGCTCCAGCCGGCGCTTGGGATCCTGATGATCGAGCCGCTTTTGCAGCAGGACGAAGCCATGGCGGGCGGCGGTCTGGCGCCGGGAGATGGCCTGTACCAGACGCTGCTTGAGGTGCACCAGGCGCTGGGCGCGGGCGCTTCTGTCCGGTGCCACCAGCTCGGCGGCGGCTGAGGGGGTGGGGGCGCGAAGGTCGGCGGCGAAGTCGCTGATGGTGACATCCACCTCGTGGCCCACGGCGCTCACCACAGGGATGGCGGAGTTGGCAATGGCCCGTGCCACCGCCTCCTCGTTGAAGCACCAGAGATCTTCGAGGGATCCGCCGCCGCGCCCGACGATGAGCACATCCACCTCGGCGCGGCGGTTGGCAAGCAGGATCGCCGAGACGATCTGGGCGGTGGCGGCGCTGCCCTGCACCTGGGTCGGGTAGATAAAGACGGGCAGATCCGGCGCCCGGCGCCCAAGCACCGTCAGCATGTCGTGCAGGGCGGCGCCGGTGGCTGAGGTGACCAGCCCAACGGCGCGGGGTTCCCGAGGCAAGGGGCGCTTGCGACCCTCGTCAAAGAGCCCTTCGGCGCCGAGGCGGCGCTTGAGCTCCTCGAAGCGCAGGGCCAGCATGCCATCCCCGGCGGGCTGCATGGACTCGATGATGAGCTGGTAGTCGCCCCGGGGCTCATAGAGGGAGACTCGCGCCTGCACCAGCACCTGCATGCCATCTTGAGGCCGGAACGGCACCCGACGGTTGTTGCCTTTGAACATGGCGCAGCGCACCTGGGCCGACATGTCTTTCAAGGAAAAGTACCAGTGGCCCGAGCTTGGCATCGCCAGGTTGGAGAGCTCCCCCGTCAGCCACACCAGCCCCAGATCCTGCTCCAGGATCATGCGCACGGCGCTGTTGAGGCGGGTGACGGTGAAGATCTGCTGCTTGTTCTGGCTGGATTGGTCGAGGTGGTTCAAGGCTGGCCCTGCTGTGGTGTCCGCCGGGGCGGGGAGAAAACGATGGGCACATCTTACCCCAGTTGTGCCCATCCGCCGAGTCCGTGTCTGCGGCAGAAGCGGCGTCTTGCTCCAGTCTGCCTGTGCCATCTGCCGAGCCATGGTCCGGCAGATGACGCGGAGCCTAGGCTTGCGCCTTGGTTGCGACGGCTTTGGCAGGGCTGGTCACCAGCCAGACCGCGAGGCAGACCACGGCGCCGCCGAACACGAAGCCGCCGGTGAGGGTTTCCCCCAGCACCAGATAGCCCCACAGGATGCCGAAGGGGGGAATGAGAAAGGTGACAGTGAGGGAGCGCAGGGGGCCGATGTCGGCGATCAGCCTGAAATAGAGCAGATAGGCGAAGGCGGTGCAGAGAAAGCCAACCGCCAGCACGCTGGCCCAGACCCCAGGCTGGGCCCAGTCGACGGCGGGGCCGGTCGCCAGGGTGTAGCCGAAGAAGGGAAGCAGGAAGAGGACGGCCCCTATCTGGCTGCCAAAGGCCACCAGCTTGGCGTCCAGGCCGCCCCGCTCGGTGATCCAGCGCCTCGTCAGGAAGCCGGCGCAGCCATAGCAGGCGGTGGCGATGAGGCAGGCCAGCACCCCGATGGCCAGTTGACCGCTCAGGTCGACCTCCCCCGTGGTGGTGATGAGTCCTATGCCCAATAGCCCCAGCATGACCCCGGCCCACTTGCGCAAGGTCAGCGCCTCGTGGAAGAAGGAGAAGCCGATGAGGGCTCCCATCAGGGGCGTGGTGGCGTTGAGGAGGGCGGAATACCCCGCGGGTAGCCAGAGGGCCGCCACGGCATACATCAGGAAGGGGACGCCGGAGTTGATGATGCCAAGCACCATGATGGACTTGAGCTTGCCCTGAAACTGCATGGGGGTGCGCAGCAGCAGGAGCATGGCGGCGAGCCCGACCAGCGCGAAGAAGACCCGCAGGAAGGTGGTGTTGACCGAGCCGAAGGCCGGCGCCGCGATACGCATGAACAAAAAGCTGGCACCCCAGATGGCCGCCAGCGCCAGCAGCCTGCCGTAATCCGATGGTCTCATCGTCTCTCCCTGAATGAACCGCCCTGTTGCCCGAGATGGCAAGGGGGATTGCATCATGGCGGCAAGCTCCCCCGATGGCAACGGCGCCGTGCCGTCCTATCCCCCGACCCTCTGGAGAGTGCATCCCCTTCGTCTCCATGCCAGGAAATGAAAGCGCTATCAATCACATACCGCCAATGGCGAGGTCGACCATGGTCACATTTTGCGCTCCTTGGCCATGAATTGGTCACTCGGGACTCTAGACTGGTCGGGCTCATCCGAAGGCGGGAATGTAGCGGATGGGGGCATGCCGGGGCACACAGGCATCACACACAACACAATGAAAATAAAGGACTATCAATGGCTAGATGGATACTCGCGGCCGGATTGTTGGGCACCCTGATCACGGCGCCGAGCACGGCGGCGGAATGGTTCTTCCGGGGCACCGCGAATGGATGGGCGGCGACCGCCATGACGTCGACGGACGGCGTCAATTTTGATACCTGCCAGCGCTTCGTGAGCGGGGACGCCAGCGGCGGCCCGCGCTTCAAGATAGACAGGTATGGCAACTGGCAGCAGAGCTACCCGGCTGCCGACTATGGGGTCAATGCCAACACGGCGTACCAGATCCGCATCAACGCCAGCACCCAGGCGGTAAGCGCGACGGCGGTGGCGAGTTGCGAGGCCTCGGGGTTTGCCAGCACCTTGGCGCAGCTCAACGTGCGCGGCACCTTCAACGGCTGGGCCAGCCTCCCCATGACGTTGGTAGGGGATCATCTATGGCAGGCCGAGGCCTATCTGGACGGTGGAGCCAACCAGCGCCTCAAGTTTGACCAGGCGGGCGACTGGGTCGCGAGCTTCGGCGACAGCAACGGTGACGGCGTGCTGGAGCAAAGTGGCGGCGACATTTTCTGGGGTGGCACCGGCACGGTGCGCATCCAGGTCAACGACCAGACCCTGGCCTACAGCATCGCGCCGCTTGGGGATGACAACCAGCCGCCGCTGGCGGTGATCACCCCGGGGGGCATCCTGAATGTCGCGCTGGGGGATGCGCTCGCCTTGAGCGGCAGCGACTCCACGGATCCCGACGGCCAGATTGCCGGCTATCTGTGGAGCAGCGGCGAGACCACGGAAAGCATCAGCGTCAATACGGCTCAGGCGGGCATCTTCACCTATGGCCTCACGGTCACCGACGATCAGGGGGCCAAGGGCAGCAGCAGCGTGAGCGTGGTGGTCGGGGCAGGACCGAGCGGCGACAGCTGGTACTTCCGGGGCACGGCCAACAACTGGGGGCTCACCCCCATGACCAGCGAGGATGGCACCACCTTCTGTACCGAGCAGGCCTTTGGCAGCAGCAACCCCCGCTTCAAGATTGACCACAAGGGGGACTGGACCGAAGCTTATCCGGCCCAGGATTACCTGGTCAGCACCAACACCCGCTATCGCATCTGTTTTGACAGCCTGCGCAAGGCCATCGAGGTGGAGACCCTGGCCGGTGCGGATCTGCAAGCCCCCACGGTGACGGCCACCCCGGCCCCGGGGAGCTATGTGGACAGCCAGTCCATCACCCTGGGGGTGAGCGACGATCAGGACAGCGCCCCCGCCGTGCATTTCACCACGGACGGCAGCCAGCCCACCACGGCGTCTCCCCTCTACGCCGGCCAGGCCATTCTCGCCAGCGACAAGGGCAGCGGCACCGATCTGGTGATCCGCACCCTCGCGGTGGACGAGAGCGGCAATCAGCACGAGCAGCGTTTCGAATACCGTATCGGCGAGCAGGGGGTGGTGAGCGGCGATTTTCGTGGCGAGAGCATCTACTTCCTGCTGACCGCCCGCTTCTACGATGGGGACGAGAGCAACAATTACCATAACCGGGATCGCTACAAGGTCGGGGACCCCCACTGGCGCGGCGACTTCAAGGGGCTCATCGAGAAGCTCGACTACATCAAGGATCTCGGCTTCACCGCCATCTGGGTGACGCCGCCGGTGGAGAACCGCTCCGGCCTCGACTATCACGGCTACCACGCCTACGACTTCTACCGGGTCGATCCCCGTCTGGAGTCGCCGGGGGCGGGTTACCGCGAGTTCATCCAGGCGGCCCACGCCAAGGGGCTCAAGGTGATCCAGGACGTGGTGATCAACCACTCGAGCCAGTACGGCCTGCGCGGCAAGACCTGGATCGATCGCCTGCCGATCAAATACTACGTACCTGCGGGGTCGAGCCAGGGACTCATCGACAACGGCCCCTATCAGGGTAACCTCGGGGACTACGCCAGCGCCAACCGTTGTGACGACGACAACCCGGCGGCCCCCGACTGGTACAAGGCCCGCTGCCAGTCCGATCCGGCCGGCACCCAGCCCCTGGTGGACCCCAAGACCGGCGCCACCGTGCCGAGTGCGGGCTACAACCCCAACCGCTTCTTCGGCATCGACGCCCAGACCCTGGATCCCGCCTGGTATCACCTGGACGGCTTCATGTCCGGCGGTGACTGGGAGAGCCCGCTCGCCCTGCAGCGCAAGCACATGGCGGGGGATTGCATCGATCTCGCCACCGGCAACCAGAACGTCAAGGAGTATCTCAACGGCGCCATCCGTCAGTATCTCGACATGGGGGTGGACGCCATCCGCATCGATACCTTGAAGCACATCGAGCGGGACGAGCTGCTGACCTATGTCCACGACTGGCAGGCCCACAAGCCGGGGTTGTTCGTCTTTGGCGAGAACCTGGTCAAGGGCACCGGCTGGGGCTCGGAGCTGGCCAATGACAACGCCTCGGCGGTGATCCGCCCCTGGTGGTACACCCGCACCACGGCCAACCCGGCGGATCCCCGCGCAGGTGGGGATTCCGGCCTCTCGGTGCTGGACTTCTCGCTGTTCTCCACCTTCCGTGACAACGTCACCCGGGGGAACTTTGGCGGGGTAGGGGGGATCTTCGCCATGGACTGGGTCTATGGGGATGCCACCAAGCTCATCACCTTCTTCCAGAACCACGACGTGGGGCCGGACAATGACTTCAAGTACCGCTACGGCGGGGAAGAGGGCAATGCGGCCATGACCTACAACCTGCTCTGGACGGCGCGGGGCATCCCGACCCTCTATTACGGGGAGGAGGTGATGTTCCAGGCCGGCAAGCCCCAGGACATCGACGGGGCCACCATGACGGTGGATCAGACCGGCCGCGCCTACTTTGGGGAGGTGCTCGACAACCCGGCTACCCCGAGTCACCCGCTCTATCAGCACATCAAGCGCCTGAACCAGATCCGCAAGGCGGTGCCCGCCCTGCAGAAAGCGCCCATGAGCCAGGTGAACGAGTGGGGGAGCGGCATCAGCTTCGTGCGCGATCTGAGCGCCGAGGGCAGCTACGCCGCCGTGGGCCTCGCGGCCAACTCGGCCCAGCAGATAAGCCTGAGCGGCCTGAAGAACGGCACCTACACGGACGCGGTGACCGGCGCGAGCCAGAGCGTCAGCAACGGCAGCCTGAGCTTCGCGGTGCCCGCCTACTCGGCGCGGATCTGGGTACTGAACGGCCCGGGCAAGGTGGGCGCTGACGGCAAATACCTCAAGTAAGGAAGCCCTGTCACAGGGTGCAGCGAGTCGGCCTTGGGGCCGACTTTTTTATTCCGCCTTCTGCCTATGCCTGAATAGATGTCGCATCTTGATGGGGCTCTGGATGCGGGGGCGTTGCTGGATGATTTGACTAGCGAACTAGCGAACTAGCGAACTAGTGAACTAGCGAACCAGCGAACTAGAGAGAAGGGGACTAGATAGAAGGGGACTGGCGCATTCCGCCGCCTGAGTCATTTCATGCTCTGCTCATTGCAATGCTCACAGCAATGAGCAAAGCGGTGCCCTTGCCGCCTCTGCGCCGCGCCGCAAGGCAAACCCGCGCCACCCAATTGCTCTGTATTGGTGCATTTGCCCCGATGCGGTGCATGTCATCCACATCAGCTTCTGGATCCCGCCCCGAAGAAACAGGTCGCCTCGCCCCCGGGCACTCCCCGTTACAGGCATTATTCATGCTGCAAAGCGGCATCTTGTCGACATGATCAACCAAAAAGGCGAGCTGACAAGGGAGGAGGGCGACATGTTCTGGGATTAATCGGGCAAAGATGCTGGTCAGGCATGGGTGCTCCGCCCCGGGTTGGCATGTTCAACCTGTTCCTTGGTGATATCTCAGAATTTAAATTCGATTTTTAATGCTATTCCGGACTCTTGTTTTGATTGGCGCTCTTTTTGCTGTGTCTTGTCATCCCCATGATGGCGACATCAGGGGGCGGGGGTCGCAAGATTGGGGGCTGGGGGCGGCAAGGTGAACGGGCCGCCGTCCTTGGCGCCGGAGCGGCCTGGTTTTCGGGCAATGGATGCCACCATCAAGTCGGGTTAAGGAGTCATATGGAAGGTGAAATGACCATGTCGTCCGGGCCGGCAGCCAAGGCCCTGGCCCACACCCTCAAGGACGATGTCTACGGCATGGTGCTCGGGGTCATGTTTATCGCCGTGGGGCTCAATCTGCTCAAGTGCTCCGGCATGATCACCGGCGGCATCGCGGGCATCGCCCTGCTGCTCGCCCACGTCAGCAGCCTGCCCATAGGGGTACTCTTCTTCCTGGTGAACCTGCCCTTCATGGTGTTCTGCTACGTCACCATGGGGCGCGCCTTCACCCTCAAGACACTGATCGTCAACCTTGCCCTCTCGGCGGCCACCCAGGCGGTGCCGCTGCTGCTGACGGTGAGCTATGTCCATCCCCTGTTTTCCGCCCTGGTGGGGGGGACCTTCCTCGGCATGGGGGTCTTGTCTCTGGCGCGCCACAATGCCTCGGTGGGGGGCACCGGCGTGGTGACGCTCTGGCTGCAACGGCGCGCCGGTATCAATGCGGGAAAGAGCCAGATGGTGCTGGATGTGCTGGTGTTTGCCCTCTCCCTGCTCACCCTGCCGCTCCCCTTGCTGCTCTGGTCCACCTTAAGCGCGCTGGCCATGAACGCCATGCTGATGAACTGGCACAAGCCGGGCCGCTATCAGGGGGGAGAGGGGTAGTGGGGGAGGGAGCCCCTCTCGCGGGAGACAGCCACACAGGGCGTCAGGCGAATATTTGTTCAGGGGCAAAAAGGATCCTTTTGTCGCGAAAAACGCCATGGTTAGGGTTGTATTGATGGGTATTTTAGCGGTTTGGCCGTCTAAAAACGGGCTATGCCATGAAAAATTCAAAAATACTTCTTTACCAACCGGGAAACCATGAGTAAAATTTGTCGGCAATATTTTACACCCCCACTCCTCAACGGTGAGATATTGCCATGCTCAGGATTGCCAAAGAAGCGCTGACCTTCGACGACGTACTGTTGGTTCCAGCCCACTCCACTGTTCTCCCCAATACCGCCGACCTGCGCACCCAGCTCACGTCTGCCATCTCCCTGAATATTCCGATGATTTCCGCTGCCATGGACACAGTGACCGAAGCCCGTCTGGCTATCGCACTGGCCCAGGAAGGCGGTATCGGCTTCATTCACAAGAACATGTCCATCGAGCAGCAGGCTGCCGAAGTGCGCAAGGTCAAGAAGTACGAGAGCGGCGTGGTCAGCGACCCCGTCACCGTGCGTCCCGACATGACCATCGCCCAGGTCAAGGAGCTGAGCCACAAGAACGGTTTCGCCGGTTACCCCGTGGTGACCGAGGGCAACCTGCTGGTGGGCATCATCACCGGCCGTGACGTGCGCTTCGTGATTGATCTCTCCCAGACCGTCGAGCAGATCATGACCCAGAAGGATCGTCTGGTGACCGTGCGCGAAGGGGCCCCTCGCGAAGAGGTGGTGGCCCTGATGCAAAAGCACCGCATCGAGAAGGTGCTGGTGGTCAACGGCGACTTCAAGCTCAAGGGCATGATCACCGTCAAGGACTTCCAGAAGGCCGAGCGCAAGCCCAACGCCTGTAAAGACGACAAGGGCCGCCTGCGGGTCGGTGCCGCCGTCGGTGCCGGTGCCGGCAACGAAGAGCGCGTCGCCGCCCTGGTGGAAGCCGGTGTGGACGTGCTGCTGATTGACTCCTCCCATGGCCACTCCCAGGGCGTGCTGGATCGCATCAAGGCGACCCGTGATGCCTATCCGGATCTGCAGATCATCGGCGGCAACGTCGCCACCGCCGCCGGTGCCCTGGCGCTGGTCGCCGCCGGCGTCAATGCGGTCAAGGTCGGCATCGGCCCGGGCTCCATCTGTACTACCCGTATCGTGACCGGCGTGGGCGTGCCCCAGATCACCGCCATCTCCGACGCCGTTGACGCCCTGGAAGGCACCGGCGTGCCGGTGATTGCCGATGGCGGCATCCGCTTCTCCGGCGATGTGGCCAAGGCCATCGCCGCGGGCGCCAGCTGCGTCATGGTGGGCTCCATGTTCGCCGGTACCGAAGAGGCGCCGGGCGAGATCGAGCTCTACCAGGGCCGCTCCTTCAAGTCCTACCGCGGCATGGGGTCCCTCGGCGCCATGTCCAAGGGCTCCAGCGATCGCTACTTCCAGACCGACAACGCCGCCGACAAGCTGGTGCCGGAAGGGATCGAAGGGCGCGTCCCCTACAAGGGCCGCCTCAAAGAGATCATCCACCAGCAGATGGGTGGCCTGCGCTCCTCCATGGGCCTGACCGGCTGCGCCACCATCGACGAGATGCGTACCAAGGCCGAGTTCGTGCGCATCTCCGGCGCCGGGATGAAAGAGTCCCACGTCCATGACGTGACCATTACCAAAGAAGCCCCCAACTACCGGATGGGCTGATGAAACGGGGCTGCGGCCCCGTTTCTCCATGATTTTTTATCCCCACGCTTTTTGTGACAACATCAGCCTGATGCAGGAATAAAATGACTAAAAATATTCACGATCACCGTATCCTGATCCTGGATTTCGGTTCCCAGTACACCCAGCTCATCGCCCGCCGTGTCCGTGAAATCGGCGTCTACTGCGAGCTGTGGGCCTGGGATGTGACCGAAGAGCAGATCCGCGAATTCAATCCCAACGGCATTATCCTCTCCGGCGGCCCGGAATCCGTGACCGAGGCCGGCAGCCCGCGCGCCCCCGAGTACGTGTTCAACGCCGGGGTGCCGGTGTTTGGCATCTGCTACGGCATGCAGACCATGGCCGAGCAACTCGGCGGCAAGGTGCAGTCTTCCACCGAACGTGAATTCGGCTATGCCCAGGTCGAAGTGCTGGGTCACTCCGGCCAGACCAGCGCCCTCTTGCGCAACATCGAAGACGCCATCGCCCCCAACGGCAATGCCCTGCTGGATGTCTGGATGAGCCACGGCGACAAGGTCACCGAGATCCCGGCGGGTTTCACCACCATCGCCCAGACCGGCACCTGCCCCCACGCCGCCATGGCCGACGAGACCAAGCGTTTCTACGGTGTGCAGTTCCACCCGGAAGTGACCCACACCCGTCAGGGTGCCCGCATGCTGGAGCACTTCGTCAAAGACGTCTGCGGCTGCCAATGCCTGTGGACCCCGGCCACCATCATCGACGACGCCGTTGCCCGCATCCGCGAGCAGGTGGGTGACGACGAGGTGATCCTGGGCCTCTCCGGCGGCGTGGACTCCTCCGTGGTCGCCATGCTGGTGCACCGCGCCATCGGCGATCGCCTGACCTGCGTCTTCGTCGACAACGGCCTGCTGCGCCTGAACGAAGGCGAGCAGGTGATGGAGATGTTCGGCGATCATTTCGGCCTCAAGATCATCAAGGTCGATGCCGAAGAGCGCTTCCTCGGAGCCCTGGCTGGCATCGACGAGCCGGAAGCCAAGCGCAAGACCATAGGTCGCGTCTTCGTGGAAGTGTTTGACGACGAAGCGAAAAAGCTGAAAAACGCCAAGTGGCTGGCGCAAGGCACCATCTACCCGGACGTCATCGAATCCGCCGCCAGCGCCACTGGCAAGGCCCACGTCATCAAGTCTCACCACAACGTCGGCGGCCTGCCGGAAGAGATGAAGATGGGTCTGGTGGAGCCGCTGCGCGAGCTGTTCAAGGACGAAGTGCGCCGCGTCGGCCTCGAGCTCGGCCTGCCCTACGACATGCTCTACCGTCACCCCTTCCCGGGTCCGGGTCTGGGTGTGCGCGTCCTTGGCGAGGTGAAGAAAGAGTACTGCGATCTGCTGCGCAAGGCTGACGCCATCTTCATCGAAGAGCTGCGCAAGGCCGACCTCTACAACCAGGTCAGCCAGGCGTTCGCCGTCTTCCTGCCGGTGCGCTCCGTCGGCGTCATGGGCGATGGCCGCAAGTACGATTGGGTCATCGCGCTGCGCGCCGTCGAGACCATCGACTTCATGACCGCCCACTGGGCCCACCTGCCGTACGACTTCCTCGGCCACGTGTCGAACCGCATCATCAACGAGATCAACGGCATCTCCCGCGTGGTGTACGACGTCTCCGGCAAGCCGCCCGCAACCATCGAATGGGAATGATCACCCGTTAGGCATTAGCTGGTACTCACCGGCACGAAAAGAAGATTAAGCCCATGTTTACATGGGCTTTTTTGTTTATGTGTTTGGCATGTCCTGGCAACGGATGGCATTGGGAAGCACCACTTGAGTATGGCATTCAAGGTGGTATTATCGAGGCATGATACCATGAGTGATAGCCGATACCATGCTGCTTGATCCTGTATGTTCATGGTATGACATTTATTTAACTGACTGTTTTTATTGGTTTTATTGTCTAATTTCTGGGTGATCTTTCAGCATGGTATCGGATACGAGGAAGGATAAGACTTTTGCTGACTGATACCAAGCTACGCAACCTCAAGCCGAGGGACAAACTTTACAAGGTGAATGACCGGGATGGCCTTTATGTAGCTGTTACCCCCGCCGGTTCGGTCTCGTTCCGTTACAACTACTCGATCAATGGCAGGCAAGAGACGATCACCTTTGGCCGCTACGGTGTCGGTGGTATCAGTTTGGCTGAAGCCCGCGAGCGACTGAATGAAGCCAAGCGGATGGTTGCCGACGGTAAGTCTCCGGCTAAGGAGAAGGCTCGTAAAAAGGCTCGGGTAAAAGATGCTGAAACATTTGGTGCTTGGGCGGAAAAGTGGTTGCGAGGTTACCAGATGGCGGACTCCACCCGTGATATGCGTCGCTCTGTCTATGCTCGGGAACTGGAAACGAAATTTGGCAACCAGAAGCTGACCGAGATCACCCATGAAGATTTGCGCATGCTGACGGATGCCATTGTGGAGCGAGGGGCTCCAGCAACGGCTGTTCATACCCGTGACATAGTGCTACAGATTTATCGTTGGGCCATCGAGCGAGGGCAGAAGGTTGAAAACCCAGCTGACCTTGTTAGACCAACGAGCATTGCCAGATTTGAGCCGCGAGATCGAACTTTGTCGCCTGCAGAAATCCAGCTTATGTATGAATATATGGGGCGGATTGGCACATCGCCCTCCATACGTGCAGCGGTAAAGTTACTGCTTTTGACCATGGTGCGCAAAAGTGAGCTGACAAATGCGACTTGGAGCGAGATAAATTTCAGTGAGGCCCTTTGGACCATCCCAAAAGAGCGGATGAAGCGGCGGTCACCCCATCTGGTGTTTCTATCCAGACAAGCTCTGGACATCCTGATTGCGTTGAAGACCTTCTCTGGTGGCTCTAGCTATATTCTGCCATCCCGTTACGACTCAGATTTGCCCATGAGCAGCGCCACCCTGAATCGGGTGATGACTATGACCTACACATTGGCCCAGAAGGAAGGCAAGCCGCTCGCCAAGTTTGGGCCCCACGACCTTCGTCGCACTGCCAGCACTCTGCTACATGAAGCTGGCTACAACACTGACTGGATTGAGAAATGCCTTGCTCATGAGCAGAAGGGCGTGAGAGCGGTGTATAACAAAGCGGAGTATCGTGATCAGCGTACATCTATGTTGCAAGACTGGGCTGATATGATTGATGAGTGGGTTATTTAGGGGGCTCGCTAACTTGTAAAGGCATCTCTTACAAAAAGGTAATCAGGGATGAAAATAGAGAAGATAAAACTACAGAATTTTCGTTGTTTCGGGCATGAGGTGGTCGAGCTAAATTTCGAGGAAGAACTGACGATACTTGTCGGCGGAAACGGTTCCGGAAAGACGGCAGTGCTGCAAGCTGTGTCCCGGTTGTTTGGTACATCACTAGCGCAGCGGTCGGTACAGCGTCGGGATTTTCACATACCTATTGACCGGCAGGAGCTGCAGTCTGGCGACAGTCTGTTTGTCGAAGCGGTACTTGCCTTCCCTGAACTGGAAGAGCAAGACGCTTCTCCTCTTGATGCCGTTCCGGAGTTCTTCAATCAGATGGCAGCTTCCGGTGAGGGAGAGCCCCTTAAGGCCCGGATACGACTACAAGCAACATGGACAGATGACGGTACGCCGGAAGGAGCAATTGAAGAGGATATACGCTGGATAAGAGTCCTGGATGATAATTTTGAATGGGATGATTGTTCCAGGGTTCAGGCTGTAGAGCGCTCCTCGATCCAGTTTATTTACTTACCGGCAAATCGTGATGCGACGACTCAGGTGACCGCTCTTCTAAAAGGGCGGTTATGGCAGGCTGCCAAATGGTCGACGGCATTTAGGGATGCAAGCTCTGATAATGCCGGTCAGGTCCAAAGCAGTTTCGAGGAAGAGGAGCCGTCGAAGTTTCTGCTGGAGCGTCTTTCGAAGCGTTGGCAACAGGTCCATGAAGCTGATACAGACAGTAAGCCGCGCTTAAGGCTCATCGAAAACCGTTTTGAGGAGCTTGTTCGTAAAGCCGAATTTACCTTTACGCCTGATGAAGAAGGTCAGGAGCGCCGCTTGTCCGAGCTGAGTGACGGACAGCGCTCTCTGTTCCATATCGCCCTTACAGCGGCAACGCTAGAAAGCGAGCGGGAAGCTTTTTCTTTGCCTGCTGATGACAGCTCATTTGAACAGGATAAGTTACGCCGTATTCACCTGACGATTCTTGCCATCGAAGAACCAGAAAACAGCCTGTCACCGTTCTTTTTGTCTCGCATCATCAAGCAGGCGAGAGAGATCGGCGCACTGCCTTCCGCACAGGTTCTACTATCCAGCCATTCCCCGGCTATCCTGAGCCGGATAGAGCCGGAGGAAGTGAGATATTGTCGTATGGACCGGAGCGTCCGGTGCTCATCAATCCGAGAACTGACCCTGCCTGAAGATGATGTTGAGGCCAGCGTGTATGTCAGGTTGGCCGTAAAGGCATACCCCGAACTTTATTTTGCGCGATTTGTAATCCTGGGTGAAGGGGATTCAGAGCGCGTCGTCATTCCGAAAATAGCGGAAAATATGGGGGTGCCACTTGACCCGTCATTTGTTCCTGTCGTCCCGCTAGGAGGACGTTTTGTAGCGCATTTCTGGCGGTTACTTAATGATCTTGAGATTCCACATGCCACATTGCTAGATCTTGATCTGGGGCGCCGACATGGTGGGGCGAATACCATGAGAAGCTGCTTGGAGAACCTGGCCGCTATCGGAAATAATTTTCGAAATAATACTCAATATTTGCTTGGCAATGTCGATCCTGATGAAGCTGATCAGCTCACAGACCAAAACCTTCTTAGCGGTGATATACAAGCAAACTGGCTTCAAGCTTTCTGTGAGGAAGGTGTTTTCTTCTCCTATCCTATCGATCTCGATTTTGCAATGCTATGCGCATTTCCTCATGCATATCAGGTACCTAACCCCGGTGGGCGCGGCCCTATGGGGAGTGCAGATGCAATTCAGGCTAGGAAGTGCACTACCCTGAAAACAGGTGGGAGTCCCGCTTTATACACTCATCATTATGATGACGCTTTTAAATGGTACCCGTATCTGTTCCTGAGCAGCAGCAAGCCCGAGACTCACCTATCGGCCTTTTCTCGTATTCCTGACGGCGATATTGCTAGGTTAGCACCTCATGAGCTTAGGACGCTTATTGAGTATGTAAAACAGAAGCTTGAGCTGCCGGGAGAGGATGCATGACTCGCGTACGCAAGGATGATTGGGTACCTCAGGGGGTCGGTGGTCTGGAAGGCAGAGCGTGGGAGGCTTTACGTGAAACCGATAGCAGCATCCTCGTGACCGCTGGTGCCGGAGCGGGAAAAACTGAGTTTCTGGCACAGAAGGCGACCTATCTTCTGGAGACAGGTATTTGTCCGGCCTCCAAACGTATTCTGGCCATCAGCTTTAAAAAAGATGCCGCCCAAAACCTCGCTGAAAGGGTTGCAAAGCGTTGCCCGAGAGATCAGGCGCGGCGCTTTGATTCAATGACTTTTGAT
This sequence comes from Aeromonas sobria, assembly GCF_050266975.1. GTDB lineage: Bacteria > Pseudomonadota > Gammaproteobacteria > Enterobacterales > Aeromonadaceae > Aeromonas > Aeromonas sobria_B. The sequence goes on from NZ_JBKISU010000015.1 coordinate 28,353, forward strand.
GCCTTTACCAAGGGACTTCTGGACCGGTTTCGCCCTGCTTTACCTGAGCCGTTCAATGCGCCTGGCACCTATCAGATCGTTACACCATTTCGTCGGGATTATGAGGATTTTCTTGAACGTCACGGTTATCACGGTGTGAGTGTTCAACAGCTTGAGAGAAGACTGCTTATGGCAGACTTGTCAATGGACTTGTCAAATGGATCTGAAGTACACCGTGCGTTAGCAGATTACTGGCATGAACAATTCTTCGGGGGCGACGAGATCTCTCTATCATTCCCGATGATAAACAGGCTTGTAAAACTGTTGCTTCAGGAAAATTCATATATCCGTCGGGCCTTACAGGCAACGTATCCCATCGTCTTTCTTGATGAATACCAGGATACTACCTATGCCCAGTACGACATGCTGCAAACGGCATTCGATGGTAGCGATGCTGTCTTTACAGCAGTCGGCGATGATAAGCAGCGTATCATGGGATGGGCGGGAGCCATGAATGACGCCTTCGACCAGTTTGAAAACGACTTTGGTGCGAGGCGCATCACATTGCTTTCAAACTGGCGGTCACATGCGGATCTGGTTCTTATTCAGCACGAGATTGCCCGCCGGATAGACGGCAATGTGGAAGCTGTGCAGGCACAAGGGACCCGTGAAATTGAAGGTGAGGTTTCTGCTATCTGGCAATTCCGGAACGCAGATGACGAGAACAATTATCTGGCTGAATGGGTGAGCCGTGAGGTTCAGTCAGGGCGTGTAGCACCACATGATGTAGCAATTCTGATCAGAATGCGGGCAGATCAGGTGGAGGGTGAGATAGCTCCTGCTTTTGCGGCACGCGGTCTCAGGATCAGAAATGCGGCCCGGTCAGTCGGTGAAATTCAGATACAGGATCTGCTTGGTGAAGAGCTGACCAGCATATTCGTTCCTTTGCTCCGCCTGGGAGCGACGGACCGAAGCCCGGAAAATTGGGAGCAGGCCCAGCAGAACTATCTGTTTCTGGAGGCTGCCGATCCGGATAACGATCTCACGCAGGAAAGATTACTGGTTCAGCTTGAAGCATTCGTCCGTCAATTAAGGGAAGAGTTGGCGCGTCGCCAGCCTGATCTGGATGCAGCGGAAGAGATTGCAGAGATGCTTCTTGAATTTGTAGGAACCCCTGCGCTTCGGCAATCTTTTCCCGCTTATCAGCGGGAAAGGGACTTTGAGAGGGTATGGAGTGGATTTGTCACACTCCTGAAAGAGTGCGCAGAACATAGCAGCAGCTGGACGGAAGCGCTGGATGAGTTTGAAGGTATTGGCCAGGTGGCTCTGATGACCGTCCATAAAAGCAAAGGTCTTGAGTTCCACACGATGATATTTTATGGGCTCGACAATCAGACTTGGTGGAGCCTTACGCCGCAACGGGGTGAAGAGCTAAACACTTTTTTTGTTGCCTTTACCAGAGCAAAGCAGCGTGCGTTTTTCTCCCAGTGCGTTGAGCGAGGGCATGCTATTGGCTGGATACAGCGATTATTGGCCCCGGCGGGAGTCGATACTATAGATGGTGCGACCATATTGGGTGAAAACTGAATATGGCCTAGGTGATTTATCTCTGCCCATGTAATAAAAGTTTCATGTCTCTTTAGAGTAGATGCTTTCTACCAATTTGGACAGAGAGCATCTGCTCAAGGCTGAGCGGGTATATTTTAGCGGCTAAAAATTTTTTTCAGTCTTAGATGCACTCATAATTTGAACTCCTTTCGAACTGACGCCAACGCTTTAGATACAGCTTGTCGTGTTATTGGCTGTTGCTTGGCATTTAGTATCCGTTGACCAATCTCTGTTTGATTGAACCCTAATCTTTTGAGTACTAACATCTTTTTCTTGGCGTCTGACAGTCTTGAATCCACCATTCTACGAGCCATATTACGCAATTCGTCTTCATCTGCTGACTGCAAGGTTAATCTCAGCATTAATTGAAAAAAATAATTTTCTATTAGTTCATCGTCTGATAGCGCATTAGGTATTGAGCGGTTGGCACACTGATGAGTCAGTCTGGCAAGTTCGATATTGAATTGTGTCAGAGAGCGTTTGGATCTTCTATATAAAGGATTCCACTCGCCAGTTACCAGTTTGGGTCGGTGCTCGCTGCAATACTGATGACTGAGCTCTAATTTCTTGTGATCTTCGAGTTCGGAATTATTGATCCGGTTCTCCTCCACAGTTTCCATAAAGGTAGCAAACTCAGTCATATTCCCGCAGAACTCGCAAAATCCATTTTTTCGTTGCTTGTTCAGGTTGACCCCTTTTTTGGAGGCAGACCTTTTGGGGGATTTACATGCGCAGCACCAGACTAATCCAATCAAAGATTCAAGCGTAGCGACCAAGCACATGTCTCTCGTCGTTTGCTGGTCTTCAGTTTTGATGAACTGTCGCAATAACTGACGTTGCATACGGACCATGGCCTCTAGCCCCACCAGTCTGACAATTTCACTGAAAGGTACACCGACCGCCGCACCAGGAAGATACCCTGTGTAGTTTGCTGGAACAGTCTTTATGTAGCTATTTACAGCGTGGTCTAGGACTTCCTTGATCAAGCGAAGGATGGGGTAGCGGCGTGATGACACTGAGTATGGTAGCCAGAGTTCTTCAAACTGCTGGATGGCAGCCGAAATGTGATGATCGCAGTTTTCCCAGATGACTATCTTTGGTGCTTTTTTCATGTCAACCATTTTAGCCAATTAATGCGCTTACTCAAGTTGTATTGCTTGGCACTATGGCGCCTTCACTGGTTGCTGGAGGCAAACACATGCAAACAATGGCATTCAAGACCCTGATTAATAGAAAAGCACTTTTGGACATGATCCCACTTTCTGCGCGAACAATTTACAACATGGAACTCCGGGGAGAATTCCCGCGTCGTATTGCGCTGACAAGCAGAAATGTTGCTTGGGATCTATCGGAAGTCGAAAAATGGATTGAAGAGCGCAAGTCTTCCGGATTTCATGCTTCACGCCCCGGCCAGACTATTGGAGGTTAATAGCATGGCCCTCGATCTCATGGCCGCTTTTACTGAGCTACCGCCGCCTATTGATTACGTTCTACCGAATATGGTTGCGGGAACTGTAGGCGCAATTGTTTCACCTGGTGGGGCGGGTAAGTCCATGTTGGCCTTACAGCTTGCGACACAGATTGCTGGAGGCCCAGATCTACTGAACATTGGTGAGTTCCTCACAGGAGCTGTGGCTTACCTGCCAGCTGAAGATCCGACCGCCACGATTCATCATCGGTTACATGTATTGGGTGCACATCTCACGCTTACAGAACAGCAGGCGGTAGCTGATGGATTACTGATTGAGCCGCTGATCGGTCGGTGTCCTGACATTATGTCTTCGGCGTGGTTCGACGGACTCAGACAGGTTGCTGATGGCCGACGCCTGCTCATTCTGGATACTCTGCGGCGCTTCCATATTGAGGAGGAGAACGCCAGTGGGCCAATGTCGCAGGTGATTGGCAGGATGGAGGCCATCGCTGTCGAAACGGGCTGCGCTATCGTATTTCTCCATCACTCCAGCAAGGGGGCGACCATGATGGGGGCTGGTGACCAACAGCAGGCCAGTCGTGGTTCATCTGTATTGGTCGATAACATCCGTTGGCAATCCTACCTTTCGGGGATGACGCCAAAGGAAGCCGAAGAGTTGGGGGTCAACGACGGCCAACGCGGTTACTTCGTCCGCTTTGGCGTCAGCAAAGCCAACTATGGCGCGCCTTTTGCCGAACGTTGGTTGCGCCGTCATGAGGGGGGCGTACTCAAGCCGGCTGTGTTGGAGAAACGGCGTAAAACGAGAGAAGTATTGCCGTTCAAGAAATCGGAAATTGCTCTGGAGGGCGCTGATGACAATTGGTAACAAGGTCGTTCCAACCAGTACCAGCGCACAAGCACGAGTGATGATCTACCAAGCGACTCAACGTCCGAGCATGAGGGAGGCAAACTGGATGAAGACATCCTTTGGCCGTTGCTCTATTCAGGGGAGGTTAGGACAGCGGCACGCAGATGTTGTTGAGGCGATTCTGTATTGTGCAGAACGTCGCCGCGATGTGTCCGATGGTGGTGTCGAGCTTTTGGTAGACCCTGCCAAAGTGCGGAAAACGCTGTCAGATAGCCGGTATAGCCTCTTCCAGCTTGAGAAATTACTGACTGAGCTGCGAGCAGCAACCGTAACTATTGAAACGTCACAGTTCGATTTTCCAATAATCGGTGGTTTGATAGATCATGTTATCCCTTCACCGATGACACGCCTTGATCCTCTGACGGGAGGGGAGCGGAACTTATGGAGAGTTCGGCTTGGTATCGCACTGGTCATGCTATTGGAGCATGACCTAAGCCTGTACTACGATCCGGCCCCCATTGCCCGTTTGCGGCACGGTATTAGCCAAGCTATTGCTCGCCATATATTGACTCACAAGCATGAGCCCGCCGGAGGATGGCATGTTGACACCCTGATTCGCGCAGTGTGTGGTGAAAATCTTAATAGTCAAAAGATACGAAATGAGCGTTACAGGCTCAGGGAAGATGCGGAAAAATTGCATGCAGTTGGGATAGCGATAGATGCTGAAAATAGGATAAAGCGTCTCACACCCGCCCGATAGCGTTTCACACCCGCCCGATAGCGTTTCACACCCGCCCGATGGCGTTTCACACCCGCCCGATTTTTTACTGTTTTGGCAGGATATTCAGGATATCTCAGGATCTCCAGGCGGTGTAACCGTCCGCTTTATGCGGACGGTTACACCTTGTCGGACTTCGCAATCGGCCAGAGGCCGATAATTGAACGCCAGGAAAGGATCTAGCCCTATAAGCTGACTGAGGGGAGATCGTAGGAAAGTGCATGGAAACTATGTGTAAAGTTATTGGGTTTAGCTAAGTAAAGCATATGTATTTTCGTAGTAATTTACTGTTTTGTATGGCTTTTTATCTGTTTTTAGATCTTTTTCTGGCGTAAGTGAATTACTTAATCCTATGTATGGCGATAACAGCCCTTTCCTATTGAGTATCCCCGAGAGATACAAGGCTGATCTGAGGGCAGGATGTGTGAAGTTAGCTAACCGGCAAGCCGGTTAACTCTCTTCACTGTCCCTTATTCGCACCTGCGGCGCTCAACGTGTATCCCGCACTGCGGGGCTTGTCAGTTACGCAGGTGATCACGAGTCCTGTTTAGTCGGGCAATCGTTCCGTCTACGAGCCAACACTGTCCGCATCTTGGCTGATGATTCGGCCATATCCCGACGAAGCTCAGCAAGTTCATGGGCTGTCAGTCTTCGAATCCCTTTGCTTATGGCGTTAGCTTCGAATGACAAGGCTTGGTCGGAGTTATTGCCAGATTTTGTGAGTACCTTTTTACTCATGCGTCATACCTATCGATTCCTCAATATACCCAGTGTAACGTTCATAAAGCGGTGGTTTTATGAACAAGGCGCAAAGCTTTGTTTTTGCTCGTCTACGGAGGCAACGAATGTTAATATTCCCGTCAAGTTTTCAATGTTCTAGTTGCGCCAATGAATCAACGCATAGGATATGCCCGAGTATCAATTCATGACCAGCACTTAGACCTTCAGCTCAGTGTTCTCAAGCAGGCTGGATGCAGCATTATCTATGAAGAAGTTGTTAGCGATAAGAACAGCGCACGTCCTGAGCTTGAACGGTGCTGTCAAGCACTACGAGCAGGTGATACTCTCGTTGTTTTTCGGCTGGATCGGCTCGGGCGTAGTCTGCCAAATTTAGTGCAGATAGTGACCAGTTTGATCGAGAGAGGTGTTGGCTTTGAGTCGCTTACAGAGCAGATTGAGGCTACAGATACTTCTGGCAAGTTGATTTTTCATCTTTTCTCTGCATTGGCCGAGTTTGAGCGAAATCTGCTTCGGGAACGTACAAAAGTTGGTCTTGCTGCTGCTCGTGCACGTGGTCGCTTAGGTGGTAGGAAACCGAAGCTAAACGCCAAGCAGATTAGTCATATTAAAACATTGTTGTGTGAGCCAAACGTTAGCGTGACTGAGTTAGCTCGCGACTACGGAGTGTCGCGAACGACGATTTACAAGTACTGCCGTGTGAGCATCTGAAAGAGATGGAAATGTAATGAAATTCGCATACGAAGACCTAAGCGATGGCCAGTTCGAGATGCTGATCGTTCTTCTGTGTCAGCGGCTGCTTGGGGCCGCCGTACAGGGCTTTGCAAAAGGACCTGATGGCGGACGTGATGCCAAGTTTTTGGGAACTGCTGAGCTGCACCCTAGCAAGTCAGCTCCATGGGTTGGTATAACCATTGTCCAGGCCAAACATACCAACGGGTATAACCGTAATTTTTCCGAACTAGACTTTTTCAGTGTGAAATCCGTGAATTCTGTGCTGGGGAAAGAAATTCCTCGTATTCAGAAACTTCGTAAAGCTAAACAGCTAGACCACTACATGCTATTTGCTAACCGTCGTCTGTCTGGCAATGCCGAAACAGAAATACGTGAGTACATCGCGTCTCAGTGTGATATCCCTACGTCCTCAATCTATCTTTGCGGATTGGAACAACTGGAAATCTGGCTGAAGCGCTTCCCAGAAGTTGCTAGGGAGGCAGATCTTGATCCGGTTGATTCACCGTTGATTGTCAGCCCAGATGATTTGGCAGATGTAGTGCAAGCACTAGCGCGACATAAGGATAGTGTGACCGTACTGCTTGACGATCCACCGACAGAGCGAGTGAGCTTTGAGCGGAAAAATACACTTAACAACATGAGTGCTGATTATGCCAAGGCTCTACGGCAGAAGTATCTGAAAGAGACCGCTCAAATTCGACGGTTTTTGTCTGCACCGGAGAACCTAGAACTTCTGCACATGTACGAGTCGGTAGTCGATGAGTTCCAGCTCAAAATCATCGCTAAGCGGCGGGACTACCAGACCTTTGATGATGTTATGGAATATCTTGTAGATCTGTTGTTTAGCCGTGATCCTGTTTTGCGGCAGCACATTCACAAGCGTTTAACGCGAGCTGTACTGTTCTACATGTATTGGAATTGTGATATCGGGGAGGTGGGTGATGCTGCGGCCGACTAAGCACTCCCATCCTGACCGGACAGTCATCAACGTAGCTTTGTTGTTGCTTGCTCGTCTTAAGACTCGGCGCGTTGATGAATATGATGCTCTATGTAAGTTTGCAAAAAAAAGTGTTGTCGGTGGGGACGTATTGTTCTTACCTGCGCTGAATTTTCTATATCTCATGGGGTTGATCGAGTATCGCCCTAAAACCGACGCTGTGGAGTATGTTGGTCCAAATGAAGCTCTCTAGACTCTATTCTAACAAGCCTGACTTATTTGAGCCCGTGGAGTTTGTTCAGGGCCTGAACGTCATAATGGCTGAGATTCGCCTGCCGGAGAACCGAAATAAGGACACCCATAATCTCGGTAAGACAACGCTAGGACGTTTGCTTGACTTCTGCTTCCTTGCTAAACGCGATCCAAAGTTCTTTCTTTTCAAGCATGCAGCATCATTCCAGGATTTCGTCTTTTTCTTAGAGATTGAGTTGGAAGATACTTCATTTGTAACAATCCGACGCGGAGTTGAAGAGGCCACCAAGATTAGCTTCAAACGCCATGAGGCTGGTTATCAGAATTTCTCGGGGCTATACCTTGCGGACTGGGATCACCAGAACATGCCTTTCGAGCGTGCACGTGACCTGTTAGATGGATTGCTTGACTGGCGAGCACTCAAGCCTTGGACATACCGAAAAGGCTTGGGTTATCTGTTGCGATCTCAAGACGATTTCCGTGATGTGTTTCATTTACGCAAGTTTGCGGCAGCGCATTCTGATTGGAAACCTTACCTAGCTCATGTTCTTGGTTTTGACGCTCAGCTTGTCTCACAGCATTATGAGAAAGAAGAGCAGCTAGCGAAAAAACAAGCTACTGCACAGACCATCAAGAACGAGCTTGGAGGTTCGATTGAGGATATTAGCAAGATTGAGGGTATTCTGTTACTCAAGCAAAGAGAGGCAGAGAAAAAGCAAGCTTTGCTAGATGCATTCGACTTTCGTGCTCAGGATAAGGACAGCACTAAGCAGTTGGTCGATGATATCGACGAACGTATTGCATCTCTAAACTCTGAACGCTATTCACTCAACCAGAGTCGGAAGAAAATCATCGCGTCTCTGGAAGAAGATCAGATCCTTTTCAATCCTGATGAGGCTCAGCGTCTATTTGAAGAAGTTGGCGTCTTATTCAATGGGCAGCTCAAGAAGGATTTTCAACAGTTAATTGACTTTAATCGGGCTATTACTGATGAACGTCGTGGCTATCTGCAGGAAGAGCGGGCAGAGGTCGAAACTGAGCTGAAACGTATCAATGCAGAACTGAATTCCCTGGGGAAAAAACGCTCGGAGATGCTGTCATTTCTAAGCGAAACTGACATTTTTGGCAAATACAAGGTTGTCTCTGACGAGATGGTGACACTGCGTGCTGATATCACATCTCTAGAGCGTCAGCGTGGCTTCTTGCATCGTTTACAGGAACTGCGAACAGAAATCAGAGCATTGACCGAAGAGTGTGGGCATTTACAGATCCAGATTGAGGCGAATGTCGAGAAGCAAAATTCTGATCAGAACAGCTTGTTTTCAGCAATCCGAGTGTTCTTCAGCGAGATTGTCGAAGAGGTTATTGATCGTAAAGCTCTGTTAAGTGTATCTCCCAATCAAGCCGGCCATCTAGAGTTCAAGGCTGAAATCCTTGATGAGTCAGGGAATGCGACTAGTGCGGACCTTGGACATACATATCGTAAACTGTTGTGTGTAGCCTTTGACTTGGCTGTATTACGTGCGCACTTAGATGAAAAATACCCTCGTTTTGTTTATCACGATGGGGTGTTTGAGTCTTTGGATGATCGCAAGAAGGAAAATCTTTTATCTATAATTCGCCGGTATGATGAATTGGGACTGCAGTTAATAATCACGCTCATAGATTCGGATTTACCAGCGCGTGCCTCGCATGATGAGCCAGTGTTTTCATCTGATGAAGTTGTGATTACTTTACACGATGAGGGAGAGCAAGGGCGACTCTTCAAAATGAAATCCTGGTAAGGAATTTTTTAAATGGAATTTTTCATGGTATTTAGTATTGGTTGTTGTTTATGTACTTGAAAAGTAACGAATTTATAGCCATGTTTACAATTGAATGGGAATAAAAGGCGTGGGAATAAGCGGCTAACGCCTCTCCCAGCGGTAACGCAAAACTGTCAAAAAGGCGCCCTTGAGGCGCCTTTTCTTTTTCCAATCGTTTGCGAGAAAATTTTTCCCCTGGCGCAGGGGTTGAGGGCTCTGTTGCCAACGTTGTCGTGATGAGTGCCCGAGTCGATCGGAAGCGCCTCATCTATCGCGTCCACATAGGGCGGCAGGCTACGGTTTATCCAGACAGGGGAGGGGGAGCAAACCCTGTCCGTCAGTTGCCATGCGGGCAATGGAACCGGATCCCCGTCGCTTCGATGCCCCATCTTGATGCAAGAGGGTGATACGAGCTGCTGATACGCCCCCCCAAGATGGGGTAATTTCTTGATCTGGCTTGGGAAACGCCCACCTTCCGCTTTTTCTTGTCTCTCATGCTCGCTAGGATAGCCGTCTGGGTATGGCCTCTTTGTCGTCACCTATGAGGAGTCAGGCCAGAAATATCGCGAGGGTCAAAGACCGCAAACTGGCGGTTGTCGTGCGGTAGCTTGGCTGTTATTCGGGAATGGCACGGGCGGACTGGGTACCAGTGGGTGTCGCAGTGGATAGAAGCGAATGCAACAGCGAGTCAGTACCAGCAGCATCTTCTATGCGGATGTTTCAGTGATGCAAATGCATCACTACTTTGACTTGTTCACGCAGGCGGGTTTGGTGGTGCTTTCCATGGCTGATTTCTTTTCTGTATTTCATACGGCGTAAGTCATAGAGCCACAAGAGGAAGTCAGGCGAATATGCTCAGCTGTCAGAAATTGGTTGGTAATATTATGATTTAAAATGAGTTTTTATGGCGGTTATGAAGATGAAGCGGAGTTATACAGAAGGCTCTGCTATTGGATTAGTACCGCCTTCCATCTAATCACTGTTAGGCGCTTGAGTTCAAAGCCATGGCAACACAGAAGCTCACACTGGTAGAAAACGCGTTCGACAGCCTTGAGCATGCGATTTCGCATCTCAACGCAATGCCCAAGGCGCCAACAGCAGGAACCTTCAAGCGCATCATCCTGGACCTCTCTCACGTAGCAGAACTTCTTTTCAAAGAACGTCTTCGCCAAATTCACCCTGCGTTTATTCTGTCTGACGTTGATAAGTACCCCTCTGCTACAGCTCACACCGTGACGGCTGCGGATGCTTTACGCCGCCTTCAAAGAATTGGAGAGGTTGAGTTCACTGAGGCTGACCAAAGCGCATTAAAAACCATCAGAGAGAAGAGGAATGAAATTGAGCACTATGAGTTCTCCATTGACGCAACCGAGGCAAAGGTTGTCATTGGTAGCGTGCTCGCTTTTATCTTTCGCTTCGCCACAGATGAAGTAGGGCTCGATTGGGCTGGCCGCAGGATTGAAGATCCGGCGTGGAAGCGCCTCAATGAGTATGCCGAGTTCTATGAACTTGAAAAGGCTCGCGTCTTAGAGGCGCTAAACGGCAGCGGTATTCCTACGATGGAATGCCCGATGTGCGGCAATGAGACTTTCGACATGGAGGCAGAGGTCTGTGTGCTGTGTGGTCACAATGAACCCGTGCTCCAGTGCAAGTCATGCAAGGCAGACTATCTCTACTCGAATGTGGAATACGAAGAAGCCGAGCTTTGCCCTCAATGCGAATGGGAAGACGGCTATGCAGCAGCACATTACGAGAAGTACTAGTAACGCGCCACGCCTAACTAGTCGGTCAAGCGGACGCCAACAAGGGCCATGCCTTTGGCATTCTGATGGCCCTTGTTGGTACGGTAATCCCCCCCTGGATATAGCCGGACGACTGTCCGGCTATATCTGATGGTCTGTTGCCTCATGATCAGTCGGCTCTTTTCCCCCTATCAGACCGGCGAACTTCACTCATATCTCGCCGCTTCCCAGGCGTGTATGGCCTGTTTGCGGGTCTCGCCCCAGTGATAGCCGCCGAGCTTGCCGTTTTGCTGGATGACCCTGTGGCAGGGGATCATCAAGGCGACGGGGTTGGCGCCTACTGCCAGACCCACGGCACGGGCGGCCTTGGGGTTGCCGATGGTCCTCGCCACCTGGGCGTAGCTCACCACCTTGGCTGGCGGGATCTCGAGCAGTGCCCGCCAGACGCTGATCTGAAAGTAGGTACCGCTCACATGCAGGGAGGTGGGGCGTTACCCTAACAACGAGTTCAAATCGCTCGCCTGGCTCACTGGGACTGGCTAAAATCCGCCCCTTGATAAAACGTGGGGGCAATGAGAGCCGCATAGCCATGGGTATTTCAATCATGTGACCAATCCAGGTCGGTGCACGCCTTTGTCGTTCAATGTTCATGGGATATCGGTTGGGGATGAATTAAGTGAAAGGATCAGAAGAGAACGTAAACATCAGCCTCCTGGAGGCGGATCCTGGCAGCCTTCCCGAGTTCAAGCTCGCCTTGCAGGATGCCTTTCGCGTGGCGGCAGAGGCAGACTTTGGACACCCACTTGAAGAGCCCATTCCGTCTGACGAAGATATTGAACAGTCATTTCACACCAAGGGGGCCGTTACATACTGGATCATGGCAGCCGAACAACGGGTTGGTGGAGCCGTGTTAGTGATAGACCAGATGAGCGGTCGCAACTCCCTGTCATTCTTTTTCATCGCGACGAGCCAACAGAGCAAAGGCTTGGGCCTGAAAGCCTGGCATGCGATTGAAAAGGCGTTTCCTCTCACCAAAGTCTGGGAAACGGTGACGCCATATTTTGAGAAACGGAATATTCACTTCTACGTGAACCGATGTGGTTTCAACATTGTCGATTTCTACAACAAATACCATCCAGATCCACATCAGCTCTCACACCCTATTGATGGCAAAGGAGATGACGATGAGATGTTCCGGTTTGAAAAAATAATGGAAGGCGCGAGTGCTGGTAAACGCGAAAGCCAACCCGGCGATTGACCCCGCTTGTGTCGCTCTGTGTCGGCTGCGCGATACATCCGTGCGGGCCCGCGTGGCTTCAAAGGTGAAGGCGGCTTTCGAACGATAGACCAGGCCAAGGCGGTATCATTCGTCGCTACCGCTATCAGGGGAATACCCTCTCCATCTATGCCATGGGCGGTGCTCATGGCATCCTACGGGCTTGGTCAATCCGATGAGTGGTGGTCCGGATGGCCATCATGCCTTTTCCCCTTATCAAGCAACCCATCAAGGGCCGAATTCACTCATACCTCGCCGCTTCCCAGGCGTGTATCGCCTGTTTGCGGGTCTCGCCCCAGTGATAGCCGCCGAGTTTGCCGTTTTGCTGGATGACCCGGTGGCAGGGGATCATCAAGGCGACGGGGTTGGCGCCCACTGCCAGCCCCACGGCGCGGGCGGCCTTGGGATTGCCGACGGCGCTTGCCACCTGGGCGTAGCTCACCACCTTGGCGGGCGGGATCTCGAGCAGCGCCCGCCAGACGCTGATCTGAAAGTTGGTGCCGCTCACGTGCAAGGAGATGGGGCGATCCGGCGCCTTGCTGTCATCGAACATGGTGTGGATGACCCCCTGGGTGCGTGATGGCGCCTCCCTAAGTTCTGCCTCTGGCCAGTTGTGGGCGAGGGCGGTCAGGGGCGCCTGTGGATCCTGGTCATCGAGAAAGGAGAAGTTGCATACCCCCCGCGGGGTCAGGGCGACGAACGCCTGGCCGAAGGGGGTGTCGTGCACCCCGTGATCGATAACCAGACCGGCCCCGCGCTGCTTGTACTCGCCCGGCGTCACCGCTTCGAGCTGCACGAAGTGATCGTAGAGCCGCGAGCCGCTGCTCAGGCCCAGGGTATCGGCCACCTCCAGCAGGGAGCGCGACTCCTGCAGCAGCGCCTTGGCCCGCTCCAGGGTCAGCACCTGCAGATAGCGTTTGGGTGTCACTCCGGCCCAGCGGCTGAACAGCCGCTGGAAGTGAAAGGGGCTTAAGTGCACGTGCGCCGCTATCTCGTCCAGGGTGGGCTGGCGCGCCACCTGGCTTGCGATAAAGGCGATGGCATCACTGATGCGGGCGTAATCAGACATAAGGCGCTCTCACGATAGGTTTGCAGCCGCAGGATCTTGGGTGCGACAAATAGATACCCCACCATCGGCCAGCAGGGCAATGCCGGTGGTAAAGCTGGATGCATCGGACGCGAGATAGAGGGCCGAGCGGGCGATCTCCTCCGGTTGGGCTAGGCGCTTGAGGGCATGCATATGCTGCACAAAGGCGAGACTCTCCGGCGTATCGGTAAAGGCGCGCCCCATGGGGGTGTCGGTGCCCCCCGGCAGCAGGGCGTTGACCCGCACCCCTTGTGCCCCATATTCGGCGGCCAGCACCTGGGTCAGGCCGATGAGGCCCGCCTTGCTCGCCGCATAGGCCGCCATGCCGGGCAGCCCCAGGGTATGGCCGACGAAGGTGGAGGTAAATATGAGGGATCCGCCCCCGCGCGCCACCATGGCGGGGATCTGGTGCTTGGCCCCCACAAAGGCGCTGGTGAGGTTGGTATCCAGGGTTTCATGCCACTGGGTCAGTGCCATCTCCTGCACGCTGCCCGGCGTCCCCGTGGTGCCGGCGTTGTTGAAGGCGATATCCAAACCCCCGAAACGTCCCACCGCGAGATCCACCAGGGCGCTGGCGTAAGCTTCGCTTTTCACATCCCCCGCCAAGCTCACCGCCTGGCCCCCGAATTCCCTGATCTCCTCCACCAGCAGGTCCAGCTCGGGCTGGCGGCGGGCGCCGACGACGACGCTGGCTCCCTCCCTTGCGAACAGGATGGCACTGGCGCGGCCGATGCCGGAGCTGGCTCCGGTGATGATGGCGACCTTGTTGGACAGTTGTGACATGGCAGTTCCCTCGCGAGATGTGCATGGCGCCAGGTGGCGGCGCTCATGCAGGATTGGCAGACAAGTGATGGGTTCGAGCCCGTTTCTTGATCAAACCCTGTTGGTTCAAACCCTCGGGGGATCGAAAGCACTTTTGGTTTGAAAGCACTATGGCTGCGAACCTTTGTCACGACGACCCGGATCTTGCTCACTTGTCCCATCGGCGATGGGTCATCACGGCATCGGGAGATATCAGCGTTCTTTGAAGGGAGTGGGAAGGGAGTGGGAAGGGAGGGGGGTTGTTGCGCCGCTTTCCCAGGTGGTGGTGACCTGGGGATGCAAGGCAAGGGCATGGAAAACAGTGCCACCGGTGTCGGCGGCACTGACGCAAAGCCTGGTGGCAGTAACCCCTCTCCGGGTTATCGGGTCAGGGCGGGGCTGGATGTGGCGGCGCAGGGCAGGGCGGCCAACTGTGCGAGGTGATCGCCCAGGGAGACCCCGGCGCCGGTTGCGTTGACCGTCTCGAAGTAGTGGTGCCAGCCCGATGCGGCTATCCCCTGGACGAGGGCCTCGATGGCCGCGGCATCCGGCCCGCGCCAGATGGCGAAGAAGGGGTGGGGGGCGTCATGGAGGGTGGTGGCATGGGTCTCGCCCAGGGCGATGGGCTCCACCCCGAGGGCTGCGAGGTTGGCCATGCCTGTGCCAATGGCCTCGAAGAACTGCTGACGGGCCGTCTGGCTCAGTGCCAGCCAGGCGGGAGTGGGGGTGTAGAGCTCTGCCAGATAGTGGGTCATAGGGGTTCCTTGGGGAGTTGGCCCTTGCGCAAGGTGCGCAGGGCGCGTTGACAAATCCGGGTTGTCGCGGGGCAGGGGCTTTCGCGAGACCAGCGCGCGCAGAGGTCAATGACCCACTGTGGCCTATCTTTGCTCGCATCGTTCAGCCAGTTGGCGACGGAGTCCTGCACATAGGGGGCGGGATCGGCCCTGAGGGGTTCGAGCAGCATCAGGGCCTGCTCCGGCGCTTGTCGCAGGGACGCAAGATGGGTGCACCAGACGCCGCGGGGCCGGGTCGCCTCGCTGGCAAAGCGTCGCAGCCGCTCGGACGGCTCCGCCGTCCAGGGCACCAGGGCGGCAATGGCCACCTCCAGCTGCGCGGCAATTGTCGAGCGCATTGCGAGCCAGGCCCACTCGCGCACCCCAAAGTGAGGGTCATCGGCGAGGGGACGAATGAGGGCCAGGCGGTCACCGAGCGACAGCCCCTCGCTCGCGCCCACCATGAAACAGGCCCAGCCCCGCACGGTATCGGAGTGATGACGGCTGAGCGCCGCAAGATCCCTCCTGCCGTGCTCGGCCAGGAGCAGCCTGGCGGCCAGCGCCATGCGCCGGGTAATGCCCTCCCCGGATGCGGCGTGCAGCGACGCCAGCGCCTGGGGCCCGAGCGCAGGCAGGGTGCACTGCATCAGGGCGGCAAAATCCACCGCCAGGCATTCGGTCAGGTTGCTTGCCTCGATCTCTCCCTGGTTGAGCCGGGCGAGGCGTGAGGGGGCGATATCCGTGATGCGGCTGCGTGTCATGGGTGCTCCTCTGTGGCGGCCTCTGTGCAGCCTGCCCGGGATGAGATGACATTGAGCCAGGCCCGCTTGAGCAGGGCGCTCAGGGTCTCTCGCTCTGCCTGATCGAACCCGGCAAACAGGGAGCCTATCCACTGGCTGTGCTCATCGAGCAGGTGCTGCGCCAGGGCCTGGCCCTGCTCTGTCAGGCGCACCGAGATCTTTCGCCTGTCCTGGCTGTCGCAGTGGCGAGCCAGCAGGCCGTCCCGCTGCAACCCGTCGAGCAGGCCGGTGATGGTGGCCCGTGTGACCCCCGCCTTGTCGGCAAGCTCGTGGGGGGCCAGCCCTTCTGGCAGGTCGCGCAGCAAAAACAGCAGCACGAACTTGCCTTCGGAGAGGCGGTGGGGAGCCAGGCGCGCCGCGCACGCCTGATCAATGGCAGCGGCGAGGGTCAACACCTCAAAGCAGACTCGTATGTTGTCGGTGTCCGCGTGGCCGCGGCGCTTCGCATCCTCCAGCAGGGCGAGGTGTTTCTGTTCCAGCATGATCATGATGGTGAGTCTCGAATGACTTTGTATGGCGCCATACTATATGGCGCCAACCAAATGATCAACCATGCACAAGTGCGACCCGAATGGTCGATGGCAACGGGGCGCAGATGTGTGGCGATGGGGGGCTCTGCAAGAAAAGGCTGTGCAAGAAAATCGGCCATCTTTGGCCGTCATTCCCTATAATGCCCCTCCTTTGTGGCCTGGGGGGCGCGCCCCGCAGTGAGCCACCGCAAGCCCGAATCTTGATAGAGACGATCCCATGCATACCCTGGAACAGCTGCGAGCAGGCGAACTCTGCGGCGCCCGCCACCTCAAACTTGCTGAAAACCTCGCGGTGTTCCCTCCCGAGATCCTGAGCCTCAAGGAGACCCTGGAGGTGCTGGATCTCACCGGCAACCAGCTGAGCGAGTTGCCTGACGAGCTGGCCGAGTTCAGCAAACTGCGCATTATCTTTTGCTCCGAGAACAACTTCACCGAGCTGCCCGAGGTGCTGGGGCGCTGCCCGGCGCTCACCATGGTGGGCTTTAAGGCCAACCGGATTGCCACGGTTCCCGCTGCGTCGCTACCGGCGGGGCTGCGCTGGCTGATCCTGACCGACAACGCCATCGAGCGGTTGCCCGATGAGCTGGGTCAGTGCGGTGCCCTGCAAAAACTGATGCTCGCGGGCAACCGTCTGTGCGAGCTGCCGGCAAGCCTGGCCAGCTGCCGGCGTTTGGAGCTGCTGCGCATCGCCGCCAACCGCCTGCCGGCACTGCCCGAGTGGCTGCTCGCCTTGCCGCGTCTGTCCTGGCTGGCCTTCGCGGGCAACCCCTTTGGCGACAAGCAGGAGCGCCGGCTTGGCGAGAGGGCCGCCACCGATATCCCCTGGCCCGCGTTGACCCTGGGGGAGCAACTGGGGCAAGGCGCGTCCGGCGTCATCCACGGCGCAGAGTGGCGCTCCGACGAGGGGACCCGGGCGGTGGCGGTCAAGCTGTTCAAGGGGGCGATGACCAGCGACGGTCTGCCTCGCTGCGAGATGGCGGTGTCCCTGGCCGCCGGTCGCCATCCCAACCTGGTCGGGGTGATGGGGCGGGTGAGCGATCATCCCTCCGGCATCCCGGCCCTGGTGATGCCCCTGATAGACCCCGCCTTCGCCACCCTGGCGGGGCCCCCGAGTCTGAAATCCTGCACCCGGGATATCTATCCGGCGGATCTGGCTTTCACCCCGGCCCAGGTGATGGCCATGGTGCAGGGGGTGGCGAGCGCCGCCCGCCATCTGCACGAGCGAGGCATACTGCACGGGGATCTCTATGCCCATAACCTGCTGCACTCTGTTCAGGAGCCGGGCCGGGTGCTGCTCGGGGACTTTGGCGCCGCCTCCTGCTATGACCGTGCCGATGAGGTGCTGGCCAAAAGGCTGGAGCGCCTGGAGGTGCGGGCCTTTGGCTGCCTGCTGACGGAGCTGCTGGCGCGCTGCCCCACCCAGGGCAAGGCCCTTGAGCAGCTCCATCGACTGGCTGAGGATTGCCTCTCGCAAGGGGTGCTGCAGCGCCCCTCGTTTGCAGAGAGTGCCGCCCGGATAGACGCGGTGGCGGCCAGTGTGGCGGCGGAGCCCGCCTGCGCTCTGGCACAGGCCATTCCCTGATCACAGCAATGCCTCCTGCGGTCCTGGTCGCCGTTGAAATCCCTTGCCTGGCAAAACCGCGGGGCAGGGGAGACAAGGGTTGCGCCGCCTCGGTGAAGTTGTGATAGTGATCCACCATTGCACATGACGAGAGGATGATGATGGAAGCGGCGTTTTGGCATCAGAAGTGGGAAGAGAACCGGATTGGCTTTCATCAGGCAGATTTCAACCGCTGGCTGCAATCCTGGTGGTCGGCCCAGCAGCAGGATGAGCCCGTGCTGGTGCCCCTGTGCGGCAAGTCCCGGGACATGCTCTGGCTGCGCGGCCAGGGGCACCCTGTCGATGGCTTCGAGCTCTCGGCCCTGGCGGTGAGCCAGTTTTTCAGCGAGCACGGCCTGACCGAGGAGGTGAGCGAGGTGGGGCCCTATCGGTGCCACCAGCACGACAGCCTGCGCATCTACCAGGGGGATTTCTTTGCCGCCCCCGAGCTGGGCCGCCGTTATCGGTTGGTCTATGACAGGGCGGCCCTCATCGCCTTGCCAGCGGCCATGCGCCGCCAGTATGCGGCGCAGATGAGCCGCCTGGTGGAAGCCGGGGGCCAGGTGCTGCTGGTGACCCTGGAATATCAGCCCGAGCAGCAGCAACAGCCGCCGTTCTCGGTGGGGGAGATGGAGGTGCGCACCCTGTTTGAGCACGACTTTAGCGTGGAGGTGCTGGGCCGGGCGACCGAGCTGGATCACCCCAGGGTGATCTCCGGGCAACTCTCCTATTTCGATGAGGTGGCTTACCGGCTGATCCGCCGGGGCTCCTGATCCGTCAGGGCTGGAGGGAAGTGCTGAGCCAAGGGGCCGCGCTCTGGTGCTTTGCTCGCGCTTGCCTGAATGGGCTGGGCCGAGGTGGAAACCGCTGAACGGGCTGCGCCTTGGTCCTGGCTTGGAGTTATGTCTGATAGGAGATGGAAGGGGGATCCCGATCGGCAAACGGGCAGGGCGTTGACTCTTTGTTACCTCTTTTGATGTAGATCAACCGGCCTCTGCCGGGAGGGGGTAAGATGAAGGCGTTTCTCAATCACTGCTGGCATCGACCCGGTCGCGTGCCGTCCAGTGTCTGATTTTCACGCTCATGTTCACGTTTGGCGGCACTTGTCGTCTTTATGGTGGTATTTCCAGCCGGCCTCTTTGGCCGGCTTTTTCTTTGGGGCGCATCAGCCCTCGAAGGGCTGAGCGGTGAGGCGAAATGCCCCTGTGTCGTCGATGATCTGGCCGGTGATCCGCTCGTCGTGTTCATGGCCCTGGCCATAGCTGCAGAGGATCAGCCTGTCCGAGGTCCGTGAGCGCAGCGCCATGACGAAGCGCACCAGATCGGCGCGGCTGAGCCTGCCCACCTCCTCGCAGACCCTCTCGCGCTGATCAAACCCCAGATCCTTGTTGCCAATGCTGACCCAGAGTCGCTGGCCGCGGCTGCGCAGGTTGGCATCCCGCTCGCTCAGCTGGGCCTGCAGGCCCGCCTTGCTCTCCTGCCACTGCTGCTCGCTGAATTCGAGCATGGCCAGGGGGAAGAGGTCGATAAACTCCTCCACCGCATCGAGCAGCACCTGGGGCCCAGCCACCGGCGACTGGATATAGAAGATGAGGCCAGGATGGCGATTGAGGGGCAGGTTGCCGGCCCCCACCACGTAACCGAGCTGCTGGCGGGTGCGCAGCTCGTGGAAGAAGGTGGAGGACATGATGTGGTTGGCCAGGGTGAAGCAGGCGAGATCCCGCGCCCTGGTGGTACGGGACTGGTAGTAGACCAGGAGCGCCGAGTCTTCGTGTTCGCAGCCGTGTTGGCGAATGAGGGTGCCTCTGTCCTGGATGGAGAGCAGGGGGCGTCGGGTCTCGCTGCCCGGCTGGCTGTAGGGGGCGAGATGGCGCTCGAGCAAGGCGGCCAGGGCCAGGGCCTCGCTCTCCTGCCAGTCGCCGTGCACCAGGGTCTCCACGTGCACCTCCTTGAACAGCTGGGCGACGAAGGCCGGCATCTCGCCAATCTCGACGCCGCGCAGGTGGCGCAGCAACTGCTCGAAGGGCGGGTTGTTGGGTTGCAGCAGGCTGGTGAGCTGGTTGAACAGCTGGTTGATGGGGCGGGTCTTGGCCTGGTTCTCCCAGTTGCGAATGAGCTGCTGCTTGATGGCATCGAAGCGGGCCGGATCCGGATAGCCCAGGGTGCGGTTGCCGAGGATCATGTCCAGCAGCAACGCCTGCTTGTCGGCAAAGCCGCTCAGGGTGATGGTGAAGCCCCCCTGATGGGCATACATCTGATAGCCGAGGCCGGCGAGCTCGGCCGGGTAGGTGAGGGCGTTGAGGTGATCGCTAAGCAGCTCCACCGCGAGCCGGGCCATGGCGATGTGGCGCGGACTCTTGACCGCATGCTCGCTGTCGATGGCGATGTAGAGGTTGCCCTTGGGCACCTTGAACTGGTGCTCATGGAGGTGCCAGAGCCGAAAGCCGGGCCTGTCTATCAGGCAGGCGGGCTGGTCGGCGGCGATGGCGGGCGCCCTGGGCTCCAGGCGGCTGGCGATGAAGGGGTTGGGCTCGGGCAGGGCCAGGGCCCCATCGGGCTCGCACTGTTGCCAGCGGATCTTGCTGGCCTCCGGGATGGGGCTCACCTTGTAGGGGGTCTGATACCAGCGGGCGAGGCAGTCCGTGGCCAGCCCGGGGGCGACCAGGGTGACCCTCAGGTTGTGGGGGATCAGCTTGGCGAGCAGGCGCGCGATCAGGGCCTCGTCATACTCGCGCATCATGTAGTCGCCGTAGAGCAGATCCTCCGGGCGATAGAGAAAGAGGTTGAGCACCAGGCCCGCCACCGTGTCCTGGGCCTTGCCCCGCTCCTGGAAGCGAAACGCCGACTCGAGCACCTGCTGCTTCTCCACGTAGCGCCAGGGGGAGAGCCCTTGGCGCTGGATCAGCTTGAGATAGCCAAACAGCAGACCGATGATCTCGTCCACATGGTCGACCCCTGCCGGGGTCAGGCCGAAGTTGATGCCAAAGTCCTTGAAGTTGCTGCCGCTCACGCCCCCACCGGCGGCCAGCTGATTGACCCATCCCTTCTCCTTGAGCAGGGAGAGCAGGCTGCCATTGCCCTCATAGCCGATGAGGTGACTGAGGAAGGTGAGGGGCTTTCGATCGTAATAGGCATCGACCGGCGGCAGCGGGAAGGTCAGGCTCAGTCGGCGGCTCTCCTTGACCGGCACCAGATCGATGCGCAGCCCCAGCTCCTCCTGTCGGTAGAGGGGCGCCGTCAGGGTGGGCTCCCCCAGATTGCGATCGACGATGGGGCCGAAGAAGTGTTCACACCAGGTTAATTGGGTCGCAATAGACTCAGGTGACAGCATCACCAGCGCCATGCGATCCGCGCTGTAGTGACGCTCGTAGAAAGCTACGAGGTCGCCATGCAGGCTGCGTCCCGGCAGATCCGCCAGGGTATCGAGATTGCCGACCGAGAACTTGGCGAAGGGGTGGGCCGGATTGACCGTCTCCTTGTGCACCTGATAGCTGCGGCGCACGTCGTCCATCAGCTTGAGGCGATACTCGGAATCGACCGCGTTGCGCTCCTTGTCGACCCATTCGGGCGCCAGGGTCGGGCAGATGAAGAACTGGGCGAACCGGGCCAGCCCCTGCTCGAAGTAGGCGTTGTCGATATCGAAGAAGAAGTTGGTGAACTCGGTGCCTGTCCAGGCATTGTTGCTGCCGCCGTGACGATTCATGAACTGCTGGTATTCGCCGGGCTTGGGAAAGGTGCGGGTGCCGAGAAACAGCATATGCTCGAGGAAATGGGCCATGCCCTGGCGATCGACTGGATCGTCGAAATGGCCGGTATTGACCGCCAGCGAAGCCGCCGATTTGTCGG
This sequence comes from Aeromonas sobria, assembly GCF_050266975.1. Lineage (GTDB taxonomy): Bacteria > Pseudomonadota > Gammaproteobacteria > Enterobacterales > Aeromonadaceae > Aeromonas > Aeromonas sobria_B. The sequence continues at coordinate 49,919 of NZ_JBKISU010000015.1, forward strand.
TCTCAGGGTCACAAATGAGGAGCACCTTGAGCCGGTTGGCCAGCGTGAGGTAGTGATACTGCCTGTGGTCATTTGGGCTGGCATAGGGGCTCATAGGCGTTGACTCATGTTGGATTTATTTGAATTTAAAGATGATTATCGACCTCGGTTCCCGGTTGGGCAAACCCTTTTCTGAGAGGTCGCGCAATTGTTTCCCCGTGCGGGTCAAGGTAAGATCGCCCCGCCGTCAACGTCCAAACAGGCCCGACAGGGTGAGGTGGGAATGAAGATTTACATCATGCGTCATGGCCAGGCTGGCATGAATGCGAAAACCGATGAACAGCGTCCCTTGACCGAACAGGGGGTGGCAGAATCGTTGCATATGGCGCGCTGGCTCGCTCCTCAGTTGGACAATGGCCTGGGATTGGTGATCCACAGCAACTACCTGCGGGCGCGGCAGACCTGGCAGGGGATCAGCCAGGTGCTGCCGACCCCGAGTCGGGTCGAGGAGAGTGCGGAGATCACCCCTTACGGCGATCCGGCCTTGGTGGCCAGCTATCTCACCGCCCTGGCCGATCAGCACGACAGCATCCTCATGGTCAGTCACCTGCCCCTGGTGGGCTATCTGGTGCAGATGCTGAGCCCGGCGGCGGGGGCGCCCATGTTCGCCACCTCGGGTCTGGCCTGCATCGAGTGGCAGCAGGGCAAAGGCAACTTGCTCTGGCTGACGGGACCTCATACAATACCCATTGAAACAATCTGATAACATTCAGCTTTTTTAATGTTTGACCTTGTTGTTTGTAGATGAATATCCAGTTTTCAGGGAACCGTTTCGCAGAAACTGCTGTCATACGGGGACAATGGCAAGAGGTTACAACGATGAGAGTATTTAAAAAATACCTGCCGCTGATGGTGGCAAAGCATGTCAAGACCTTCTTCAAGGGGCGCATTTATATCCATGGTCGCGGTCGCTTCGACTTTCAGTCCGGGCTGCTGCTGATGCCGAGCCAGGCCGATCTGCCTCACCGTCAGACGGTGCTCGAGGTCAACGCCCTGATAGGTCGCCTGCACATGGATGCGGCGTAACGGCGCCATCCCGCGTTGCCGCCATGCCGTGCCCCAGACCCTCTTCGGAGGGTCTGATTGTTTCAGCCCCTGCGATTTGCCTCAATGAGCCCTTGCACCCGTCCTCTCATGCAAAAAACGGCCCCGCGATGGGGCCGTCTGATATCAGGAGCCGCCGTCGGGCCTTATTGGGCGATCAGGTACATGTCCTTGGAATAGACCAGATCCTGGGGATTGTGATAGGGGTAGCCCTTCACGAAGGGCTTGAGCAGTCGGGATTTCACATAGAAGTAGACGGGGGCGATGGGGGCCTCCTGATCGAGGATCTGCTCTGCCGCCTGATAGAGCCGGTTGCGCTCGGCCGGGCTCTGGGCGTCATGGGCCCTGGCGAGCAGGGCGTCATACTCCTTGTTGACCCACTTGCCGCTGTTGGCCGAGCTGCTGGAGGTCATGATGTCGAGGAAGGTGGAGGCGTCGTTGTAGTCGCCGTTCCAGGAGTAGCGGCTCACCCCGAAGTCCCCCTCGTTGAGGGCGGAGACCATGGTCTTCCACTCCATGTTGTTGAGTTCGGATTTCACCCCCAGGTTGTGTTTCCACATGGAGGAGATGGCCAGGGCTATCTTCTTGTGGCCTTCGTTGGTGTTGTAGAGGATATCCACGCTGAGGGGCTTGTCCGGACCATAGCCAGCCTCGGCCAGCAGCGCCTTGGCTTCCTGGATACGCTGCTCCTTGCTCATCTGCTGGCTGCGGGAGGGCTTGAGCTCGAAGCCATCGACGATGGGCGGTGTGAAGCTGTAGGCCGAGATCTGCCCCTGACCCAGGATCTTGCCTGTGATGGTGTCGCGGTCGATGGCGAGGGAGAGCGCCTTGCGCACCCTGGGATCGTCGAAGGGTTTGCGCTGGGTGTTGAACACATAGTAATAGCTGGCCAGCAGCGGCACGTTGAGCAGCTCGTCCGGCGCCGATTTCTTCAAGACGGCGTATTGCTCCAGGGGATAGCTGGTGTAGTGCAGGCTGCCGGCCCGGTAGCGATTGTAGGCGGCGGTGTCGGCCACTATCTCCAGATAGAGCACCTTGTTGATCACCGTATTGGCATTGTCCCAGTAATGGACGTTGCGCTCTGCCACCAGGCGCTCGTTGGGGGTCCACTCCTTGAGCACATAGGCACCGTTCGAAACGATATTGCCCGGTTTGACCCACTCCTGGCCAAATTTGGCGATGGTCGCCCGTGGCGCCGGGAAGGTAGTGTAGTGGGAGAGGGTCTTGAGGAAGAAGGGGACGGGGGCCTTGAGGCGGATCTGCAGGGTGTGGTCATCGAGGGCCTTGATGCCGAGGGTATCCGGGCTGGCCTTTCCTGCCAGCACCTCGCTGGCGCCGGTGACCCCGGTCAGCTCGATGAACCAGGCATAATTCGATGCCGTCTTGGGATCCGCCGCCCGCTGCCAACCATAGACATAATCCGCCGCCGTCACCGGCTCGCCATTGGACCATCTGGCGTCGGGCCTGAGGGTGAAGGTGTAGAGGGTGCCGCTGGCATCCACCTCATAGCCGATGGCCCCGGCCGGTTGCAGCTTGCCATCCCCATCCACGGTATAGAGGCCCTCGAACAGATCGTTCACTATCTCGCTGCCCGAACTCTCCTCCACCAGCTGGGGATCGATGGAGGCGGGCTCAGCCCCTATGTTGCGAATAAAGGTCTGTTGCTCGGCGGGGAGCAATGTGGTGCCGGGTGGTACCTGTGCTGCCAGGGCGGGCAGCGCGAACAGGGCCAGCACGGCCCCGGCGATGAGGGTCTTCTTCATTGAATATCCTTATGTTTTTGTATGCTTCCAAAGCGATCCCAGTGTGCTGTATCCGCAAGGAAAGCTCAAGAGCGAGTCCCTCTGGCCCGGGAGAGGCGGGCATCGATAGGGGAGGGCGCCATGGTGAGGTGAAGGTGGGGAGGGCATGCCTGCCGGTAGTTTATCGAAGCGAATTAACTTCTCGAAATCTCGGGGCAAACTCGACACATCAAGGGATGAATGACCATGGAGGTGACTTTTTTGAACAGAAATTCAACGAGTTAATTCGCTGCAAAAACAAATTTTCAACGTTACATTGGGTTACATAACAATGATGCCGCGCTCGGCTCTTTTTTTGCGCCGCCATGCAAACGTTTTCAACGCCAACGGAAATGCTCAAAGGAAACACCATGAAGAACATGATCACCCTGGGTGAGTACATCGTCAAAAAACAGGCGGACTATCCGACCGCAACCGGCGAACTCAGCTCCTTGCTCAGCTCCATTCGCCTCGCTGCCAAGGTGGTCAACCGGGAGATCAACAAGGCAGGCCTGGCCGACATCATGGGCTCGGTTGGTGCCGCAAATGTGCAGGGTGAAGAGCAGCAGAAGCTGGATGTCTATGCCAACGAACGCTTCAAGGCGGCCCTGGAGGCCCGTGGTGAGGTGTGTGGCATGGCCTCCGAGGAGGAGGAGGACTTCGTCGCCTTCGATTCGGCGCTCTCGGCTCACTCCAAGTATGTGGTGCTGATAGATCCCCTGGATGGCTCCTCCAACATCGACGTCAACGTCTCGGTCGGCACCATATTCTCCATCTATCGCCGGGTGAGCGAACCGGGCTCGCCGGTGCGTCTGGATGACTTCCTGCAGCCGGGCCATCGCCAGGTCGCCGCCGGCTACGTGGTCTACGGCTCCTCCACCATGCTGGTGTATACCACAGGGTTTGGGGTCAACGGTTTCACCTATGATCCCTCCATCGGCTGCTTCTGCCTCTCCCACGAGAACATCCGCATCCCGGAGGAAGGCAAGATCTACTCCATCAACGAGGGCAACTACATCAAGTTCCCGGATGGGGTGAAGAAGTACCTGAAATATTGCCAGGAGCTTGATGAGGCGACCCACAGGCCCTATACCTCCCGCTATATCGGCTCCCTGGTCTCGGATTTTCACCGCAACCTGCTCAAGGGCGGCATCTACATCTATCCGTCCGGTACCAACTCCCCGAACGGCAAGCTGCGTCTGCTTTACGAGTGCAACCCCATGGCCTTCCTGGTGGAGCAGGCGGGGGGCAAGGCCTCTGACGGTTTCCGTCGCATCATGGACATACAGCCGACCGCCCTGCATCAGCGCACCCCCTATTTCGTGGGCTCAACCCGGATGGTGGAGCGGGCCGAGGGCTTCATGCGCGAGTTTTCCGGTCATGAAGAGGTGAAGGATTAAGACCTGGTCACCTTCCGACAAAAAGCAAAAAGGCCGCGCAAGCGGCCTTTTTCTCTGCACTCACGGCTCATTTGGCCGCTTGTTTGCTCACCAGCTCCAGCAGCTCGTAGCGAATGCTGGGGGCGTCGGCGGGGGGATTTTCCACCGGATGCTTGGCAATCTTCAGCTCATACAGGTAACCAGGTTCGAAGGTAAAGCCTTGAATTTGGTTGTAAAACAGCGTCCAGTCCTGATCCTTGCTCTCCTTGACTTCCATGCACTGCATGGGACCTACACCGGTGCAGGGCACCAGCTGGGCGTTGATAAAGAGGGTGTCGCCCGCCGGGGCGGGGGCCGGTTGGCAGCCAGCCAGTACCAGGGCGGCAGCGGCAAGGGGAAATTTCATGGGATGGGCCTCGTTGACGAATTCAAACGAGGATTAAAACGCGAAAGAAAAAGGCGGTCAATGACCGCCTTGGTAACACAGCGTATCGACTCAGTGCATCAGCGCTGATCGAGCGGAGTGAATTCCCGTTGCGGTTGACCCGTGTAGAGCTGACGCGGGCGACCGATCTTCTGATCCGGATCCGAGTGCATTTCGTTCCAGTGGGCAATCCAGCCGATGGTGCGGGAGATGGCGAAGATCACGGTGAACATGGAGACGGGGATGCCGATGGCCTTCATGATGATACCGGAGTAGAAGTCCACGTTGGGGTAGAGTTTCTTTTCGACAAAGTAGGCATCGGACAGCGCGATGCGCTCCAGCTCCATGGCCACATCCAGCAGCGGATCCTTGATCTGCAGCTCGCTCAGTACCTCGTGGCAGGTTTCGCGCATCACGGTGGCACGAGGGTCGTGGTTCTTGTAGACCCGGTGACCGAAACCCATGAGACGGAACGGATCGTTCTTGTCCTTTGCCTTGGCGATGTACTCGGGAATGCGATCCACCGAGCCTATCTCTTCGAGCATCTTGAGGCAGGCTTCGTTGGCGCCGCCATGAGCCGGTCCCCACAGGGAGGCGATCCCGGCGGCGATACAGGCAAACGGGTTGGCACCGGAGGAGCCGGCCAGACGCACGGTGGAGGTGGAGGCGTTCTGCTCGTGATCCGCATGCAGGGTGAAGATGCGATCCATGGCCCGCTCGACGATGGGGTTGACCTTGTACTCTTCGGTCGGCACGCCAAACATCATGTGCAGGAAGTTGCCGGCATAGGAGAGGGCGTTACGCGGCTGCATGAAGGGCTGGCCGATGGAGTATTTGTAACACATGGCGGCCAGGGTCGGCATCTTGGAGAGCAGACGGAAGGCGCAGATCTCGCGATGCTCTTCGTTGTTGATGTCGAGGGCATCGTGATAGAAGGCGGACAGGGCGCTGACCACACCGCACATGATGGCCATGGGGTGGGAGTCACGACGGAAGCCGCGGAAGAAGAAGGCGATCTGCTCGTGCACCATGGTGTGGCGGGTGACCAGACGCTCGAATTCGGCGTACTGGGCCTTGGTGGGGGCCTCGCCGTAGAGCAGGATGTAGCAGACTTCCAGATAGCTTGCCTGGGTGGCCAGCTCGGCAATGGGGTAACCACGGTGCAGCAAGACACCCTGATCGCCATCTATGTAGGTGATGGAGGATTTGCAAGAACCTGTGGCCATAAAACCAGGGTCGAAGGTGAAATAACCTTGAGCGCCCAGTTTTCTGACATCGATCACGTCGGGTCCGACGGTCCCCGACAGGATCGGTAGTTCGACCGGCTCTTTTCCGGGTAGGTGTAGGGTGGCTATTTTATCAGCCATAGCACGTCTCCTTTGCTCTTTTATAATTAGTTCCAGTCGTACTCTATTACGAGAATCATGACTCAGGCAAAAAGGTTTCTCACCCTTCATCCCTAAAGGGTCGGCTGGATCGCCTTATTTGAACCAGAGATCCCCCCCCTTGTCAATTTTGCTGAATGATCATTAATGACCTGTTAAACAAGATGTGAGATCTGGTTTACGGTTTTGGGTTTTCTTTGTAGCTATTTGATTGTCATTGGTTAAGGCCGCCGATATACTGCGCCTCGTGGGTGATGGCTGTCGGTGTTTGAAACGCTTTCGCAAAGCCGGATGTGATATTGAAAATGTTGTTTTTGGCTTTCCTGAGTTGTTTTGGTAACAAAATCCTAACAAATGCCACTCCGTGCCCTCAATAGTTTGTGAAAACAATAACTAACGTGCTCAATGGAGCTGAGTGGGCAAAGCCGTGAAAAATAAACAGAGACCTGTAAACCTCGACCTACAGACTATCAGCTTTCCTGTCACCGCCATCGCTTCCATCTTGCATCGTGTCTCAGGGGTGATCACCTTTGTGGCGCTTTCCATCTTGCTGTGGATGCTTGGTACTTCCCTTTCCTCTCCCGAGGGGTTCGACACTGTCATGTCCATCCTGGACAACATCCTGGTCAAACTCGTGTTCTGGGGGATCCTGACGGCGCTCGCGTACCACATTGTTGGTGGTATTCGTCACCTGATCATGGACATGGGCTATTGGGAAGAGCTGGAGTCCGGCTCACAGAGTGCCCGCGTGGCCTTCGTGATCACCGGTGTCTTGGCGGTATTGGCGGGAGTACTGGTATGGTAACCAATTCTGCAACCTTCGGGCGCAGCGGCGTTCACGATTACATCCTGATCCGTGCCACCGCCCTCATCATGACGTTCTACACCCTCTATCTGGTGGGTTTCATCGCCTTCAACGACATCACCTACGAGGTATGGGTCGGCTTCTTCGCCAAGACCTTTACCAAGGTGTTCACCCTGTTGGCGCTCTTCTGTGTGCTGATCCACGCCTGGATCGGCCTGTGGCAGGTGCTGACCGACTATATCAAGCCGGTTGCCGTACGGGGCTCTCTGCAATTTGCCCTGGTCGTGGTCTTGTTTGTCTATCTGATGACGGGTTTCGTCGTGCTGTGGGGTGTATAAGGTGACTATTCCAACTCGTGAATTTGATGCAGTGGTGATCGGTGCCGGTGGCGCCGGCATGCGCGCCGCACTGCAGATTGCCCAATCCGGCAAGAGCTGTGCTCTGCTGTCCAAGGTGTTTCCGACCCGCTCCCATACCGTGTCCGCCCAGGGCGGGATCACGGTCGCCCTGGGCAATGCCCACGATGACAACTGGCAGTGGCACATGTACGACACCGTCAAGGGTTCCGATTACATCGGCGACCAGGAAGCGATTGAATACATGTGCAAGACGGGCCCGGAAGCCGTCTATGAGCTGGAGAACATGGGCTTGCCCTTCTCCCGCTTCGACAACGGCCGCGTCTATCAGCGTCCGTTCGGCGGCCAGTCCAAGGATTTTGGCGGTGAGCAGGCGGCGCGTACCGCCGCGGCGGCCGACCGTACCGGTCACGCCCTGCTGCACACCCTGTATCAGCAAAACGTCAAGAGCAAGACCACCGTCTTCTCCGAGTGGTATGCCCTGGATCTGGTGAAGAACCAGGATGGCCACGTCGTTGGCTGTACCGCCATCGACATGGAGAGCGGCGAAGTCGTCTACTTCAAGGCCAAGGCCACGGTGCTCGCCACCGGCGGCGCCGGTCGCATCTACCAGTCCACCACCAACGCCCACATCAACACCGGTGACGGTGTCGGCATGGCGCTGCGCGCCGGTGTGGGCGTGCAGGACATGGAATTCTGGCAGTTCCACCCCACCGGCATCGCCGGGGCAGGGGTGCTGGTGACCGAAGGCTGTCGTGGTGAGGGCGGTTATCTGCTCAACAAGGACGGCGAGCGCTTCATGGAGCGTTATGCTCCCAACGCCAAGGATCTGGCCGGTCGCGACGTGGTGGCGCGCTCCATCATGATCGAGATCCGCGAAGGCCGTGGCTGCGACGGTCCCTGGGGCCCGCACATCAAGCTCAAGCTGGATCACCTGGGCAAGGAGGTGCTGGAATCCCGTCTGCCGGGCATCTGCGAGCTCTCTCGCACCTTCGCCCACGTGGATCCGGTCAAGGAGCCCATCCCCATCATCCCGACCTGCCACTACATGATGGGCGGCGTGCCGACCAACGTGAATGGCCAGTGCCTGACCCAGGATAAAGACGGCAACGACGTCCCCGTGGTCGGCCTGTTCGCGGTGGGGGAAATCGCCTGCGTCTCCGTGCACGGCGCCAACCGCCTCGGCGGCAACTCCCTGCTGGATCTGGTGGTGTTCGGTCGTGCCGCCGGCATGCACCTGGTCAACACCCTGGGGGAGATGGAGCATGGCCGCGCCGCCTCCGAAGGGGACATCGATGCCGCCCTGGCCCGTTTCAATCGCTGGGAAAACACCCGTGACGGTGAAGACCCGGCCCAGATCCGCCGCGACCTGCAACGCTGCATGCAGAACAACTTCTCCGTGTTCCGTGAAGGTGACGCCATGGCCGAAGGGCTGGCCGAGCTGAAACTCATCCGCGAGCGCCTGAAAAACGCCCGTCTGGACGACACCTCCAAGGAGTTCAACACCCAGCGCATCGAGTGCCTGGAGCTGGACAACCTGATGGAGACGGCGTTTGCCACCGCGGTGGCGGCCAACTTCCGTACCGAGAGCCGGGGCGCCCACAGCCGCTTCGACTTCCCGGAGCGTGACGACGATAGCTGGTTGTGCCACAGCCTCTATCACCCGGACACCGAGTCCATGACCCGTCGCGCGGTCAACATGTCACCCAAGACCCGTGAGGCATTCCCGCCCAAGGTCCGGACTTACTGATTGCGGAGCAAAGCACAATGAACGTCACATTCTCGGTATATCGCTATAACCCGGACGTTGATAACGCCCCACATATGAAGGATTATCGTCTTGATATTCCTGAAGGTTCCGACATGATGGTGCTCGATGCGCTGATCCAGCTCAAAGAGCTGGATCCCACGCTCGCCTTCCGTCGCTCCTGCCGTGAAGGGGTCTGTGGCTCGGACGGGATCAACATGAATGGCAAGAACGGTCTTGCCTGCATCACCCCGCTCTCCGACCTGCTGAAGAAGGGCAACAAGGTGGTCATCCGCCCCTTGCCCGGCCTGCCGGTGATCCGGGACCTGGTGATCGACATGACCCAGTTCTACACCCAGTGGGAGAAGGTCAAGCCCTTCCTCATCAACGACGAAAAATTGCCGCCCGTGCGTGAGCACCTGCAATCCCCTGAAGAGCGTGCCAAGCTCGACGGCCTGTACGAATGTATCCTCTGTGCCTGCTGCTCGACCTCTTGCCCCTCCTTCTGGTGGAACCCGGACAAGTTCATCGGCCCCGCCGGTCTGCTCGCCGCCTATCGCTGGCTGGCTGACAGCCGCGACAGCGCCACCACTGAGCGTCTGGGCAACCTGGACGACGCCTTCAGCGTCTTCCGTTGCCACGGCATCATGAACTGTGTGAGCGTCTGTCCGAAGGGCCTCAACCCGACCAAGGCCATCGGCCATATCAAGTCGATGCTGCTCAACCGGGCTGTGTAATACCCAGGGCCTCGCCGCAAGGGCAGGGGCCCGACCTCTGGATGGCCACTCGACCCCTGGAAGGGTGGCCGTTTAACCCCGACAAAGCTGCTTCGTGGCAGTGACAAGAAGTACAAGGGATAGACATGCATAACGGCGTGATGAAGGCCTGGTTGGAGTCATCTCACCTGGCTGGTGCGAATGCAAGCTATATAGAGGATTTGTACGAATCCTTTCTGGACGATCCCGATTCCGTTGCCGAGGAGTGGCGCAGCATCTTTGCTGAACTGCCCCAGGTCAATGGTCACGCGGTAGAACAACCCCACTCCCAGGTCCGCGATTATTTCCGTCGTCTGGCCAAGGACCCCTCCCGATTCAGTGCCCCCGTCTCCGATCCCCAGGTGGATGCGAAGCAGGTGCGCGTGTTGCAACTGATCAACGCCTTCCGTTTCCGCGGTCACCAGAATGCCAAGCTGGATCCCCTCGGTCTCTGGGCCCGTGAAACCGTTGCCGAGCTCGACCCGGCCTTCCACAACCTGCAGGGCGCAGACATGGAGGCCACCTTCAATGTGGGCTCCTACGCCATCGGTCGCGAGACCATGGTGCTCTCCGATATCGTTACCTCGCTGAAGAAGACCTATTGCGGCAGCATAGGCGCCGACTACATGCACCTCACCTCCACCGAGGAGAAGCGCTGGCTGCAAGACAGACTCGAGTCCATCGAAGGGAAGGGGACCTATACCCTGGAAGAGAAGACCCGCTTCCTCGAGAACCTGACCGCCGCCGAAGGGCTGGAAAAATACCTGGGGGCCAAGTTCCCCGGCGCCAAGCGCTTCTCCCTGGAAGGGGGCGATGCCATGGTGCCCATGCTCAAGGAGCTTATCCGCCGCGCCGGTGAGCAGGGCTGCAAGGAGGCCGTCATCGGCATGGCCCACCGCGGTCGCCTCAACGTGCTGATCAACGTGCTCGGCAAGCGCGCCCAGGATCTGTTCGACGAGTTCGCCGGCAAGCATGGCGAATCCTGGGGCACAGGGGACGTGAAGTACCACATGGGCTTCTCCTCCGACTTCGCCACCCCGGGCGGCAACGTCCACCTGGCGCTCGCCTTCAACCCCTCTCACCTCGAAATCGTCAACCCGGTGGTCATCGGCTCCGTGCGTGCCCGTATGGATCGACGCGGCGACAAGGATGGCTCCAGCGTCCTGCCCATCACCATCCACGGTGATTCGGCCATCGCCGGTCAGGGTGTGGTGGCGGAGACCTTCAACATGTCCCAGACCCGTGCCTATGGCGTGGGCGGGACGGTGCGCATCGTCATCAACAACCAGGTGGGCTTCACCACCTCCAACATGCGTGACGTGCGCTCCACCGAATATTGCACCGACATCGCCAAGGCGGTGCAGGCCCCCGTGCTGCACGTCAACGGCGACGACCCGGAAGCCGTGGTGCTGGTCACCCAGATCGCCCTGGATTACCGCAACACCTTCAAGCGCGACGTGGTGATCGAGCTGGTCTGCTACCGTCGTCATGGCCACAACGAGGCCGACGAGCCGAGCGCTACCCAGCCCTTGATGTACCAGAAAATCAAGCAGCATCCGACGCCGCGCAAGATCTACGCCGATCAGCTGGTCGCCGAAGGCAGCATCAGCCAGGAGCTGGCCACCGCCCAGGTCAACGAATACCGCGACGCCCTGGACAAGGGGGAGCGGGTGGTCAAGGAGTGGCGCCCCATGGAGCTGCACTCCGTGGACTGGACCCCTTATCTCGGTCACGACTGGGCCATGCACTATGACGCCAGCCTGCCCATGGAGCAGCTCAAGGCCCTGGGCGAGCGTGTCAGCCAGTACCCGGCCTCCCATGTGCTGCAGCGTCAGGTGCAGAAGATCTACGAAGACCGTCGCCTGATGGCCGCCGGCGACAAGCTGCTGGACTGGGGCTTCGCCGAGACCCTGGCCTACGCCACCCTGGTGGACAAGGGCGCCCGCATCCGTATCACGGGGCAGGATTCCGGTCGCGGCACCTTCTTCCACCGCCACGCCGTGCTGCACAACCAGAACGATGCCAGCACCTACACCCCGCTGTGCAACATTCACGAGAACCAGGGGCCGTTCGAAGTCTATGACTCCGTGCTCTCCGAAGAGGCGGTACTGGCGTTCGAATATGGTTACGCCAGCGCCGAGCCCGCCGGCCTCACCATCTGGGAAGCCCAGTTCGGTGACTTCGCCAACGGTGCCCAGGTGGTGATCGACCAGTTCCTCTCCTCCGGCGAGCAGAAGTGGGGCCGGATGTGCGGCCTGACCATGCTGCTGCCCCACGGCTACGAGGGACAGGGTCCGGAGCACTCCTCCGCCCGTCTGGAGCGCTATCTGCAGATGTGCGCCGAACACAACATGCAGGTGTGCGTGCCCTCCACCCCGGCCCAGGTCTATCACATGCTGCGTCGCCAGGTGGTGCGCCCCATGCGTCGTCCGCTCATCGTGATGTCGCCGAAATCCCTGCTGCGCCACCCGCTGGCGGTGAGCAAGCTCGACGAGCTGGCACAAGGCACCTTCCAGAATGCCATCGGCGAGATCGACGCCCTGGATCCCAAAGGGGTCAAGCGGGTGGTGTTCTGCTCCGGCAAGGTCTACTACGACCTGCTCGATGCCCGTCGCAAGGCCGAGCAGCAAGACGTGGCCCTGGTGCGCATTGAGCAGCTCTACCCCTTCCCCGAGGCGGAAGTGCGCGCCATTCTGGCCGATTATGCCCATGTCACCGATTTCGTCTGGTGTCAGGAAGAGCCGCAGAACCAGGGGGCCTGGTATTGCACCCGCCATCACTATGATGGGGTCCTGCCTGCCGGTGCCACCCTGCGTTATGCCGGTCGTTCGGCCTCCGCCTCACCCGCGGTCGGTTACATGTCCGTCCACGCCAAGCAGCAGAAAGCCCTGGTGGAAGACGCCCTTACTCTGGCCTAAGCCCTGAACAAGAAGTAACAAGGAACTGATTACATGACTATCGAGATCAAGGTACCGGACCTGCCGGAATCAGTGGCCGACGCCACCATCGCGACCTGGCACAAGCAGCCGGGGGATCTGGTTGCCCGTGACGAAGTGCTGGTCGACATCGAGACCGACAAGGTCGTACTGGAAGTGCCGGCGCCGGAAGCGGGCATCCTGGGTGACATTCTGCAGGCCGAAGGCGCCACCGTGCTCTCCCGCCAGCTGATCGCCATGCTCAAGGCCGCTCCGGTCGCGGGCGAAGAGACCAAGGAGAAGCCGGTTGACGCCGCCGCCGAGAGTGGCGCGGCCGATGATCTGAGCCCCTCGGTGCGCCGCCTGGTGGCCGAGCATGCCATCGACGTGGCCAAACTGACCGGCACCGGCAAGGGCGGTCGCGTCACCAAGGAAGACGTGGAAGCCTTCCTCAAGGGTGGCAACAAGCCAGCCGCCGCCCCGGTTGCGGCAGCCCCGGCTGCGCCGATCGCTCCCCTGGCAGGTCGCACCGAGAAGCGTGTGCCCATGACTCGTCTGCGCAAGCGCATCGCCGAACGTCTGCTGGAGGCCAAGAACACCACCGCCATGCTGACCACTTTCAACGAGATCAACATGGCGCCCATCATGAAGCTGCGCAAGCAGTACGGCGAGATCTTCGAGAAGAAGCACGGCATCAAGCTCGGCTTCATGTCCTTCTACGTCAAGGCCGTGGTCGAATCCTTGAAGCGCTACCCGGAAGTGAACGCGGCGCTCGACGGTGATGACATCGTCTACCACAACTACTTCGACGTCAGCATCGCCGTCTCCACTCCCCGCGGCCTGGTGACCCCGGTACTGCGCGACTGTGACAGCATGAGCCTGGCGGACATCGAGAAGGCCATCAAGGAGCTGGCGGGCAAGGGCCGTGACGGCAAGCTGACCGTGGACGAACTGACCGGCGGCAACTTCACCATCACCAACGGTGGCGTGTTCGGCTCCCTGATGTCCACTCCCATCATCAACCCGCCGCAAAGCGCCATCCTGGGGATGCACAAGATCCAGGACAGACCCATGGCGGTGGACGGCAAGGTGGAAATCCTGCCGATGATGTACCTGGCGCTCTCCTACGATCACCGCATCATCGACGGTCGCGAGTCGGTCGGCTTCCTAGTCTCCATCAAGGAGCTGCTGGAAGATCCGACCCGTCTGCTGCTGGACGTCTGATCACCAAGAATATAGGGGCCTGTCCGGGCCCCTATCGCAGGGGCATTGAGAAACACCCCAACGGATATAACGACAACACGGATAGAACATCATGAATTTGCATGAATATCAGGCAAAACAGCTGTTTGCCCAGTATGGCCTGCCGGTCTCCGAAGGTTATGCCTGCGCAACCCCGCAAGAAGCTGCCGAAGCGGCAGACAAGATTGGCGGCAACATGTGGGTCGTCAAGTGCCAGGTGCACGCCGGCGGCCGCGGCAAGGCGGGCGGCGTCAAGCTGGCCAAGAGCAAGGACGAGATCCGTGCCTTCGCCCAGAACTGGCTTGGCAAGAACCTGGTCACCTACCAGACCGACGCCAACGGCCAGCCGGTCACCAAGATCCTGGTGGAATCCTGCACCGACATCGCCAAGGAGCTGTATCTCGGCGCCGTGGTCGATCGCAGCAGCCGCCGCGTGGTCTTCATGGCCTCCACCGAAGGTGGTGTCGAGATCGAGAAAGTCGCCGAAGAGACGCCGCACCTGATCCACAAGGCCGCCATCGATCCCCTGGTGGGCCCCCAGGCCTATCAGGCCCGCGAGCTGGCCTTCAAGCTGGGTCTGGTCGGCGATCAGATCAAGCAGTTCACCAAGATCTTCATGGGTCTGGGCAAGATGTTCCAGGATTGCGACTTCGCCCTGCTGGAGATCAACCCCCTGGTCATCACCGACAAGGGCAACCTGCATTGCCTGGATGGAAAGATCAACATCGATGCCAACGCCATGTACCGCCAGCCCAAGCTGCGCGAGATGCACGATCCCTCCCAGGATGACCCCCGCGAGGCGCATGCCGCCCAGTGGGAGCTGAACTATGTGGCGCTGGATGGCAACATCGGATGCATGGTCAACGGCGCGGGTCTGGCCATGGGTACCATGGACATCGTCAACCTGCACGGCGGCTCGCCTGCCAACTTCCTGGACGTCGGCGGCGGCGCCACCAAGGAGCGAGTGACCGAGGCGTTCAAGATCATCCTCTCCGACACCAAGGTGCAGGCCGTGCTGGTCAACATCTTCGGCGGCATAGTGCGCTGCGACATGATCGCGGAAGGCATCATAGGTGCCGTGAAGGAAGTGGGGGTCAAGGTGCCCGTGGTGGTGCGTCTGGAAGGCAACAATGCCGACCTGGGTGCCCAGAAACTGGCCGAGAGCGGCCTCAACATCATCGCCGCCAAGAGTCTGACTGACGCAGCTCAGCAAGTGGTTAAAGCAGCGGAGGCCAAATAATGAGCGTTCTGATCAACAAAGATACCAAGGTGATCTGCCAGGGCTTCACCGGCGGTCAGGGTACCTTCCACTCCGAACAGGCCATTGCTTACGGTACCCAGATGGTCGGCGGCGTGTCGCCTGGCAAGGGTGGCACCACCCACCTGGGCCTGCCGGTGTTCAACACGGTGCGTGACGCCGTGGAAGCCACCGGCGCCACCGCCTCCGTCATCTATGTCCCGGCACCCTTCTGCAAGGACGCCATCCTGGAGGCGATCGATGCCGGCATCCAGCTCATCGTCACCATCACCGAAGGCATCCCGACCCTGGACATGCTGGACGTCAAGGTGAAGCTGCAGGAAACCGGCGTGCGCATGATTGGCCCCAACTGCCCGGGCGTCATTACCCCGGGTGAGTGCAAGATCGGCATCATGCCCGGCCACATCCACCAGCCCGGCAAGGTGGGCATCGTGTCGCGCTCCGGCACCCTGACCTACGAAGCGGTCAAGCAGACCACGGACGAGGGCTTCGGCCAGTCCACCTGCGTCGGTATCGGTGGTGACCCCATCCCGGGTTCCAACTTCATCGACATCCTGGAGATGTTCCAGAACGACCCGCAGACCGAAGCCATCGTGATGATCGGCGAGATCGGCGGCAACGCCGAGGAAGAAGCGGCGGCCTACATCAAGGCCAACGTCACCAAGCCGGTGGTCTCCTACATCGCGGGCGTCACCGCGCCTCCGGGCAAGCGCATGGGCCATGCTGGCGCCATCATCGCCGGTGGTAAAGGCACGGCAGCAGAGAAATTTGCCGCCCTGGAAGATGCCGGCGTGAAAACCGTGCGCTCCCTGGCCGATATCGGCAAGGCCCTGCGGGAAGTGACCGGCTGGTAAGTTATTCAGCCTGTTATCTCTGATAAAAATGCCGTCCGATTGAAGTGAACCCCATTTATTGGACACATTAGTTGGCGGATGACATGGCCTGAGTTCGGTACTGTACCGAGCTCAGGCCGTTTAGTTTTGCTTTGATCCGCTCGTGGTTGTAGTAGTGGATGTATTCATCCACCGCACGTTTCAACTGCTCTGTATCTTCGTACTCTTCGTTGAACCAGCATTCGCTCTTCAGCAGCCCAAAGAAGTTCTCTACCACCGCATTGTCCAGGCAGTTCCCTTTGCGTGACATGTTTTGCTTCACCTCCCTTGACGATAACTGCGTCTGATAGCTGGCCATCTGATATTGCCAGCCTTGATCCGAGTGCAGCACCGGCGCATCTCCTGGCTGTAATCTTGCCAGAGCCTCATCCAGCATCTTGTCCACCAACTGCCTTTTTCTAGGACACCCACCTTTTTGACTGCGGCGTAGCCCTGTACTTGGCTTGAGGTGCCACTGCCCAGGGGGTGAGCCATGACCATTGCCCGTTCACGTCAAATCAGTTTGCAGGATACGCCTTACTACCACGTGGTCAGCCGCTGCGTGCGGCGGGCTTTTCTGTGCGGGGAGGATGTCTATTCCGGCCAGAGTTACGAACATCGGCGCCAATGGGTGGTCGACAAGCTGGGCCAGCTGTCCCGGCTGTTTGCCATCGGTGTTTGCGCTTATGCCGTGATGAGCAACCACTATCATCTGGTGCTCAAAGTGGAGCCAGACACAGCCGCCAGCTGGAGCGGGAGGTGGCCGAACGTTGGGCGGCGTTGTTCCAATGGCCGCTGCTGGTGCGGCGCTGGCATCAGGGGGAATCTCTGATTGAGTCCGAGTTGTTGGTCGTGCAGCAGTTGATAGGGCAATGGCGTGAACGGCTGCACTCCATCAGCTGGTTTGTGCGGCTGCTCAATGAAACCCTGGCGCGGCAGGCCAATCGGGAAGATGGCTGCAAGGGGCATTTCTGGGAAGGGCGCTTCAAGAGCCAGGCCCTGCTCACCGAGTCAGCCCTGCTGGCCTGCATGACTTATGTTGATCTCAACCCGATACGAGCGGCACTGGCAGACAGGCCCGAGCAGAGCGATTACACCAGCATCAAGCAGCGTCTGGATGAAACACCAGCAAGCGACGCCTTGCCTCCGCTATTGCTGCCATTTGCGGGTCAAAGCACACCTTATCCGGATGGTTTGCCCTATGCCTTAGCTGACTACCTGATGCTGGTTGATTGGACCGGACGCGCCATTCGGGCAGACAAGCAGGGTCATATTCCAGCCAGTCTCGCCCCCATACTGCAACGGCTGAACCTGGATGGTGCTGGTTGGTTGAAGCGGGTGGCACTGTTTCGCCGGCAAGGCATCAGAGTGGTGGGGGACAGGGAGCACTGCCAGCTATTTGCCTACCATTGCGGCCAGCGACGGTGCTATCAGCCACTGTCATGAACCATTAGCACACACCTCACCCAAAATACCCGGTATATCAGCAGATGCCAGCATAACGCTGCCTGAAAAATGCGGCCTTGCATTAAACACGTCTGCTTCACCTCTGAGCAAGACACATAATCCAACAACAGCCACAGTGGCATCGACCGGCGGCTTGGTGATGTTCTGCTTAAAAGGATGGGTGTCCATGATAGAAAACGTATCCTCACTCGTTCATGTGCTTCGTGCCGGGTACTTCCCGCGGGTATTGCGCGCCTCTGAGCCCGGGCTTGTCCGGTTTTTTACTGTGATGAGATGGTCCCCTTTACCTTGAAAAATCGGGGTATAAGGGGTATAACCACGCGCTTTCCTGGTGTATTTAGCGAGCCCCTTATGCAAACTCCTTTTTGGCAGGCCAAGACCCTGCAACAGATGACCACTGCCGAGTGGGAGTCCCTGTGCGATGGCTGCGGCAAGTGCTGCCTCAACAAGCTGATCGACGCCGATACCGATGAGCTGGTGTTCACCAATGTGGCCTGCAACCTGCTCAACACCAGGAGCTGTCAGTGCTCCGACTACCACAATCGCTTCAAGAAGGAGCCGGACTGCCTGCAGATCACGGTGGAGAAGATAGAGGAGTACCAGTGGTTGCCCTCCAGCTGCGCCTACCGCCTGCTGGCCGAGGGGCAGAGCCTGCCGGTGTGGCACCCGCTCATCACCGGCAGCCGCTCCGCCATGCACCAGGCGGGGCAGTCGGTACGCGGCAAGGTGATACACGAGCGCGAGGCGGGGGAGTGGGAGGATCACATCATTACCTGGGCGAGCTGATCTGTTCGCTTGCTCGTCCCTAATTAGGGCCACCTTGCGTGGCTCTTTTCGTTTCTGACGGGAGGCTTGCCAGCAAAGCTGACGGTGCAAGGCATGGGGCGGGAGCCATTTGTGGCGAAAAGAGATGGGCGAGAAAAGAGATGGGTGGCCCAGAAACCTCGAAACCACCCTCCCTGAAACCGTCGGGTGTCCCAGAAACCGCCTGGTGTCCGAGAAACCAGCGGTGGTGAAAAGAGATGGGTGTCCCAGAAACCGCCGCGCCAGAAACCGCCGACCAAGGTGGATGGGTGTCCGAGAAACCGCGAGAAACCATCCGAGAAACCAATCGGGATCTCCATCTATTCGGGGGAAAGGTGTAAACCATATTCAGGACGGGACAGCAGAGATAAAAAAAGAGCCGCATCTGCGGCTCTTTTTGATGACGGGCATTCCCTTAGGGACGGACGGCCGGGCTGTGGGCCTTGTTGACGGCCGCAGTGCTGCCCGCGTGACGACCCGAGCTGGCAACGTCACCGCGCACCAGGGGCGGGTAGTCGACAGGCTCGGCGGCCGGCAGGGCAGGGGCCTCGGCCGGGGTCGCCATGGGGGCGGAGGCTTTGCGGGCCTGGGCCAGCAAGCCACCGGTAGCGCGCGGCGCAGACTTGGCGGCCTCTACCTTGGCGAGGGCAGCCGGGGCGCTGGCTGCGGCTGCCACCGGGGCCTCGGCGGCGGGGGCAATGACCTCTGCCTCGGCGACCAGGGGAGCGACGTCGGCCACTGGGGTGACCTCAACCTCGGTTGCGGCCGGCGGCTGGACTGCGTCGACCTGAGCCGGCTCAACAGCGTCAACCTGAACCAGCTCAACTGGCGCGGCGTCAGCCTGCACAGGGGCCTGGGCCGCTTCCACCACCTGGACGGGGGCGTCGGTCTGGGCGGGTGCCTCCACCTTGGGCTCGACCGGAGCGGGGGCAACCTGAGCGGGTTCGGCTGCGGCCACAACGGCGACCTCTGCCTGCACGTCCGCTACCACGACCGCTTGCTCGACCTGCTGCTCGGCTTGCGGCGCGAGCGCGGGTTCGGCAACCGGGGCGACCGGTTCGCTGACGACCTTGCTGGTGTCGACGAAGGGCACTTCCGGCAGGTGGTGATCGGTATCCACGACGGCGTGCTCGACCAGGGCGGCGGAGGCCTGGGTTGCGGCGGCGATGGCTTGCGGGCTCAGAGGGGCAACCAGCGGGGTCACCGGCTCATTGCTCTCGGCCTGGGGCTGCTCCTCTTCGCGCTGACCGCGGCTCTCTTCGTTGATGCGCTTGCGGCGCTGACCTTCGCCACGCTGGCCACGGGGGTTGCGACGGGAGCGGCGCTGGCCGTCCTGATCGTCACCCTGCGGGGCATCGGCGTCTTCGGTGGCCACCACGGCGGCTAGCGGCTGTTCGGCCTGGGGCGCATCGATGCGGATCTGCTTGCGCAGTTGACGACGTTCGCGGCGCTCGGCGACGATCAGCTCCTTCTCCTGGTGAGCCTCGACTTGAGTCTCTACCTGGGTCGGCAGCGCTTCGGCGGCGACCACGGCCTGCACCTGGGTGTCACGCTCGGCACGGGGCTCGCGGGGTTGGCGCGGTTCACGCTCACCACGGGGTTCCCGGGGCTGACGCGGTTCGCGGGGCTGACGGGGCTCACGCTCGGCGCGGGCTTCGTTGGCCTGGCGAGGTTCCCGCTCGGCGCGAGGCTCGCGGGGCTGACGGGGTTCCCGTTCGGTGCGCGCCTCGTTGGCCTGACGCGGCTCGCGCTCGGTACGGGGCTCACGCTCCTTGCGCGGACGACGGGCACGATTGTCACCCTGCTCGCCACTCTTGGCGTCACGGCGCTGTTCACCCCCTTCGTTGCGGTTGCGGTTGCCCTGACGCGGGCCACGACGCTCGTCACGCTGATGGCGGTGACTCTCTTCCTTGCGGGCCTCGGCCTGGACCGGTGCTGCCGGTTTGGCCTCGGGGGCGGCAGGGCCAGGGGCGAAGATGCCGGCGATGGCCTTGAAGAACTTGCCGACCAGGCCAGCCTCTGCCACGGGGGCAGGGGCGACCGGTGCGGCAGGCTGAGGCGCCGCGGCGGCAGCCGGCGCGGGCTGGGCCGGCTGGATGAAGCCTTGCAGCAGCGGCTGTTCCCGCTCGATGGCCTGGGCCTGCTTGGGCTGGTAGATGGGCTTGGCTATCTCCGTCTTCAGCTCGTAGCTCACCGCTTCGGGGATCTCATTCTTGCGAATGCGGGTCACCTCGTAGTGGGGCGTCTCCAGATGCTGGTTCGGGATGATGTAGAGGCGCACATCGTTGCGCTGCTCGAGGCTGGCGATGGAGCTGCGCTTCTCGTTGAGCAGGTAGGCGGCGACATCCACCGGCACCTGGGCATGGACCTGTTCGGTGTTGTCCTTCAGGGCCTCTTCTTCGATGAGGCGCAGGATGGAGAGGGCCAGTGACTCGTTGTCACGGATGACCCCTTGACCCTGGCAACGGGGGCAGATGTGGCTGCTGGACTCGTTGAGGGAGGGGCGCAGGCGCTGGCGGGACATCTCCAGCAGGCCGAAACGGGAGATCCGGCCCAACTGGATGCGGGCCCTGTCCTGATGGACGGCTTCACGCAGACGGTTTTCCACTTCACGCTGATGGCGAACCGGGGTCATGTCGATGAAGTCGATGACGATCAGGCCACCCAGATCGCGCAGGCGCAACTGACGGGCAATCTCATCGGCCGCTTCCAGGTTGGTCTGCAGCGCCGTCTCCTCGATGTCGCCGCCCTTGGTGGCGCGGGAGGAGTTGATGTCGATGGAGGTCAGGGCCTCGGTCGGATCGATGACGATGCTGCCGCCGGAGGGCAGGCGCACTTCACGCTGGAACGCAGACTCAATCTGGCTCTCGATCTGGAAGTGATTGAACAGAGCCACGTCACCCTGGTACAGCTTGACCCGATTGAGGAAATCGGGGCGAACCAGCTCGATATGCGCCTTGGCGCGCTCGAAGATGACGGGGTTGTCGATCAGGATCTCGCCCACATCGCGACGCAGATAGTCACGAATGGCGCGCACGATCACGTTGCTCTCCTGATGGATGAGCACCGGGGCGGCACGCTGCTGGGAGGCCTTGTGGATGGAATCCCAGTGATTGAGCAGGACGTTCAGATCCCAGGAGAGCTCCTCGGGGGACTTGCCGACACCGGCGGTACGCACGATGAGCCCCATGCCTTCCGGCACGGTAAGACCCGACAGGGCCTCTTTCAGTTCGGTGCGCTCGTCACCCTCGATGCGGCGGGAGATGCCGCCGGCACGGGGGTTGTTGGGCATCAGCACCAGGTAGCTGCCGGCCAGACTGATGAAGGTGGTGAGGGCCGCACCCTTGGTGCCACGCTCTTCCTTATCGATCTGGACGATCACTTCCTGGCCCTCGCGGACCACTTCTTTGATGTTGGGACGACCCTGATAGGAGTAACCGGAGGGGAAATAATTGCGGGCGATCTCCTTTAACGGCAGGAAACCGTGGCGCTCGGCGCCGTAGTCGACAAAAGCAGCTTCGAGACTGGGTTCTACGCGGGTGATTTTGCCCTTGTAAATGTTCGCTTTCTTCTGCTCGTGTCCCGGACTTTCAATATCCAAATCGTAGAGCTGTTGTCCGTCAACCAGCGCTACGCGCAACTCCTCTTCCTGAGTCGCGTTGATTAGCATTCTTTTCATTGAGTTCTCATTATTTTGTCATTTTGATTTCCTCCACAGGATCCTGCCGGCGCCGGCCTCGGGTCTTCAGCATACTGGGGCAACCTCCCGGTTGGGGTACGCATGAGGCGCAAACTAAGGGCGCTCTGGTTCAGCCTTCTCGAGAAGGGATGAATAAAGGATGCCGGTGTGGAGACAAATAGCCGGTTCTGTTTGCGTTCTCCATGCGCTGTACCTCGCACCCGGGAACCGTCATGTTCTTGTATACACGGTGTTTCGGGATTGGGTGGCATACTTTTTGGCCACTTAGTACAAGGCTTGAACACAATGACAAAACCTTGTTTATTATCCCATTTAAACCACTTTTATAGCAAGGTGCCATTTTTCAACAAAGCATGGAGCCAAGGGGCCCGTGGGGTGTTAAAATCCGCGCCATGACACAGATACATCAACAAGTGCAGCTGCTCACCATCGAAGCTGAGCATGAAGGGCAGCGCATCGACAATTTTCTCAAGACTCAGTTAAAGGGCGTCCCCAAGAGCCTGATCTATCGCATCCTTCGCAAAGGGGAGGTGCGCGTCAACAAGAAGCGCATCAAACCGGAATACAAGCTCTGCCCGGGTGACGAGGTGCGGGTGCCCCCCGTGCGCGTCGCCGAAAAGAACGAACTCCCCTCCGCCAACCTCGGCAGCATCCAGCGTCTGGAGAGCCAGATCCTGTTTGAAGATGACGCCATGATAGTGCTCAACAAACCGTCCGGCATGGCGGTGCACGGCGGCAGCGGCCTGAGCTTTGGCGTGATTGAAGGGCTGCGTGCCCTGCGCCCGGAAGCCCGCTTCCTCGAGCTGGTTCACCGGCTCGACCGTGACACCTCCGGCGTCTTGCTGGTCGCCAAGAAGCGCAGCGCCCTGCGCAGCCTGCACGAGCAGTTGCGAGTCAAGACCATGCGCAAGCAGTACCTGGCGCTGGTGCGCGGTCAGTGGCAGTCCCACGTCAAGGTGGTCAATGCGCCCCTGCGCAAGAACGATCTGCAATCGGGCGAGCGGGTGGTGCGGGTCAGCAGTGACGGCAAGCCGTCCGAAACCCGCTTTCGGATTGCCCGCCAATTTGCCGAGGCAACCCTGGTGGAATGCAGCCCCATCACCGGCCGCACCCACCAGATCCGGGTCCACACCCAACACGCCGGCCACCCCATCGCCTGCGATGATAAGTATGGTGAAGCGGCCTTTGATGAAAAAATGCGCAGCCAGGGGCTGAAACGGCTGTTCCTGCATGCCTGGAAGCTCACCTTTACCCATCCGGTGGATGGCCGGGAGGTGTTGATCGAGGCGCCGCTGGCCCCCGAGCTCGATACCTTCCTGAACAAGCTGGCGCGCTGATGCAGGGTACCCGGCTCGCCATCTTCGACTGGGACGGCACGCTGATGGACTCCATCGGGCGCATCGTCAACTGTGTCGAACTGGCCGCCGGGGAGTGCGGTCTGTCACTCCCTGCCCGGGAGCAGACCCGGCAGATCATCGGCCTGAGCCTGGAGGTGGGGCTGGCGAGCCTGTTCGGATTGACGGTGGGGAGTGCGTCCTGTGCCCGTCTGGTCGCCGCCTATCGTCATCATTATCTTCATGACGATACGCCGAGCCCGCTGTTTGCCGGTGCCGCCGACTTGCTCCATGACTGGCATGGGCGCGGCATCTTGCTGGCGGTGGCCACCGGCAAGTCTCGCCGTGGTCTGGATCGGGTACTCGAGGAGACGGGGCTGGGGCCGCTGTTTGCCGCCAGTCGCGGCGCCGACGAGGCCCGTTCCAAACCCGACCCTCTGATGCTGAGTCAACTGCTGGACGAGCTGGCGCTGCCGGTTGGCGAGGCGGTGATGATAGGGGACTCGGTCCATGATCTTGCCATGGCCGAGGCGCTGGGAATGGCCCGCATCGGGGTGACCTGGGGCGTGCACGGCAGAGAACGGCTGCAGGCCCATGATCCGGTCGCCATCGTCGACACCATGGCCCAGCTGAGGCGCATTCTGGATTAGCGAGTCGCTGACAACAATGACAAAACGGGAGCCTGGGCTCCCGTTTTTCATGGCTGGCGTGTCATGGGCGTCAGGGCAGGGCGAGACCGTGACGCCCCAGCAGCTCGATGAGGCCGATCAGGGGCAGGCCTATCAGGGCATTGGGATCGCGCCCCTCCAGCGCCTCGAACAACACGATTCCCATCCCTTCACACTTGAAGCTGCCGGCGCAATCGAGCGGCCGTTCGGCCTCGACATAGCGGCGAATGGCCGCCTCATCCAGGGGGCGAAAGTGGACCGTGAAAGGTTCGACCAGATCATGGCATTGGCCCGTGGCGGCATCCAGCACGGTGAGGCCGGTATAGAAGGTGACGCTGCGCCCTTGTGCGGCCATGAGCTGCGCCACCGCATTGTCCACCGACCCCGGCTTGCCGAGGATCCTGCCGTTGCAGACACACACTTGGTCTGATCCAATGATCAATCCCCGCTCAACCTCGTCGGCAATGGCTGCCGCCTTGGCATGGGCGAGCCGCGTCACCAGCGCCTCGGCCGATTCGCCGGGCAGAGGAGATTCATCCACCCGGGGGGCTGCACACTCGAAGGGGAGGCCGAGCTTTTCCAGCAGTGCTTTGCGATAGGGGGAGGTGGAGGCGAGGATCAGCGGTGTTGACATCATGATATCCAGGTTCGTTGCGATCAGCGGCCGATGGTATCGCCGCGCCATCGACAGGGCAATTGCCGAATGGGATGGCAACGCCCGCCCGGGCGTCCTGTCTGGTGTCCTGATGTCATTTGACCATGATGATGCCCGGGCACATCAGGGTGAGGGTCACGGGCGATGGACGAATGGCGAGCACTCATCTTGCCTGCCGGATAAAGGACGCTAGGCGACATGAATGACACTTGACGATCACCCGAGGGCCCAAGTGGCGGACAGGATCCTGTGTCGGATCCGCCGCTTTGTGGCATAATCGGTCACCGATGAGCGCAAGCCCCGGCATCTTGGGGGCATGTGTTGTTAAAATCATCGGCGGTAAGGACTTTTTCCTTTGACTATCCCCTGTTGGACCTATAATATTCGCGCCCTATGCAAAAGGTGAAGTTGCCCGTTAAGGTTGATCCAGTCCGTAGTGCCTTGAAGCTACTCGATTATGTCGGGATAGTTGAAAAGTCGCAGATGCCCAGGCTGGAGGCATCAACCGCAGGCTTGCGAAGTGATGTGGATGTGTCACTGCACTTTGGCAAAGATGTCCAGAAGTTGACCGTTATGAAAGGCACTGCCCATGCCGAGGTTGACCTGGTTTGCCAGCGTTGTGGAGAGACGTTTCAACACCTTTGTGAAGCTGAATTTATCTACACTCCGCTGTTCGAAAGAACAAACGAGGAAGAACTGCCGGAAGCTTATGAGCCCATTGAGTTGGACGAAAACGGCGAGATAGATCTTCATCAAATCCTGGAGGATGAACTCATCCTCTCGTTGCCTCAAGTCGCAATGCATCCCATGGATGCCTGTCCGAGAGGAAACATGGAGATGACCTGGGGTGATATCGAACCTGCTGATGAGCGGCCAAACCCCTTTGCAGTTCTTGAAGAGCTTAAACGTAAGTGAATCTAGGAGTTAGCCTACCATGGCCGTACAACAGAACCGTAAAACCCGTGCCAAGCGTGGCATGCGTCGTTCCCACGATGCACTGACCAGCGCTGCCCTGACTGTTGATCAGACCAGTGGCGAAATTCATCGTCGTCACCACGTGACTGCCGATGGTTTCTACCGCGGTAAAAAGGTAATCGCTTAAGGATTGCCTTTGTCTACGCTCAACGTCGCGCTAGACATAATGGGGGGCGATTTCGGTCCCTCTGAAACAGTGCCTGCCGCCGTGCAGGCACTGTCTCTTTTGCCCCGGCTCAATCTGATCCTGGTCGGCAACGAAACCAGCGTCACACCGCTTCTGCGCCAGCATGGCTTGCTCAATCATCCCCGCGTTCGCTTCGTACATGCCTCCCAGGTCGTCGGGATGGGCGATAAGCCGATCGTCGCGCTGAGAACCCTCAAAGACTCCTCCATGCGGGTCGTGCTGGATCTGGTCAAGAGCGGCGCCGCCGATGCCTGCGTCAGTGCGGGCAACACCGGGGCCCTGATGGCCATGGCCAAGTGCGTGCTCAAGTCCCTGCCCGGGGTCGACAGACCCGCCCTTATCAAGGCGCTGCCGACGGTGGCGGGCAAGCGCACCGTCATGCTGGATCTGGGGGCCAACGTCAGTTGCGATGCCGACACCTTGCTGCAATTTGCGGTCATGGGCTCGGTCGTCGCCGAACTGGTGGAGGGCATAGCGTCACCTCGTGTCGCGCTGCTCAACGTGGGGGAGGAGGAGATCAAGGGCAACGATCTGGTGCGCCACAGCGCCGAGCTGTTGCGCCAGTGCCCTGCCATCAACTTCACCGGCTTCATCGAGGGAGACTGCTTGTTCACCGGCCAGGCGGATGTCATCGTCTGCGATGGCTTCGTGGGCAATGTGGCCCTGAAGACGGCGGAAGGGGTGGTGCGCATGATGGGACAACTGGCCGGTTATCCGCGAAAAAAGCGCAGTTTTCTTGGGCTGATCGCAGGATTTATGCTCAAACGGCGTTTTTCTTACCTGAACCCCGACCAGTATAACGGTGCAAGTCTGTTAGGATTGCGCGGCATTGTGGTAAAAAGTCATGGGCGGGCCGAACGTCGCGCCCTCTCTACTGCGATCCTGCTGGCCGCGCAAGAGGCCAAGCATCAACTTCCATTGCAAATAGCAGATCGCCTTGAATCTGTCTTTTCCGACAGGGATCTATAAGAACTCTATGCATAGCAAAATTCTGGGTACTGGCAGCTACCTGCCAAGTTCAGTGCGCACCAACGCCGATCTCGAACAGATGGTCGAGACCAGTCACGACTGGATCGTGGAGCGCACCGGGATCCATGAGCGCCGTATCGCGGGGGATGGCGAAACCGTCGCCACCCTTTCTCATCAGGCCGCCCTGCGTGCACTGGATGCCGCCGGCCTCCAGGCAAGCGATCTGGACATGATAGTGCTGGCCACCACCAGTGCCGAAAATGCCTTCCCGGCTGCCGCCTGCGAGCTGCAAAACCTGTTGGACGTGCCGGGGATCCCGGCGTTCGACATCGCCGCCGCCTGCGCCGGTTTCACCTATGCCCTCTCCATCGCCGATCAGTTCGTCAAATCGGGGGCGGCCCGCCATGTGCTGGTCGTCGGCGCCGATGTGCTGTCACGCATGTGCGATCCGCAAGATCGCGGCACCATCATACTGTTTGGTGATGGGGCAGGGGCCGTGGTCATTGGTGCCAGCGAGACCCCTGGCATCCTCTCCACCCACCTGCATGCCGATGGTCGCTATGGCGATCTGCTCAAGCTGCCCCAACCCCGTCGCGGCCTGAGCGGCAGCGAGCTCGAAGCCTACATGTATATGAAGGGCAACGATGTGTTCAAGGTCGCGGTGACCCGCCTGAGCGAGATAGTGACCGAGACCCTGGCCGCCGCCAACATAGATCCGAGCGAGCTCGACTGGCTGGTGCCGCACCAGGCCAACTACCGCATCATCAACGCCACCGCCAAGAAACTCGGCATGAGCCTTGACCGTGTGGTGCTGACCCTCGACAAACACGGCAATACCTCGGCCGCCTCCGTCCCCATCGCCTTCGATGAAGGGGTCCGTGACGGTCGTATCCAGCGCGGTCAGCTGGTGCTGCTCGAGGCGTTTGGTGGCGGATTTGCCTGGGGCTCAGCCCTGGTTCGCTTCTAAGCTTTCACCACGAAGGAGCGTGGCCAGCCCTGTGCCGGCCACGCTCCTCATGTCGTTTTCGCTTTAAAGGACATCATGATGACCCAATTTGCCATCGCTTTTCCGGGACAAGGCTCCCAGGCTGTCGGCATGCTGGCCGAACTGGCCGAACAGCATGCGATTATCAAAGAGACCTTCGCCGAGGCGAGCCAGGTGCTCGGTTATGATCTGCTGGCGCTGACCCTGCAGGGGCCGGCAGAAGAGCTGGGCAAGACCTGGAAGACCCAACCGGCCCTGCTGACCGCCTCCGTTGCCCTGTGGCGTCTGTGGCAGCAGCAGGGTGGGGCGACCCCGGCCGTCATGGCCGGTCACAGCCTCGGCGAGTATTCCGCCCTGGTCTGTAGCGGCGCCCTGGCCTTCACTGATGCCGTCAAGCTGGTCGAACTGCGCGGCCTGGCCATGCAGGAAGCCGTGCCGGAAGGCACCGGCGCCATGGCCGCTATCATCGGCCTGGACAACGACACCATCGCCGCCAACTGCGAGCAGGCCGCAGAGGAGCAGGTGGTCTCCCCGGTCAACTTCAACTCCCCGGGCCAGGTGGTGATCGCCGGGCACAAGGAAGCCGTCGAGCGTGCCAATGTGCTGATGAAGGCGTCCGGTGCCAAGCGGGCGCTGCCGCTGCCGGTCTCGGTGCCGTCTCACTGCGCCCTGATGAAACCGGCCGCCGAGAAGCTGGCCGCGGCCCTGGATGGGATCGAGATCAAGGTTCCATCCATCGCTGTCATCAATAATGTCGATGTCAGCTGTGAACAGGATCCGGCCGCCATCAAGCAGGCGCTGGTGCGTCAGCTGTTCAGCCCGGTACGTTGGACCGAGACGGTCGAGCGGATGGCCAATGAGGGCATCACCCTCGAGATCGAGATGGGACCGGGCAAGGTACTGACCGGTCTCGCCAAGCGTATCGACAAGCGGGTGGAAGGCATTCATGCCAACGATGCCGCTTCATTCGAACAGGCGCTGGCCCAGATTCAGTAAACAGGAGTAGAGCATGAGTTTTACCGATAAGGTTGTGTTGGTGACCGGCGCCAGTCGTGGCATCGGTCGTGCCATTGCCGAGACGTTCGTGGCCCGTGGCGCGAAAGTCGTGGGTACCGCGACCAGCGAGCGTGGCGCCGAGGCCATCAGCGCCTATCTGGGCGAGCATGGCTGCGGCCTGGCCCTGGATGTGACCAGCCCCGAATCCATCGAAGCCGTCTTCGCCGCCATCAAGGCGCGTTTTGGCGACATCGACATCCTGATCAACAACGCCGGTATCACCCGCGACAACCTGTTGATGCGCATGAAGGATGATGAGTGGAGCGAAATCATCGACACCAACCTCACTTCCCTCTATCGTCTGAGCAAGCCGGTGCTGCGCGCCATGATGAAGAAGCGCCATGGCCGCATCATCAGCATAGGTTCCGTGGTGGGCACCATGGGCAACGCAGGTCAGGTCAACTATGCCGCCGCCAAGGCCGGTCTGGTGGGCTTTACCAAGTCGCTGGCCCGTGAAGTGGCATCCCGTGGTATCACGGTCAATGCGGTGGCCCCAGGTTTCATCGAGACCGACATGACCAAGGCGCTCAATGAAGAGCAGCGGTCAGGTATCATGAGCCAGGTGCCCGCAGCCCGTTTGGGCGATCCGAAAGAAATTGCCGCCGCTGTGGTATTCTTGGCATCTGATGACGCCGCCTACATCACCGGCGAAACCCTGCATGTTAACGGCGGGATGTACATGGTGTAATCAATTTGTCGTCAGTTCTGCTCAAATTTGCGATATTACGCCGAAGTTTGGCACATTTCGTGGTTTGACCAGCAGCAAGCTACTTGCAAACCAACGTCAATTGAATAAACTACCCCAACCAGACGCAATAGCGTATTTTTAAAGGAAAATTCAGGTCATGAGCAACATCGAAGAACGCGTAAAGAAAATCATCATCGAACAACTGGGTGTTAAAGAGGAAGACGTTAAAAACGCTGCCTCCTTCGTCGACGACCTGGGCGCTGACTCTTTGGATACCGTTGAACTGGTAATGGCGCTGGAAGAAGAATTCGATACCGAGATCCCGGATGAAGAAGCCGAGAAGATCACCACTGTTCAAGCGGCTATCGACTACATCACCGCTAATCAGGAATAAGTTCCTGTTCTGAAAGAAGCGGCCCAAGGGCCGCTTCTTTTATGTTTACCCCTTTCAAAATACCTCTCGGAGACTAGCTCAGTGTCAAAACGCAGAGTCGTGGTGACCGGCCTGGGAATGCTTTCCCCGGTGGGCAACACAGCCGAATCCAGCTGGCAAGCCCTGCTCAACGGGCAGAGCGGCATCTCTCCCATCGAACACTTTGATGCCAGCGAGTTTGCGACCCGTTTCGCAGGCCAGGTCAAGGCGTTCGATCCCGAACAGTACGGCATCAACCGCAAAGAAGCCCGCAAGATGGATCTCTTCATCCAGTACGGCGTGGCGGCGGGCATACAGGCGTTGGATGATTCGGGTCTGGTTGTCAACGAAGACAACGCAGAGCGGGTGGGTGTGGCCATCGGTTCCGGCATCGGCGGCCTGGGTCTGATTGAACAGAACCATACCAGCCTCGTCAATGGCGGCCCGCGCAAGCTGAGCCCCTTCTTCGTGCCATCCACCATCATCAATATGGTGTCCGGTCATCTCTCCATCATGAAGGGACTGCAGGGGCCGAACATTGCCGTGACCACCGCCTGTACCACTGGCACCCATGCCATCGGCATGGCCGGTCGCATGATTGCCTACGGTGATGCGGACGTGATGGTCGCCGGTGGCACCGAGAAAGCGTCCACCCCCATGGGGATGGGCGGCTTCGCGGCGGCCAAGGCGCTCTCTACCCGCAACGACGAACCCACCAAGGCGAGTCGCCCCTGGGACAAGGATCGCGACGGTTTCGTGCTGGGTGACGGCGCCGGGGTGCTGGTGCTGGAAGAGTACGAGCATGCCAAGGCCCGTGGCGCCAAGATCTACGCCGAACTGGTTGGCTTTGGCATGAGTGGCGACGCCTATCACATGACGGCCCCGCCTTCTGATGGCAACGGTGGCGCTCGCGCCATGAAGAACGCCATCAAGGATGCCGGCATCGCCCCCGAGCAGATCGGTTACATCAATGCCCATGGCACCTCCACCCCCCTGGGTGACGTGGCCGAGCTGCGTGGCATGAAAGAGGTGTTTGGCGACCATGCCAACGCCCTGATGATCAGCTCCACCAAGTCGATGACCGGTCATCTGCTGGGTGCCGCCGGCGCCATCGAGGCGATCATTACCGTGCTGGCCCTTCGGGATCAGGTGGCTCCGCCCACCATCAACCTGGACAATCCGGATGAGGAGTGCGATCTGGATCTGGTGCCCCATGTGGCCAAACCAGGCCAGTTCGAGTACGCCCTCTCCAATTCCTTCGGATTTGGCGGCACCAATGGCTCCCTGATCTTCAAACGCGTATAATTCTCGCCAGGGCAATGTTCAATAGGCCCGATACGAGCTCGTATCGGGCCTTTTTTATCGGAGGGATCCCGCTTGCTCATCAATGGTGTATCCGCAGAGTCGATATCGGCCCGGGATCGAGGGTTGGCCTATGGCGATGGCCATTTCACCACCCTGCTGATCCAGGAGGGGCGGGCCCGCTACTGGCCCGAGCATCTGGCGCGCTTGCAACAGGGCTGCGCGCGACTCGCCATCTCGCCGCCGTGCTGGACCAGTCTGGCGGCCGAGCTCGACACCCTGATCGCCGATCAGGCGCTGGCCGTCGCCAAGATAGTGCTGACCCGAGGGGAGGGGGGCCGTGGCTATGATGGCACTGGCTGCCTGCAGACCAGCCGGATCCTCTCTCTGGCGCCCTATCCCATGCACTATCTGGATTGGCAGCGGACCGGCATCAGCATTGGCGTCTGCCAGCAGCGCATTGGTGACAGCCCCATGCTGGCCGGACTCAAGACCCTCAATCGACTGGAACAAGTTTTGCTTAAAGGCGAACTTGCCAAGCAAGGCGCAGTCGAAGGAATAGTATTGAATTGCCGAGGGTTTCTGGTGGAAGGGGTGAGTGCCAACCTGTTCTGGCGCCGGGGGAGCACCGTCTTTACCCCGGATCTTGGCCACGGTGGCGTGGATGGCATCATGCGCCGACAGGTGATGTCGCTCCTGCGTCAGATGGGGATCGAGCTGCGTATCGTCGAAGCCCCCCTGGAGTCACTCTGGCAGGCCGAGGAGGTCTGGCTGACCAATACCCTGATGGGCCTGGTGCCCGTCACCCGTATCGAGCATAAAGAGTACGACTCACAGCAGGTGGTGCGTCGTCTACAGGAGCGATTGCTAATTGAAGTTTAATCGGCTTTACACCCTGCTCGCGGGAGCGGCCCTGAGCGCCGCCCTGGCCGGCGGGTACGTCTATTACAAGTGGTATCAGGTGGAGACCCTGACCAACAAGGGGCCGACCCGCCTCTACACAGTCACAAAGGGCTCCCATGCCGCCGGCCTCATCACCGAACTGGCCGATGGCGAGGTGACCCCCTGGGCGCTTCGGCTCTGGCTTCGCAGCCATCCTGAATTGGCGGCCATCAAGTCAGGCACCTACGAGATCAAGGAAGGGACCCCCTTGAAGGAGACTCTCTCCCTGTTTGCCTCGGGCAAAGAGTTTCATTTAAGCCTGACCTTCGTCGAGGGATCCCGCTTCGAGGATTGGCAGAAGCAGCTCGCCAGCGCCCCCTATCTGGAGCGGGTCACCCTGGAGCAAGACGAGACCGAGCTGGCCCATGAGCTC
The DNA here is from genome assembly GCF_050266975.1 of Aeromonas sobria. GTDB lineage: Bacteria > Pseudomonadota > Gammaproteobacteria > Enterobacterales > Aeromonadaceae > Aeromonas > Aeromonas sobria_B. The sequence continues at coordinate 82,438 of NZ_JBKISU010000015.1, forward strand.
GGCATCGACAATGGCAAGCTGGAAGGCTGGTTCCTGCCGGAGACTTACGCCTATACGGTTCATGCCAGCGATCTCTCCGTGCTGCGCCGCGCCCATCAGGAGATGGAGAGCGTCCTGCAAACCGCCTGGGAGAATCGCCAGGAGAACCTGCCCTACAAGACGCCCTATGAAGCCTTGATCATGGCCTCCATCATAGAGAAGGAGACAGGGGTGCCCGAGGAGCGTGCCGAGATTGCCGGTGTCTTCGTCAACCGGCTGCGCCTTGGCATGAAGTTGCAGACGGATCCGACCGTCATCTATGGGGTCAAGGATCGCTACGATGGCAATATTCGCCGCAGCGATCTCACCGACGTGAATCCCTACAACACCTATGTGATCGACGGCCTGCCACCAACCCCCATCGCCATGCCGGGCAAGGCATCCATCGAGGCGGCCCTCAACCCCAAGGCGAGCGATTTTCTCTACTTCGTCGCCAAGGGGGGCGGTGCCCATCACTTCTCCCGAACCCTCGAAGAGCATAACCGGGCGGTTCGCCAATACATTTTGAAGAAATCCTGATGTCCAAATTTATCGTGATCGAAGGACTGGAAGGGGCGGGCAAGAGCTCCGCCGTCCAGTATGTCACCGACTACCTCAAGGCCCATGGCGTCTCGCGCATCGAGTGTACCCGGGAACCGGGTGGCACCCCATTGGCCGAGCGGATGCGGGCCATCGTCAAGGAGGTGCACGAGGAACCACTCACCATCCAGGCCGAGCTGCTGCTGATGTATGCCTCCCGGGTGCAACTGGTGGAGACGCGGATCAAACCGGCCCTGCGTGAGGGAATCTGGGTGGTGGGGGACAGGCATGATCTCTCCTCCCAGGCCTATCAAGGGGGCGGGCGCGGCATAGACAGCGGGCTCATTCACGCCATCAAGCAAGCGGTGCTCGGCGACTTCAAACCCGATCTCACCCTCTATCTCGACATCGATCCCGCCCTGGGATTGCAGCGGGCTCGCCATCGTGGGGAACTCGACCGGATCGAGCTGGAGCAGCTGAGCTTCTTCGAGCGGACCCGGGCCCGTTATCTCGAGCTGGCCGCCCAGGATGACAGCATCCTGGTGATCGATGCCAGCCAGACACCGGAGCGGGTCAAGGCCGCCATCGAACTCGCACTGGACAGCCGCGCATGTATCCCTGGCTGATCCCGGACTGGCAGGCCCTGAGCCAGAGCGCGGTCGCCGGGCGACTCGGCCATGCCTGGTTGCTGCTGGGGGAAGCCGGCCTTGGCAAGGAGCAGCTGGCGGAGCGGCTGGCACGGCTCCATCTGTGCCACCAACCCCGGCAGGGGGAACCTTGTGGCCACTGCCATGCCTGCCAGCTGGCAGACAAGGGCAACCATCCTGATCTCAGCATCATCGCAGGCGACAGCAAGACCATAGGGGTGGATGCGGTGCGCGAGCTCGGCTCGCGTCTGCAGCGTTCCGCCCAGCTCGGTCGCGGCAAGGTGGTGATCATGCCCGATGCCGAACGCATGACGGAAGCGGCGGCCAACGCCCTGCTCAAGACCCTGGAAGAGCCGGCCGGCGACAGCCTGCTGCTGCTGATCGCCTCGCAGATCTCCCGTCTCCTGCCCACCATCCGCAGCCGCTGCCATAAGCATGTCTGCCACATTCCCCCCGAGCCGGTCACCCTGAACTGGCTGGCTGAACAGGGCCATCCGGCGACCCAGGCCCAGGTGCGGATCTGCCAGGGGGCGCCGCTGCGGGTGCTCGACTATCTGGCGCAGCAACAGGACAAGGCACGCCAGGATCTCTTGGGGGGCTTCGTGCAGCTGAGCCAGGAGCCGACCCGGATCACCGCGCTCTGCTCCCTGCTGGGACAGGAGACCCAGATCCGCTTGCACTGGTTGCAACTGCTGCTGTGCGATGCCCTCAAGACCCAGGCCGGCTGCGGTCATCAGCAGTTGGCGATGCCGGATATGGCCGGGCTCAGTCATGCTCTGGCCGAGGGCCACTCCAGCGAGCGGCTGCTCGATGCCGAGCAACGTCTCGTCAGCCTCAAAGAGGCCTGCCAACCGGGGCAACTCTCCAATCCGACCATACATCTGATGAACTGGCTCAGCCATTGGCTGTGAACAGAGGAAAAGATCCCATGTTATTCGTAGATTCCCATTGCCATCTGGATCGGCTCAGCTATGGCAGCAAGCAGACCGATCTGGCCGATGTGCTGGCCAAGGCGGCGGCGCGCCAGGTGGGTTACTTTCTGTGTGTGAGCGTGACCCAGCAACAGTTTCCAGAGATGCTGGCGGCGATCGCGCCCTATCCCCAGGTGTTTGCCTCCTGCGGCGTGCACCCGCTCAATCAGGATCCCGGCGTGGACGCCCCCCTGCTGCTCGAGCAGGCAAAGGATCCTCGGGTGGTCGCCATCGGTGAGACCGGGCTCGATTATTTCTATAGTCCTGAGAATAAAGAGGTGCAGCAGCACTCGTTCCGAGAGCATATCCGGGTAGCGCGGGCGCTGAACAAGCCCCTGATCATCCATACCCGGGATGCCCAGGAGGATACCTTGCGGATCATGGCCGAAGAGGGAGCGGATCAGGTGGGTGGCGTGCTGCACTGCTTCACCGAATCCCTGGAGATGGCCGAGGCCGCCATGGCCATGGGCTTTTATGTCTCCATCTCCGGCATAGTGACCTTCAAGAGTGCCGCCGCCTTGCAGGAGGTGGTCAGGGCACTGCCGCTGTCGCGGTTGCTGATAGAGACGGACTCTCCCTATCTGGCGCCGGTGCCACACCGGGGGAGGGAGAACGAACCCGCCTTCGTGGTTGACGTGGCCCAGTTCATCGCCGACCTGCGTCAGATCCCCCTTGCCGAACTGGCGCAAGCCACCAGCCACAACTTTTTCGAGCTGTTCAAACTGGCCAAGCAGTGAGCCAACAGGCCCCGTGCAACGGGGTCTGTTTCATTTAAAGCGCCTATCTTCCCTCACGCAAACACGCCATCACAGGATGCGTTATCTCTCACACCTCGGACGGCCAATCCAACCTAATACCCATGAAAAGCAATGTTATGAAGCCACTCAAGGTGAGGATTGAACGGGGGCTTGCCTGGGTTGAAGGCAGATCCATCAAGTATCGATAATATTCATTATCGATACTTGATGAGGATGAAAGATCCTGTAAGATCCCCGGAACTCCATATGAAATCATAGGGTTACCAGTGACTTCCGCTTTTTTGCCCCAGACGGCTCACCAAGGGTTGCAGAGCGTCTTCGATGCCAGGCTCAACAGCCGAGCTCGCCGCTTCCTGCGCAGTGCCAAGGCCGACACCACCCTCAATGCCTATCAGGCGGATACCCGTATCTTCGTCCACTGGTGCCAGTTGCAGGGGCTGGATCCCCTGGCCTGCAACCACCTCGATATCATGAACTTCCTGGCGGATCAGGCCGATGGGGTACTCGCCCACTGGGTCTGGCTCGACAAGAGCCGGGGCAGGGGGGAGCTGCGCAACGGGGAGCCGAGGAAACCGGCCACCCTGGTGCGGCGTCTGGCGGGGATCCGCTATGCCTTTCGCCAGAAGGGGATAGCGCCCATGCCCACCGAGCACAGCGAGATCAAGGAGATGATGCGGGGGATAGTGCGTCTCGGTGAGACCCGCAAGCGCAAGACAGGGGCCCTGACCCTGCAACCCCTGGCCCAGGTACTCGAGGCGATCGACACAGATACCCTGGCGGGTCTGCGAGACCACACCTTGCTGCTGTTGATGTTCAGCGGAGCCCTGCGTCGCTCGGAAGCGGCCCGTATCGAGGTCGAGGATCTCGATTTCGTCGGGCGGGGAGTGAGGCTGCGTCTCAAGCCGAGCAAGCATCAGCTCCATGAGACCGAGATAGCCCTGATCCCGGGGCGGGAACATTGCCCCATCGCGGCCCTGCGCCACTGGCTGACCATGAGTGGCATCAGCCAAGGTGCCCTGTTTCGCCGCATGACCCGCTGGGGTCAACTCACCCAGGACCCCCTCGGACCGCAAGGCATCAACCTGATGATCAAGCGGCGCACCGGCATGGCCATCGACGATCTCTATGTCAGCGGCCACAGCCTGAGGCGGGGCTTCATCACCTCGGCGGTGACGGCCGGCAAGCCGATGAACAAGATCATCGAGGTCACTCGCCACAAGGACATGCGCACCTTGCAGGAGTATTTCGACGATGCCAACAAGTTCGATGACCATGCCCTGCAGGGGCTGCTCTGAGCCGGGAGCCGCGAACAGTACAATCCGGGGCTGACATCCCCCCTGTCAAAAACTAGTTGAAATGTCGTGAATTCCGTCAAATAGAAATGTCATAAAATAGAGTAAGTGCTGAGTAAAGAGTCACGACAACACAAGTGTAGTGAAGGGCCACAGGAGTCTCACCATTTTGATCGCTCGCGCTGAAATTTCACAATTCAAATCAACGCTACTTACTGTGTTAACCTTTCAAAGTGTTCTTCATTTGGAACTTGAAAAGTAAGGTATGAAAGAAGAATTCAGTAGATACGAGCCCTCCGAATACCTGACGAACGAGCTAGAGATAACAGCCTATCTCAATGAAGCAATAGAGATCGGAGACCCTGAACTGCTTGCTATAGTCCTTGGTGATATCGCTAAGGCTAGAAGCCAAACCAACAAGCTGAATTTGGAGTTATATCATGGCAGACATGGCAATGACGATTCGGTTGCTCAGTGAACCAGCAGGCTGGATGTGGCAAGAATTGAAACCACTTATTGAAGAAGGGCAAGCGGCCTGCTTAGGTAATAGAGAGTATGAATTTCACACATATGGCGATGGGCATACATTCGAGCTCACATGTGCTCGCCTAGGGATTCAGTGTTAGGCTTCGTTTGAATCTGACGATTGGAATGTCATCAAGCCTAGTTATCACTTCACATCTGGTCTAGGGAGCCTGTAAATCCAATTGTGTAACCGCCCACGAATAAGTAACTTTTTCAAAAGGATACCTTCGTGGGTAAGCAAATGGACCAAGACACACTCAAAGCTCTGGCTGCTGAGCTGGCCAAAGACATCAAGTCTGAAAAAGATCTCGGCACCCTCACCCAACAGCTGATCAAGCTCACCGTCGAGACCGCGCTCAATGCCGAAATGGACGAGCATCTGGGCTACCAGAAACACGCCCCACAAGGCCGTGGCACCGGCAATAATCGCAATGGCTATTCCACCAAACGCCTCAAAGGGCAGCACGGAGAGGTCACCATCCAGGCGCCTCGTGACCGCAACAGCTCCTTCGAGCCTCAGTTTGTCCGCAAGGGCCAGTCCCGCCTGACCCAGATGGACGACCAGATCCTCGCCCTCTACGCCAAGGGCTTGAGCACGCGCGATATCGTGGACGCGTTCAAAGAGATGTATGACGCCGACATCTCGGCGGGGCTGGTATCGAAGGTGACCGAACGTGTCATCGAGCAGGTCCACGAATGGCAAAACCGGCCGCTGGATCCGCTCTATCCCATCGTCTATCTGGACTGCATTGTGCTGAAGATCCGCGCGAACCAGCGGGTGATTAACAAGTCGCTCTATCTGGCACTGGGCATCAATATGGAGGGTCACAAGGAGCTGTTGGGCCTGTGGCTGGCCGAGACCGAAGGGGCAAAGTTCTGGCTATCGGTCCTGACCGAGCTGAAGAATCGCGGCTTGGAAGACATCCTGATTGCGTGTGTGGACGGTCTCAAGGGCTTCCCTGATGCCATTGCAGTGGAGTATCCCCAGACCAAGGTTCAACTGTGTATCGTCCACATGGTGCGCAACTCGTTGCGCTATGTCTCCTGGAAGGACTACAAGGCGGTGACGGCGGATCTGAAGCAGATCTACCACTCTGCGACGGAACGTGAGGCTCAGCAGGCGCTGGCGGCCTTCGGCGAGCGCTGGGATAGCCAGTACCCGCAAATAGCGCGCTCCTGGCAGGGTAACTGGGATAATCTGATCACGCTGTTCGATTATCCCCCCGCCATCCGGAAGGTGATTTACACCACCAATGCCATTGAGTCGTTGAACAGCGTGCTGCGCAAAGCGACCAAGCAAAGGAAGCTCTTCCCGACCGACGACTCTGCGCTAAAAGTGGCGTTTCTCGCGATACAGCAGGCCTCCAAGAAATGGACCATGCCGATCCAGAATTGGAAGCTTGCCCTGAATCGCTTTATTATCGAGTTCGGAGATCGCCTGAACGGTCACGTGTAATGGAGTGGGCAGTTACACAGAATCATTTACAGGCTCGGTCTAGGTGATAACTAGACTTTTATATATCAATTTCGCTCTTGTTCTACTAAATATTCGTAGGCGGCATCACACCAGCATGATATATCCCCTAAGGCCGCTAGATTGATAGACACCCCCTCTTGTTTAAAGTCATAACTCAAGCTTTTAAGCAAAAGCATTGCAACATGACTAGGGGTAGGATTTTGAATCGAAAGGGTTTTTCTCGCATAGTCCCGAATGTCATTGGTTTGTACTCGGTGGCTCAAGTCATAGTATTTATTAGCTAACTTTGACTTCATCACGTTAGGTGATGGCGTTGAATCGTTCGGTAATGTTGAGATACTCTTTTTCAATGCTTCAATTGCAGCATTGATTGATTTTGCTCTAAATGAAAGTGTTTTTATTATAAATAACACCAAGATAAATAATACAATGCTGATAACGTATTCCATAATGCCTCCATACATTCTTAATAAATAAAACTAAGTATAGTTGTGCACTTGGACATCTGACTAATCACTTACTTTCCCTGCTGTTGCTGCCACTCAATGATTGCCGCAGTGATAACAGGGGAAGATGGAATCTCCTGTGGTCCGGTGATCTGTGGCCGCCCACGTTTACGTTTTACCGCTGTCTGTATGGCTTCCTTCGCAATGTCAAACAGCTCTGGCCTATCTGATTGCGCCTCCATCCGTTCGCCGCTAACGTCCAGCAGCGCCTTGTAATACTGTTCTTCTCCTAGCCGATTGGGTTTTACCTTATCAGGGTGTGGCCCACGGCGCCGGTTCGTGGTCGGGCTAGCTGGCAGGCTGCGTGAGCGCACATCATCACGCATGGTTTGCACTTCCTGCGCCATTTGCAAAACATGGCCAAGCCGCTTGTTATCGACAACAGCCCCCTGATTCACGGGCGCGAGGTGATCATTGATGCAGTATTCCAAGAGCTCACCCTCTGGCCCACGTAACTCCACCCGATCATCGCAATAGTGGTACACCGTGATTTCTCGACCGATCAGGCGGCGCTGGGCGGGGGTATCGAACAACAGATATTGCACCTTGTCATACTGGGTCGTAAGTCGCTTGGATACCTGTCTCGGTTCCTTCCAGATCAGCGTGTGCTCCAGATCGTCTTGTGGGCCCAAGGGCCGATGCACATCCAGCTCATGTAAAGGGGCCTTACCGAAACGCTGGTTGTAATCAACAATGAAGCCCGGTAGCCATGCATTGGCATCGACAATCGAGCTGATCCCTGCCAATCTCAGCTCCTTCACCAATCTGTCTTGCAAGGTCAAGTGTGCTCGCTCTACACGGCCTTTGGCCGCACTGCTGTGTGCACAGAAGCCGTCGATGTTGAGCTCATTCAGAGCACGGGCAAACTGTGTTTGTCCCTCTCCGCGAGCTGACTTGTGGTTGACCCTGAACACGCTGGCTAAAATGCCAACGGTCTGCCGTGAGCGACCAGGTGATCGCGCAGTGTGCCAAAGTAGGCGAAGGTAGACTTGGAATGCACAAAACGCAGAGCGGTGATCTGGCTGGTCGCATCGTCCACAAACACGATGGCGGTACAGGCTGGCGCCCGATCTTCAAACCAGCGATGATCACAGCCATCAATTTGGATAAGCTCACCAAAGCAGGCCCGCCGGTAGCGAGGCTGTTGGATCCTGGGGGGACGCTGCCGACGCGGTACCCACAATCCCAGATCGATCATCAGCTGGCGAACTGTGCCGATGGCAAGGTGGATGCCATGTAGCTCAGCCAACTTCTCTGCGGCTAATGTTGGCCCGAAATCAGGGTAATGCTGTAAAATGAGCCGTCCAGCACGCTCCTTCACCCCAACGGGTAGCTGATGATTACTGGGCTTGCCAATATGCTGTGAACGCAACCCCGGTGGCCCAGATAACTTATACCGATCGACTAATCGGTAAATTTGGCGAACGGATAGGTCCAGTCGCTGAGCCCCGATACTTGCTGTGAGGTGGCCATCCACGATTGCTTGGATAGTCTTGAGCCGGTCGATTTCTCTCATGCTAAACCAGATCTCGTTGCGTCTCATCAGGGATGCCCATTGCATGGTCGGTAACTAACCAGCTTAGCAACCCGGAGTGACACTTCAATTTGTCGTAAACATGACATTACTACTTAACCCTTACATCATCACTGCGTCATGGCATTTTTTATGTTAAATAACCAAGTGTCTCGCCAGCCGCACGTCGGGGCTGGGGGAGCAGCACAGGCGGCCCTTTCTTCCCATCCCCTTAGCCTTTACCATGGTCGTCGGCTGGCGGCCATGCGGGTACCCGCCCGTCACCCCTCTTCTCCCCTGGGTCGAGGGTGAGAGATAACGAATGCCATTTCTGGAGATATCAACATCCTATGAGCCAACAAGAGAAGCCTGCAAAGTCCCTCGACAATGCCCAGCGCCAACGGCTGCATGTGAAGCGCAAGCAGGAGAGCCACAGCCGGTTGCAGTGCTGGATCAGCCTGCGCCACGCGAACCGGCTGGCGGAGCTGGGTCGCAGGCTGGAAGATAGCCAGGCTTCCCTCATTGAGCAGGCGATCGATCTGCTCTATCAGCATGAGTGTCAGCAAGAGGAAGTGCCGGCGCCAGAGCCGCGTCAGTCAGCGTCAAGCCCCTCACGGCTCGCCCTGGCCGACACCGTCACGGAGTGAGAGATAACAGATTGCCTGGATAAAAAAAGCCAGGTACGAATTCCATGTACCTGGCATAGGGGAATTGGCTCCTTGCAGAGCCGTGCGCTAACTGGTTGCGGATAAAATAAAGCTTAGCCAAGGGGGAAGGCTTTGCAAGATCTGGAAAAATTTTCAACCAGTGTGTGGGTTTTCAAGACTCAAACAAGTTCGTGTCACGGACCAGATCCCGGGGCAGGGCATTCTTGATCCGGCTGCCGACCCACTTGCCGAGCCCCAGGGCATAACCCTGATAACGCAGGATCACCTCGCCCTGACCGCTCTCTCCCGCCGGATGCAGATCCCGGCCCATCATGAATTCCCGCGCCTGGTCGCTATCGAGTTCAACCCAGCCCTTGCTGGCCAGATGGCCCTGGGCCAGCGCCCACTCGTGGGTGAGGCGATACCCTTTCTTGTGGGTCTGCGCCAGCTTGAGGCCGATACGATCCAGCCGGATCTTGTTCATCAGCCGGGGGGCGAAGGGGAGGGGGAAGAGCCAGATCTCGTCATCGCGCACGAACAGCGCCCCATCTGGGACTATGCCATAGTCGCGGATCAGCGCGTCCCTGAGGGAAGCCGCGTCACGCTCCGCCATGGGGGTGAAGGGAAACTTGCCCAGACGTCCCGGCTTGAACATGGGGTTGGCCACCGAGTGCCGCTTGCGCAATCTGGCGACGAAAAATCCTTCACTGTCGTAGATCTGGGGCCAAACATGCAGGTATCCCTCCTGGGTGCAGGCCTGATCCGCACCGGGGAAGAGATCCCCCAGGGATTCGAAGCAGAGGGCATCACCGAAGCGCTCGACCATGAAGCGGCAGATATCCTGGTTCTCTTCATGGCTCAGGGTGCAGGTGGAGTAGACGATGACGCCGCCGGGCTTCAAGGCATGAAAGGCGCTCTCCAGCAGGGTGCGTTGCACCTGGGCAATTTCCCCTATGCTGGCCAGGCTCCAGTTGCGAAAGGCATCCTCATCCTTGCGTACCGTCCCTTCTCCCGAGCAGGGGGCGTCGAGCAGGATGGCGTCGAAGGTTTCCGGCAGCCATTGGCCGAATACCTTGGCATCGAAGTGGCTGAGCCCTATGTTGCTCACCCCGCAGCGCTGGACATTGGCCGCCAGCACCTTGACCCGGCTGCTGGAAAACTCGTTGGCGACCAGCATGCCGCGGTTCCCCATCAGGGCGGCGATCTGGGTACTCTTCGAGCCGGGTGCCGCCGCGGCATCGAGCAACAGCTCGGCCTCGCTCACCCCGGCGGCGGCGAACAGCGCCGTCACCGGCAACATGGAACTCGCCTCCTGGATATAGAAGAGGCCGAGCAGGTGCTCCGCCGTGTTGCCAAGGGGCACGGTGTCGTCGGCCCGGGTCAACCAGAAACCGGTCTCGCACCAGGGCACGGGATCCAGGGTCCAGCCCTTCTCGGCCATGCGGGCCTGGAAGTCGGCGACGGCGATCTTGAGGGTGTTGACCCGGATGCTGCGGCGCAGGGGGCGGCGGCAGCTGGCCACGAACTCGGCCATGGAGAGATGCGCAGGCATGATGGCGGCGATGTGGCTCAAAAACGCATCGGGAAGTAGGGTATTGTCGTGCACTTGGCATCTCGCTGGCCCAAAAACAGGGGCGACATGTTAGCACATCTTGCCGGCATGGCAGAGCGCCATGGCGCCGCCCAGCCGGAAAGGGGCGCCAAAAAGCAGCCCGGCACTGGGCCGGGCTGCTCGGAGGATGAGGATGGCTCAAGGGGTGAGGCGGGGACTCCAGCCGAGCCACTCCTCATCGGCCTTGTCATGGAGGGGGAAGCTCTGGCCGCTGCGCACCCTGGCCCCGGTGTTCTGCTCCGGGGTGGTGAAGGCGATCCCGCCCGCCACCAGGCTCTGCAAGGTCTCCACCTGTATGGTGCCCCCGGTCAGGCCTATGTCGGCCTTGACTCCGGACACATTCCAGAAGCGGCTGTTGGCGCGTACCAGGTAGCCATAGTCAGGCTCCACCTGCACCTGGATGTGCACCTCGCTGCCATCGGGGGCGAGCGCCACCTGGCTCACGCTGCCCACCACCATCTTGCGAAACAGCAAGGGGCTGCCGACCGCCAGGCCATTGAGGGCCGGACTCTTGAGGGTGAGCATCAAGCCGGACTGCGGCGATTCATGCAAGGGGAAGCGGGTCTTGCCCGCCCCCTGGCCCGGGCTCGCCTCGATGAAGGCCCCCTTCACCAGGGTGTCCAGGTGCGTGATGCCGGCAAAGCCGAGCTTGGCCTGGGCCAGGGTGAAGCTGGCCCCGGACTGCAGGAAGCGATCGGCGTACCTGGCCTCGAGTTCGGCCAGGAAGATCACCTGGCCCATGGCCGGATCCAGCGCCACCTCCTTGACCTTGCCTATGGTGACGCCGCGATAGCGGATGGCAGAGCCTTCACCCAGACCGGGATTGCGGGCAGCGACCAGGGTAAAGGGGCGCACCATGGCCTGGGCCTGCTCCCTGTCGTCGAACAGCTTGCCATTGCCCTGACTGGTGGGGGAGTTGTCAAACTCTATCCCCCCCCGCAGCAGGGTGGCCAGGTTCCCCGCCTTGATGCGCACCCCGTCCAGCCCCACATGGGTGTCGATGGCCGCCTTCTTCCAGAACTGGGTCTGGCTGCCCACCAGGGGGGCATAGACGGCATCTATCTCCAGGGCGATGCGTACCTCCCCCCCCTTCACCTGCAGCTGGGTCACCTTGCCCGCCTGCAATCCCAGGTAAAACACCGGGGTGCCGATGGCGATGCCATCGGCCTGGCTCGCGCTGAGCCACCAGGTCTTGGCCACGGCCTTGGCCGACCCGAGCAGGGCCAGCTGCTCATCGGGGTAGAGTCTATCGATCCGCCCGCCCTGGCTGGCCTGCACCAGCTTGATGCCACCGGCCAGCCAGCTCGCGGCCGGACTGGTTGCCACCTTGATGCCGCTGAGATCGGCCTGGATCTGCAGCGGCGTGGCCCGATAGAAGCGGGCCCGCTCGAGCAGGGCGCCATGGGTTTCCTCGATGAACACCTTGACCCTGGCATTGCCGCCGGCATCCAGGGAGAGGGCGCGAATGCTGCCCACCTGCAACCCCTTGTACCAGACCGGTGCCCCCTCGCTCAGGCCGGCGAGATCTTCCGTGCTCAGGGTCAGCTCCCGGCCCTTGGCCGCTGCCTGGGCACTCAGGATCAGGGTCTCTGCCCTGGGGCCTGCCACATAGTCGAGGCGGATGGCGGGCCCGGCCAGCAGGCGATCGCCGTGCTCTATCCCGGCCAGGGAGAGATTGACGCTCTCCCACACCAGGCGGCTGTTGCCGGTGATGCGAAACGCCTGCTCAGGACTTATCAGGGCGCTCACCTCCCGTCCCTTGTCGGTCAGGCGAATGGGATCGATGCGCCCAATCTCTATGCCCTCGTACAGGATGGGCATCCCCTCCTTGACCGGCAGATCGCCCACCTGCAGTCGCACTCGCTCGCCCCGGGCGGCCTCGGCCAGTCCCTTGTAGAGCACGAAGGTCTCGCCGCGCCTGGCCGTGGGCGACCCGGCTGGGGAGTCGAAGGCGATGCCGCCACTCAGGATGGAGGCCAGGCTGCCCGCCTCCACGCTGACCCCGGCCAGGCTGAAGTTGCCCTTGATGCCGCTGATGTTCCAGAAGCGGGTATCGGCCTTCACCAGATGTTCGAAACGCGGCTCGATCACGATATCCAGCAGCACCTGCTTGTCCTGCTCGCCGAGCCGGGTATTGATGACGCTGCCCACCTCCAGGCCGCGAAAATAGAGCTTGGCCCCTATCCCCACCGAGCCGAGGGAGTCGGCGCTCAAATGCAGAGTACGCCCCTGGGCCAGATAGCCGGGGGGAGGGCCGTCGAGGGCGTCGAACTCGCTGGCGGCGGGATTGCTCTCCCGCCCGGGCTGCACATTGATGTAGTTGCCCGAGACCAGGGTATCGAGGCCGGAGATCTCGGTCAGCGACGCCTTCGGGCTCACCAGCCAGAAGCCGGTGCCCTTGCGCATCAGGGCCCGGGCCCGGCTGTCCACCTTGGCGAGCACGGCTATCTTGCGGCCATCCTCAGCCAGCGCCAGATCCTGCACCACCCCGATGGCCACCCCCTGATAACGCAGCTGGGTCTTGCCCGGCAAGATGCCGTTCCCCTGCTCGAAGTTGATGCGGATCTGCTCGCCGCTGTTCTGGTATTGCTGATAGAGAAAACCCGCCGCCAGCAAGAGGGCGATGAGGGGCAGCAACCAGACCGGCGACAACCAGCGATGTTTCTTGATGACGGGTTCAGCCCCGACCATACCGACTCCTTATGGGGCGCTTGCACGGCCCGCTGACAACAAATAAAGAAGAGATTAACGGGCCGCCTTGTCCCACAGCAGCCGGGTATCGAGCATGCGGGCCGAGAGCATGGTGAGCAGGACGACCCCGGCGAAGGCCGTGGCCCCTGGGCCGGCCTGCACGTTGAGCAGCACCCCCCGATCGACCAGGGCAACCATAAGCGAGATGACAAAGAGATCCAGCATGGACCAGCGACCGATGAAATCGATGATGCGATACATCACCAGTTGACGCCGCCGCCGCACCGGCTTTCGCCGCTGCAGCTGCCAGCAGATCCAGCCCAGCCCCAGGATCTTCATCACGGGCACCACTATGCTGGCGGTGAGCACTATGGTGGCGATACCGGACATCTTGCTGCGATACAGCGCCATGATGCCGCTGAAAATGGTGTCCGATTGCAGCAAGCCCTTGTTGAAGAAATGGGTGATGGGCAAGAGATTGGCCGGCAGCAGCATGAAGGTGGCCAGGGCCAGCAGCCCCCATGACCAGCGCAGGGAGTGGGGGGTACGCAGGTGAAGCGCGCCGTGACAGCGGGGACAGAGGCGATGGGGGACGAAGCGCACCAGCAGGCCGCAGTGATGACAGCGGCATAGCCCGAGCTCACGGGCGCTCACCAGGGTCTGCCCTCCCGTCATCTCATGCTCTCTCTCAGATCCGCTCATCGGGCTCCCCCTCGGCAACCGGCGGATCCAGCGCGACCCGCTCCCAGTAGGGGGCCGGATTGAACAGGATCAGCAGGGTCATGTTGAGCAACATCAGGATGGAGAGGCTGAGCAGGCCGCCCCCCAGGCGCACGTCGGCGATGTCGATCAGCTTGAACAGGGCGACCAGCAGGCTGACCAGATAGACCTCCAGCATGGCCCAGTGGCGAAACACCTCCACCGCCTTGAGGGTCACGGGAATGATGCCAAGCCGGGTCGCCAGACCACTGGCGAGGGACAGGATGCCCAGCAGCAGCCCGGTCGGCGCCAGCACGGCGCACCAGAACACCAGGGCCGACACCCAATACTCATGGGCCTGCCACAGCATCTGGATGCCGCGCAGCAGGGTCGCGTCCGAGTTTTCGCCGGCCAGGCGCAGATAGAGCAGGGGCTCGAAAAACGCCGAGGGCAGCAGCAGCAGACCGGTGAGGGAGAGTGCCATCAACTGGGAGGGGCGAAACCCGTAACGGCCATAGAGGTGCTGGTGGCAGCGGGGACAATGGGCATGACGGCGCAGGGGCAATAACTTGCGGGCGATCAGCAAGTCGCAGGCCGGACAGACGATCACGTTATTGGGATCCGACATACGTTTCAACCTGTTGAAGGAGTTGGTGAAATTTACCTTAAAACCGGCTGGCTGTCTTGCCTCTCTCCCTCAGTGCCACGAAAGTATAATTGATGTTGACGTAAAGGTAATATTAGATAATCAGACCCGACAAATGAAAGGAGTCATGATGTCCAGCCCAATCCCCTCGGCCGGTCGCCGTTTTCGCGATGCCCTCACCCAGGAAGCCCCGTTGCAAATCGTGGGCACCATCAATGCCTATATGGCACTCATGGCAGAGCGCAGCGGTTTTCGCGCCCTCTATCTCTCCGGCGCCGGGGTGGCCAATGCCTCCTACGGCCTGCCGGATCTCGGCATGACCTCGATGAATGACGTGCTGATCGACGCCGAGCGCATCACGGCCGCCACCCGGGTGCCGCTGCTGGTGGACATAGACACCGGCTGGGGCGGCGCCTTCAACATAGCGCGCACCATTCGCGCGTTCGAGCGGGCCGGGGTGGCTGCCGTCCACATGGAGGATCAGGTCGCGCAGAAACGCTGCGGCCACAGGCCCAACAAGGCGGTGGTGAGCCAGGGGGAGATGGTGGACAGGATCAAGGCGGCGGTCGATGCCCGTCAGGACGCAGACTTCGTCATCATGGCCCGCACCGATGCCCTGGCGGTGGAAGGCATTGGGGACGCCCTGGAGCGGGTCGCCGCCTATGTGGCCGCCGGGGCCGACATGATCTTCGCCGAGGCGGTGACCGAGCTTGGCCAATACGATCTGTTTGCCAAGGCCGCCGGGGTGCCCATCCTCGCCAACATGACCGAATTTGGCAAGACCGAGCTGTTTGACAAATCGGTGCTCGCAGAGCACGGGGTGGACATGGTGCTCTACCCCTTGAGCGCCAGCCGGGCGGCCAACCAGGCCGCCCTCGATGTCTACCAGCACATTCGCCAGGAGGGCCATCAGCGGGCCGTCGTGGAGAGCATGCAGACCCGGGAGGCCCTCTACGACTTCCTCGGCTATCACCACTACGAGCAGACCCTGGATCGTCTGTTCACCACCAAGGATTAGGAGGTTCGTCATGGGACAAGCAGCGAAAGAGCAAGGGGCGGCCAAGCCCCTTGGCGGCGCCGGATTGCGGGGGCAGAGTGCGGGGGAGACCAGCATCTGCACCGTCGGCAAGAGCGGCACCGGCCTCACCTACCGGGGCTATGACATTCAGGAGCTGGCCCGGGGGGCCGAGTTTGAGGAGGTGGCCCATCTGCTGCTCAAGGGCGCACTGCCCAGCGCCGCCGAGCTCGCGGCCTATCAGGCCCAACTGCGCGCCATGCGCACCCTGCCTGCGGCCCTGCGCGAGGTGCTCGAGCTCATTCCCGCCGATGCCCACCCCATGGACGTGCTGCGCACCGGCTGCTCCATGCTGGGGGATCTCGAGCCCGAAGATGGTTTCGAGCACGAACACCATGTGGCCGATCGGCTGCTGGCGGCCTTTCCCGGGATCCTGCTCTACTGGTACAAGTTCAGCCACGAGGGAGTGCGCATCGACACGGATACCTCGGAAACCTGCATCGGCGGCCACTTTCTGGCCCTGCTGCATCAGGCCCCCCCCAGCGAGCTGGCGCGCCGGGTCATGAACGTCTCCCTCATCCTCTATGCCGAGCACGAGTTCAACGCCTCCACCTTCGCCGCCCGGGTCTGCGCCTCGACCCTGTCGGACATGTTCTCCTGCGTCACCGCGGCCATCGGCACCCTGCGCGGCCCGCTCCATGGGGGCGCCAACGAGGCGGCCATGGCCATGATCGCCCCCTGGCAGGACGAGGCCCAGGCGCGGCGCGAGCTGCTCGCCAAGCTGGCCGCCAAGGAGAAGATCATGGGCTTTGGCCACGCCGTCTATCGCACCTCGGATCCCCGCAACGCCATCATCAAGGAGTGGGCCGCCAAGCTGGCGGAGGCGGCGGGAGATGACAGGCTCTATCGTGTCTCTTGCGAGGCGGAGCGGGTGATGTGGGACGAGAAGGCACTCTTCCCCAATGCCGACTTCTTCCATGCCAGCGCCTATCACTACCTGGGGATCCCGACCAAGCTGTTCACCCCCATCTTCGTCTGCTCCCGGGTCACCGGCTGGTGCGCCCACATCATGGAGCAGCGCGAACACAACCGCATCATACGCCCGAGCGCCGACTACATAGGTCCGGCTCCCCGGCATTTTGTCTCCCTGCAGCAACGCTGAGGGGAGGGGGGCCAACCAGGCCCCCCCACTCACCACAACGATAAGGAAATCATGATGTCCGCCAACGTCGACCTCAACCACAGACCCGAACCGGATCCCATCCTGGTCGAGATTGCCGATTACGTCTGTCACCAGCCCATCACCAATCAGCTGGCCCTCGATACCGCCCGCTACTGCCTGCTCGACACCCTGGGCTGCGGCCTGCTGGCCCTGCGCTTTCCCGAGTGCACCAAGCATCTGGGCCCCATAGTACCGGGCACTCAGGTACCGCACGGCGCCCGGGTACCCGGCACCCAACTCTGCCTGGATCCGGTCAAGGGGGCGTTCGATATCGGCACCCTCATCCGCTGGCTCGACTACAACGACACCTGGCTCGCCGCCGAGTGGGGCCACCCCTCCGACAACCTGGGCGCCATTCTGGCCACCGCCGACTGGCTCTCCCGTACCCGGGTCGCCGAGGGCAAGGCGCCGCTCACCATGGCCGAGGTGCTCATCGCCATGGTCAAGGCCCACGAGATCCAGGGCGTCCTGGCCCTGGAGAATGCCTTCAACCGGGTCGGACTGGACCATGTGGTGCTGGTCAAGGTGGCGAGCACCGCCGTGGTGACCCGGATGCTGGGGGGAAGCCGGGATCAGGTGATCGACGCTCTCTCCCAGGCCTTCGTCGATGGCCAGAGCCTGCGCACCTATCGCCATGCCCCCAACGCCGGATCGCGCAAGAGCTGGGCCGCCGGCGATGCCACCTCCCGCGCCGTGCGCCTGGCCCTCATCACCATGAGCGGCGAGATGGGCTACCCCGGGGTGCTCAGCGCTCCCAATTGGGGGTTCTATGACGTGCTGTTTGGGGGCAACCGCTTCGCCGTCAACCAGCCTTTCGCCAGTTACGTGATGGAAAATGTGCTGTTCAAGATAAGCTATCCGGCCGAATTCCATGCCCAGACCGCGGTGGAGTGCGCCCTCAGGCTGCATGTCGAGGTGAAGGGACGCCTCGACGAGATCGACAAGATAGTGCTCACCACCCATGAGTCGGCCATTCGCATCATCAGCAAGGTGGGCCCTCTCAACAACCCGGCGGACCGGGATCACTGCCTGCAATACATGGTGGCGGTGCCCCTCATCTTCGGTCGGCTGGTGGCCGAAGACTACGAGGATGAGGTAGCGGCCGATCCCCGCATCGACGCCCTGCGCGCCAAGATGCTGGTGGAGGAGGACAAGGGCTACAGCCGCGACTACCTGGAACCGGACAAGCGATCCATCGCCAACGCCATCCAGATCTTCTTCAAGGATGGCAGCCACACCGCCAGGGTCGAGGTCGCCTATCCGGTGGGCCATCGCCGCCGACGGGAGGAGGGAGTTCCCCTGCTGCTGGCCAAGTACAGGGCCAACCTGGCGACCCGCTTCCCGGCCAAACGGGTCGAGGCACTCTATCGTCTCGGCCAGGACAGGGAGGCGCTCGCCGCCATGCCGGTCAACCAGTTCATGGACTTGCTGGTGATCTGACGCCTCATCTACCAATGCAATGCCCGCCACCCGGCGGGCATTTTGTTGTGGGCGCCGCGCCCCCCATGTTCAGGTCAGTGCCCGGATTTGCGATACTGTACGTTTATACATATACTTCTGCCATCATCAACAAGGAGGCAATCATGGCCGTTGAAATCAAGTATGTCGTCATGCGTGGGGGAGTAGAGAAGATGACCTTTACCAGCAAGAAAGAGGCCGACGCCTATGACAAGCTGCTCGACACCGCCGACGAGCTGCTGCAGTTGCTGGCCGGGGCCCCGATCGAGCTCGCCCCCGAGCAGCAGGAGAGCCTGGCGTTCTACCTGGCACAGCAACGGGATCTGCTGCAGACCGTGCTGCGGGGCGGCAAGGCGCAGCCCCTTGCCACTGAGACAGGCAAGGAGGCGAGCAAGGAGCCAAGTGCCAAGGAAAAACCTCTCAAGAGCGTGGCCTGAGGCAACGAGGGGAAGGGACAAAGGCCAGCTGGGGCCATGGCTCGGCCTCCCCCTGCGCTGCACCGCTTCCTTTCCTCCCTTGAGCCTTGTCCTGTCTTGTTGCAACAGGCTGTGCTCAGGCGTCACGACGGCGAACCGGACCATGGGATGGGACGCGACGCCTGCTGATTGGGATGACAACGACGATGACGCAGACACGGCAGCAGCCTGTCTGCGGGCAGGGCAGGCAAGGGCAAGCAACCTGGTTGGCGCCTGCGGCGCCGCGGCCAGAGGCAATGCCGGAAGAAAACCGATCTTTATTCAATCAAAAGCATAAACAGTCGAAATTAAAAGTATTTCCCCGAGTAATTTTTAACAACACCGAATGATTAATCATAAAAACGCATAAGAAAGGTGCGCCTGGGACGCAACCGGGTGACCGCGAGCATGCGTCCGCGACCTCTGTCTATTCTTGGCAATCACTCTATTTCAGGCAATCATCATGCACTCCCAGATCCCGCTTCCCCCTGCCATGCCTCTGTTCGATGGACTCGCCCACCTGGAGGCGGGCAATGCCCAGGTCAATCACTATCTGGCTCAGCTCAGCCTCAACCGGGTTCCGGATGCGGGCCTGGTGTACGAACTTGCGGTCGACTGGCTGCTGGAGCAGCGTCACAGTGAGAACAACTACAAGACCTATCGCAGCGAACTCACCACCTTCCTGCATTGGTGTTTTGCCGAGATGGCCATCAGTCCGCAGGATCTGAGCCGCCGCATCATGATGCGCTACCTCGATTACTGCCAGGCACCGCCCCCGTCCCTGATCGCCTATCGCAACGTGGCCCAGTTCATCAGCGACAAGGAGTGGGGAGAGCGCTTGCCCAATCCCCAGTGGCGCCCTTTTCTGGGCAAGCGGGAGCTGGGGCGCGAGCTGCCTTATCGGCTGAGCGATCAGGCCATGAAGACCAAGCTCGCCATTCTCTCGGCCTTCTTCCAGTTCCTCATCCAGGAGGAGTACATGGACAAGAACCCGGCCCTGTTGCTGCAACGGGCCAAGCGCCCCCTGGCACAGGAGCAGGACGATCAGGGCAAGGCATTCAGCCAGTTGCAGTGGTCCTATGTGATGCAGGCGGCGGATCAGCTGGCCGAGGCACAGCCGAGCCAGCATGAACGCACCCGTTTCCTTGTCTGTCTCATGTATGCCTGTTACCTGCGCATCTCCGAGGTGGCGGCCCGGCCCGGTTTCACCCCCGTCATGAGCCAGTTTCGGCGCGATGGCAAGACAGGGGTCTGGGGCTATTTCATCCCCCGCAGCAAGGGGGGCAAGCGCCGCACCGTCGCCGTCTCCCAGGATCTGCTGGAGGCATTGACCCGCTACCGGCGCTTCCTCGGTCTCTCGCCGCTGCCGACCCCGGACGAGCAGACCCCCCTGTTCGTGCGCCACAAGGCGGCGGCCCATGGTCGGGAGCAGGGGGAGCTCAATGCCAACCTCGGTATTCGCCAGCTACGGGATCTGGTCGCCCTGGTGATAGAGGCGGGGGCCTCGCTGGCCGAGGCCGACGGTTTTGTCCAGGATGGCGCCGAGATGCGTACCCTGACCCCCCACGCCATCCGCCATACCGGCATCACCCACGACATCAATCTCAATGGCCGCCCCTTGTCCCATGTCCAGGCCGATGCCGGCCACGACAGCATAGATACCACCTCGAAATACCTGCACACCGCCAACAGCGAGCGTCATGAGAGTGCCTCCGCCAAACGGCTGGATCCGCTGCAAGAGAGGTGAGAGATAACAAGCAAGCCATATCGCGGCGGCTCGCTAATGGGTCCGTATTCCTGGCAGAACCTGGGGGGAATCGCGAGTGGGCCTGGCAGCCCCTGGGAGTTGCCATGCCCTCTTGTATCCGCTCCCCCCAACGGGCAAGATCCGCCGCATTTAATCGGCCGGGTTGTCATGGGGTTCATATGCCGCGTTATGAGAGTCATGGGCTGCACAGCGCACAGATTGCAGATCAGGTGATCACGAGCACGCTCAGCGGCTCGTTCAACAGGGAAGGGTGCCTGGCCTGGGTGACCCGGCTCAAGACCCTCATCGAAGGACTCGATGGCAGACCTTTCTGCCTGCTCATCGATACCCGCGACTACGAGGGCGGGACCGATGAGGCACTCCAACTCGCGAATGAATTCAACCGCTGGCTCAATAGCCAACCGCTGGTCGCCAAGGCGCATCTGATCACCTCCCAGGTGCTGCACGCCATCGCCGTCGAGCGCGTGCCGCAGCTCAAATACCAGACCATCAAGACCTTCAAGTGCATCGACGAGGCCCAGGCCTGGCTCGTCTCTCAGCTGGCCCATGCCCGAGGGGCTTGTGCAGCACGGGACGCGGGAGGAAACCCGCCCAACTCGCCAGGGCAGAGCACGACGCCCCATGACACAGACATTGCGATAACGCAGTCAGGTGGAGGAAAGGGAAGAGTCGCGCTCACCGATGAGCCTGTGCCGCATTGTCACTCCATGGTTATGGACTGGCGCCATGACTGGCCTGGATGCATGGATGGCAGGTGGGAGAGGGGACAGGTCCCAGATCACAGAGGATGATCACGGGTAGTCATCACGCCCGATGACAGGGCCGTCGGGTAGGGAGGAGGGGGCAAGCTAGTCGATGCGATAGAAGCCCAAGGGCGATAACGGGAGCAGGGAAAGGCCCCTTAGCCCGCAGGCAGGCCTCTCGGTCAACGGTGATCCGCAGGAGGGGAGTATCGGCTCCCGGAGGTCGTGGTGTGGGCGAGGGGGCCTGAGTGCCTTGCCGGGTCGTGCTCACCACGCTCACATGGCCAGATGAAGGTGAGACAGATAGCTGACATGGCGGCTGGTGGTCTGCAATATCAGACGTGGCACGGATTGTTTGCCATTGCCGATGCAGGCTCAACGCCACAGCCGATTGACGATGCCCTGATGTTGGAGAGTCGGCAAACCCATCGGGTGATGCCGATAAATGGGGTTATCGGCATAAAAGAGTCGGTGAAAATTGACCTTCAACATCTCCATTTTGACCTTCAACATCTCTAACGGAGCAGACTATGGGAAATTGGGACGATTTTAGCGATTCAACGGATCCCGTTGATCCGGAATTTCTGGCCGAACGTGAACCAGTCATAGCCGAGCATGTTTTTAGGGTCGCAGCCCGTGAGGAGCTGCTGGCCAGAGGCTACGTACTGCGTCTGGCCGAGTTGAACCTGCCGGCATCACCAGAACTGGACGAGATCGTCAGCGTCCTGCAAACCCAACGCGGCCCTGTGGCGCTCGCGGTCTGGTTTCAGTCGGCCAATGGTTGGCTAGGTGTGTAAACCCACCAGGTTGTTCACGGATTGAAGACGACTGATGGGGGGCTGGTAGCCCAGACTGGCATGGGGACGATGCCAGTTGTACTCATGCAGCCACGGTTGCAGGTGTTCTGCCCGTTGCTCTGACGAGTCATAGCTCCGTGCATAGGCCCACTCTCGCAGGGCTGTCTGAATGAAGCGCTCTGCCTTGCCAT
>NZ_JBKISU010000016.1:0-99170 GCF_050266975.1 Aeromonas sobria
ACGGGCAGAACACCTGCAACCGTGGCTGCATGAGTACAACTGGCATCGTCCTCATGCCAGTCTGGGCTACCAGCCCCCCATCAGTCGTCTTCAATCCGTGAACAACCTGGTGGGTTTACACACCTAGGCCGGGATCTTTCGTTGGGGCCGCACCGCCGTGATGGCGGGGCCCGCTCAGGGAGTCTGTTCGAACAGCTCGAGGGCGGAGAGGTAGAGCTCTTCGATGTCGGTGTCGCTGGTCGGGGTGATGAAGATGGTGTCATCACCGGCGATGGTGCCGAGGATCCCTTCCGCCTTGCCGAGGGAGTCGAGCAGGCGGGCGATGAGCTGGGCCGCCCCCGGGCTGGTGTGGATCACCACCAGGGCGCCGTTGTGGTCCACATCCAGCACCAGGTTCTTGAGGGGGCTGGAGGTGGTGGGCACGCCCAGTTCCACCGGCAGGCAGTAGACCATCTCCATCTTGGCATTGCGGGTGCGAACGGCGCCGAAGCGGCTCAGCATGCGCGATACCTTGGACTGGTTGATGTTCTCGAAACCCATCTCTTGCAGGGCGGTGACTATCTCTGCCTGGGAGCCAAATCGTTCTTCTTTCAGCAAGGCTTTAAAGGCCTTCGCCAGTTTTTCTTGCTTGTCGTTATGCTTCATCTTGGACTCACGAATGAGGGAGGGTGGCGGCCTGTGTAGGGCAGGCGGCAGCTGGTTTCAGCACGGCCATTTTGCATTCATATGCCTTTTTTGGCAAGGAACTGCGGTTTGTACTGCATATCGATGCAAGTTTAGCTTGCATCGCCCCCTGTTGAGATTAAAATCAGGACGAAATTTTGAAAACTTATTCAATCAGGTTGTATGGGTATCGAATTAAAAGCTATCGACAAATCCTGGCATAAGCAGCCTGTCCTGCAACAGGTCTCCTTTCGCACCCATCCCGGCGAAACCCTGGTATTGCTGGGGCCGAGCGGTGCGGGCAAGAGTTCGCTGCTGCGGATGCTCAACCTGCTCGACACCCCGGATGCCGGCACCCTGCGCATCGGCCAGAGTGAATTTTCTTTCCCGTCGACCCTCTCCAAGGGGGAGTTCGCCCGGGAGGCCCAGGCCCTGCGCCGCAAGGTGGGCATGGTGTTCCAGCAGTACAATCTCTGGCCCCATCTGACTGTACTGGAAAACCTCATCGAGGCGCCCATCAAGGTGCTCGGCATGGGCAGGCAGGCCGCCATCGACAAGGCCGGTTATCTGCTGGCCCAGCTGCAGCTCGCCGACAAGCGGGATGCCTGGCCTGCCCGGCTCTCCGGCGGCCAGCAGCAGCGGGTGGCCATCGCCCGTACCCTGATGATGGATCCCGAGGTCCTGCTGTTTGACGAGCCGACCGCGGCCCTGGATCCCGAGATAACCAAGGAGGTCGCCCAGATCATCCGCGGCCTCGGGGAGACGGGGATCACCCAGGTGGTGGTGACCCATGAGGTCGATTTCGCCCGCAAGGTCGCCAGCCAGGTGATCTACCTGGAGCGGGGCCAGATAGTGGAAGCGGGCTCCGCCGAGATCTTCGCATCGCCCCAGACCCGTCGTTTTGCCGAGTTTCTGAATCACTGAATCACTTCATTTTGACAAGGATAAGCACATGAAAAAGATCGCATTGCTGGCCGTGGCCATGGGCGTATTGAGCACCTCCGCCCTGGCCAAGGAGATCAAGTTCGTCACCGAGGCGACCTATGCACCGTTCGAGTATCTGGATGACAAGAACGAGTTTCAGGGATTCGATATCGATCTGGCCCGCGCCATCTGTGCCCAGGTCAAGCTGGAGTGCAGCTTCCACAACCAGGCCTTCGACAGCCTGATCCCCAGCCTCAAGTTCCGTCGTTTCGATGCCGCCATCGCCGCCATGGATGTGACCCCGGAGCGGGCCGCCCAGGTCGATTTCTCCGACATCTATTACGAGAACTCCGCCGTGTTCGTGGCCAAGAAGGATGCCTTCAAGGGTCCGGAAGCCCTGGTCGACAAGACGGTCGGTGTCCAGAATGGCAGCTCCCACCAGTCCTATCTGGTGGATAACTGGGTCAGCAAGGGGCTGCTCACCGTGCCTTATGCCAGCTATCAGAGCGCCTTCCTCGACATGATGAACGGCCGTACCGATGCCGTGTTTGCCGATACCGCCGTCGCCGCCGACTGGCTCAAGCAGCACAAGGAGTATGCCGTGATGGGCAGCCCGGTCACCGACGCCAAATACTTCGGTACCGGCTTTGGCATCGCCGTGGCCAAGGACAACAAGGAGTTGTTGACCCAGCTGAACAAGGGCCTGGCCGAGATCAAGGCCAACGGCACCTATCAGCAGATCTTCGACAAGTACTTCGCCCAGTAAGCCATGCTGAGTCTGCTGCTTGACGCGACCTGGATGACCCTGGGGCTGGCTTTGGCCTCCCTGGCCGGCGGCATGGTGCTGGCGCTGGCCTTCAGTGCCGCCGAGCTCAGTGGCAAGCCCTGGCTCGGCTGGCCCGTCGCCGCCTTCACCACCCTGGTGCGCGGCCTGCCCGAGCTGCTGGTGGTGCTGTTCATCTACTTCGGCTCGACCCAGGTGCTGTTCCTCATCACCGGCGAGTATGTGGAGTTCAGCCCGTTCGCCTGCGGCGTGCTGGCGCTCTCTCTGCTGTTTGCCAGCTATGCCTGTCAGACGCTGCGGGGTGCCCTCAATGCGGTACCGGCGGGGCAGCGTCAGGCGGCGCAGGCGCTGGGGCTCGGAAGGGGACGAACCTTCTTTCGCATCGTCCTGCCCCAGGCCTGGCGTCACGCCCTGCCGGGGCTGGGCAATCAGTGGCTGGTGCTGCTCAAGGACACGGCCCTGGTCTCCCTCATCGGGGTCAACGAGATGATGCGTCAGGCCCAGATGGCGTCGGCCAGCACCTATCAGCCCTTCACCTGGTATGCCACCGCGGCCCTCATCTACCTGGTCATCAGCCTGGTGAGCGAGTTCGGCCTCAAGCAGGCATCCCGCTATACCCGCCGCGACGGAGGTTAGGGATGCAAGACTATCTGATGACCCTGCTTGGGGGATTGGCCACCACCCTGCAGCTCACCGCCTTGAGCCTGCTGCTCGGCGTTGCCATGGCGGCCCTGATGACCTGGGTGCTGGAGCGGCGCATTCCGCTGGCGACCCAGCTGGTGCAACTCTGGGTGTTGCTGTTTACCGGCACCCCCCTGCTCATCCAGATCTTCCTCATCTATTACGGGCCCGGCCAGTTCGAGTGGCTTAAATCGGGGCCGCTCTGGCCCATGCTCAAGCAACCCTGGTTCTGCGCCGTGCTGGCACTGGGATTCAATACTGCCGCCTATTCGACCCGCCTGTTCAAGGGGGCGCTCGATGCCATCCCGGCCGGCGAGGTGGAGGCTTGCCGCGCGCTCGGCTTCACGCCGGGACAGACCCTGTGGATGAAGGTGCGTCATGCCGCGCGGCGGCTGGTGCCTGCCTACTCCAACGAGGTGATCCTGGTGCTCAAGGGGAGTTCGCTCGCCAGCACCATCACCATCATGGACATCATGGGGCTGGCCCAGCGCCTCAATGCCCAGACCTATGACACCCTGGCGGTATTCACGGTGGCGGGCGCCCTCTATCTCACCATGAACGGTTTGTTAACAATTGGCTTTCGCTGGTGCGAACGGCGGGCGCTGGCCTTTCAGGGCTGAACGGCCGACACAGCCCGCCCGGTGGCAGGGAAACGCAGAAAATCTGTGCTTTCCCTCCAACTTTTCACTTTTCTCCCTCCCTTTTGCTGCTGGCTGTTCCATAGCTCACAGAACCTGTTGTCACAACTGTTATCAGATTGTTTTTTCGGGGGGGATCCATTAAGGTTGGGCCCACAACAAGAAACAACCTTAAACCTACGCTTAAACATGGAGTTGATCATGAAAGTTGCCGTTCTGGGTGCCGCCGGTGGCATAGGCCAAGCCCTTGCCCTGTTGCTGAAGAATCGTCTGCCTGCTGGCTCCGAATTGAGCCTGTATGACATTGCCCCCGTGACCCCGGGTGTGGCCGTCGACCTGAGCCATATCCCGACTGACGTGAAAGTAAAAGGATTTTGCGGCGAAGACCCGAGCCCGGCTCTGGTCGGTGCCGATGTGGTGCTGATTTCCGCCGGTGTGGCGCGCAAGCCCGGCATGGATCGTTCCGATCTGTTCAACATCAACGCCGGCATCGTCAAAAACCTGGTGGAGAAGTGCGCCGCCAGCTGCCCGCAAGCGCTGATCGGCATCATCACCAACCCGGTCAACACCACTGTGGCCATCGCCGCCGAGGTGCTGAAGAAAGCCGGTGTCTATGACAAGCGTCGCCTGTTCGGCGTCACCACCCTGGACGTGATCCGCGCCGAGACCTTCGTGGCCGAGGCCAAGGGCCTGAACGTGGACAAGGTGCGTGTCAACGTGATCGGTGGTCACAGTGGCGTGACCATTCTGCCGCTGCTGTCCCAGATCGAAGGTGCCGATTTCTCCGCCGAGGAAGTGGCTGCCATGACCAAGCGGATCCAGAACGCCGGTACCGAAGTGGTGGAAGCCAAGGCCGGTGGCGGCTCGGCGACCCTCTCCATGGGTCAGGCGGCCTGCCGCTTCGGTCTCTCCCTCATCAAGGGTCTGCAGGGCGAAGCCAACGTCATCGAGTGTGCCTATGTGGAAGGCAATGGCGAGCACGCCAGCTTCTTCGCGCAGCCTATCCTGCTGGGCAAGCACGGTGTCGAGACCATACTGGACTACGGCAAGCTGAGCGCCTTCGAGCAGGACGCGATGGATGGCATGCTGGCCACCCTCAAGGCCGACATCCAACTGGGCGTCGACTTCGTCAAGTAAGCCGCAAGACGGCAGGAAAGGGGAGCTCAGGCTCCCCTTTTGTCATTGTGCGCCCGGCGAACCGGGTGCCAGGCCCCATCCGGGGTTAAGGGATGAACCCTCGCTGCCGATACAGAAAGGCAGCAGGAGAATCACCATGACGAAAGCCATCCCCCTCATTATCTTTGCATGCCTGTCGGCCGGAGCGCTCCGGGCCGAGCAGGAGGCCGTCGCGCCGAGCGAGCCCATGCTGGCGGCGGCCTCCCGCCCCGACTCTGCGCCTGCGACCGCCCTTGAGGGGGCGACGGTGCCAGGCGGTTCGGCCCCCCTGCCTGCCGCCCCGAGCGCGCCTCCCCCCGGGGCCGGCCTGCCCCAGTGGCCCCTTCCTACCGGCGGGGCCTCGGCGGCGACGGCCACCCTGGTGGAGGTGGCGGATCCCGCCGCCAAGCTGCCCCCCGTTTCGGTGGCGCCCCTGCAGGCGGTGCCGCTCTATCGGCAGGATGAACTGCTCGACTGGATCGAGCAGGGGCGTCACCTCAAGCAGGTCAGGCAGGACAGGTGCCAGCTGACCCAGGATATCGAGGCGCGGGCCAAGGTGATGAAGATCCCCTCCTACCAATTCCTGTGGGGGGACATGCTGGCCTGGGGGGTGTGCGTCAAACCCGATGCCGAGCAGGGGGTCAAGTATCTGTGGGCGGCGGCGGATCAGGGGTTGGCACCGGCACTGGAGCAGCTGGGTCGCTACTACTGGAAAGGGATCCTGGTGCAGAAGGATGCGCTGCGGGCCGAGACCCTGATGCGGGAGGCGGCGAGCCAGGGGCTGCTCAAGGCGCAGCTGGCGTGGGTGGAGATGCTGCTGGCGGGGCTCGGCAGCCCCCTCGACTATGAGGAGGCCTATCAGTGGCTGCACGGTGCTGTGATAGGCGACAAGGCGCTCCATGGCCGGGCCGCCAGCCTGCTCTCCCGCCTCGCCGCCCGCATGCCCGCCAATGCGGTGGCGCGGGCCAAGGCGATGAGCTGATGGGGGCGTTGGTCCCGTGATGAAGGAGGGCCCCTGCTTGCGGCAGGGGCCCTCCTGTTATGGGGAGATCAGCCGCCGTGCCGTGCAGGCTGTTTCCCCTTCCTTGATATGAATGTCCGGCCCTTACAGATCTTGATGGGGACCAAATACTTCGTAATGCAGGCGATCGTCACTGACCCCGAGGGCCAGCAGCTGCCGTTTGATGCTGGCCATGAAGGGCAGGGGGCCGCAGCAGTAGTAGTGCGCATCGCCCGGCAGCAGTTCCTGCACCTGGGTCAGTGCCATGGTGCCGCTGAAGTCATAATCCATCCCTTGCCGATCCTGATCCTGCGGGACGCGATACCAGACGCGGCTCCGCAGCCGTTCATGGCGATCGCACTTGTCCTGGATATCCTGTCTGAAGCCGTGCAAGCTTCCCTGCTCGCAGGCGTGCAGCCAGCGGATCTCGCCGTCATGACCCTTGGCCAGCAGCTGGTTGAGCATGCTGAGCATGGGCGTCAGGCCGACACCGGCCGAGATCAGCACCACGGCTTGGCCGGGCTCGGCGGCCAGCACGAAGTCCCCCGCCGGTGGCATCACCGCCAGTATGTCCCCGGGCACCAGCTTGTCATGGAGCAGGTTGGAGACCAGCCCCTCTGGCTCGCGCTTGACGCTGATGCGGTAGTCGCGGCCGTTGGGGGCATCGGACAGGGAATACTGGCGGATCTCCTGATGCATCAGGTCGGGGTGGGTCAGCTTGAGGCTGAGATACTGGCCGGGCTGGAAGTCGGGGACGGGCTGACCATCGACGGGGGCCAGGACGAAGGAGGTGATGACTTCGCTCTCGACCCCTTTGTGGGAGATGACGAAGGGGCGGGCGCCCTGCCAGCCACCGGGCTGCTCGGCCTGCTGGTGATAGAGCTCCCCCTCCCGGCCGATGAAGATGTCGGCCAGCACCCCATAGGCTTTGCCCCAGGCGGTCAGGACCTGCTCGGTGACCGCTTCTCCGCCCATTTCTTTGAGCGTGGCCAACAGATGACTACCCACAATGTGATATTGTTCCGGCTGGATCAGGAAACCAGTATGCTTGTGGGCGATGCGCTCGACCGCGCCGGCGAGGGCGCCCAGGTTGTCGATATGTCTGGCGTAAGCCGCGACGGCATTGAACAGGGCCAGGGGCTGGCCGCCACTGTGCTGATGGGCCAGGTTGAAGATGTCCTTGAGCTCGGGGTTGTGGCTGAACATGCGTCGATAGAAGTGCTGGGTGAGCGCAGGGCCCGCCGACTCGAGCAAGGGAATGGTGCTTTTGATGACGGCGATGGTGGCTTGATCTAACATAGGTCCTCTTAATTTGACATCTAGAATGACACTTTATAAGTGGCATCCTAGATGTTTATTTGATGAGGATCAATCCTCCCTCTTTCGCTTTGCGCTAAACAGGCACTATGAGACTGACAAGTTATACCGATTTTGGATTAAGAGCCCTCATCTATCTGGCGACCCTGCCGGAGGGGGAATTGTCGAGCGTCGCCAAGGTGTCCGCCTTGTACGGTGTCTCTCGCAACCACATGGTGAAGGTGGTCAACCAGCTGGTTAAGCTGGGCTATCTGCAGTCCCAGCGTGGCAAGCATGGCGGCATCCGGTTGGCCTGTGCCCCGGATACCATCAATATCGGCCAGGTGATCCGCGAGCTGGAAGGCAATCTGGATGGCATCGACTGCCACTCTCCCGCCTGCCACATCATCTCGGTCTGCCTGCTCAAGGGGGCGCTGAAGGATGCGATGAATGCCTTCCTGGCCGTGATGGACGGTTACAGCCTGCAAGACTTGCTGGCCAACCGGAGCGAGCTGGAACAGGTGTTCGGCCAGCTGATCCCGACCCTCACCATTCCCGCCGACGACAACGAGTTCTGAGGCGATCCCCCTCAACGCGAAGGGCTGCCCGTGGGCAGCCCTTCTTTATTGCGGTCATGGAGCCTGGGTCGGCATCAGTCGTCGTCCTCGTCTGATGCCGTGCTGCGATAAAACTGCGGCATGATGCGCGCCATGGTCACCATGTTCTGCTCGACCTCGAGGATCTCGATGGGGTAGCCCGCCAGCCGGATGCTGATGTTGGGTTGGGGGATCTCCTCCAGGTACTCCAGGATGACGCCGTTGAGGGTGCGCGGGCCATCGGTGGGCAGGTGCCAGTTCATCTCCTTGTTGAGTTCGCGGATGCTGACCGAGCCCTCGACCAAGAAGGAGCCGTCAGGCTGGGGATGGATCTCTTCGCTCGGAGTCGGGGTCATGGAGGTGGTGAAGTCACCGACTATCTCCTCGAGGATGTCGTCCAGGGTGATCAACCCCTGGATGTCGCCATACTCGTCGACGATGAGGCCGATCCGCTCCTTGTTGCGCTGGAACTTGGCGAGCTGGACATTGAGGGGCGTCCCCTCGGGGATGAAGTAGAGCTCCTTGACCGCGCGCAGCAGGCTGGACTTGCTGAACTGATCCCTGGCCATCAGCCGCAGGGCATCGCGGGCATGCAGGAAGCCGACCGCGTCGTCGATGTTGTCGCGATAGAGCAGGATCTTGGTGTGGGCGCAGTGCACCAGCTGGCGCAGTATGGTCTTCCAGTCGTCATTGATGTCGATGGCATAGATCTCGCTGCGCGGCACCATGATGCTTTCCACCGTCATCTTGTCCAGATCCAGGATGCTGAGCAGCATCTCCTGATGGCGCTGGGGGATCATGCTGCCCGCCTCGTTGACTATGGTGCGCAGCTCCTCGGTGTTGAGGGAGTCGCCCTGCTTGGGCGTGATCTTGAGCAGCTTGAGTAGGCTGCTGGTGATGCCGTTGATCAGCCAGACGAAGGGGTAGAGGGGTACCATCAACCCCTTGAGGATCCAGGAGGCGGGGTAGGCGATCTTCTCCGGGTACATGGCGGCCAGCGTCTTGGGGGTGACCTCGCCGAAGATGAGCACCACTATGGTCAGGCCGAAGGTGGCCACGGCCACCCCTATGTCGCCGAACAGCCGGATGCAGACGATGGTGGCGATGGCCGATGCCAGTATGTTGACCAGGTTGTTGCCGATGAGGATGAGGCCGATGAGGCGATCCGGGCGGGCAAGCAGGCGTTCCACCCGGCGGGCGGCCTTGTGTTTGGTCTGGGCGAGATGGCGCAACTTGTAGCGGTTGAGCGACATCAGGCCGGTTTCGGAGCTCGAGAAGAACGCGGAAAGGAAGATCAGAATAACGAGAACAATCAGTAATGTACTCGTTGATATGCTGTCCAAGAAGGGCTCCTGTTGGGGCTAAATAATGAATGTAGGGGGTGAGGTATCAGCTCAGCAGCACTTCTTTGACGAAGCGGCTGCCAAAATAGGCCAGGGTCAAGATGGCCGAACCTATCAGGCTCAGGGTGATGACGCGGCGACCGCGCCAGCCTCTGGCATGATGACCCCAGAGCAGAAAGGCGTAGACGCACCAGGCGAGAATGGAGAGCACCGCCTTGTGGGACTTGCTCTGGGCAAACATGTCTTCCAGGAAGAAGAGGCCGGAGGCGATGGAGAGCGTCAGCAGAAACAGGCCGGCGGAGATGAGCTGGAACAGCCGCTTCTCCACCGTCATCAGGGGCGGCATCGCGGGCAGTTGAATGATCTTGCGAGATTTTAACTGGCGGTCCAGGCAGGCGAGTTGCAGGGCGAACAGGCAGGCAATCATCAGCACCGAATAGGCCATCAGGGCCAGGCCTATGTGCAGCAGCAGCTGGGGATGGGCCTCCAGATGGGTGATGTAGCGGCTCGGGATCAGCGCGCTGGCGGTGAGCAGCAGGGCGGAAAACCCATAGACCACCGGCAGCAGGATCCAGCCGTTGAAACGGCGAGCGGCGCAGGTCATGAAGGTGCTGATGATGAGGCTCACCAGGGAGGCCACGTTCAACATGCTGAGGTTCTGGCCTGAATTGGTCTGCATGACCTCGGCACCCAGGGTGATGGCGTGAGCGACCAGGGCGAACGCGACGCAGGCAAACAACTTGTGCTGTCCAGTTGGCTTGGCGCTCAGCAGCAGATGCAGGGAGGCGATGATGGCCAGCAGATAAAACGCCAGGGCCAGAACAGAGATCACGATCATAACCAGGTCGTTGTCGAACAAGCAGTTAGATGAACAAGGGAGGCAGTATACCCTGCACCCGAGGTGCTCGCCAGTTGTGCAATCCGCAATCTGCCCATATATAGGGAGCAGGGCGCCGCAGCCGATGCGGCGAATAATCGTCCTCAGGCGATGGCTGAGGTATAATGCCGCCATTTACTACGCCAAGAACCGGAAAGCGTCATGTTTGAGAATTTGACAGAACGACTCTCGCGCACCCTGCGCAACGTCAGTGGCCGTGGGCGGCTGACCGAAGATAACATCAAGGAGACCCTGCGCGAGGTGCGCATGGCGCTGCTTGAGGCGGACGTGGCGCTGCCCGTGGTGCGTGACTTCGTGGCCCGCGTCAAGGAACGCGCCGTCGGCCAGGAAGTGGCCAAGTCCCTGAGCCCGGGTCAGGCCTTCATCAAGATAGTGCACGGCGAACTGGTCACCGTGATGGGAGAGGCCAACGAGCAGCTCAACCTGGCCGCCCAGCCGCCCGCCATTATTTTGATGGCCGGCCTGCAGGGTGCCGGTAAGACCACCACCGTCGGCAAGCTGGCCAAGCTGCTCAAGGAGCGCAGCAAGAAGAAGGTGCTGGTGGTCAGTGCCGACGTCTATCGCCCCGCCGCGATCAAGCAGCTCGAGACCCTGGCCGCGGACATCGGCGTCGATTTCTTCCCGAGCGAGGCGACCCAGAAGCCGCTGGCCATCGCCAATGCCGCCATCGATCAGGCGCGCAAGAAGTTCTATGACGTGGTGATCGTCGATACCGCAGGTCGTCTGCACGTCGATGGCGACATGATGGCGGAGATCCAGGATCTGCACGCCGCCATCAAGCCGGTGGAGACCTTGTTCGTGGTGGATGCCATGACGGGTCAGGATGCGGCCAACACCGCCAAGGCATTCAACGAGGCGCTGCCCCTCACCGGCGTCATCCTCACCAAGGCCGATGGCGATGCCCGCGGCGGTGCCGCCCTGTCGGTGCGCCACATCACCGGCAAGCCGGTCAAGTTCATCGGCATGGGGGAGAAAACCGACGCGCTGGAGCCGTTCCACCCCGACCGTCTGGCGTCGCGCATCCTCGGCATGGGGGACGTGCTGTCCCTGATCGAGGAGGTGGAGCGCAACGTCGACAAGGAGAAGGCGGCCAAGCTGGCCAGCAAGGTCAAGAGCGGCAAGGGCTTCGACCTGGAAGATTTTCGCGAGCAGCTGGTCCAGATGCGCAACATGGGCGGCATGATGGGCATGCTCGACAAGCTGCCAGGCATGTCCGGCCTGCCTGACAATGTGAAAGATCAGATGGATGACAAGCTCACCGTGCGCATGGAGGCCATCATCAGCTCCATGACGCCCAAGGAGCGCGCGCACCCCGATCTCATCAAGGGCTCCCGCAAGCGCCGCATCGCCGCGGGTTCCGGCATGCAGGTGCAGGACGTCAACAAGCTGCTCAAGCAGTTCACCGAGATGCAGCGCATGATGAAGAAGATGTCCGGCAAGGGTGGCATGCGCAAGATGATGGGCCAGATGAAAAACATGCTGCCGCCGGGCTTCGGTGGCGGTGGTCGCGGCCCCTTCTAAACGACCCCGCCTGTCATGGCGGCAGAGGCTCCCCAGAAGGGAGCCTCTTTTGTCTGCCGTCTGTGCAAAAATTGGCTGGCTCGGTTGCAATCAGCATGAATTCAAGTAGAATTATGCGGCTTATTTTAAGCTAGGGTCCGCGTGTTTGCGGGCCTTGTTCATTAGATGTTAATGAGGACGATATGGTAACCATTCGTTTACAACGTGGTGGCGCGAAAAAGCGTCCGTTTTACCAGGTAGTAGTTGCTGACAGCCGTAACGCCCGTGACGGTCGTTTCATCGAGCGCGTCGGTTTCTTCAACCCGGTTGCTTCTGGTTCCGCTGAGAAGCTGAACCTGGACCTGGCTCGCATCGAGCATTGGGTTGGTACTGGTGCCGCTGTCTCTGACCGCGTTGCCAAGCTGATCAAAGACGCTGCCAAAGCGGCTTAATCAGTTAAACGGTAGGGAGTTAAGGTGGATAAACCTATAGTTCTGGGCACCCTGGGTACCGTATACGGCATCAAGGGCTGGCTGAAAGTGAACTCCTTCACCGATGTTGCCGAAGCGATTTTCGATTACAAACCCTGGCTGATCAATCAGAACGGGGTGTGGCGTGAACTTCAGGTTTCATCCTGGAAGCGTCACAACAAGGGTCTGATCTGCAAGCTCGATGGTATCGACGTGCGCGAGGATGCCCTGGCATTGACCAATGTCGAGATTGGCGTTCACGCCGATCAGTTGCCGAGTCTGCCCGAGGGTGAGTTCTACTGGCGCGACCTGATTGGTTGCACCGTGTTGACCACCAAGGGATACGACCTTGGCAAGGTGACCGAATTGATGGAAACCGGCTCCAACGATGTGTTGGTGGTTGAGGCCAATGTAAAAGATGCCTTTGGCGCAAAGGAGCGGTTGATTCCGTTCCTGGAAGAGCAAGTGATCAAGAATATTGATCTGACTGCTCGCACAATCGAAGTTGATTGGGATCCTGGTTTCTAGTTTCCCGCGGTGTGCCGGAGGTTTCTTATGTGGATTGGGGTGATCAGCCTCTTCCCGGAAATGTTCCGAGCCATTACCGAGCACGGGGTAACGGGTCGGGCCGTCAAGAGTGGCCTGCTGCAGATTGAGTGCTGGAACCCCCGGGACTTTACCCACGACAAGCACCGTACGGTCGATGATCGTCCATATGGTGGTGGGCCCGGCATGTTGATGATGGTTCAGCCGCTGCGTGATGCGATTCATGCGGCCAAGCAAGCGGCGGGAGACGGGGCGAAAGTCATCTATCTCTCTCCTCAGGGACGCAAGCTGACACAGGCGGGCGTGACCGAGTTGGCGCAGGATCGAAAACTGATCCTGATTGCCGGTCGATACGAAGGTATCGACGAGCGCGTGATACAAACCGAGGTCGACGAAGAGTGGTCTATCGGGGATTACGTGCTAAGTGGTGGCGAGTTGCCTGCCATGACCCTGATCGATGCGGTTTCGCGTCTGGTACCAGGGGTATTGGGGGATCAGGCCAGTGCCGAGCAGGACTCCTTCACGGATGGCCTGCTGGATCATCCCCACTACACTCGACCTGAGCTGTTGGATGGATTGGCGGTGCCGGAGGCGCTGACAAGCGGCAATCACGAAGTGATTCGGCGCTGGCGGCTCAAGCAATCGCTCGGACGAACCTGGCAACGTAGGCCGGAACTTATTAACAACCTAGCTCTGACTGACGAGCAAGAATCACTTCTTGCCGAGTATGTCCGCGAAGTGCGTGACAGCGTTTAGTAGAGTTTTCAGTTTATCCTAGGTAAGGAAAGACAATGAGCAAGATTATTCAGCAGCTTGAACAAGAGCAACTGCGTACCGACATCCCGGCTTTCGCCCAGGGCGACACCGTACGTGTTCAAGTGCGTGTTAAAGAAGGTGGTAAAGAGCGTCTGCAGGCTTTCGAAGGCATCGTCATTGCCAAGCGTAACCGCGGTCTGCACTCTGCTTTCACCGTTCGCAAGATCTCCAACGGCGAAGGTGTTGAGCGTGTATTCCAGACTCACTCTCCGCTGATCCACAGTGTAGAACTGAAGCGTCGTGGTGATGTTCGCCGCGCCAAACTGTACTACCTGCGCAACCTGTCCGGCAAAGCTGCTCGTATCAAAGAGAAGCTCAACTAATTCGACTCGAATTGGTGTCGATTTATCGACGGATAGTGAAGAGGCTCGCCAATGGCGAGCCTTTTTTATGTCCGCTAGCGAGGCTAGGGATTGACCCTGACCACCGAGTTGTCCCGCCCGAACGGGCCGGGGACATAGTCGTCCGCCGCCCAGTCATTGTCGTAGCGACACTCGCCATCGGGCTGGATCAGCCGATAGCAATACTCGAAATGGCTGGGGCCGTCGGTGGGCAGGTTGAGAGTCGCCTTGAACTCACCGCTTTTCATGCGCTTGAGCGCGATCGGCTGCCACTGGTTGAACTCTCCCAGCAGCAGCACCTGCTCGGCCCCCTCTGCGGCGGCCTTCTCCACCTCGAAGGTGACTTTGACTTCCGGACGAGACTTGAGGAACTGCTTGTTGATAGGCATGACGCCTCCTTGTCATTGGCTACGAAGAAACCGGGTTGGTTATTTTTATACCAATTTATGACAGGGAGATAGATAAAGCCTCATTCGGGCAGGGCAAAGTGGCGCATGAGCAGGGCATGGGTGAAGGGGATCTTCAGATAAAAACCCCTTGGCAGTGTCATGATGGGCTGACCGGCGCGGCCGATGGCCCGGGTCAGCGCCTTGTTGTTGGCGGCCTTGGGGCGCAGCTGCATCACCTGGCCATGGCGGGCACTGATCTGCTCCACTTCCCCCAGCACTATCATGTCCATCAGCTCCTCCCAATCCTGGCGCAGCAAGGCGTCCTCCTCCGGGCTCGGGCGCCACATCAGCGGCATGCCGACCCGGCGCTCGCCAACGGGGATCTCCCGGCTGCCCTCTACCGGGATCCAGAGCACCCGCGACAGCTTGTTGCGCACGTTGGACTCCTCCCAGCATTGGCCGCTGATCCCGATCAGTGGTGCCACGCAGACGAAGGTGGTCTCCAGGGGCTTGCCTCTGGGATCCACCGGGATCGTCTTGAGTTCTATGCCGAGCTCGGGAAAATCCTGCTCCGGTCGGCTGCCGGCACTGGCGCCCAGATGCCATTCGATCAGTTGCCCGACCCAGCCCTTGTCCCGGCGCAGGTCCCGCGGCACCGCTATCCCGGCGTCGGTCGCCAGCTGGGCCAGGGTAAAGCCGGCGATGGCATGAGCACGATCCAGCAGCTCCTGTTCTGACTGGGGGGGGTGGGGCATAGGATCCTCCTGTGGATGAAAAGTCGCTACCTGTCCCCAAACCGGTTTCTGACGCTTTTGTGACCAGTCTAGATGGCGGGGCAGACGAATACCCTGGCAGGGGTATTCTTCTCTTATGACTATGATTTTAAATGGTTTTGATAGAAAAGTCCGGCTTTGTTGCGCGCAGGATCCTGGGGGAAGGAACTTGTCCAAGGGTTTGTCCTGCTTGTTGCACACAGTTATCCACAGAAAACTTGGATAACTGATCAATGGTGGCCATCGCTGCCGTGGATGGAGAAAAAAAATGTGATCCATCCGCTTTTTCGGCCCGGATCCTGATGAGAAAGAAGGCAAGGCTTGTGGATAAATTGCCCTTGGTGGATCTTTGAGCGCCGGAACTTGTTCACAATCAGGATCCGGGATCCTGTTTCGGATAAAGCATGGATCTTGATCCAGTTAAATGAAGATAATATATTGTTTTTAATGTGTTTAATGTCTTTGTGTTTCAGTGGGGTATGCCAGCATATTCATACGCACGGTAGCTGATATTCAACCGTATACCCGCTTGCCCACAGTGTTATGCACAGAACGGGTGAGCAACTTGCCAGAGAGGATCCCAATGTTTGTTTATAACTTGGGTTGAAATCGAAAGTTATTCATGATTGCTGATCGACAACCGCTGTTTGCCGGCAAGGGGTGAATGTGGAACAATCTCTTTATAGATTCAGCCTTTATAAGGTGATCACGTGATAGATGGTGACGGGTTTCGTCCCAATGTCGGCATCGTGATCTGTAACCGCGAAGGACAAGTTCTGTGGGCTAAGCGCTATGGACAGCACTCCTGGCAGTTTCCCCAGGGGGGAGTGGATGAGGGTGAAACACCAGAGCAGGCCATGTATCGGGAGCTCTATGAGGAGATTGGCCTCAAGCCCGACGATGTGACCATACTGGCTATCAGCCGTAACTGGCTCAAGTACCGCTTACCCAAACGACTTGTCCGTTGGGACAGTTCACCGGTCTGTATTGGCCAAAAACAGAAATGGTTTCTGCTGCAGTTGAATCCAGGGAAAGAGTCGCACATTCAATTTGGCTGTTATGGTCATCCTGAGTTCGATGACTGGCGCTGGGTCAGCTTCTGGTATCCGGTTCGCCAGGTGGTCTCCTTCAAGCGGGAGGTGTATCGCCGGGTGATGAAGGAGTTTGCCCCGCTGGCCATGCCGGTGGTGCAGCAGGCAAGCAACAAGAGGGAAGGGCGGCGCCACCGCTCTCGTTAAGGAGCAGAGTATTTGCTGACGGAATTGAGACGCATCGTCGAGAGCATGGCCCAGGCCAATACACTCGAACAGGCACTGGAAGCATTGGTGGGCCAGACCCGGCTCGCCATGCAGGTCTCCTGCTGCTCCGTTTACGTCTCCGAGCCCGAGGCGCGTTGCTATCGACTGGCGGCCACCGACGGTCTGGCGCAATCTGCCGTCGGCAAGACCACCCTGCCGTTCGAGCAGGGCATCGTCGGTCTGGTGGGCCAGCGGGAAGAGTTGATCAACCTGGCCGATGCCCCCTCCCACCCCAGTTTCAAGTTCCTGCCCGATGTTGCGGAAGAGGCGTTTCGCTCCTTCCTCGGCGCCCCCATCATGCATCAGCGTCAGGTGGTCGGCATCCTGGTGGTGCAGCAGAAGGAGAGCCGCCGTTTCGATGAAGGGGAGGAGTCCTTCCTGGTCACCCTGGCAGCCCAGCTGGCCGCCCGCCTCGCCCATGCCCAGACCAAGGGCTGGCTGCAGAAGACCGACTGGAGCAAGCCGCTGCGCGGCATCGCCGGGGCAAGCGGCATCGCCATCGCCAAGGCCTGGGTATGGCGACCGCGCAAGGAGCTGGGCTCCATAGTCCCGCGCAAGGATGAGGATCACCATGCCCAGCTGGCCCGCCTCGAGGAGGCGGTCGAGGAGGTCCGTCACGATCTGGAGAGCCTGGCGCTGCGGTTTCGCGAGAGTTACAGCCAGGACTCGGTCGCCATCTTCGACATCTATCTGCACCTGCTGAACGATCCCGGTTATATCCGGCCGATCCGCAACAAGGTGAGCAAGGAACACTGGACCGCGGTCTCTGCGGTCAAGCTGGTGAGTGATCGGCTGATCGACCAGTTCAAGGGGATGAAGGATCCCTACCTGCAGGAGCGATCCACCGATGTGAAGGACATCGCCCAGCGGCTCATCAGCCGGCTGGTGCAAAATGAACCCGAACATTTCACCATAGGGGAACCCGTGGTGCTGGTGGCGGACGAAGTGACGGCCACCATACTGGCCGAGATCCCGCGCGAGTTTCTGAGCGGGGTGGTCTCCCTCAAGGGGGGCACCAACTCCCATGCCGCCATCCTGGCCCGCGCCATGGGCATCGCCGCCATCATGGGGGTGGATCTGCCCCTGGGGGACATCAGCGGACGGCCGCTGATCCTGGATGGCTACAGCGGCGATCTCTTCATCGAGCCCAGTGCGCTGCTGCTGGCCGAGTACCGGCAGCTGCTCGACGAGGAGCGGGCGCTGGATACCCTGGTGCGCTCGGTGGACAATCAGCCCTCCGAGACGGCCGACGGCGTCAAGGTGTCGCTGCTGCTCAACGCAGGTCTCAGTGCCGATACCGAGATCTCCCTCAGTCAGCTGGCGGATGGTGTGGGGCTCTATCGCACCGAGATCCCCTTCATGCTGCAAGACAGCTTCCCCTCCGAGCTGGAGCAGACCGCCCGCTATCGCGGCATTCTCGAGACCTATCGCGATCGCCCCGTCTGCATGCGTACCCTGGATGTAGGAGGAGACAAGCCGCTCCCCTATTTCCCCATCGTGGAGGAAAATCCCTTCCTTGGCTGGCGGGGGATCCGGCTCACCCTGGATCACCCCGAACTCTTCCTGGTGCAGCTCAAGGCCATGCTGCGCGCCAGCGAGGGGTTGGACAATCTCACCATCATGCTGCCGATGATCAGCAGCGTGGGGGAGATCAAGGCCTCCCGCCGCCTGCTGGATCAGGCCTGGCATGAGGTTTCGGAAGAGGCGGCCGTACGGGGCGTCTCCATCAACTACCCCAGCCTGGGGGCCATGATAGAGGTCCCCTCCGCGCTCTATATCCTGCCGGAGATGGCTCCCCTCATCGACTTCTGGTCGGTGGGCAGCAACGACCTGACCCAGTACCTGCTGGCGGTGGACCGCAACAATGCCCGGGTCGCCAACATCTATGATGCCTTCCATCCTGCGGTGATCCGCGCGCTGCAACTGCTGGTCGATGCCTCCCGGCGCTACCAGAAGCCGGTCTCCGTCTGCGGTGAGCTGGCCGGCGATCCGGTCGGCGTGCTGCTGCTGATGGCCATGGGCTATCGCCGCTTCAGCATGAACACCAACAACATTGCCCGCATCAAATACGTGCTGCGCCATGCCAGGCTGAGCGAGCTGACGGACCTGCTGGCGGAGGGGCTCAAGCATGATAACCCCCACGTGCTGCGCGGCCTGTTTGCCCGTTATCTGGAAGAGCATGGTTTGGGTGGCCTGCTGCGTGCCGGTCACAAGCCCTGATCCGATTGACATCAAACCTTGTCCCCTGTCGCGAATGATCGCAAAATGCGGCTTTTCGTTTGACTGAGACGCTTATGCAGCACGATGGATATTGGGTTTTCTCGCAGATAGATCCCGTCGCCTTCAGCCTGGGGCCACTATCGGTACGCTGGTACGGTCTCATGTACCTGTTCGGTTTCGCCTTCGCCATGTGGCTGGCGGGTCGACGTGCCGATGCGCCGAACAGTGGCTGGACCCGCAATGAGGTCTCCGACCTGCTGTTCTACGGCTTCCTCGGGGTGATCCTGGGGGGGCGATTCGGTTATGTGCTCTTCTACAACTTCGATCTCTTCCTGGCCGATCCCCTCTATCTGTTCAAGATCTGGACCGGCGGCATGTCGTTCCACGGCGGCTTGATCGGGGTCATCACCGCCATGATCTGGTTCGCCCACAAGACCAGGCGGCACTTCTTCACGGTCGCGGACTTTGTGGCCCCCCTCATCCCATTTGGCCTCGGCGTGGGCCGGCTCGGCAACTTCATGAATGGCGAGCTGTGGGGCCGGGTGACCGATGTGCCCTGGGCCATCATCTTCCCGGAGGCGGGCCCTGAGCCCCGTCACCCCTCCCAGCTCTATCAGTTCGCCCTGGAAGGGGTGGTGCTCTTCATCATCCTGAATCTGTTCTGGCGCAAGCACCCGCCCCGTGGCGCCATCTCTGGCATGTTCCTGCTCTGTTATGGTCTGTTCCGCTTCCTGGTGGAGTTTGTGCGCCAGCCAGATGCCCAGCTTGGCCTCTACTTCCAGGAGATCAGCATGGGGCAGATCCTCTCGACCCCGATGATCATCATCGGCGCCCTGATGATCTGGGCCGCCTACAAGCGTCCGCAGCTGTTCGGCAACGCGGCTAAGGCTAAGGAGGTAAAGTCATGAGGGCTTATCTTGACCTGATGCAGAAGATCCTGGATGAGGGTACCGTCAAATCCGATCGCACCGGCACGGGGACCGTCTCCCTGTTCGGTCATCAGATGCGCTTCAACCTGGCCGATGGTTTCCCGCTGGTCACCACCAAGAAGTGCCACCTGAGATCCATCATTCACGAGCTGCTCTGGTTCCTCAATGGCGACACCAATACCGCCTATCTGAAAGAGCACGGCGTCAGCATCTGGGATGAGTGGGCCGATGAGAACGGCGATCTCGGCCCGGTCTACGGTGCCCAGTGGCGTTCCTGGCCGGCGGCCGACGGCTCAGTCATCGACCAGATCCAGAAGGCGGTGGATGACATCAAGCACAATCCGGATTCGCGCCGTATCATCGTCTCCGCCTGGAACGTGGGGGAGCTGGACAAGATGGCGCTGGCCCCCTGTCACGCCTTCTTCCAGTTCTACGTGGCAGACGGCAAGCTCTCCTGCCAGCTCTATCAGCGCAGCTGCGATGTGTTCCTCGGTCTGCCGTTCAACATCGCCAGCTACGCCCTGCTGACCCACATGATGGCCCAGCAGTGCGATCTGGCCGTGGGGGACTTCGTATGGACCGGTGGCGACGTGCATCTCTACTCCAACCACATGGAGCAGACCGCGCTGCAACTCTCCCGCGAGCCGCGTCCCTTGCCGCAACTGGTGATCAAGCGCAAGCCGGCCTCCATCTTCGATTACCGGTTCGAGGATTTCGAGATCCAGGGTTATGACCCCCATCCCGGTATCAAGGCGCCCGTCGCCATCTGAGCCAAAGGCGCCTGAGGGCGCCTTTTTCATTCCTGTTTATATGCCCTATAGTATTTTTTATTCCCATTTTACTCGTGGGGAAGGGGGGCATCCCCTCTCATGAGGGTCGATAGTCAACCATGAAAGGGTCTTGGATTCGGTTTTACCGTTGTTTTTGGCTGTAAGAAACGATTTTTCATTGCTCATATCCCTCTCTAGACTGAGTTCTGTATGTTTTTTGGGAGTAGCTTGAACATGAGTGAAGTATTGAAACGCTTTCTGAAGCTGGAGTCCGCCTCGGGGATTATTCTGATCCTGGCGGCGCTGGTCGCTCTCTTGCTCGCCAACTCCAATCTGGTCGATGCCTATCAGGCCTTCCTCAATACCCAGGTGCAGGTACGCATCTCGGCGCTGGACATCAACAAGCCGTTGCTGCTCTGGATCAACGATGGTTTCATGGCCATCTTCTTCCTGTTGGTGGGGTTGGAGGTGAAGCGGGAGATGATGGAGGGGGCGCTCTCCTCCCGGGAGCAGGCGACCTTCCCGGCCATCGCCGCCGTGGGGGGCATGCTGGCTCCGGCCCTGATCTACTCCTTCTTCAACTATGGCGATGAGGTGACGCGAGCGGGCTGGGCCATACCGGCGGCGACCGATATCGCCTTTGCCCTCGGCGTCATGGCGCTGCTCGGCAAGCGGGTGCCCACCAGTCTCAAGGTCTTCCTGCTGGCTCTCGCCATCATGGATGATCTCGGGGTCATCATCATCATCGCCCTCTTCTACACCCAGCAGCTGTCGCTGACGGCGTTGGCGGTTGGCCTGGTCGCCACCCTGCTGCTGGTGTGGATGAATCGCCGCGGGGTGGATCGCATCTCCCTCTATATGCTGGTCGGGTTGGTGCTCTGGGTGGCGGTACTCAAGTCGGGGGTCCATGCGACCCTGGCGGGGGTGGTGGTCGGTTTCCTGATCCCGCTCAAGGGCGAGCGCCACGCCTCGCCACTCAAGCATCTGGAGCATCAACTGCACCCCTGGAGCGCCTATCTTATTCTGCCGCTGTTCGCGTTTGCCAACGCGGGGGTGTCCCTGGACGGAATAGGTCTCGACACCCTGCTCGGCCCCGTTCCTATGGGGATCATGTTGGGACTGTTCGTGGGCAAGCCGCTCGGTATCTTTACCATCAGCTGGCTGTCGGTGCGCCTGGGCATAGCCCAGCTGCCGCCTGGCGTGAATTTTTACCAGATCTTCGCGGTCAGCATTCTGTGCGGCATAGGGTTTACCATGTCGATGTTCATCGCGTCTCTGGCGTTTGAACATGGCGGCATGGACTACGGCAGCTACTCGCGCCTCGGCATCCTGGTGGGTTCCACCCTGGCGGCCCTGGTGGGTTATGTCGCCATGCGTCTGGCCTTGCCCAAGGGGATCGCCGATCAGAGTACGGAGGGATTATGAAGAAGAGCTTGATGGTACTGATGTTGCTCGGGCCGACTGCGGTCTGGGCGAATGGATTG
Source organism: Aeromonas sobria (assembly GCF_050266975.1). Lineage (GTDB taxonomy): Bacteria > Pseudomonadota > Gammaproteobacteria > Enterobacterales > Aeromonadaceae > Aeromonas > Aeromonas sobria_B. The sequence goes on from NZ_JBKISU010000016.1 coordinate 21,515, forward strand.
GAGCAATGCAAGCAGGATGCCGGATCGGCAGAGTGCGCCACCTATCTCAACGGGGTGGTCGATGGCGCCCTCGCCATGGGAGACCAGCAGGCGCGGGCCCGCTTCGGCGAGACCTTCCAGGAGCGCGCCCTGCGCAGCCGGGTGGGGGAGCGGCTCAAGCATGAGAACAAGCGCTATTGTGGCCAGCGCATGCCCGATGCGGCCAAGCTGAAGCAGACCCTGATCGACCAGTTCGCGGCGAACAAGGTTGACTCGGTCAGCGACATGTATGACATTCTGGCGGTTGAACTCAGCTGCTACCGGAGTCCGCGCACCGCGGGAACCCCATCGGATGTCACACCTTAATTACAACCATCTCTACTATTTTTGGATGACTCAGAAGAAGGGCTCCGTCACCCAGGCGGCAGAGGCCCTTTTTTTGACGCCGCAAACCGTCACCGGCCAGATCAAGTTGCTCGAGCAGCGCCTGGGGGGAAAATTGCTCAAGCGCAAGGGACGCTCACTCGAGGCGACGGAGCTGGGGCAGCTGGTGTTTCGTTACGCCGACAAGATGTTCAGCCTCTCTTACGAGATGCTGGACATCGTCAACTATCGCAAGGAGAGCCAGATCCTGTTCGATGTCGGCATCGCCGATGCGCTCTCCAAGCGCCTGGCGAGCCGGGTGCTGCTCTCCGTTATTCCCAATGATGGCTCCATCCACCTGCGCTGCTTCGAGTCGACCCATGAGCTGCTGCTCGAACAGCTGAGCGAACACAAGCTCGACATGATCCTCTCCGACTGCCCGGTGGATTCGGGTCAGCATGCGGGTCTGCTCTCCAAACGACTCGGTGGCTGCGGGGTCAGCTTCTTCTGCAAGGCTCCCATGCCAGAGAAGCCGTTTCCCGCTTGTCTGGAGGAGCGCAAGTTGCTCGTGCCGGGCCGCCGCACCGCCATGGGGCGCCAGTTGACCCAGTGGCTGGAGCAGCAGGGCATCTCTCCCAGCATTCTGGGGGAGTTCGATGATGCGGCGCTGATGAAGGCCTTTGGTTTCTTCAATCAGGGCATCTTCATGGCGCCCACCATCTACCGGGAAGAGATACTCGAGGGGGAGGGGGTCATGCTGCTGGGCGAGACCCAGGATCTGATGGAGGAGTACTACGTCATCTTCGCCGAACGGATGATCCAGCACCCGGCGGTGAAGCGGGTGTGCGATAGCGACTTCTCATTCTTGTTCGCCGGCCAGGAGGACTTCGCCACCATACAGCCTGCGACCCTGTCGTTTTAAATTCAGGTCAATCAAGGTATTATCCCGACTTGCGTCAAGAGGAGAGCGGCATGGATCTGGAGGCGATGGAAGCGAATGCGGGGAGGGCGGTGGCCTTGCTCAAGGCGCTTGCCAACGAACGGCGGCTGTTCATTCTCTGCCAGTTGCTGGACAGGGAGTTGTCGGTCGGTGAGTTGAATGCGGTGCTGGGGCTGAGTCAGTCGGCACTGTCACAGCATCTGGCGGTACTGCGCCGGGATGAACTGGTGGCGACGCGAAAAGAGGCTCAAACCGTCTATTATTCGCTGCGCAGCGTGGAGGTGCGCGAGATGATAGGTCTGTTGCACAGGCTGTACTGCAGCTCACAGCAATAAAAAACCGGCACAATGGCCGGTTTTTTTAGCTTTATACAGCCGAGGCTGATTAAGCCATAGCTTTGATCTGGGCAGACAGGCGGCTCTTGTGACGAGCAGCTTTGTTCTTGTGGATCAGGCCTTTGGTAGCCATGCGATCCATGATCGGCTGAGCGGTAGCGAAAGCAGCAACGGCAGCAGCTTTGTCGCCAGAGGCGATGGCAGCAATTACTTTCTTCAGGTAGGTACGGGTCATTGAACGACGGCTGGCGTTGTGCTGACGACGTTTTTCTGCCTGAATCGCGCGCTTCTTAGCAGATTTGATGTTAGCCAAGGTAAAACTCCTAAAACTGTCTTAGCGAGTGTATTGAAAAGGCCGAGAAATATGCCTTCTCAACCACATATTGTCAAACGATTTGTGCAAATAAACACCGCCCCCCGGTGGTGTGGCAATAGGGAGACGGTTAAACTGTCGGCCGATTCTAACAGCATTCTTCCCGTTCTGACAGTTCCAGAGGCTTCGTCTTGAGTAAGAAATTGATCAAATCCGGCATGATAGTCTCCTCCATGACGCTGGTCTCCCGCGTCATGGGCCTGGTACGCGATGTGGTGATCGCCAACCTGCTCGGCGCCGGGGCGGCGGCCGACGTCTTCTTCTTCGCCAATCGCATCCCCAACTTCCTGCGCCGCCTGTTCGCCGAAGGGGCATTCAACCAGGCCTTCGTCCCGGTGATGACCGAATACAAGAAGAAGGGGGATGAGCGGGAGGTGCGCGAGCTGCTGGCCGCCGTGGCGGGCACCCTGGGGGGGATCGTCACCCTGGTGACCCTGCTGGGGGTGATTGGTTCCGGGGCCCTGACCGCCCTGTTCGGCTGGGGCTGGTTCTGGGACTGGCTGCACGGCGGCCCGGCGGCAGAGAAGTTCGAGCTGGCCAGCCTGATGCTCAAGATCACCTTCCCCTATCTCTGGTTCATCACCTTCACCGCCATGGCGGGGGCTATCCTCAACACCTTCGGTCGCTTCGCCGTCTCCTCCTTTACCCCGGTCTTTCTCAATATCGCCATGATAGCGGCGGCCTGGTGGATAGCGCCCCTGCTGGAGAGGCCCGAGCTGTCCCTGGCGATAGGGGTCTTTTTGGGCGGTCTGGTGCAATTTCTGTTTCAGTATCCCTTTTTACGTCAGATCAACATGCTGGTCTGGCCAAAGTGGGGCTGGAACCACCCCGGGGTGGTGAAGATCCGCACCCTGATGATCCCGGCGCTGTTCGGGGTGTCGGTCAGCCAGATCAACTTGTTGATCAACACCATGCTGGCCTCCTTCCTCGCCACCGGCGCCATCAGCTACCTCTACTACTCGGATCGGCTGCTAGAGTTTCCCCTCGGCCTGTTTGCGGTTGCCATCAGCACCGTCATCCTGCCCTCGCTGGCCAAGACCCATGTGGACTCAGATCCCGCCGATTTCTCCCGCACCATGGATTGGGGGGTGCGCATGGTGATGCTGCTGGGGCTGCCCGCCATGATAGGGATCGCCGTGCTGCGCGAGCCCATACTGCGGGTGCTCTTCATGCGCGGTGAGTTCGGCTTGCACGAGGTGAGCATGTCGGGGGCCAGCCTGCTGGCGTCCACCACGGGCCTGCTCTCCTTGATGTTGATCAAGGTGCTGGCACCCGGCTACTACGCCCGCCAGGACACCAGGACGCCGGTGCGCATCGGCATCATGGCCATGGTGGCCAACATGGTGTGCAACCTCGTCTTCATCTATCCCCTGGGGTATGTGGGACTGGCCCTGGCGACCGCCTGCTCAGGCACCCTGAATGCAGCCTTGTTGTTCAAGGGCTTGTATCAGCAGGGGGTCTATCGTCCCTCGCGCCAGACCGGGGTCTTCTGCCTCAAGTTGCTGGCGGCGACCCTGGTCATGGGAGGTCTGATTGGCTACCTGTCGCCGGATCTTGCCCAGTGGGGGGCCTGGAGCATGGCCAAGGCCAGCTGGGAGCTGGCACTGCTGCTCTTGATGGGGGGCAGCGTCTACGGGATCTGTCTGCTCGCCTTCGGAATTCGGCCGCGTCATCTGAAATCCAGCCGGGAGGGCTGATCCAGACCGCCGCCTGAGATATAATCCGGCGATTTCGACAGCAGCAGAACACAAGGCACTGATGGAGCTTATCCGCGGTATCCACAATATCAAGCCCCGTCACCGGGGTTGCGTGTTGACCATAGGCAACTTTGATGGGGTCCATCAGGGTCATCACGCCGTGCTGGCGCGGCTGCAGGAGAAGGCCGCCGCCCTTGGCTTGCCGGCTTGCGTCTTGCTGTTCGAGCCCCAGCCCCTTGAGCTGTTTGCGGGGGCCGATGCCCCGGCGCGTCTCTCCCGGCTGCGGGAGAAGGTGGAAGCCCTGGCGGCGCTGCATATCGATCGCCTGCTCTGCGTGCGCTTTAGTCACGCCTTCGCCAGCCAGGCCGCCAATACCTTCATCGAGCAGCTCCTGGTCGACAAGCTGGGGGTGCGTTATCTGGTGGTAGGGGATGATTTTCGCTTCGGCAAGGGGCGGGAGGGGGACTTTCACCTGCTGGAGGCGGCGGGTCGCCGCTTTGGTTTCGAGGTGGTCAGCACCCAGAGCTTCGAGCTCGCCCGCCAGCGCGTCAGCAGCACCCTGGTGCGCGAGGCGCTCAAGGCGGGGCGCATGGCCGAGGTGGAGCTGATGCTGGGCCGTCCCTATGCCATCAGTGGCCGAGTGGCCCACGGTGACAAGCTGGGGCGCACCATAGGTTTTCCCACCGCCAATCTGGCCCTCAAGCGCCAGGTCATCCCGGTCGGTGGCGTGTTTGCGGTGGAAGTGTTATGTTCCGGCGAGATCTTCCCCGGTGTTGCCAACGTGGGCGTGAGGCCGACCTTGAACGGTACTCAAGCCAGATTGGAAGTACATTTATTTGATTTTTCTGGTGATCTATACGGTCAGCAGGTCAAGGTGCTGCTTCGCCACAAGCTGCGCGAGGAGCAAAAATTTGCCTCTTTCTCCGCCTTGAAAGAACAGATCGAACGAGATGCCCAGGCAGCCCGAGCCTGGTTTGGGCTGCCGTTATTCAATTTACCCAGCACTCTTTTAGAAAAGAAGGGAACCCAGGACTGATGAGCGACTATAAACACACCCTGAATCTTCCGGAAACCGAGTTCCCGATGCGTGGCGATCTGGCCAAGCGCGAACCCGGTATGCTCAAGCGTTGGTACGATCAGGATCTCTACGGAGCCATTCGCCGCGCCAAGGCGGGCAAGCCCTCCTTCATCCTGCATGACGGCCCTCCCTATGCGAACGGCAGCATTCACATCGGTCACTCGGTCAACAAGATCCTCAAAGACATCATCGTCAAGTCCAAGGGGCTGTCCGGCTTCGACTCCCCCTATGTACCGGGTTGGGATTGCCATGGCCTGCCCATCGAACTGAAGGTGGAAGGCAAGGTCGGCAAGCCGGGGGTCAAGATCTCCGCCGCCGAGTTCCGCGCCGAGTGCCGCAAGTATGCCAAGACCCAGATCGAGGCGCAGAAGAGCGACTTCATCCGCCTGGGGGTGCTGGGTGACTGGGAAAAGCCCTACCTGACCATGGATTTTGGCACCGAAGCCAACATCATCCGCTCCCTGGCCAAGATCGTGGACAATGGCCACCTGCACAAGGGCTCCAAGCCGGTGCACTGGTGTACCGACTGTGGCTCCGCCCTGGCCGAGGCCGAGGTGGAGTACTACGACAAGGATTCTCCCGCCATCGATGTGCGTTTCAAGGCCGTCGACGAGGCCGAGGTGGCTGGCAAGTTTGACTGTGCCGAGGGTCACTTCGGCCGCGGTCCGCTCTCCGTGGTGATCTGGACCACCACCCCCTGGACCCTGCCGGCCAACCGCGCCGTGGCCCTGCATGCCGACCTGGACTATGCCCTGGTGCAGGTGGAGGGTGAGCACCCGGAGCGCCTGATCCTGGCCGCCGACCTGGTCAAGGATGTGATGGACCGCGCCGGTATCGAGCAGTTCCATAACCTGGGTTATGCCAAGGGCGCCGCGCTGGATCTGCTGCGCTTCAAGCACCCCTTCTACAGCTTCGATGTGCCCATAGTGCTGGGTGATCACGTCACCCTGGACGCCGGTACCGGCGCCGTACACACCGCCCCTGGCCACGGCCAGGAAGACTTCGTGGTCGGTCAGAAGTACGGCCTGGAAGTAGCCAACCCCGTGGGCAGCAACGGCGTCTACCTGCCGGACACCCAGCTGTTCGCCGGTCAGCACGTGTTCAAGGCCAATACCGCCGTGGTCGAGGTGCTCAAGACCCATGGCGCCCTGCTCCATCACAAGGTGGTCAATCACTCCTACCCGCACTGCTGGCGCCACAAGACGCCGATCATCTTCCGTGCCACCCCCCAGTGGTTCATCAGCATGGAGCAGAAGGGATTGCGCAAGCAGGCCCTGACCGAGATCGACCGCATCGAGCAGGAGGGCATAGCCCAACAAGGCCAGAGCGGCTGGGTGCCCGCCTGGGGCAAGAACCGCATTCAGGCCATGGTGGAGAACCGCCCGGACTGGTGTATCTCCCGTCAGCGTACCTGGGGCGTGCCCATCTCCCTGTTCGTTCACAAAGAGACCCAGCAACTGCACCCTGAATCCGTGCGTCTGATGGAAGAGGTGGCCAAGCGGGTCGAACAGTCCGGCATCCAGGCCTGGTGGGATCTGGACAAGGCCGAGCTGCTGGGTGAGGACGCCGACAACTACGACAAGGTGCCCGACACCCTGGACGTCTGGTTCGACTCGGGTTCGACCCACTCCTCCGTGGTGGCGGCTCGTCCCGAGTTCAACGGCAACCCGGCCGACCTGTATCTGGAAGGCTCGGATCAGCACCGTGGCTGGTTCATGTCCTCGCTCATGATAGGCGTGGCCATGAACAACAAGGCCCCTTACAACCAGGTGCTGACCCATGGCTTCACCGTGGATGGCCAGGGCCGCAAGATGTCCAAGTCCATCGGCAACGTGGTCAGCCCGCAAGACGTCATGAACAAGCTGGGGGCCGACATCCTGCGTCTGTGGGTCGCGAGCACCGACTACACCGGCGAGATGACCGTCTCCGACGAGATCCTCAAACGCAGTGCCGATGCCTATCGCCGCATCCGCAACACCGCCCGCTTCCTGCTGGCCAACCTCAACGGCTTCAACCCGGCGACCGACATGGTCGCGCCCGCCGACATGGTGGTGGTGGACCGTTGGGCGGTGGGCCGCGCCAAGGCGGTGCAGGCCGAGATAGTCGACGCCTATCAGGCCTACAACTTCCACGGCGTGACCCAGAAGCTGATGCAGTTCTGCTCCATCGAGATGGGTTCCTTCTATCTGGACGTCATCAAGGACAGGCAGTACACCGCCAAGGCCGATGGCCTGGCCCGTCGCTCCTGTCAGACCGCGCTCTATCACATCGCCGAGGCCATGGTGCGCTGGATGGCGCCCATCATGAGCTTCACCGCCGACGAGATCTGGGCCCTGCTGCCGGGCGAGCGTGGCGAGTTCGTGTTCACCGAGGAGTGGTATGACGGCCTGTATGGCCTGGCCGCCGGTGAGCAGATGGGCGATGCCTTCTGGGCCGAGATCCTGGCCGTGCGCGCCGAGGTGAACAAGGCCCTGGAAGCGGCCCGTGGCGAGAAGCGGATCGGCAGCTCCCTGCAGGCCGAGCTGACCCTGTTCGCCAAGGCTGAACTGGCCGAGCGCCTCAACGCCCTGAGCGACGAGCTGCGCTTCGTGCTGCTCACCTCCAAGGCCAGGGTCGTGGTGGTTGACGGCGCGCCGGAAGGCTCCGTTGCGACCGAGCGTGACGACCTGTGGCTGAGCGTGGCCCAGTCTGCCGCCGCCAAGTGCGACCGCTGCTGGCACCATGTGGAAGATGTGGGCACCCTTGCCGGTCACGAAGAGATCTGTGGCCGCTGCGTCAGCAACGTCGAGGGTGACGGCGAAGTTCGTCAATTTGCCTGATGAAGATGACTCACGACAAGAGTGGCCTGCGCTGGCTGTGGCTGGCGGCGATGGCCTTCATTCTCGACCAGGCGAGCAAGCTCGCCGTGGTCAAGATGCTGCCTTTTGGCTACCCGGGGGTGGAGATCGCCCCCTTCTTCAACCTGGTGCACGTCTATAACAAGGGGGCGGCGTTCAGCTTCCTGGCCGATCAGGGGGGCTGGCAGCGCTGGTTCTTCGCCGTGCTGGCCTTCGCCATCTGCGGCCTGCTGACCCACTGGCTGCGCAAGCAGCCGGCAAGCCTGCGCTGGAGCGGCATCGCCTACTCCCTCATCATCGGCGGTGCCCTCGGCAACGTGTTCGATCGCCTGGTGCTGGGTCACGTGGTCGATTTTCTCGACTTCTACTGGGGCCGTGCCCACTGGCCCGCCTTCAATCTGGCGGACAGCTTCATCTTCATCGGCGCCGCCATGATAGTGCTGGACGGCTTTCGCGGCGAAAAAGCCGTGAGCAAGCAAGGCAAGGAGTCGGCATGAGCACGTTTATCGGTCATGACAGCCGGGTGCTGTTTCACTTCACCATCAAGCTGGAGGATGGCTCCGTCGCCGACAGCACCCAGTTGCACGGCAAGCCGGCGCGACTGACCATGGGGGATGGCAGCCTGACGCCGCAGTTCGAGCAGTGCCTGCTGGGGCTGCAACAAGGGGAGGCCAAGAGCTTCACGCTGAGCCCGGAGCAGGCCTTTGGCCTCTCCAATCCCGACAACATCTACCATCTGGACCGCGCCAAGTTCGGCGCGGATGTGGAGCCCAAGGTGGGCGCCATCATCGTCTTCGATCAGCCCAATGGCGGCGAGCTGCCCGGCATAGTGCGGGCGGTGCAAGGCATGTCGGTGACGGTCGATTTCAACCATCCCCTGGCCGGCCATACCGTCACCTTCGAGGTGGAGATCCTGGGGGTTGATGACCAGGAGGAGCTGTTGTGATGACGGATATGCTGCCGGCGGCCACCCTTGGTCTTCCCGTGCCGGGGGAACGCACCCGCTCAGCGCAATTTGACGGGAAAGAGGTACTCTGATGGATATTTTGCTCGCCAACCCTCGTGGTTTCTGCGCCGGAGTCGATCGCGCCATCAGCATCGTCGAGAGCGCGCTGGAGAAGTTCGGTGCCCCCATCTATGTCCGCCATGAAGTGGTGCACAATCGCTATGTGGTGAACAAGCTGAAGGATGCGGGGGCCGTGTTCGTCGAGGAGCTCGACGAGGTGCCGGACGACAGCATCGTCATCTTCTCCGCCCACGGCGTCGCCAAGACGGTGCGCGAGATGGCCAAGTCCCGGGCCCTCAAGGTGTTCGATGCCACCTGCCCCCTGGTGACCAAGGTGCACATGGAGGTGCATCGCGCCAGTCGCAAGGGCTCCGAGGCCGTGCTTATCGGTCACGCTGGTCACCCCGAGGTGATCGGTACCATGGGACAGTACGAGAACCCGGAAGGGGGCATGTATCTGGTGGAGACGCCACAGGATGTGGCCAGGCTCAAGGTGAAGAATCCGGACGATCTCTGCTTCGTCACCCAGACCACCCTCAGCGTGGACGAGACCTCGGATGTCATCGATGCCCTGCGCAGGCATTTCCCCAAAATCCAGGGGCCGCGCAAGGACGATATCTGTTACGCCACCCAGAATCGCCAGGATGCGGTGCGGGAGATGGCCGGGCTGGTGGACGCCATGCTGGTGGTGGGGTCGCGCAACTCGTCCAACTCCAATCGCCTGCGGGAGCTGGCGGAGAAGGTGGGCGCGCGCGCCTACCTGATCGACGATGCCTCCATGATAGAACCGACCTGGCTGGATGGCGTCAAGGCCATCGGCGTGACGGCGGGGGCTTCGGCGCCCGAGGTACTGGTGCAGAACGTCATCGCCCGTCTGCGGGAACTGGGAGGCAAGGTGGTCGCCGAACACCCGGGGCGCGAAGAGAATGTGGTGTTCGAAGTGCCGCCGGAACTGCGCATCATCTGATCATAAAGCCCATCGCCAGATGGGCTTTTTCATCGCTGCAGCCAGATCATTTCCAGCACTCTGCCGGTGTCTTGGCATCGGCCTTGGTGAGGGTCAGGGTATTGCAGCTGGTCGCCCCGCTCTTGTCACCGCTCTGGGCCCCCTTGGCCGTGGCGATCAGGGTATAAGTGGTGGCCGTGGCGCCCGATATGCTGAAGTTATAGTAGTCACTGGTGGGATCCCCCACCGCACTGGCTGTCGTGCTGTAACTGCTGTTGCTGATCCGGTACTCCTCCTGCCTGAGCTGCATGGTCAGCAGGCCTTTCACCCCCTCAGCCCGGCGCGATTTGCGTAACCCGTCGGTGAAACTGGGGTAAGCCACGGCGGCGATGATGGCGACAATGGCCACCGCTACCATGAGTTCAATCAATGTGATTCCTTTGGCGTGTTTTCTCATCGTCGACATGGTTCGGGAGAGGGATTGATACTATAGAGTAGTATTGACCGTTTCCTCCATGTGGATGAACACGCACAGACAGGGAGTCTGTAAGGCGATGGTAACGAAAGGGAAGGGATCCCGCGGTTTTACCCTGATTGAGCTCATGGTGGCCACCTTGGTGGTGGCCTTGCTGCTGATGGTTGCCATCCCCAGCTATCAATCTTTGCGCCAGGAGCAGCTGGTCAGGGCGGCCACCCAGGCCATCTATACCGACGTCATGTTGCTCAAGTCTGAAGCCATCAAGCGCGGTGGACCCTTGACGCTCAAGCTCTTCAATGCTGGCCAGCCAAATTGGTGTTATCGCATTGCTATTGATGGCACCTGTGACAGTTGCAGCGATAACTGCTCCAGCATCGAAGGGAGGAAAGGGGCTGATGCTGACGAGTTTCGTGGTGTGATGCTTGACTCAAATTTTGCCAAATCAGGTGTAGAAACAGCCCTTCAGTTCAATAACCGCCGTGGAAACTTCAAGAGCCTCTACGGAGTCCCTCACAACGGTTCTATTTGCTTAAAAAATGGAAATAGTGAGTACGCGGTCATTATCGCCCCTGTTGGTCGAATCCGAACTGATGTGGTGACCGGAGGCTCTCCATGCCCTTAAGATTATCTCGAGGTTTCAGTTTGGTTGAACTGATGGTGTCCATGGTCGCTGGGCTGATCCTGGTTGCCGCGGTAACGGCCCTGTTTGCCGCCATTCTTAAGGCCAACAGCACGGCCATGAAGGTGAGTCGCCTCAATCAGGAGATACAGGCGATCACCGATATGATGGCCCGTGATATCCAGCGGGCCGGCTATGATGCCAGCGCGGCAACGGCGAGCCGAATGGTCTCTGGCGCCGGCCCTTCTCCCTTCTATTTCGATGCGGATGCGGATCTGATGAGCGAGACAGCGACGGGCTCGAACCTCTATCGCTGTGTCAGGGTCCGCTATGACGAGAATGGCAATGGGGCACTGGATAACAGCGCATCTAGCAGTTTTGAAACCTTGCTTTACAGCTATAGCAGTGCCGATAAAGGGATAAAGTTGGCGACGGGAGCCAGTGCAGCTTGTAATGGCGGCAGTCTGATTTCGACGGAGAACACCATAGAGATCACTCAGCTGACCTATCGTCTGCTTTCTAGTAGTCAGGTGAGTGGTGCCCGGGCTATTCAGCTCAATATCTCGGGTCGCTACAAGGATAATGTGGCGCTGACGTTGAACCTGCAGCGTGATATCAAGCTGCGCAACGATGGGTATTGAATATGAGAACCCAGTCTGGTTTTACCACCTTCACCGTCACGCTGATCCTGATCCTCATCCTGTTGGCCGTCTCCCTGCTGGTGGGCAAACTGCTGGTTGCCGACCGCCGCGTTACCCTGAATGAGGCGCTCTATCGTCAAGTGATGGCCTTGGCCGAGCAGGGGCTCTCCTATGGTTTTGGCCGCATCAGCAGCGTCCCTGCCTGGCGGGGGAGTGTGACCATCTCCCCCTCAGGGGCGGTTGGGAGCTATACCCTGGTCGCAGAAGATATGGTGCCTTTCATTGCCGTGTCCGGTGGCTCCACCTTGGTAACCCCCATCCGCCTGCGTGCTCAAGCGGTACTGGATGACAGCCAGGCCCAGGCTGCGGTCGAGGCGCAATATGTGCAGACCAATGTGCTGGCGGGGACGCCGGCCGCGCCCCTGACGGTGGCCGGTGGCATGGCGGTCGGGGGCAACTTTACCGTGGTGGCCAATCCAAACGGCGGTGGGCCCGGGGTGCCGCTCTCTATCTGGACCAATGACTATGTGGATCTGAACACAGGCTCGGGTCAGACCTGTCATCAGGGGGATTATGCGAGTGGTTGCAGCGCCAATATCAGTCAGCCGGGTAATAAACAGTCGGATATCAAGGACAGCGATCCCGCCTTCCCGACCGACCTGGTGTGGTATCTGTTCAATGAAAATGATGATGTCGCCGGCTGGGCCAACATAGAGTCAAGGGCCAACCAGATAGTGAACAATTGCAGTGGCTTGGGGCCCGCCTCAACCGGGGTCATCATAGTCAACGGCGATTGCAGCCCTGGGGCTGACATTGGTACCCAGGCCGCCCCCGTGGTGCTGATCATCAAGGATGGCAACTTGAGTATCAATGGCAATCGCCAGCTCTACGGGCTGGTATTCGCTTATGCCTCCAATCCCGCAACGACGAACAAAGATATCGATCTCAGAGGTGGAGCCATCGTTCATGGGGCCTTGGCGGCCAACTTCAAGCTGGGCAAGGCCAATGGTACCTATGACGCCAAATATGACGAGGCGGTGCTGAGCAACATAAAAACGGGGGCTGCCTTCCAGACTCTGAAACAGGTTCCAGGTAGCTGGCGCGACTGGTAGAGGATATGCAGATGAAATGGCAAAAAGGATTTGGCCTGCTGGAGATCCTGGTCACCCTGGTGGTGCTTGGCATTGGAGTGGTCGGTTTGGTTGCGATTTCCAAGGCGGCCCTGACGGCATCACAGGATGGGCGGCGTTACGAGATCGCCATGAGATTGGCTGAGTCCAAGAATGATGAGTTTCGCAACTTCAACAGCTTGGTAACGGCGACCGCCCCCCTTACCGCTTATAACGCCATTGCGAGCGGTAGCGAGACCAAAAACCAGTCAGGGGATAGTTACAACCTGGCCTGGATCGTGACCAATCAGTACTGGAACGGATCTACGTCTGCATGGCAGAACACGGCTCCTGCGGGTTATCTGCTGAATTACCCGGGCAGAAAGCAGGTAGCAACGACCGTCAGTTGGACCAATAGCGAGGGGATGGCAACTTCGGTCACCTTGGCAGGGTATGTTTCTCCCGCGGAGTCACTCAGCGCAACGCAGCTCAATGGCGGCTTGGATACCACCCGAGAAGGCCCCAAAATCAGTTATACACCCGGGGTCGCACCGGATGTGGTCTCCATTGACCTTGGCAATGGCAGTAAGCAGGAGACCAGCAAACCCTCCCCCACGGTAAGCGCCAAAAACAATGCGGTTGGTAAAGAGGTGCAATTCGAGACAGTGACCTACCAGCCGGTGGGGCAGGGCAATACCCAGCAGATCCAGCAAGATATCAGCTCGGTGAGTTGTGGCTGCAGCTATGGTACTACCTTGAGTGCCTATCTGCCGGGTCAGGTCTACACGACGAGCACCAACCAGCTCTACTGGAAGGTGGGAACCGTGCTGAGCAAGCAGACCGGTGTCGTCAGTGGCAATGGTCAGCCGGCGCTTTGCAGTAGTTGTTGCAAGGATCATTTCGATGGCTCCGGCACAGGGTTTACCAACTACTATGCCCCCCTCAACACCAGCCGGCAGCGTTATGGCAGCGACTTGGCCGTGGCCGCCAGCGGCAACTATGTGGATGCCTGTCGTTTCGTTCGGCTGGATGGTTTCTATCGCCCCATTCCTGACTGGAATCTGGTCAAGGTGATCGTCACCACCTCGGATTTTCTGGCTCAATCGGCGAATCAGATAAGTTATGAGAATTACATCAAGTATGTGGTCAAGGCCTATGTGGACTGGCAGAAGCAGACTCTGAACTGGACGTCCAATCCGACGGCAACCGCCCCGACCATCAGCGAGTTCAGCGACTGGCTGGCGAGCAATGCGGCGGCCGGTGGTGATACGACGACGTCCATTTCCGTCAATACCGGGACCCGTCAGCTGATTGCCCGCGGCATCTATGTCGATATTCTCGATCCCGCCTATCTGAGCGGCATAGATACCAGTGTCACCGGTTATCTGGCCAAGGTGCCTTTTCAGGACATCAATCTGACCATGTTGGCCGAATGGTCCATGACCCCACTCAGTGGCCAGTTGACAGGGGAGGTGATCGACTACGCCACCGTCAGCAATGAGCCGGTCGATACCATAGTCGACCTCAATAACTATTATTTTGGCAGCTATAGCCGTGGCTATCTGACGACCAAAATGTCTACCAAGGACAGTAATCAAGAGTTACAGAGCGTGAAGGTAAAGGCCACCGTCTATCAGGGGAACTCAGGGGTGACCGCCACCCTGATTTCACCTCAAGATCGGGATATGGCACTCAGCACCGAGCTGGCCGTCAAGGTGGATAGCACAGTCGTCGCCCAACCGACCCTAACGGTGACCGGCAAGGTGCAGTGTCTCGAGAAGTCTGGCAACAACGATCCAGCCCCAACGGCCTGCAAAAAGAATGTGTTCAACAATCTGTCGATGAACACCTCGACGGCGGGGGCCAACTGCCATATAGACAAACCGGGCAACGATAACCAGACCGCCATGTATGTCTGTACGGCGGAGCAAAATAGCACATTGGTGGTGAGCTTCTCCCACTCAGGGGCCGGCAGCAGCTTCAGGCTCAATCCAGCCTCCCTGAGCATCCCAATGACTCCGCCAGCCAGCGGTCAAGTCATCAGCGGCCCCTGCACCCTGCTGGTGGATAACGGCGTCACCAACGCAGCCAACTTGACCTGCTCCTCAACCTCCCCTTAAGGCCCGTCGTGGAAGCCAAGGCGCTGGCACAGCCAGCGCCTTTTCTTTATCATTCCCCATCATTTTCGAATTCAAGATGCATCGCCATGGCAAAAGCCCTCTCTCTGATGCTTGCCCAGTTGAACCTGACGGTAGGCGCCATCGAAGATAACTGTGACAAGGTACTGGCCGCCGCCGCCGAGGCGGAGCAGCAAGGCGCCGATCTGCTGGTCTGCTCCGAGCTGGCCCTGACCGGTTATCCGCCGGAAGACCTGTTGCTGCGCGCCGATCTCATGATCCGGGTCGACGCTGCCCTGGCCCGGATTGCGGCCTGGCGGGGGCGTTGCGCCATCCTGCTGGGTCACCCCTGGCGCCAGGATGGCAAGCTCTACAACACCGCGTCCCTCTATGATAACGGTGTCCTGCTGGCTCGCTATTTCAAGCAGGACTTGCCCAACTACGGGGTGTTCGACGAGAAGCGCTACTTCAGCGCCGGCAAGGAGAGCTGCGTGGTGACGCTGCGCGGTCACCAGCTGGGCTTGCTTATCTGCGAAGACCTCTGGCAGCCGGGCCCGGCCCTGGCCGCCAAGGCGGCGGGCGCCGAGCTGCTGCTCACCATCAATGCCTCCCCCTATGACAAGGACAAGCCCTGGATCCGCCGCGAGCTGATGGCGGAGCGTTGCGGCCAGACCGGGTTGCCCCTGGTCTACCTCAATCAGGTATGCGGTCAGGACGAGCTGGTGTTCGACGGCTGCTCCAAGGTGTTCAACGGCCAGGGCGAGCTGACCCACAGGCTGGCCCCCTTTGCCGAAGAGCTGGCGCTGGTGCGTTTTGTCGAGGGGCAACCCCGCAAGGAGCGCGAGCCTGCGCAGCCCCTCGCTCCCCTGGCCGAGGTCTATCAGGCCCTGGTGCTGGCGGTGCGTGACTATGTCACCAAGAACGGCTTTCAGGGGGCCGTGCTCGGCCTCTCCGGCGGGATTGACTCGGCCCTGACCCTGGCCATCGCCGGCGATGCCCTCGGCAACGACAAGGTGCAGGCGGTGATGATGCCGTTTCGCTACACCGCCCAGATGAGCGTGGAGGATGCCAAGGAACAGGCCGAGCGCATGGGGGTGGAGTTCAACATCATCTCCATCGAGCCCATGTTCGAGGGCTTCATGACCCAGCTTGCTCCCCTGTTCGAGGGCACGGCGCGCGATACCACCGAAGAGAACCTGCAGGCGCGCTGCCGCGGCGTGCTCTTGATGGCGCTCTCCAACAAGCGTCGCCGCATCGTGCTGACCACGGGCAACAAGAGCGAGATGGCCGTGGGCTACGCCACCCTGTATGGCGACATGGCCGGTGGCTTCGATGTGCTCAAGGATGTGCCCAAGACCCTGGTCTTCAAGTTGTGCGAATATCGCAACAGCGTCGATTACATGATCCCCCAGCGGGTCATCGACCGGCCGCCCTCGGCGGAGCTGGCCCCGGATCAGCTGGATCAGGACAGCCTGCCCCCCTACGACATCCTGGACGACATCTTGCAGCGCTATGTGGAGCAGGATGCCTCCGTGGCCGACATGGTTGCCGCCGGTTTCGATGAGGCCACGGTGCGCAAGGTGATCCGGCTGGTGGACATCAACGAATACAAGCGCCGTCAGGCGGCGGTGGGGCCCCGTATCTCGCCCCGCAACTTTGGTAAGGATCGCCGTTACCCCATCACGTCCGGGTTCGGTAAACAGAACTGGTAAGGAGTCACCATGAAGAAGATTGAAGCCATCATCAAGCCGTTCAAACTGGACGATGTGCGCGAAGCCCTGGCCGAGATCGGCATCAACGGCATGACGGTATCCGAGGTCAAGGGCTTCGGTCGCCAGAAGGGCCATACCGAGCTCTATCGTGGCGCCGAGTACATGGTGGATTTCCTGCCCAAGGTGAAGGTGGAGCTGGTGGTCCAGGACGAAGAGCTCGATGCTTGCATCGAGGTGATCCAGAACACGGCACGCACCGGCAAGATCGGCGATGGCAAGATCTTCGTGTGTGACGTGGAGCGGGTGATCCGGATCCGGACCGGCGAAGAGAACGAAGACGCCATCTGATGCGCAAGCGCCTCGTGCTGGCGGGCCTCTCGCTGGGGCTTGCCGCCTGCAGCAGCTCGCCGCCGGCCCAGCCGGAAAACCTGTGTCAGATCTTTCGCGAGAAGCCCGAGTGGCACGAGGCCGCGCGCGACATGACGGCGCGGTGGGGCACACCGGTCCAGGTGGTGATGGCCATGATGTACCAGGAGTCCTCCTTCGTGCACGATGCTCAGCCGCCCATGGGATACTTCCTGTTTATCCCGACCGGACGCGCCAGTTCGGCCTATGGCTATGCCCAGGTGAAAGACGAGACCTGGGCCGATTACCAGCGGGAAACCGGCAACGGCTGGAGCAGCCGGGACGACTTCGCCGACGCCATCGATTTCATGGGCTGGTACACTCACAAGGCCCAGAAGCTCAACGGCACCTCCAAGTGGGATGCCTACGGCCAGTACCTCAATTATCACGAAGGCTGGGGCGGCTATCGCCGTGGCAGCTACCGCAGCAAGGGGTGGCTGATGAAGGTCTCCCGCAAGGTGGAGGCCCGCGCCCAGCGCTATGGCGCCCAGTATCGACAATGCAAGGATCAGCTCTCCAGCGGGAGCTGGTTCTGGTAACCCAATCAGGAGTCAGAAATGCCGTTATTGGACAGTTTTACCGTTGACCACACCCGTATGGAAGCCCCTGCGGTGCGTGTCGCCAAAACCATGCAGACCCCGAGCAAGGACACCATTACCGTGTTCGACCTGCGCTTCTGCGTGCCGAATCAGGAGATCCTCTCCGAGCGCGGCATTCACACCCTCGAGCACCTGTTTGCCGGCTTCATGCGGGATCATCTCAATGGGAATGGGGTGGAGATCATCGACATCTCCCCCATGGGCTGCCGTACCGGCTTCTACATGAGCCTGATCGGCGCACCGGACGAGGCCCGGGTGGGTCAGGCCTGGCTGGCGGCGATGGAAGACGTGCTCAAGGTGCAGGATCAATCCCAGATCCCCGAGCTGAACCTCTATCAGTGCGGCACCTACGCCATGCACTCTCTGGATGAGGCTCAGGATATCGCCCGCAACGTCCTGGCCCGCGGGGTCGGTGTGAACCACAACGACGAGCTGGCGCTGCCGCAAGAGAAGCTCAACGGCCTCTAAGGCACGGGCAGCAGAGGCAAAGAAGGCCGGTCAATGACCGGCCTTCTCTTTTTGTCGGTGCCCCTGTGTCTTGCAAGGAGGTGTGCTCTGAACAGCGGGGCCTGCCGTGGCTAGCCGCCTCACCCTGGTCGCCGCACGGCATCCGGGCGTCAGGAGGGGAGGGGCATCACCCGGTTGCGGCCGAGCTCCTTGGCCTTGTAGAGCAGCCTGTCGACACGCTCGACCAGGGGATCCGCCGCCTCTGTGCCATCGTGCTCGCCGACCCCGAAGGAGGAGGTGATGTGGTCGATGCGCCGACCTGACTTGCGATCCAGGATCGACATCTTCTCGATGGCCCGGCGCAGGCTCTCCGCCACCTGGCGGCTGAGGGCCAGGCTGCGACCCGGCAGCAGCAGGGCAAACTCCTCGCCGCCGAGGCGGTAGGCGGTGACCCCCTCCTTGCAGCACTCCCGCAGCCGCTTGCTGAAGGCGCGCAGCACCTGATCGCCGAGCAGATGACCATATTCGTCATTGAAGTTCTTGAAGCGATCTATGTCGGTCAGGATCAGGGAGAAGGGGTGACGGCTGCGGATCAGGCTATCCATCTCCAGGCTGAAGGCGCGGCGGTTGAGCAGACCGGTCAGGGCATCCTCGTTGGCGAGTTTTCGAGTCTCGTTCAGGGCCTCCTTCAGCACCTTGATCTCCTTCTCGGCGCTGGTCAGCTGGCTGCGAAAGTGCATGGTCGACATCCGAACATCCCGCGACTCGCGCACCAGCTCCCGTAATATCCCCATGGTATCCTCGAGGCTGAGCCCCTCGTCGTCGATCCGGCTCAGCCGATCGAAGCTGCGATCCAGCATGGCCTGAAATGCCCCCGTGTCCGACAGGGCGTCTTGCATGGTGTGGCCCAGCTCGCTGGTCATGGCGGCCAGATTCAGCTTCATGGTCTCGAGCTGCTGGTCGCTCTGGGCCGCCAGATATTGGTGGAACAGCCGTTCACAGGTGGTGAGCGAGCAGGTGCCCTGCAACTTGATGGCCTGATCGATCGCCTGGTTGAGCTCGGGCATGCTGGCCGACACATAGCTGTACCAGAGGGTATAGTTGGCCGGCGTGGTGGGGATCTGATACTTGATCATCAGGGGAACCGCCTGTTTCAGGTAGGCGGCGGACTGGGCGAATGAATCCTTGCTCATGGGTTCCATGTACTATTGGGCGCGCAATTGCGCCCAGTATGACAGAGAGATGCTGGAAAAGGCAGCGGGTGGATGCCATTAGCTCCCCCCTCCGATATACTAGCCGAGTCATTACTTATTCTAAGGCCTGCTTATGTCTCAACAAGATCCTTTCCTCCAACGCGAGGCCGAGAAATATGAGAATCCCATCGCCAGCCGCGAGATGCTGCTGGAGCTCATTCGAGGCCATGAAAAACCCATGTCCCGCGAAGAGTTGGCCACCGTCCTCAAGCTGACCGAGGAAGAGCCGTTGGAAGCCCTTCGCCGTCGTCTGCGCGCCATGGAGCGTGACGGACAATTGGTATTCACCCGCAACCAATGTTATGCCCTGCCGGATCGCCTGAATCTGGTCAAAGGCTATGTGCTCGGCCATAAAGATGGATTCGGTTTCCTGCGCCCTGAAGGTGGTGGATCGGATCTGTTCCTGAACAACCGCGAGATGCAGAAGCTGATGCACGGCGACTACGTGCTGGTGCAACCGACCGAGATCGACCGCAAGGGTCGGCAGGAAGCGCGGGTCGTGCGCCTGCTCAAGGCGCGGGAGGCGGACATCGTCGGCCGCTACTTCGTCGAGAACGGCATGGGCTTCGTGGTGCCGGACGACAGCCGCATCGGCCAGGACATCATCATCCCGGAAGGGGAAAACAAGGGCGCCCGTCAGAGCCAGGTCGTGGTGGTGCGCGTCACCCAGCGCGCCACCGCACGGATCAACGCGGTCGGTACCGTGCTGGAAGTGCTGGGCGAGAACATGGCCCCCGGCATGGAGATCGAGATCGCCCTGCGCACCCACGGCATTCCCCACACCTGGCCGGAGGAGGTGACCAAAGAGGTCGCCGGCCTCGGCGAACAGGTGCCGGAACAGGCCAAGGAGGGGCGCATCGATCTGCGTTCCCTGCCGCTGGTCACCATTGACGGGGAAGATGCCCGCGACTTCGATGACGCCGTCTTCTGCCAGGCCAAGAAGAGCGGTGGCTGGCGCCTGTGGGTGGCCATCGCCGACGTCTCCTCCTATGTGCGCCCCGGCACGGCGCTGGATGCCGAGGCGTATCAGCGCGGCAACTCCGTCTATTTCCCCGAGTACGTGGTGCCCATGCTGCCGGAGGTGCTCTCCAACGGTTTGTGCTCCCTGAACCCTCAGGTAGACCGCCTCTGCATGGTGTGCGAGATGACCATCTCCGCCGGTGGCCGCATGTCCGGCTACAAGTTCTACGAAGCCGTGATGAACTCCCATGCCCGCCTGACCTACAACAAGGTGGCGGCCATCCTGGAAGGGGATGCCAGGCTGCGTCAGCAGTATGATCCCCTGGTGGGCCATATCGAGGAGCTCAACAACCTCTACAAGGCCCTCAAGCATGCCCGTCATCAGCGCGGCGCCGTGGAGTTCGAGAGCGAGGAGACCCGCTTCATCTTCAACGCCCAGCGCAAGATCGACCGCATCGTGCCGCTGGTGCGCAATGATGCCCACAAGATCATCGAAGAGTGCATGATACTGGCGAACGTGGCCGCGGCCCGTTACATCGAGAAGAACGAGGCCGCCGCCCTGTTCCGGGTGCACGACCGCCCGGGCGAGGAGCGCCTGACCGGTTTTCGTGACTTCCTGGCCGAGCTGGGTCTGGAGCTCAAGGGGGGCCTCGAGCCCGAGCCGAAAGATTTCGCCGAGCTGGCCGCCAAGTTCGAGGGGCGCCCGGATGCCGAGCTGCTCTCCACCATGTTGCTGCGCTCCATGCGCCAGGCCATCTACCAGGCCGACAACATAGGCCACTTCGGCCTGGCCCTGAAGTCCTACGCCCACTTCACCTCGCCGATCCGTCGCTATCCGGATCTCATCTTGCACCGCGCCATCAAGTATCAGGCGGCGAAGGAGCAGGCGGCCCAGCGCCACAAGTGGACCCCGAGCGGCGGCTACCACTACCAGATGGAAGAGGTGGATCCCATGGGCGAGCACTGCTCCATGACGGAGCGCCGCGCCGATGATGCCACCCGCGACGTGGCGGACTGGCTCAAGTGCGAGTACATGCTGGATCACGTGGGTGACGAGTTCGACGGCGTCATCGCCAGCGTCACCGGCTTTGGCTTCTTCGTGCGTCTGGCGGAGATCCACATCGACGGCCTGGTCCACATCAGCTCGCTGGACAACGACTACTACCAGTTCGATCCCCTGCACCAGCAGCTGATCGGCGAGAACTTCCGCCGTCGCTATCGCCTCGGTGACAAGGTGCGGGTCAAGGTGATGGCCGTGAACCTGGACGATCGCAAGATCGACTTCACCATGGTGGAGGAGCCCCTCAAGGCCACCGGCAAGAATGCCAAGGAGATGGCGCGCAAGCAGGCCGAGATCAAGAAAGAGAAGGCCAAGAGCAGCCGTCGCCACGAGCGTCGTCAGGAGGGCAAGCCCCTCAAGACCACGGCCGCCAAACCCAACAACCGCCGCCCGAGCAAGAAGGCTCGTGACAAGGCCAAGAGCACGAAATGAGTACTGAACTGATCTACGGCATCCATGCCGTCAGCGCCCAACTGGAGCGCACCCCGGAGCGTTTCATCGAGGTGTGGGCCCTGAAGGGCCGCGACGACGAGCGGCTGCTGCCGCTCCTCGCCGAGCTGGAGTCCCTCGGCATCCGGGTGCAGAGCGTCAACCGCAAGGCGCTCGATGACAAGGCCGAGGGCAACAATCACCAGGGCATACTGGCCCGGGTGAAGGAGTCTCCCAAGCTGGCCGAGCACGATCTGGCCAGCCTGCTGGACAACCTGGCTTCACAAGAGGCACAGCCCTTCCTGCTGGTGCTGGACGGCGTGACGGATCCCCACAACCTCGGCGCCTGCCTGCGCAGTGCCGATGCGGCCGGGGTGCACGCCGTCATAGTGCCACGGGACAAGGCCACCGGCCTGACCCCTGTGGTGCGCAAGGTCGCCTGTGGCGCCGCCGAGGTGGTGCCGCTCATTCAGGTCACCAACCTGGCCCGCAGCCTGCGCGAGTTGCAGGAGCGGGGTGTCTGGATCGTCGGCACCGCCGGCGAGGCCGATCACGACCTCTATCAGGCCAAACTGACCGGTCCCATGGCGCTGGTGATGGGCGCCGAGGGCAAGGGGATGCGCCGCCTGACCCGCGAACATTGCGACGAACTGGTGAGCATTCCCATGGCGGGGGCGGTATCCAGCCTCAACGTCTCGGTGGCGACCGGGGTCTGCCTGTTCGAAGTGGTGCGTCAGCGCCGTGGTTGAATGAGCGTGATGGAGCGCCCCCCGTTTTGCCGGGATCCCCACATCGATGAGCAGGAGGCCAAGGGCCTCCTCTCTTTTGCCCGGCCCCTCTCGCTGGCGCCGAGGGCGCCATTGTGGCGGGCGGGCGATCGCCCGGATCTGCTGGTGCGGGTCGAGCAGGGTCTGCTGCGGGCCCGGGTCGCCCTCGAGGATGGCCGCGAATACATCAAGGAGTTCTACTGGGAGGGGGACGAGTTTCTCGACTTCCACCATCAGCTCAGCGGCCAGCCGGCCCGCTACAGCGTGGAGGCCCTGGAGCCCTGCCGTCTGCTGGTGTTTCCCCTCGCCAGCCTGCGCGGGCACCGGCTCTGGCCCGCCTGGTACCAGCATCTGGTCGCGGTCCAGCTGCGCATCAAGGAGGAGAAGGAGCTGCTGCTGCTCACCGGCACGCCCCAGGCCCGCTATCAGCACTTCCTGAGCCATTTCCCCGACCTGGATGCCCGCCTGCCCGACCATCAGGTGGCGGCCTACCTCGGCATCACCCCCATCAGCCTGAGCCGCATTCGCAAGCGCCTGGCCGGACGTTAACGCCCGGCAAGGCGCCACTGCCGCGCGTCGCCTGATTAACCAAGGTTAATGCGAGGCGCCGGCCGCGGCGCTATGCTGGCGGCTTCTTCCCAAGGAGTCAGCTATGGATTGGACCCTCAAGGGCTTCGACGCCCTCTCGTTACATGAACTCTATGATCTGCTGGCCCTGCGTTCCCGGGTGTTCGTGGTGGAGCAGACCTGCCCCTTCCTCGATCTGGACGGGCTGGACAAACACGGCGAGGTGCTGCATCTGCTCGGGTGGCAGCAGGGCGAACTGGTCGCCTATGCCCGCCTGCTGGCGCCGGATCTGGTGAAGCCGGGCTTTGCAGTGATAGGCCGGGTGGTCACGGCGCCAGAGGCCCGCGGCGGCGGCCTGGGCCATCGCTTGATGGAGAGGGCAGGCGCCGAGTGTGAGCGGCTCTGGCCCCAGGCTCCCGTTTATCTGGGGGCCCAGGCCCATCTGCAGGATTTTTACGCCCGCCACGGTTTTCGGCCCGAGGGGGAAGCCTACCTCGAGGACGAGATACTGCATATCGGCATGGTGCGTCCCTGAGGGCGGGCACAGGGCCATCTAATGCCTTTTAGGCATAACAATGAAATTATTATGTCTTGAGGTAGTAAAAAAATCGGATGCCCAGGGCGGAGTTAGTCCGTATCCTTTGCATGATTAACCGCCAATATCCGATAGAGGCAGTCTAAAGTGGCAAATTTCGCATTGAATGCTGAACAAGATCCGAAAATCTTGCCGCCAAGCCGAGCCATGGCTGTCCTCTGTCCGGACGGGGAGGGGCGATGGAGCTGATCCGCAAGCGCTTCGCCCTCGACCTGCAAACCTTCGCCATCATCACCCTGATCCTGGGGAACCTGGCCCAGGCCTTCTCCGACGTGCTGGTCAAGCTGATCGGCCCCGGCTTCAGCCCGCTGCAATACATGTTGCTGCGCCAGCTGTTCACCCTGCTGCTGCTGTTGCCGCTGATGGCAAGGGTGCCGAGGTCGGCCTGGGGGCTGGGGGCCTGGAAGTGGCACCTGCTGCGGGGCCATCTCTGCCTGCTGGGGGGCGGCGGCATGATGCTGGCCCTGACCCAGCTGCCGCTGGCCACGGCCAACGCCATCTTCTATGTCTCGCCGCTGCTGACCCTGCCGCTGGCGGCCTGGCTGCTGGGGGAGAAGATCCACTCCCGCATCTGGTTGCTGGGGGGGCTCGGGCTGCTGGGGGTGTTGCTGGTGCTCAATCCCGGGGACTTTCATCTGGCCGGGCTCGGCGCCCTGCTCACCGCTTTCACCCTGGCGCTGTTCAACATCACTGGACGCAAGCTGCCGGCGGGCATGTCGGTGGTGGCGGCCCTGTTCTGGGCCAACCTGATGGCGATGCCCCTCACCGCCGGTCTGGCGATCGGTCACTGGCAACCCCTCGACTGGCGACTGCTGGCCCTGATCGGGGGCAGCGGCCTGATGCAGCTGCTCTATCATGCCAGCTGCTTCTATGCCTATCGCCAGGTGGAGGCGAGCCGCATCGCCGCCACCGAATACTCGGGCCTGATGTTCGTGATGCTGCTGGGGGTCTGGCTGTTTGCCGAGATCCCCAGCTGGAACCTATGGCTCGGGGTGGCGCTGATCCTGCTCGCGATCCACTGGCAGCGTCGGCTGGGTTAGCCGCAGAGGTTCTGCCCGTGGGGGTCAGGGTTCGGCCCGGGTGTGCAGGCTGAACCCCTCTTCGCCGCCGGCAAGGGTCACACTGACCCGACCCAGGGCCGCCAGATGGGTGACATGGGTGCCGCCGCAGGGAATGGTCACCTCTTTACCTTCAAGAGTGCAGTGCCAGTAGCGCGAATCTATGATGGCCTCGCCGTCCCAGGAACGGCGGATCTCGCCTCCCGCCGCCAGCCAGTCGGCAAGTTGCCGGTTGACCCTCTCTTCTATCTGCGTCAGCTCCGCCAGCAGGGGCTCGCCGTTGATCCCCTTCTTGCGCAGACTCTTGCCGATCCGGTACTGCTCCCGTGAGCCATGGGGCTCGACCCGCGAGCCCTGGATGGCGAGGCGATCGAAGTCGGGCTGACCGAGGGCGTCGCGCTCGTTCACCGCCTTGCGCCAGTAAGGGATCAGGGCTCGGTTGAGGGCCAGAGCCGCCAGATGGCAGGCGCTGTGCCCCAGGCTGAGGGCATGGCGGGCGGCGGCGTCCACCTCGAGTTCAACCTGGGTGCCGACGGGCAGGGGGTGGGTACCCGCCAGGGGATGCACCACCACGAAGGCCCAGCCTTCTGCCCCCCGCTTGACCGGGATCTCCCTGTCCACGAACAGCTCGCCTGCCGGGCTGATGGCCCCCATGCGGCAGGGGCCCACGGCCGCCTCGCCGCCGTTCCAGCGCACGGTGCCCACATCCCCGGGTTGGTCTGGCCAGAGGTGGCTCTGGGGGTGGAAGGGGGTGAGGTCGGTCACCAGCAGGGTCGGCTCGCCCCCCTGGCAATGGCGCACGCTGGCCTGCTCCTGATGATGGCCCAGCACGAAGCTGGCGCGGGTATGTTGCATGGGGCACTCCTGTGAGAGAACAGGAGGGCAGCATAGCGCAAAGGGAGTCCTGGCTCATTAACCCGGGATAATGAGCCAGGGGGATCAGAGGAGGGAGACCAGCAGATAGGCATTGAGGCCGATCACCAGGGCGACGATGAGGCGCCCCACCGCCTGGGTGAGCGGATGGTTGCGATACTCCCCCATCAGGGCGCCGTCGCCGGTCAGGATCAGCAGGGGGATCAGTGCGAGGGCTATGCCAAAGCTCAGGATCACCTGGCTCAGCACCAGGATTTCCGTGGTATTGAGCCCCATGGCGATCACCACGAAGGCCGGGAGCATGGTGATGAGCCGCCGTAGCCAGAGGGGGATGGTGAAGCGCACGAATCCCTGCATCACCACCTGGCCCGCCAGGGTGCCGACCACGGTGGAGGAGATGCCCGAGGCGACCAGAGAGAGCCCGAACAGGGTGGCGGCGGCCGGGCCCAGCAAGGGGGTGAGCGTCTGATAGGCGGACTCCAGCTCGGCCACGTGATGATGGCCCGAGGCATGGAAGGCGGCCGCCGCCATGGCGACCATGGCGAGATTGACGAAGCCGGCAATGGTCATGGCGATGGCCACGTCGACCCGGGTGGCATGCAGGCGCTGGCGGATAGGCTCCTGCCCCTCGCCATGCTGGGTCAGGGCCGAATGGAGATAGATCACATGGGGCATCACTGTGGCCCCCAGCATGCCGGCGGCAAGGTAGATAGCCTGGTTATTGGGCAGGCCGGGGAAGAGGGCGCCCTCCAGCAGGCTTGGCAGATGGGGGCGGGAGAACACCAGCTCGACGATATAGGCCGCCGCCACGAACAACAGCAGGCCGCCCACCACGAACTCCAACGGCTTCTGACCCCGGCTCTGCAGCATGAGAATGCCCCAGGTCGCCACGGCCGTGATGCAGGCCCCTTCCAGCAGGGTGACCCCGAGCAGCAGCTTGAAGCCCACGGCGGCGCCGATGAACTCGGCGAGATCCGTGGCCATGGCGATGATCTCCGCCTGTACCCAGTAGGCCCAGACCGCCGGTCTGGGCAGACGGTCGCGGATGTGCTGCGCCAGATTCTTGCCGGTGACGATGCCGAGCTTGGCAGAGAGCGTCTGGACCAGCATGGCCATCAGGTTGGCCCAGACCACCACCCACAGCAGCTGGTAGCCGAAGGTGGAGCCGGCTTGGATATTGGTGGCGAAGTTGCCCGGATCGATATAACCGATGGCGGCGATGAAGGCGGGACCCAGCAGGCTGGCTTTGAGTTTGCGTGGGGCCAGCGCGAGGGTGGCAGCGGGTTGCATAACGGCATCCTCCATAGGGATATGGCGTTAGCATAGCTACAAATGATAACTATTATCAATTGTGATTTTAGATGGTGGTCATAGAGAAATCGGGATGGCGGACCGGGTAAATATTTCGCCGCGACAGGGGCAGGTGCCGGTTGCAGTCGGTGTGTCGATTTCGTACAATACGCCGCCCTAGAAAGCAGCGTCTAAACACACCATACGTTCCTTGCCTCCGAGGTCTGGCTGCACCTGGGCGGAGGCTGAATTAATCCGTAAGGAGCTAAAATGCGTCATTACGAAATCGTCTTCATGGTTCATCCGGACCAGAGCGAGCAAGTTCCCGGCATGATCGAGCGTTACACCGGCGCGATCACCGCTGCCGGCGGTACCATTCACCGCCTGGAAGATTGGGGCCGCCGTCAACTGGCTTACCCGATCGACAAACTGCACAAAGCCCACTACGTTCTGCTGAACGTGGAAGCAGAGCAAGCCGTTATCGATGAGCTGGAAACCAACTTCCGCTTCAACGATGCCGTTATCCGCAACATGATCATGCGCACCAAGCACGCCGTGACCGAAGTTTCTCCGATGGCCAAGGCCAAAGAAGAGCGCTTCCCCCGTCGTGACGACGAGCGCCGCGAAGAAGCGACTGAAGCTTCCTCCGAAGAGTAATTCTTAGATCACTGACATAGAGGATAAAGGCCATGGCACGTTATTTCCGTCGTCGTAAGTTCTGCCGCTTCACCGCCGAGAACGTTACCGAGATCGACTACAAAGATATCGTTACTCTGAAAAACTACGTCACTGAATCTGGCAAGATCGTACCGAGCCGTATCACCGGTACCCGCGCCAAGTATCAGCGTCAGCTGGCACGCGCCATCAAGCGTGCTCGTTACCTGGCTCTGCTGCCGTACACCGATCTGCACAACAAGTAAGCATCGGTCCGGCACTTAAGCCTAACTCAACATCATTAGAGGAAAGGTAATGCAAGTTATCCTGCTCGACAAAATCGCCAAACTGGGCGGTCTGGGTGATCAAGTCGCTGTTAAAGCTGGCTACGCCCGTAACTATCTGATCCCGCAAGGCAAAGCCGTCATGGCTACCAAGGCCAACATCGAGACCTTCGATGCTCGCCGTGCTGAACTGGAAGCCAAGCTGGCTGCCGGTAAAGCTGCCGCTGAAGAGCGCGCTGCCAAGCTGGGTGAACTGGCTGCCGTTGTCATCGCCTCCAAGTCTGGCGACGAAGGCAAGCTGTTCGGTTCCATCGGTACCCGTGACGTGGCTGAAGCCATCACTGCTGCCGGCGTCGCCGTTGCCAAGAGCGAGGTCCGCATGGGCAACGTTCTGCGCAACACCGGCGAGTACGAAGTTGTTGTTCAGCTGCACGCTGACGTCAAGGCAACCGTACAGATCCAGGTTGTTGCCCTGTAATAGCGACTCGCTGTTGCAGAAAAACCCGCGCCAAGGCGCGGGTTTTTTATTTTGGGCCGCCAAGTTACAGTAAGAGACTGTTTTTGCGCGGGAGGTGCTCATGGCGGCCTGGGTTGAAGGACGTGTCATCGAACGTATCCGCTGGACGGATACCCTGTTTTCCCTGCGGGTGGAGGCGGATCTGGCCCCCTACCAGGCGGGACAATTCACCAAGCTGGCCCTCGAGCAGGGCGATCGCCGCATCCAGCGCGCCTACTCCTTCGTCAATCCGCCATCGACCCCCTATCACGAGTTCTATCTGGTGGAGATCCCGGGCGGTGAACTCACCCCCAGCCTGGGTTCCCTGCAGCCGGGGGATGGCCTGCTGGTGCAATCCCAGGCCACGGGGTTCCTGACCCTGAGCGAGATCCCCCCCGGCCGGGATCTCTGGCTGCTCTCCACCGGCACCGCCATCGGCCCCTTTCTCTCCATCCTGGCGGCGGGGGAGGCGGAGCAAGGCTTCGACAACCTGATCCTGGTGCATGGGGTAAGAAAGGGGGAGGAGCTCAGTTATCAGCTCCTGATCGCCGAGCTTCAGGCCCGGCTGGGCCGCCGGCTGCACTATGTTCCCTTCGTCAGTCGCGAGCCCTGGCCCGGCGCCATGGCGGGCCGGATCCCGGCGGCCATCGACGCAGGCACCCTGCAGGCGCGGGTCGGTCTGACCTTCAGCCCGAAGCACAGCCAGGTGATGATCTGCGGCAATCCCGAGATGGTGAAGGCGACCCAGCAGGCACTCATCGCCCAGGGCCTGGCCAAGAACCTGAGGCGAACCCCGGGCCAGATCAGTTCGGAGAATTATTGGTAGTGCAATGAACGCAGGGGCCCAGGGCCCCTGCGTCATGATGGCGCCTTGCCGGTCATGGCGGATATCAGGGTTTCTTGCCGTTGCCGTGGTTCTTTTGTTTGTTGTGGCCCTGGCCCGGGTTGTTGCCGCTGTGGATGCTGCGGTTGTAGTGATCCCGATACTTGCCATCCACCTGGTCGCAGTTGAACTGTACCCGGCTGTCGCCTATGCCGAGATCCAGACAGTTGTTCTGCCACCAGCGGTACTCCTGCTGATCCCAGTCGATGTCCAGCTTCATGTCACCGCTGGAGAACGTGAAGCCATCGTCGTGCTTGGAGGGCGGCGCAGCAAAGGCCGCGCCATGGGCCAGGAGGAGGGAGAGCAGCAGGCTAGTCTTGTTCATGATGACCTCGAATTCAGGGGAATAACTCTCAGTCTAGAAGGTGGAAGCTTAACCTGAACGGAACCGGTCACCACCCCGACATGCATCGCTCCCATAACAGCCTGTCCCGGTGGAGCGTACCGCTCGCCAGATCGGTCTACCCTGGCTGTGCTGGCAATTTGTCCGATCTGGTCGCGCCCTGTCCAGCCAGGACGGTATCTGATTGAATTCAAGCGATTGGCCTTCATTCTGCCGAGGGGGGGACTATAATCGGCAGCCAACTTTTCCTGCACAGCACACCTCTTCATCATGACCACACAGGCTCCTGCCGTACTGCGCTACCCCAAGGGGTGGTTTGCCCTGACCACGGTATACAGTTTTACCGGGCTGGCCATTCTGGCCTCCATCGTCTTCTCCCTGTTGCTGTTTCTCTCCATCGACGACAACCCTGTGATGAAGTGGTTGTTCGGCGGTCTGGCCATCATCTTCGAACTGGGCAAGTTCTACGTCTGGTACGAATATGGCGAGTGCAAGGCGCGGCGCGATCTCGGCGGCGCCTTCTGGTCCCTGCTGTTTTACAGCGTGCTGGCGGCCATCTCCATCGGCGGCAGCATCGGCGGCATCAACAGCGCCACCAATACGGTGCTGAGCCAGCAGGCGCACCATGAGCGGGAGATAGCCCGCTTCGACGAGCAGATCGCCAGCATAGAGCGCCAGATCCAGCTCAACGAGGAGGCGGCGCGCAAGTACATAGAGATGGCGCGCATCTCCAGCGGGGTCAGCGGCCTGCAGCAGGCCAACACCCGACTCAGGTTGAAGCAGGATGA
The DNA here is from genome assembly GCF_050266975.1 of Aeromonas sobria. Lineage (GTDB taxonomy): Bacteria > Pseudomonadota > Gammaproteobacteria > Enterobacterales > Aeromonadaceae > Aeromonas > Aeromonas sobria_B. The sequence goes on from NZ_JBKISU010000016.1 coordinate 51,496, forward strand.
GCTGCGTCAGGAGCGCGATGCCAAGCCGGTCAACGAGCAATCCTCCATGCTGGGGCTGATGAGCAGCCTGGCGGACGGCATGGGCATCAGCATAGGTCAGGTGCAGTTCCTGCTGGTCTGCTTCCTCTCCATACTGCTCGATGCGTTCGGGGCCTTCTTCGTCAGCCTGATCGGCGAGGAGAACCGCTTCTGTCGCCAATGGTTGTGGCAACAGGCGCGAGAGCAGGCCGAGGCTCGCCAAACCGAATCAGCCGCCGCCGCGCCCATGGTGGCGAGCAGACCCGAGCCAGCACCGGCCGTGGTGGCCCAGGTCCGCTCAGGTCTGGAGAGCGGCGAGCTCAAGTGCAGCAAGCGGGGGGTGGCAGAGGCGCTGTCGCTCTCCCTGGAAGAGGTGGACAGAATATTCCAACATCTGTTGGCAGAGGGGGTGCTGGGGCAGGGCAGCAATCGTCACTACCACCTCAGTGCGCAGGCGGGTTGAGATCCGGGCCACCTCAGGGTGGCCTTTTTGTTGCCGCAGGCGGCGTCAGTGGGTGAGCAGCATCATCAGGCTGAGGAAGGCGGCAAGCCCGCCACCGATGCCGATGATCCAGTAAAACCCCTTGGCCCCCTGCTTGATGGGAATGCGAAAGTAGAGCAGGAAGGCCCACCAGGCCAGCGCCAGCAGCAGGGGGATAAGAAACATTCGAGCCATGGTGTCCTCGCTGTTATTCTGTTGACCCTTGATCAATCAACAGGATGGATTGTGCAATGACGCAGTTACAGATTACCGCATTCGGCGACCCCTCGGTACTCAGCCTCACCCCTTCCCAGGACAAGGTGCCCGCAGAGGGTGAGGTTCGGGTGCGCATCTGTTACGCCGGGGTGAACCCCATCGACGCCAAGACCCGGGCCGGCCTCGGCTGGGCGGCGGCCCAGAACAAGGACAAGCTGCCCTGGACCCCGGGCTATGACATGGCCGGTGTGGTGGCGGCGCTGGGCCCTGGGGTGGATAACCTCAAGGTGGGGGACAAGGTGTGCGGCATGGTCGGCTTCACCCTGGAGGGAGGGGCCTACGCCGAGTCCATCCTGGCGCAGGCGGCGCTGCTGGTGCCCCTGGAGGAGGTGAGCCTCAAGCAGGGGGCGGCCTTGCCGCTGGCCGGTCTCACCGCCTGGCAGGGGCTGTTCGAACACGGTGAACTCAAGCAGGGGCAGCGGGTGCTGATCCTGGCCGGCGCCGGTGGCGTGGGCCACCTGGCGGTACAGTGGGCCCGCGCCTATGGCGCACGGGTGACGGCGCTGGCGAGCCCGGACAATCACGGCTTCCTGCACGGCCTGGGTGCAGAGCAGTTGGTGGATTACCACGATCCCGATTGGGTCGCTCAGGTCGGCCGGGTGGCGCTGGTGCTGGATCTGGTGGGTGGCGACAGCGGCAAGGCGGCGCTCGATTGCGTGGCCGAGGGGGGTCGCCTCGTCACAGTGCCCACCATCACGGCGGAGGCGATCAAGCAGGCGGGCAGCGAGCGCGGCATCGAGGTGCGCGGCATGTTGGTGCAACCCAATCCCGGGCAACTGGCCCAGATGCTGACCCTGCTGCGCCTCGGCGAGGCGCAGATCTGCATCAGTCGCGAGTTCGAGCTGGCCGATGGCGCCCTGGCCCATGCCGCCATCGAGGGGGGGCATACCCGCGGCAAGTTGCTGCTGCGCATGCCGGGCGCGAGCCTGGATGAGTAACGGCCTGGCCCCCGTGCCTGCTCCCCCGGCGCACGCCCCATGGAGATGAGCCTCGGCTGGCTGTTTCTGAGCGCCTTCACCTCTGCCACCCTGCTGCCCGGCAGCTCCGAGGTGCTGCTGGGGGCCATGGCCGCCCAGGGGCAGTGGGGCATGGCCAGCCTGCTCTTCTGGGCGACCCTGGGCAACACCCTGGGCTCCATGACCAGCTGGTGGCTCGGCTGGCTCGCCACCTACAAGAAAAAACCGGAAGATTTTCAAGGTCGTGGGGAACAAAAGGCGCTCGCCTGGCTCAAACGTCATGGCCACTGGTGCCTGCTGCTCGCCTGGACGCCTGTGCTCGGCGATGGCCTCTGCCTGCTGGCCGGCTGGCTGCGTCTCTCCTTCTGGCGCTCTCTCATCCTGATCGGGCTCGGCAAATTGCTGCGTTATGCCCTGGTGTTTCTGTTGGCCAGCCAGATTTTCTAGCCCTTTTGTCACTCACGAGGTAAGCGTGAACAAACTCATTCCATTCAGCATTCTCCTGGGGCTCTCCCTGCCGGTACTGGCGGCGCCCACCCTGGTGTCGGAGCAGGTCAGGCAGGAAGGCAAGCTCGGCATTCCCTATCAGCTGTACCAGCTGGACAACGGCCTGACGGTGATCCTGGCGCCGGACAAGTCCGATCCTCTGGTGCACCTGGATGTCACCTACCATGTGGGGTCGTCGCGCGAGACGGTGGGCAAGTCGGGCTTCGCCCACTTCTTCGAGCACATGATGTTCCAGGGCTCCAAGCACGTTGGCGATCAGGAGCACATGCGGATCATCAACGAGGCCGGTGGTGACATGAACGGCACCACCAACAAGGACAGGACCAACTACTACGAGACGGTCCCGGCCAACCAGCTGGAGAAGGTGCTCTGGCTGGAGGCGGATCGCATGGGCTTCCTGCTCGATGCGGTGAGCCAGAAGAAGTTCGAGATCCAGCGCGCCACCGTGAAGAACGAGCGGGGCCAGCGGGTCGACAACCAGCCCTATGGCCTGGTGAGCGAACGGGTCGGCGAGGCGCTCTATCCGCGCAACCACCCCTACTCCTGGCAGCCCATTGGCTATGTGGAGGATCTCGATCGGGTCGACGTGAACGACCTCAAGCAGTTCTTCCTGCGCTGGTATGGCCCGAACAATGCCACCCTGACCCTGGGGGGCGATTTTGACAGCAAGCAGGCCCTGGCCTGGATTGAGCAGTACTTCGGCCCCATCCCCCGCGGCCCCGACGTGGCGGAGCCGACCCCCATGCCGGTCACCCTGCCCGAGACCCGCTACATCACGTTGGAAGACAAGGTGCACCTGCCCCTGCTCTACATCAGCTACCCGACGGTGTCCCTCGGCGATCCCCAGGAGCCGGCGCTGGACATGTTCGCCGACGTGCTCGGCGGTTCGGCCAGCTCCATGCTCTATCAGTCCCTGGTCAAGAGCGGCAAGGCGCTGGACGTGGGCGCCTCCCACTACTGCGAGGAGCTGGCCTGCACCCTGACCGTCTACGCCTACCCGAACCCGGCGGTGGACGGCAGCCTCAAGACCCTCAAGGGGGAGGTGGACAAGGTGATAGGCGAGTTCGCCGGTCGCGGCCTCAAGCCCGAGGATCTGGAGAAGGCCATCAGCAAGTACCGCGCGTCCACCATCTGGGGGCTGGACAGCGTGTCGGGCAAGGTGAGCCAGCTCGCCATGGGTCAGGTGCTGGCCCGGGATCCCGATTATGTGTTCAAGAGTCTGGATGCCATCGGCCAGGTGACACCTGAGCAGGTCAAGGCCGCCTACGACAAGTTCATCGCGGACAAGCCCTCGGTAGTGCTGAGCGTGGTGCCCAGGGGCAAGCTGGATTGGCAGGTGGCCAAGCCCAACTTCACCCCTGCCAAGCGGGAGCTGCCCGACTATAGCCAGCATGACGCGGCGCTGGCCGAGCGCCCGGTCAAGGACAGCTTCGATCGCAGCGTGCAGCCCAGGACGGCGGACGCGGTGAGCGTCAAGGTGCCCGCCATCTGGCACGGCAAGCTGGGCAAGAACATCGAGATCATCGGCACCAGGAGTGACGAGATCCCGGCTGTCTCCATCATGATCGCCCTGCCGGGTGGCATACGTGCCGAAGGCAAGCACGAGCTGGGGCTGGCCAATCTGACCGCCGCCATGATGGGGCAGGGCACGGTGCGCCTGACCGAGGCCCAGCTCAGCGACGAGCTGCAAAAGCTCGGCTCGGACATCAGCGTCTCCAGCGCCCAGTACAACAACCTCATCACCATCAGCACCCTGGCGGACAAGTTGCCCCAGACCCTGGCGCTGGTGCGCGAGGTGCTGGAGCGTCCCGGCCTGCGGGAGGCGGACTTCGAACGGGTCAAGGCCCAGCTGCTGCAAGGGATGAAGCAGAGCGAGCAGCAGCCGGAATGGCTGGCGGGTCAGGCGTTTCGCGAGCTGGTCTACGGCAAGCAGAGCCGTCTCGGCCAGCCGGCCGATGGGGTGCTGGCGGATGTGGAGAAGCTGACCCTGGCGGACGTGAAGCGCTTCTACCAGCACTACTACAACCCGACCGGTGCCAAGGTGGTGGTGGCCGGGGATGTCAGCCAGCAGCAGGTGGAGGAGCAGCTTGGCTTCCTGACCCAGTGGCAGGGGACGGCGCCCGTGCTGGGCGATCTCAAACCCAGGGGGGAGCAGGCCAGGCCCGGCATCTATCTGGTGGACAAGCCGGGGGCGCCCCAATCGGTGATCCGCATCGGTCGGCGCGCCATGGCGTTCGATACCCTGGGGGATTACTTCACCGCCGGGCTGATGAACTTCAACCTGGGGGGCAACTTCAACAGCCGGATCAACCTCAACCTGCGGGAAGACAAGGGTTACACCTATGGCGCCAGCTCGGGTTTCTCCGCCAATCGGGACGTGGGCGTCTTCGCCACCGGTGCCAATGTGCGCGCCGACGCCACCGTGGATGCCATTCGCCAGTTCCTCAAGGAGATGGATGGCTACCGCGGGAGCGGTCCGACCCCGGTGGAGCTGGCCTATATGCGCAGCGCCGTCTCCCAGCAGGATGCCCTCTCCTACGAGACCCTGGATCAGAAGGCCGGATTCCTGCTGCAGATGATCATGTATGACCTGAAGCCCGACTTCGTGCAGGCCCAGAGCGCGCTTATCAAAACGGTGTCGCCTGAGGTGCTGAAAGCCAGTGCGGCCCGCTGGCTCGACCCGACCGACATGGTGATAGTGGTGGTGGGTGACAAGCAAAAGCTTGAAAAACCCCTGGCCGAGCTTCATCTTCCCATCTATCCGCTGCAACTTCCCTGAGGGAAGCGTGCGGCATGCCTGAGCGCCGCCCCGGCTGGGGCGGCCAACAATGAGCCTTGAATATGACTACATCTAGCTTGTCACTGCGTGAGTTGCTGGCGGCTCTGGGAACCCCGGAGCGTCTGCCTGCCCTCAAGGGGATCCGTCGTGGCCTGGAGCGCGAGACCCTGCGCATCACCCCGGATGGCGGCCTGGCCCAGGGGGATCACCCCCGCAGCCTGGGCTCGGCCCTGACCCATGCCAACATCACCACAGACTACTCGGAGAGCCTGCTGGAGTTCATCACCCCGGCCACCGACTCCATCGAGAGCCTGATGGAGCAGCTCGGTGACATCCATCATCACGTCAGCCAGCACATCGGCGAGGAGCGGCTCTGGCCGCTCTCCATGCCCTGCTTCGTCGGCGACGAGGAGAGCATACGCCTGGCCCAGTACGGCAGCTCCAACATAGGCAAGATGAAGACGCTGTACCGCCAGGGCCTCAAGAACCGCTACGGCAGCCTGATGCAGGTGATCGCCGGCATCCACTTCAACTTCTCCATGCCGGACAGCTTCTGGTGCGAGTGGCAGGATCTGGCGGGGGAGCCCTGCTGCAGCCAGCGTTTCATCTCCGAGAAGTACATGGGGCTCATTCGCAACGTCTACCGCTTCGGCTGGCTGGTGCCCTACCTGTTCGGCGCCTCCCCGGCCATCTGCAGCTCCTTCCTCAAGGGGCGGACCAGTGCGCTGCCGTTCGAGAAGCTCGGCAAGGGCACCCTCTACCTGCCCTATGCCACCTCGTTGCGGCTGTCGGATCTCGGCTACACCAGCAGCGCCCAGAGCCGGCTCGACATCAGCCACGACAACCTGCCCGCCTACGTGGCCTCCCTGCGCCGCGCCATCAACACCCATGACCCCGAGTTCGCCAAGATAGGGGTCAAGGTGAACGGCGAGTACCGCCAGCTCAACGACAATGTGTTGCAGCTGGAGAACGAGCTGTACGCCCCGATCCGGCCCAAGCGCACCCCTCGCAGCGGCGAGAAGCCCTCGGACGCGCTGGAGCAGCGCGGCATCGAATATATCGAGCTGCGTACCGTGGACGTGAACCCCTTCACCCCCCTCGGCATAGAGGCGGAGCAGGTGCGCTTCTTCGACGTCTTCCTGGTCTGGTGCCTGCTGCGCCCCTCCGCCCAGCTGACGGAGCAGGAGATAGCCCGCAACCGTCGCAACCAGACCAAGGTGGTGCTGGAGGGACGCCGTCCCGGCCTGACGCTGGAAGACGAGCAGGGGGCCGCCATCGGCCTCAAGGAGTACGGTCTCCAGCTGTTTGACGAACTGGCGCTGGTGGCGGATCTGCTGGATCGCTGCTGCGGCCGCAATCGCTATCGCGAGACATTGGCCATGCACAGGGAGAAGCTGCTGGATCCCGAGCTCACCTATTCGGCGCGCCTGCTCAGGCGCTTGCAGGAGGCGGGCCTGGACAACGGCTGCTTCGGCGACGCCCTGGCGAGCCAATACCGGGAGCAGCTGCTGGCCGGTGAGCTGCAGTACTGGGATGAAGCCTACTTCGCCGGCGAGGCGCGGGACTCCCTGCTCAAGCAGCGGGAACGGGAGCGGGGGGACAGCCTGTCGTTCGACGACTTCCTGGCGGACTACTTCGGGACTCGCCAGACCACGACCTGACCCCTTGCCCGCCCATGGCAAGGTCGAGAGCCGCTCATTGAGCGGCTCTTTTCATTGGCCGCGCGCCGCCTCCGGGCCCGTCCCCGGCACCGGAAAACGAAGTGTGAGTCAGCCTTCACTTCAGCAAGCCGATCGACGCTTTTATTGTCAAACGGCTCACATTTCCCCCTCTTGTCCCTTGAGTCTGGTGCGTCAGACGCCTAGTTTTCGATCACTGAAACGATTCAGCTTTCACGAAACCATTCACAAGCACCATTCACACGCACAAGAGACACGAGGATAACGCCATGTTGAAGAGACTCTCCATTGCCGTGCTGCTCGCCCTGGGGGCGAGCTCTGGCCAGGCCGCCGAATTCCTGCTGACCGATTCCCAGCAGGGGCTGGATGTGGGGGACTGGAAGATCACCAGCGACAAGCTGGGGATCAAGAGCCCGGTGCCCTTCTCCATCGAGAAGAAGCGCCTGCACGGCGGCCGCCAGGAGGGGGTGGATCTGCTCATCGTCGACAACGGTGTCATGAAGATCACCCTGGTGCCGACCCGTGGCATGGGGATCAAGGAGGTCAAGGGGGCCGATGTGCGCCTCGGCTGGGACTCCCCGGTCAAGGAGGTGGTCAACCCGGCCTTCATCGATCTGGAGAGCCGCGCCGGGCTCGGCTGGCTCGATGGCTTCAACGAGATGCTGGTGCGCTGCGGCTACGAGTGGACCGGTCACCCCGGGGTGGATGACGATGGCCGCCTCAAGAGCCTGCACGGCCGGGTACAGAACATTCCCGCTTCCGTGGTCAGCGTGACAGTGGACGAGGAGCCGCCCTACGCCATTCATGTGCGGGGCCGGGTGGACGAGCGCACCTTCAAGATGAGCGAGCTGGTCACCTGGACCCAGCTGAGCGTAGTGCCCGGTGAGGCGGAATTTGCCCTGCAGGACAAGCTGACCAACCATGCCGACTACGAGAACGAATACCAGATCATCTATCACGGCAACTTCGGGGCGCCCATCCTGGAGGAGGGGGCCAAAGTCAGCACCCCGGTCAAGCAGATCTCCCCGTTCAACGACTACGCCAAGGCGGGTCTCAAGGGCTGGCAAACCTACCAGGGGCCGACCAAGGGCTTCGACGAGATGGTGTTCAACCTGGTGCCCTACGGCGACGCCGACGGCAATACCCTGGCGGTGCTGAACAACAAGGCAGGCAGTGCCGGGGTGGCGGTGGGCTACAACACCCGCCAGCTGCCGGTGCTGACCCTGTGGAAGAACACAGACACCCTGGCCCAGGGCTATGTGACCGGCATAGAGCCCGGCACCAGCTATGCCTACAGCACCAAGTACCAGCGCCCGCTGGGGCTGGTACCCAAAATCCAGCCCGGCGAAACCAAAACCTTCGATCTGACCTATCGCCTGCTGCAGAGCGCCGACGAGGTGAAGCAGGCCCTGGCCCAGGTGGACAAGATCCAGGCCGGCCGCCCCACAGAGCTGCGGGAGCAGCCCCTGGTCAAGCTGCCCTGAGTGGCAGGCAGATAGCAAAAAGCCGCTCGATGAGCGGCTTGTTGCTTCTTCAGATCGGGGCGCCTCAGCAGCGCCCCTTCTTGGCCTGTCCCGGCGGGCAGAAGGTGCCATAGCCGCCACGATCGCCATCACTGACCCGGATCCGGGTATCGTCCACGCTCACGTCGGCGCCATGCACCCGCACAGGCCCATGGCTACAGCCCGCGAGCAGGGCCCCCAGCAAGATCATCAAGACTCGTTTACCCATATTGCCTCCTGTTCTTTTCCTTATTATGAGGCAGGGTGACCCTGTGCCCTATGGCCTCAGGAAAGGATGCGTCACTCGGTGGCGCAAACATGAGAGGGGGCGCCATGGCGCCCCCTCTCATCGAGATGTATTCCCGTCATGGCCTGACGTTGCCAGCGCCGCTTGTCCGTCTCACAGCCGGAAGTTGCCCACCAGCTGATCCAGCTCGCTTGAGAGTTGCTGCAGGCTGCGGCTCGAGGCGGTGAGCTGGTGGGCGATGTCCGCCGTCTCCATGGTGAGCTGGTTGATGTCTTCCACGTTGCGGTTGATCTCGCCCACCACGCTGGACTGCTCCTCGGTGGCGGTGGCCACCTGGATGTTCATGTCGCTGATCTGGGTGATGTGGGCGGTGATCTGGCCGAGCGCCCCGTTGGCCTCGTCGGCCTGGCCCACCACGGTCAGGCTCTGGTTGCGGCTCTGGGTCATGGCGCTCACCGCGCGGGCCGACTGGGCCTGGAGGCCGTCGATCATCTTCTGGATCTCCTCGGTGGAGGCGGCGGAGCGGCTGGCGAGGTTGCGGACCTCGTCGGCCACCACGGCGAAGCCGCGCCCCTGCTCGCCGGCCCTGGCCGCCTCGATGGCGGCGTTGAGGGCCAGCAGGTTGGTCTGCTCCGAGATGCTGCGGATGGTGTCGAGTATGCTGCCGATGGCATCGGTCTGGCCGGCCAGGGAGCCGATGACCCCGGAGACCGATTCCAGCTCGTCGGAGAGGCCGACGATGCCGTGGCGGGCCTGTGCCACCACGTCGGCCCCGGCGTCGGCCTGGGTGTTGGCCTGGCGGGCGACGTCGGCGGCCAGGGAGGCATTGCCGGCGATCTCGCTGACGGTGACGCCCATCTCGTGGATGGCGGTGGCGACCTGGACGGTGCGATCCCGCTGGGCGGTGCAGTTGTGCTGGGTGAGCTGGGCCTGTTCGGCGACCTGGGCGGCGGTGCTGGCCAGCTGGCGGGAGTTGCTCGCCACCTGCTCGATGGAGCCATGAATTTTGGCGACGAAGTTGTTGAAGCCTCTGGCGACCTCGCTCAGCTCGTCCCGCCCGTCCACCTTGAGGCGCTGGGTCAGATCGCCGTCACCGCTGCCCAGTGCCCGGAACAGGCGAGCCAGCTCGTTGAGGGGGCGGCTGACGGAGCCTGCCAGCACCATGCCGAGCAGACCCATGCCCAGGGCGATGGCCAGGCTGACCAGCAGGATATGGAGGCGGGCCTGGTCGAGCTCGGCATAGATCTCGGCCTCGGGCACCTGGACCACCAGGTACCAGTCGAGCAAGGGGATATAGCTGGTGGCGAGGATCACCGACTGACCCTCTACTTCGGCCCGGCTGGCGGCGAACTCCTGCTTGGTGAGCAGGGCGGTGGCGTCCGGTCCCGCCAGCTGGCTCAGGCTGTCGCGGTCGATGCGGGCGGCGTCGGGGTGCAGCTTCACCTTGCCGCTGCCATCCGTCATGAAGACGAAGCCGCTGTCACCGACCCGGAAGTTGGAGAGGGTGGCGACCATGGTATCCAGGGACTTGGCGAGCCCCGCCAGGCCGCGGCCACCCAGCTGCTGGAAGTTGACGAACAGCTTCATCTCGCCGTTGCTCTCGCGAAAGATGCTGAGCATCAGATCCTGGGGGCGCTTGGTGTAGTCGTAGAACCAGGCGTCCTGCTGCGGGGTCAGGTTGCGCAGGAAACCGTCCTGGTTGTAGTAGGCCGCGCTCTGGCGGTCGGCGAAGGAGGCGGTCACCAGGCCATACTGCGCCGTGAGATCCTTGAGCTGGCCGATGAGGATGCCTTCCTGCTCCTTGGGCATGCCCCGCTCGACCCAGTCGAGGGCGAAGCGGTCGCTGGCCAGCTGTCTGGCCGCGTTGGCGACCGAGTTGAGATCCTTCTCTATGTCCTTGCCGATGCGCTGGGTCAGGTTCGGCAGCTCCTGTTCGAACATGCGGCTCTCGATCAGCTGCTGGGCCGAGCGCTGGCTGAAGTAGCCCACCAGCAGACAAGAGAGCACCACGGCCAGGGTGACGGTGGCGAGTATTTTCTGTTTGAGGGTCAGGCTTGCGAGCATGGTGTTGACTCAAGATCCGGTTGCAAGAGGGTCATCATGGTAGCGGCCATCGGGATGAATTCTTGAGTGCCGGGCCGGGTTTTATTCAGGGTTTGCGTTTGCGCTCACGGCGCAATGGGGAGATGGGCATCATCTGGGTTCGATCCCGTGACCCTCCGCGCTCACGGCGGTTCACGGGACGGTTGCGGTTCCCCGTTCGCCCCTTATAGTAGGCTGCAATCATCGCAATGCGCCTGACCCATGGACACTCATATGCACGCTTCTCGCCGGGAATGGACCCGACCCCTTCTTCTGCTGCTGCTCGGCTGCCTGTCGCTGGCCCTGCTCTGCTCCCAGACCATGGCGGCGGAGCGCCCCAAGGTCGCCCTGGTGCTCAGTGGCGGTGGCGCCAAGGGAGCGGCCCATATCGGCATCCTCAAGGTGCTGGAGCAAAAGCGCATCCCGGTCGATATCGTGGTCGGCACCAGCATGGGATCCTATGTGGCGGGCATGTACGCCATGGGGCTCAGCGCCGAGGAGGTGGAGCGCACGACGCTGGCCATCGACTGGAACCAGGGGTATCAGGACAAGGTGGGACGCAACGAGCTCTCCCTGCGCAAGAAGCAGCAGAACGAGCAGTATCAGCTGCGCACCGACATCGGCGTCAATGGCAACACCACCCAGCTGCCGGACGGTTTCTTCCAGGGCCAGTCCATGGCCAGCCTGCTGCGCCACGCCACCTCCAACCTGCCGGTGCAAAAGAGCTTCGACGACCTGCCCATTCCCTATCGCGCCGTGGCCACCGACATGGAGACGGTGACCCCCTATGTGCTGGCGAACGGCAGCCTGGCCAAGGCGATGCAGGCCTCCATGTCGATCCCGGGTGCCCTCAAGCCAGTGGAGTGGGAGGGGCGCATCCTCTCCGATGGCGGTTCGGTCAACAACATGCCGGTGGACGTGGCCAAGGCCATGGGAGCGGACGTGGTGATCGCGGTGGACATCGGCGCCAGGCTGCGCACCCGTGAGGAGCTCAAGTCCGGGCTGGCCATGATAGATCAGCTCACCACCTACATGACCCAGGTCGGGACCGAGAAGCAGAAGGCCCTGCTGGGGCCCAAGGACATTCTGCTGACCCCTGAGTTCGGCAACATGGGCATCGCCGACTTTGCCCTGATGCCGGAGGGGATCAAGCGTGGCGAGCGGGTGGCCGAGTCGGCCTCGCGCCAGCTCGACGCCCTCTCCCTCTCCAAGGCGGACTACGCCACCTATCGCAACCAGAAGCTGAGCCGCCGTGCCGAGCGCAGCGGCCAGCCCGCCTACTTCATCGACAAGGTGGAGCTGGTCAACAAGTCGCGTCTCTCCGACGAGACCATGATCGCCACCCTCAAGGTGCGTCCCGACAAGGTGCAGACCAACGAGAGCCTGGAGGCGGGGATCCGTCGCCTCTATGCCCTGGAGTCGTTCGACCGCATCACCTATCAGGTCGAGGAGCGGGGTGGCGAGAACGTGCTGGTGGTCGACGCCAGCGAGAAGAACTGGGGCCCGGGCTATCTCAACTTCCAGCTGGGTTTCTCCGACGATTTCCAGAGCGATTCCAACTACAACGTCGGCATGTCCTACACCCTGACCAATGTCAACGAGCTGGGGGCCGAGTGGCTGACCGAAGCGTCGCTGGGCACGGCCAAGCACATCAAGACCGACTTCTACACCCCGCTGGAGGCGTCGCAGACCTTCTATGGCGAGGCAAGCCTGGGCTATGACAAGACCCAGCGCCGCATCTTCTTCTCCACCAGCGATGAGCCCAGCCTGCCGGTCGACTATGTGGAGTCCGAGTACAGCTTCTTCAGCGCGGATCTCTCCCTGGGCTGGAATCAGCAGCCCTGGAGCCGCCTCTCCCTGGGGCTGAACGGCAAGGTGGGCACCATAGATCTGCAGGTGTTCAAGGATGCCTCCGTGGATGCCACCGCCTGGGGCCCCTATGTGCGCTTCGAGCACGACACCCTCGACAGCCGCTACTTCCCCTACGCCGGGGTCTACTGGGATGCCAAGGCAGGCTATACCCGGGTCACCATGGACGATGGGGCCGAGCTCGACAGCCATGAGCGTTCCGCCGGCATCAGCTATCACCTGAGCCTGGTCAAGCCCTGGTCCTGGGACAGGCACAGCGTCAACCTGTTGCTGGAGGGGGGCGGGCTGGACACCGACGAGGCGGTCCCTCTCGACATCCAGGATCTCGGCGGTCTGTTCCGCCTCTCCGGCTTCCAGCGCTATCAGCTCTCCGGGCGCTACAGCCTGTTTGGCGGCCTGCGCTACATCTACCGGGTGGCGGACAACGACTTCGGCGCCCTGCGGGCCCCCCTCTACCTCGGTGGCTCAATCGAACGGGGCGGGGTCTGGAACAAGGGGGCGGACATCGATTTCCAGAGCGCCCTCACCGCGGGATCCGTCTACGTGGGGATCGAGAGCTTCCTCGGCCCCGTCTTCCTCGGCTATGGCATGGCCGAGGGGGGCAACGATGTGTTCTACCTGCAGCTCGGCAGCACCTTCGAATAGCATGAAAATGCTGACAACTTGTTAAGTTGAATTTCCTGTTATTTCTGTTAACAGGCAAAACATCAGCAAGTTTAATTGGTTAGCCATGGCAGATGAATATGTGTGCAGGGATTGGATTTTAATTACTCGTTAAAACTTATATAGTGGGGAGCACCCTAAGGGTGTCCCGCAAGGACGATCGCCGCCAGCCTGGGCGAGCCCCAAAAAAGACCAAAGAGGAATTAGTCGTGCTTGAAACCTACCGTAAACACGTCGAAGAACGTGCCGCCGAGGGCGTGGTTGCCAAACCTCTGGACGCAGAGCAAGTCGCCGCACTGGTTGAACTGTTCAAGAACCCCCCCGCCGGTGAAGAAGACTTTCTGAAAGAGCTGTTGTCCTCCCGCGTCCCGCCCGGCGTCGATGAGGCCGCCTACGTCAAGGCCGGCTTCCTCACCGCCGTCGCCAAGGGCGAAACCCACTCTCCCATCCTGACTGCCGCGCAAGCTGTCGAGCTGCTGGGCACCATGCAGGGGGGCTACAACATCCAGCCGCTGATCGATCTGCTGGACCATGCCGAGCTGGCGCCCCTTGCCGCCAAGGGTCTCTCCCACACCCTGCTGATGTTTGACTCCTTCCACGATGTGCAGGAGAAAGCCGAGGCGGGCAACGCCTTCGCCCAGCAGGTGCTGCAATCCTGGGCCGACGCCGAGTGGTTCCTCTCCCGTCCGGCCCTGGCCGAGAAGATCACCGTCACAGTGTTCAAGGTGACCGGCGAGACCAACACAGACGACCTGTCCCCGGCGCCGGACGCCTGGTCCCGTCCCGACATTCCGCTCCATGCCCTGGCCATGCTGAAAAACGCCCGCCCCGGCATCACCCCGGATCAGGATGGCACCGTCGGCCCCATCAAGACCATCGACTCCCTGAAAGAGCAGGGCTTCCCCCTGGCCTACGTCGGCGACGTGGTCGGCACCGGCTCTTCCCGCAAGTCCGCCACCAACTCCGTGCTCTGGTTCATGGGGGACGACATTCCCTTCGTGCCGAACAAGCGTGCCGGTGGTGTCTGCCTGGGCGGCAAGATAGCCCCCATCTTCTTCAACACCATGGAAGATGCCGGCGCCCTGCCCATCGAGGTGGACGTCGCCAAGCTGAACATGGGCGATGTCATCGACATCTTCCCCTATGAGGGCAAGATCTGCCGCCACGGCACCGACGAGGTGCTGGCACAGTTTGAACTCAAGACCGAGGTGCTGATCGACGAGGTGCGTGCCGGTGGCCGCATTCCGCTCATCATCGGCCGCGGCCTGACCGACAAGGCCCGCGAGGCCCTGGGGCTGCCGTTCTCCACCGTGTTCCGTCGCCCGCAGCCCGTGGCCGACACCGGCAAGGGCTACACCCTGGCCCAGAAGATGGTGGGCAAGGCGTGCGGCGTGCAGGGCATACGCCCGGGCACCTACTGCGAGCCCAAGATGACCACGGTCGGCTCCCAGGACACCACGGGTCCCATGACCCGCGACGAGCTCAAGGATCTCGCCTGCCTCGGCTTCTCCGCCGATCTGACCATGCAGTCCTTCTGCCACACCGCGGCCTATCCCAAGCCCATCGACGTGCAGACCCACCACACCCTGCCGGACTTCATCATGAACCGCGGCGGCGTTTCCCTGCGCCCGGGTGACGGCGTCATCCACTCCTGGCTCAACCGCATGCTGCTGCCCGATACCGTGGGCACGGGCGGTGACTCCCACACCCGCTTCCCCATCGGCATCTCCTTCCCGGCGGGCTCGGGCCTCGTGGCCTTCGCCGCCGCCACCGGCGTCATGCCGCTGGACATGCCTGAATCCGTTCTGGTGCGCTTCAAGGGCGAGCTGCAGCCGGGCATCACCCTGCGTGACCTGGTCCATGCCATCCCCTATGCCGCCATCCAGAAAGGGCTGCTGACCGTCGAGAAGGCTGGCAAGAAGAACATCTTCTCCGGCCGAATCCTCGAGATCGAGGGGCTGCCGACCCTGAAGGTGGAGCAGGCGTTCGAGCTGGCGGACGCCAGCGCCGAGCGCAGTGCCGCCGGTTGCACCATCAAGCTGGATCAGGCTCCCATCGCCGAGTACCTGAAGTCCAACATCGTCATGCTCAAATGGATGCTGTCCGAGGGCTATGGCGACGTGCGCACCATCACCCGCCGCATCAAGGGGATGGAGGAGTGGCTGGCCAATCCGGTGCTGATGGAAGCGGACAAGGACGCCGAGTACGCCGAAATCATCGAGATCGATCTTGCCACCATCAAGGAGCCCATCCTGTGCGCGCCGAACGATCCGGACGATGCCCGCCTGCTGAGCGACGTGGCCGGTGACAAGATCGACGAGGTGTTCATCGGTTCCTGCATGACCAACATCGGCCACTTCCGCGCCGCCGGCAAGCTGCTGGACAAGTTCCAGGGCTCCCTGCCGACCCGGATGTGGATAGCGCCCCCCACCAAGATGGACAAGGATCAGCTGACCGAAGAGGGCTACTACGGCATCTTCGGCCGGGTCGGTGCCCGCATCGAAATACCCGGCTGTTCCCTGTGCATGGGCAACCAGGCGCGCGTGGCGGAAGGGGCCTCCGTGGTCTCCACCTCCACCCGCAACTTCCCGAACCGTCTGGGCAAGGGCGCCAACGTCTACCTGGCTTCCGCCGAGCTGGCCGCCGTTGCCGCCATCCTCGGCAAGATCCCGACCGTTGCCGAGTATCTGCAGTACGCCAAGACCCTGGATGCCACTGCGGCGGACACCTATCGCTACCTGAACTTCAACGAGATCGCCTCCTACACCCAGAAGGCCGATGCGGTGATCCTGCAGCAAGCGGTATAAGGCTGGGCGCCGGTAAGGCGCACTCAGCATGAAGACGAGCCCCGGCCCTGTGCCGGGGCTTTTCGTTCATGGGGCCCGCGGTCGGTCTGGTCAGACCTTATTGAGTAAAAGGTGATCTAGGTCGCAAAAGCAGCAGAAACACCACAGTATCATGTCGCCCCTCCGGGCTGTGGCTATGGATGTTCGCCATTTTCCGTTCGGGTGAAGGCGGAGCCATGGTGGCCACTGCCCTCTCAGTCCCATGGGTATGTTTATCTTATGTTTCTATTTGGTCTCGATATTTCTAGACCCGTCTGACGTTTGCTGAGTGCAGCCCTGGTCTTTGCCTTGCCCGTGTTGGTGGGGGTGTGGGAGCTGCATGCCAGCTATCTGCGCGCCCTGGACACGCAGTCCGAGCTGGCGGCGGCCCAGGCGGTGCAGCTGATGGAGAAGATCCTGGACCATGTCGAGGGCGCCAACCTGAGGGTCATGTCGCAGCTCAACCGCCCCTGCCAATCCAGTCTCTTCACCCTGCGCAGGCAGGCGGCGCTGGTTCCCTTCGTGCGAACCATCAACCTGATCGATGACCAGGGGGTCTATTGCAACTCTGTGGTGGGCAAGGTGCGCTGGCAGGATGAGCCGGAGGCGTACAGCGAGGGGGTGCTGCGTCTGTTGCCGGGCTCCCCCGAGCTGAGCCATCAGCCCATGCTGTCGCTGCGCTCGGATAGCCAGTATGGCAGCGTGGGCAGCACCATAGACAGCACCTATCTGAAGATACTGCTGGCCCTGAGTGCCCCTCCCGGCGGCGAGGTCCTGCTCCAGGTGGGTGAGGAGTGGCTGGACCATCAGGGTCAGCTGGTGAGCGGCCACCCCAGCTTGCCCACCCTGGCCGCCCATAGCGCCCGATCGACGCGTTATCCCCTCTCCATCTATGCCGGGATGGATCTGCCTTCCATCTGGCTCTCGCTCTGGCAGGGTAGGCAGTTGACCCTCTTGACCCTGCTGGGCTTCTCCCTGTCCATCTCACTGCTGGTGTGGTTGCTGCTGGGGCGCCCCGGTTCCATGGAGGGGGAGCTGAAGCGGGCGCTGCGGGCCCGGGAGTTCATCCCCTATCTGCAGCCTCTGGTGACCAGCGACAGTGGCACTGTGATGGGGGCCGAGGTGCTGATGCGCTGGCAGCACCCCTCATCCGGGCTTATCCGCCCCGATCTCTTCATTCCTCAGGCGGAGGAGTGCGGCGTGATAGTGCCCATGACCGACCTGCTGATGCAGGCAGTAGCCAGGCAGCTGGGGAGAGCGCAGGAGATGCTGCCGAATGGTTTTCATATCGGCTTCAACATCAGCGCCGCCCACTGCCGGGACTTCTCCCTGCTGGAAGAGTGTCGCGCCTTTCTCGCTCACTTCACCCCGGGCCGAGTCGTCCTGGTGCTGGAGCTGACCGAACGGGAACTGCTGGTGGCCGATCCCCGCACCCTGGCCCTGTTTCACCAGCTCGATGAGATAGGCGTCAGGCTGGCCATCGATGACTTCGGTACCGGTCACTCCAGCCTCTCCTATCTGCAACAGTTCCACGTGGATTACCTCAAGATCGACCGATCCTTCATCGGCCGCATCGGCACCGAGTCCCTCTCCGAACACATAGTCGACAACGTGATCGATCTCGGCCACCGTCTCGGCATGCACCTGATCGCCGAAGGGGTCGAGACCCGGGAGCAGGCCGATTACCTCAAGGGCAAGGTGACCTACCTGCAGGGGTATCTGCTCGGTCGTCCCATGCCGCTACGCCAGTTCTGCGACGAGCTGCTGACCGAGGTGCGGGCTGCCGGGCCCGTCATCTAGCTGGGCGTGTTCGCCTGAGGGGACGCCCTTAGCACCTCAGGCCGTGCAACCCGCTCGCCAGCGTCTCGTGGGCGCGGCCGGGCTCGTCTGCTGGCGGTGCGCCACCGGATCGATCGGATCGTCGGCGCTCTGCTGGTGGGATTCGGCCTGCTGCTGGCGCTGACCCAGCCGTCGCGCTGAGGGGAAGAGGAGCGGCTCTCCTTATCCACCCTCGACGGTAGGGGCTTGTTTTTCATGCCTTGGCGCTCGCTTTTCGGTAGAATCGCCGCTCATTTTGAAGGCAGATGAGGCGCGGTATGACGGTTCAGTTCCAGGCATTTCACAGCATCAAGGCGATTGGCAATCGGGAGGTGCTGTTCAACTGGTCGCGAACCAACCCCCTCGGCGCCCTGGATCAGGTGTGGCGCCCGAAGAGTCGTGACGAGTTGCAACAGCTGCTGCGCGCATACCCCGAGCGCAAGCTGCGGCTGATCGGCTCCGGCCTCTCGTTTGAACCCATCCACAGCGTCTATGACGAGGGCAGCCAGGCGCTGCTGGTGGACTTGCACCACCTGCGCGGCCAGCTGGCGAAAACCGTCGATACGGTGACCTATCAGGCGGGCACCCCCCTCGATACCGTCTATGCCGATCTCATCGCCATGGATAGGATGCTGCCCGCGTCCCCCGGCGTCATCGGCATCCAGACCCTGGGGGGGGCGCTCAGCACCGGCACCCACGGCCAGGGGCTGCACCAGTCCGCCCTGTGCGATGCGGTGGAGGCCCTCACCATCATGCTGGCCAATGGCGACATCATCAGTGTGGAACGCACGGATCCGCGCTTCGGCGCCTTCGTGATGGGCATGGGCATGCTCGGCGTGCTGCTCGACGTGCGCCTGCGCACAGTGCCAAACCGCATCATGCGCTGCACCAAGTTCACCACCGACTACCCCTTCCTGCTGGAACACAACGAGCGCCTCAACCGCGAGCACGGCTTCGTGAAGAGCTGGTGGTTCGCCTGGACCGGTGAGAGTCACCTCTGGCTGGTGGATCCCGCCTCCGATGACGAGGTGGCCCGTTACCGCGCCGGGGGCAGCGAGCCACTGCTGCTGGAGGGCGCAGACGGCGCCATGAGCGCCGGCCTCAATAGCACCATAGATGCGACCCTGCAAAAGATGGCCAGAGATACCAAGGACGAGGCGCGGGCCGGGGAGCATTTCGAGACGGTGCGCCGCTTCAAGGATGCCTCTGACTTGGTGGGCAACGTCTACCAGATCCTCTGCAAGGGGATACCGGCGCCCCAGATCAACTGCGAGGTGGCGGTGCCCCTCGAGCGGATGCAGGAGGCCCTCGAGATCCTGCAGCATTGGCAGGAGCGCAACCCGGGGGCACTGCATTACCCCTTCATCCTGCGCTGCACCGGCCCCTCCGAGGCCTGGCTCAGCGCCGCCTATGGCAAGTCGGTGTGCTGGATAGGGTTCCTGGTCTATCTGGCGGCGGACGGCACCTTCGTCGGCGGCTCCATGGAGCAGATGCGCGAGCTGCAGCAGCTGCTGGTGCCGCTTGGCGGCACGCCGCATTTTGGCAAGCACCTGGCGATGGATCTCTACGACTTCCCGGCCCTGCTGCCGCGCTGGCACGACTTCCTGGCCTTGAAGCGCGAGCTCGATCCCCACGGCCGCTTCGAGAACCGCTGGCTTGGCGAGCTGTTCGCCAACCGCTGAGCATTGAACATGACCCATAGGCCAGACACCCGCGCGCATCACACTGCCGGGCGGGGGGAGTAACCGTTATGACAGACAGGCAAGACACTCGAATTCCCGTGACCCTGCTGACCGGGTTTCTCGGCAGCGGCAAGACCACCTTGCTCAACCACTGGGTCAAGCAGCCCGAGCTCGGTGAGTGCGCCGTGCTCATCAACGAGTTCGGCTCCGTGGGGCTGGACCATCACCTGGTGCAGCAGGTGGACGAGCAGGTGGTGTTGCTCGATTCCGGCTGCATCTGCTGTTCGGTACAGGGCTCCCTGGTGGAGGCGCTGCAGGGGCTCTTTATGAAGGCCATCCAGCGCAAGATCAAACCCTTCAAGCGGCTCATCATAGAGACCACGGGCCTGGCGGATCCCGCCCCTGTGCTCTTTACCCTGAAGGAAGAGGGCTTTATCGCCCAGCGCTACCGCTTCGACGGCACCGTCACCGTGGTGGATGCCGGTCATATCGAGCAGCAGCTGGCGGCCCAGTACGAGGCGGTCAAACAGGTGGCCCTGGCGGATCTGCTGGTGCTGAGCAAGGGGGATCTGGTGGACGAGGAGACGCTGGCTCGGGTGGAGGCCCGGCTGGCGACCCTCAACCCGGCGGCCCCCGTCGAGCGGGTCAGCAACGGCGTGCTCTCCCCTGTGGTGCTGGAGAAGCTCGGCGCCTACAACGAGGCGGCCGGTCGGGACGTGCGCCAGCTGCTGGCCTGGCTGCGCACCGAGTCCCCGAAACAGGGGCTGGCATCCCCAATGCAGCAGATAATGCAACCCAAGATGCAGCCGTTCGCCGCCAAGGTGGGGGCCGCCGCCCCCACGCATTTTGACCATGGCAACATAGAGAGCTTCTCCCTGCGCATCGGCGAGCCCCTCAAGCCGTCCCGCCTGCTGGCCGCCATCGATGCGGTGCAGGCGCAGTTTGGCGACGCCCTGCTGCGGCTCAAGGGCATATTGCAGTTGGAAGGGGAGAGCCAGCCCGTGGTGATCCACGGGGTACATGGCCAGCTCTATCCGTTGCAGACCCTGGGGGACTGGCCGGAGGGGCGTGCCCAGTCCCGGCTGGTGTTTATCGTCAGGCGCGCCGACAAGGCCGCTATCGAGGCTCTGTTCCTCTCGACCCTCAAGGCCCCGGAGCCGAGCCTGGAGCAGCGGCTGAAGGCGATGCTGGGTTCGCCGGACGCCTGAGCCTGAGGGCGGCATGACGAGCCGCCCCGGGCCTGCGCGTCAGCCAGTCTGTCCCAGGGGCGGCCTCTGCTGGCGGTCCGCCGCCTGGCGGGCTCCCTGGCCGCGCAGCAGCAGGAAGGCGGCCGGCGCGAAGTAGAAGGAGAGCAGGGTCGCCAGGGCCGTGCCCCCGGCGATGGCGATGGCGAAGGGGGGCCAGAAGCCGCCGCCCCCCAGCAGCAGCGGCAGGAAGCCGCCGACCGTGGTGATGGTGGTGGAGACGATGTGGCGGCTGCAACCGGCCACCAGGGTGCGGATCTGCGCCCTGTCCCCCCCCATGGCCAGGGGATCTGCCTTGAGCTCCGCCAGTATGACGATGGCGGCGTTGATGGCGAGCCCCATCAGGCCGAGCAGGGCGATGATGACGGTGAACCCGAAGGGGTAGCCGAGCAACCAGACCCAGAGCAGCCCCAGCCCGCACGATTGCAGTGCCACCAGCATGATGACCCCCGCCATGCGAAACGAGTTGAAGCTGAGCACCAGCACCGCCAGCAGCAGCACGGCGATGAGGCCCACATGGGCCATCAGATTGCCCACGGACTCGTCCCGCTTGGCCGACTCGCCCCCTATCTCCAGCCGATAACCCGCCGGCAGCGCCAGTTGCCCCTCATCCAGCCGCTGGCGCACCTGGTTGAGCACCGTCTGGGGCAGCACCCCCATCCTCAGGTAGGCCTCCAGCACATTGACCCGCTCGCCGTCCCGGCGGCTGATCTCCCCCCAGCTCGGGCTCAATGTGGCGCTGGCCAGGTTGCGCAGGGTCAGCCCTGTGCCCCCCTCGCCATCCCTCAGGGGCTGGTTGAGCAGATCCTGGATATCCTGGCGCTCGCTCGCCGCCAGCCGCACCCGGACAGGGATAGACTCGGTGCCCTCCAGCACGGCACCGCCGACGCGGCCATCCAGGGCCGCCTCCAGCCGGGTCGCGAGCTGACCCAGGTTCATGCCCGCCAGCAGGCTGGCCTCCTCGTCCACCGTCAGCCACAGCTTGGGCACCCCCGCCTGCAGGGTGGCCCGGGTCTGGATCACATCCGGGGTATCGGCGAGCAGGGCGCGCACCTCTTCCCCGAGGCGGTGGAGCTGGTGCAGGTCCGGGCCGAACAGGCGCAGCTCCACCGGGGCGTTGAAGGGGGGGCCTTGTTCGAGCTTGCGCACCAGGATCTGGGCCTGGGGGAAGGCCGTGTCCAGCTCTTGCTGCAGCTGGGGGATCAGGCGGTTGGCGCTGGCGAGATCCCGAAACCGTATCATGCCTTGGGCATAGTCGACCCGGCCCTGCTGACGGGGCACCAGGTTGTAATAGAAGCTGGGGGCGTTGTCACCTATGACCCAGTCCTGGCGCACCAGCTCGGGGTGGCGGGCCAGGGTCTGCTCCATGGCCGCCACCAGGGCGCGGGTGTGACCCAGGCTGGCCTGGGGGGAGAGGCTCACCTCTATGTGGATCATGTCCCTGTCCGCCGGCGGGAAGAACTGTTCGGTCAGGCGGCCGGCAGCCCAGAAACCGGCGAGGGGCAGCAGGCAGACCAGCAGCAGGCTGGTACGGGGGCGGGCCAGGGCCCACTCCAGGCTGCGCTCGAAACGGGCGGCCAGGGCGGGCAGGTGCAGGCCATCTCTATACCAGGCGCTGCCTCCCTGAGGGGCGACCCAGCGCGCCGACAGGCCGGCCACCAGGGTGTGGGAGATGAGGTAGGAGCCGATCAAGGAGAAGATCACCGCCCAGGCGATGCCGCCGACGAACTCACCGGCCGGGCCCGGCATCAGTATGATGGGCAGGAAGGCGAGCAGGGTGGTGAGGGTGGATCCCAGCAGCGGCAGCCAGAGGTGGCGGATGGCCTCCATGGCAGCGGCGGTCACCCCCATGCCGTGGCGACGCTGATACTGCACCCGATCCGCCATGACGATGGCGTTGTCCACCATGATGCCGAGGGCCACCACCAGGCCGGTGACCGACATCTGGTGGATGGGCAGGCCGATGAGGTTCATGCAGGCGAAGGTGAAGGCCACCGTCAGGGGCAGGGAGAGGCTGACGATGAGGGCGGCCCGCATCCCCAGGGTCAGCAGCAGCACCCCCATGATGATGGCGAACCCCTGGCCTATGTTGATCAGCAGGTCCGAGAGGCGGCGCTCGGTATATTGGCGCTGATCGAAGCTGGTGGTCAGGGCTATGTTGTCCGGCAGGCTGGCGGCAAGGTCGGCCAGCATGGCATCGAGCTGGGCCGACCAGAGATCGATGCGCCTGTCTTGGGCCATGCGGATGCCGACCACTATGGCCCGCTCCCCGTTGGCGAAGGCGAGCTGGCTCTCGGGCTGGCGGATGCCGCGCCTCACCTCGGCGATGTCGCCAAGGCGCAGGGTCCGGCCCAGGTCGTCGGTGCGCAGCGGGATCTGGCGGATGCGCTCCAGGGTATCGAGGGAGCCTCGCAACTCAATCAGCAGCCGGTTGTTGCGCCCCTGCAACTCCCCGGCGCTCACCTTGGCATCGGCCCCGCGCAGGGCCTGGGCCAGGGTGGGGCCGTCGAGCCCGGCGGCGCCCAGAGCCAGGGGATCGAAGATGACCTCTATCTCCTCCTCGGGGGCGCCGGTGCGCTCCACGTACTGGGTGCCGGGCAGCATGCGTGCCCGCCGCTCCAGCTCGGCGCTGTAGCGGGCCAGGCGATCCAACTGGATGGGGCCGGGGCCGCGCCAGCTGAGGTTGACCAGCCGGGTGAAGGGGTAGCCCTTCTCGTCGTTGAGCTGGGGAGCGCCAGCCCCATCGGGCAGCTGGGGGGTGAGATCGCTTAGCCGGTCCCGGATCCGGGACCAGACGGGCACCACCTCGATCACCTCGTCCCTGAGCTCGACCTGGATGATGGAGAGGCCGGGGCGGGAGTGGGACTCGATGAGCTTGACCTCGCTCTGGGCCCTAAGCCGGTTCTCTATGGGCTCGCTCACCAGGGCCTCGACCCGCTCGGCGCTGGCGCCGGGCAGGGGGGTGACCACGCTGGCGAAGCGGCTGATGATCTGGGGGTCCTCGGTGCGGGGCAGGCTCTGGAGAGCGGCCAGCCCGGCGGCGATCAGCAGGGCCACCGCCAGCAGGGCCAGCCGGCCGTTGTCGATGAAGGCGCGGATCATGGGGTCGCCTCCTGCACCGTCACCCGCTGACCCGGCACCAGCTTGTGCAGGCCGTCCATGACGATGCGCTCATCCCCCTGCAGGGCCCCCTCTATCCAGGCGCGTGCTCCGTCCTGTTGCAACAGGCGCACATCCCGGCTGACGATGGTGGGCTCGGGAGTACGGGTGGCCACATAGAGGGTCCAGCCGCCCCGGATCCCCTGGGTCAGGGCGGTCAGGGGCACCACATAGGCGTCGATGGCGTTGGGGGTCTGGTGCAGCAGGCTGATCAGCTGGCCCTCGGCCAGCATGGCGGCGTCCTCTCCCAGGGCGAAGCGGGCACTGCGGGTGTGGGTGCGGCCATCGACCCGGATCCCCAGGTTGACCAGGCGGGCGGTGAAGGTGCGATCCGCCGCCTGCAGCGGGTAGCTTTGTCCCGGGCTCAGGGTGGCGGCCAGCTCGGCGGGAATGCCGATGTCCGCCTCCCAGTGACCGGTGCGGATCAGGGTGAACAGGGGCTGGCCCGCATTGACCACGGCCCCCAGGGGCTGCTCCCGGCTCACGACGGTGCCGCTGAAGGGCGCCAGCAGGCGGGACTTGTCGATACGGACCTGATTGGCCTCTTGCGCCGCCGCTATCTGACTGGCGCTCTCCTCCAGCATGCGGGTCTTGCCCTGCCACTCGTCAATCTCCTGATCCGAGCTGAACTGGCGCTGGCGCAGGGTGGCGAGGCGGGTGAGCGTCTGGCGGGCCAGGGTCAGCTCGGCCCGGTTCTGGCCGAGGCGAGCGGCCAGCTCGCGGGCTTCCACCTCCAGCAGCCGGGTATCCAGGGTGGCGAGCAGCTCCCCGGCGGCGAAGGTATCGCCCCGCGCCTTGTGCAGGGAGGCTATCCGCCCCGCCAGCTCGAAGCCGACGGCCCCCTCCTGGGGCGCCACGACCCGGCCGGTGTAACGGCGCAGCTCCGGATAGTGATCGCTCGTTTGCAGGGGGAGGGCGGTGACCCGGGTCGGGGTGGGGGTCGCCAGTTCCTGACTGGCCGGGCCGCAGCCGGTGAGCAGCAAGAGCGCGAGTAGCAGAAGCGCCATGACATCATCCTTGTGTTGATTTAGTATTCAGACCATACCGTACAGTCTAGTTTGATTTGGAGGCAAAATGAACAAGTCACCGCGCAGTCAGAAGAAGCGGGCAGCCATATTGGAAGCGGCGGGGCAGCTGTTTTGCGAGCTGGGCCCCCATCAGGTCAGCATGGACATGGTGGCCAGCGCCGCCGGCGTCTCCAAGCAGACGGTCTACAGCCACTTCACCAGCAAGGAGCTGCTGTTCGCCGAGGCGGTGGGGGCCAAGTGTCACAATGACGAGCTCTCTGCGGCCCTGCTGGAGCAGGGCGGCTCGGTGCGCGAGAGCCTGCTGCTGTTCGGGCGCGGCTTTCGCCGCCTGGTGCTGAGCGAGCAGGCGATCAACATCTTTCGCACCTGCGTTGGCAGCAACGATGAACAGTTGTCCGCGCTCTTCTTCGAGGCGGGGCCGGTGCAAGTGCTCGGGATCCTGGCACAGTGGCTGGAGCGCCAGAAACGGCTGGGCCTGCTTCACCATCCCGACAGCCAGGATGCCGCCCTGCAACTGCTGCTGATGTGGCAGGGCAAGGACAGGATCCGCCGCGAACTGGGCCTGCCCCTGATGGAGAGCCCGGCCCAGCAGGAGGCCTGGCTGAACAGCTGCATCGACCTGTTTCTGAGCGCCTCGACCCCCCAATCCTGACGGAGAGACCATGACGCAGCCACACCCGGAACTCTCAGCGGCCCAACTCAAGTGGCTGCCCTGGCTGACCGCGGTCGGCTTCTTCATGCAGACGCTCGATGGCACCATCCTCAACACGGCGCTGCCGAGCATGGCGAAGACCCTGGGGGAGAGCCCGCTGCAGATGCAGTCCGTGGTCATCGCCTACATGCTGACGGTGGCGCTGCTCATTCCCGCCTCCGGCTGGCTGGCGGACAGATTCGGCACCCGCCGCGTCTATCTGTGGGCCATCGCCCTGTTCAGCCTGGGCTCTTTGGCCTGCGCCCTGGCCAATACCCTGCCGCTGCTGGTGGCGGCCAGGGTGCTGCAGGGGGTGGGTGGCGCCCTGCTGATGCCGGTGGGCCGGCTCGCCGTGTTGCGGGCCTTCAGCAAGGGGGATCTGCTCAGGGTGATGTCGTTCGTCACCATCCCCGGGCTGGTGGGCCCCCTCATAGGCCCGGCCCTGGGGGGCTGGCTGGTGGAGGTGGCGAGCTGGCACTGGGTGTTTCTCATCAACCTGCCGGTGGGGCTGCTCGGTTTCATCGCCAGCTGGTACTACATGCCGGAGATGCGGCGCGAGACCCCCAGGTTCGACTGGCGCGGCTTCGTGATGTTCAGCGCCGGCATGGTGCTGGTGTCGGTGGGTCTGCAGGGGCTGGGGGAGCACAGCCTCTCCACCGGCTGGTCCCTGCTGCTGCTCATCACCGGCCTGGCGGCCATGGCGAGCTACTGGCTCTACGCCGCGAACGCCGAGCGGCCCCTGTTCAGCCTGGCGCTGTTTCAGACCAAGACCTTCGCCATCGGGGTCTGGGGCAACCTCTTTGCCCGCCTGGGCAGCGGCGCCATGCCGTTTCTCACCCCGCTGTTTCTGCAACTGGGGCTGGGCTATTCGCCGAGTGCGGCCGGCATGACCATGATACCGACCGTGCTCGGCGCCATGCTGACCAAGACCCTGGTCAACAGGCTGATCCCCCGCATCGGGTATCGCCGCATCCTGGTGGGCAATACCCTGCTGCTGGGGGCCCTGATCGCCAGCTTCGCCCTGATCGACAACGATCTGCCCTATTGGGCGCTGCTCGGCTGGCTCGGGGTGTTCGGCGCCATCAACTCTCTGCAGTTCTCCGCCATGAACACCCTCACCCTGCAGGATCTGAGTGCCGAGCACGCCAGCAGCGGCAACGGTCTGCTCTCGGTGGTGATGCAGCTCTCCATGAGCCTGGGGGTCGCCATCGCCGCCAGCCTGCTCGGGCTCTTTGCCGCCTCCAGCAGCGAGCAGTGGCTCCATGGCTTCCACCTCACCTATTTCTGCATCGGCCTGATGGCCATGCTGGCCGCGATGATCTTCGCCCAGCTTGCCAAAGACGATACGAAGGCGCGTCGGCGCGAAGACTCGGCCTGAGGGTGAGGGTGATGCAGGCCGCGATGATCGTCGCCCAGCTCGCCAAAGACGATACGAAGGAGCGTCGGCGCGAAGACCCGGCTTGATGGTGAGGGTGATGCAGGCCGCGATGATCTTCGCCCTGCTTGCCAAAGACGATACGAAGGCGCGTCGACGCGAAGACCCGGCCTGATGGTGAGGGTGGCGGTGATAGTGAGGGTGATGGTAATGGAAGGCGAACAGAGAGGGCGGCCCTGGCCGCCCTCTCTTTATTTGGGGTCTGGGGATCAGACCCTGAACTGATCGACCGCCCGGTGGAGCAGGCTCGCCTGCTCGGCCACGTTCTGGCTGGCGCGGCTGTTCTGCTCGGCCTGGGTCAGGGCGTCGTTGGCGATGTCGCGGATCACCACGGCGTTGCGATTGATCTCGCTCGCCACCGAGCTCTGCTCCTCGACCGCGGTCGCTATCTGGGTGCTCATGTCCATCATCTGGTCCATCTGACGGGTGATGTTGGCGAGCTGGGTGCTGGCCTCCCCGGCGGCCTCGACGCTGCGCTCCCCCTGGGTGCGGCACTCGCCGATCAGGTTGACCACGCTCTGGGTGCGGGCTTGCAAGCCGGAGACGATGGCGGCGATCTCGCTGGTGCTCTGCTGGGTGCGCATGGCCAGGTTGCGCACCTCGTCGGCGACCACGGCGAAGCCGCGTCCCTGCTCGCCGGCTCTGGCGGCCTCGATGGCGGCGTTGAGGGCCAGCAGGTTGGTCTGCTCGGCGATGGCCTGGATCACCTCCAGCACGTTGCCTACCTGACGGCTCTCCTCGGCCAGGGCGATCACCTCCTGGCCCGAGGCCTCCAGCTTGGCGGAGAGGGAGTGGATCACCGCCATGGTGGTCTCTACGCTCTCGCGGCCCTGCTGGGCGCTCAGGTTGGTGGTGCGGGCGCTCTCGGCGGCGCTCTCCGTGTTGCTGGCGATCTCCTGCACCGTGCTCTCCATCTCGGTGGCGGCGGTGGCGACGAGATCGCTCTCCTGCAACTGCTGCTGGGTGCCCTCCTGGGCGGCGTTGGCGTTGCGCTGCAATTGGGCGGTGAGGCGCTCCAGATCCGTGACCGAGGCGACGACCTGGCCTATGACCTGATTGAAGTGCTCCAGCATGGTGTCGAAGTCGCGGCCCATGGCGCCAAATTCGTCCCTGGAGCCGATGCGGGCGCGCAGGGTGAGATCGCTGCTGGCGGTGACCCGGCGCATGGTGTCCGCCAGCCGTTGCAGCCCTGTCATGACGTCGCGGCCGATCAGCAGGTTGAGGCCGAGGGCGGCCAGTATGCCGAGGATGCAGAGCAGCACCATGACCCTGAGGGTACGATCATGGGTGGCGTCGGCCTCCCGGGTCAGGGCCTGGGTCAGGGTGATGCCCGCCTGGCGCATCTGCTCGGCGCTGCGATTGAGCTCGGCCCTCAGCCCCTCGTTGGCACTCAGGCCCAGGCGCTGCTCCTCTGTGACCAGGGCGAGGAAGTTCTGGCGGTAGCGTTCCAGCAGGGCGGCGAGGGCCGGTTCGCCGGCGAGCGCCTGGGCCAGGGGGGCCAGGTTCTGTTCGAACTTGGCGCGATAGCCGATGTCGCGGCGCAGCATGAAGTCCTTCTCGTCCCGGCGCAGTTGCAGCATCAGCAGGCTCTCCTGCTGCTGGCTCCGGGCCTTGAGCTCCTGCTCCAGGGCGTGGATGGCCTGACGCAGGGCGCCATAATGGCCGCTGGTCGGGGTGAGGCCTATCTTCTCCTGCTGGGCGCGCAGGGTCTCGAACTGGCGGCTGTACTCCTTGAGCTGGCTGGCAAAGGCCAGAATGTCGGCCTGCTGGGCGCCGCCGTGGTGTTGGCCCATCTCGGCGAGCAGGCGGTTGGCCTGGTCACTCTGAGTGGTGAAGGCGGTGGCGGCGGCGGGATCCCGGCTCAGCAGGAACTCCCTCTCCTGCAGGGTGAGGGCGATGAGGTCGGCCTCCACCTGCTTGGCCTGCAGCATCTCGGCGTTGCTGCGCGACTCCTGTCCGGAGAAGTAGAACATGGCCCCCATGACGGTGGCCTGGATCCCGGCCACCAGGATGGCGGACAACACGAGTTTCTGTTTGACGTTCACGACGACCTCAAGGGACAAAGGAGATGGTCAGCGTATCGGCGCTGAAGGTGGATCCTGAAGGGTGCTTTGGCCTTTTCTTCTGCCAGTGACGGGGTTGGGATTCGAAGGATTCTGCCATCCCGCCGTCATGCAGGGAAATAGTCTGCCGCTCTCCCGATCAGGGCGTGGGGCGCGATCGGGAGAGGGGTGACCATGGTGCGGGGATCAGGCCCGGAGATCGGCCAGGGCGCCGCTCGGCGTCCAGTCGAAGGGGATGGGGGTGAGGCGCTGGGAGGCCTTGTCATAGCCGGCCCAGAGCGCGGCCATGGTCTCGCCGCTCTCGGGGTGGCGCAGGGTCGGCGCCAGCTCGGCCAGGGGCCAGAGCACGAAGGCGTTGGTCACTATCTCGCCGCGGGGCAACACCAGGGGGGCGTCGCAGACCCGATCGCCGTAGAGCAGCAGATCGAGATCCAGGGTGCGGGGGGCAAACTTCTTGGCGTCGGGCTCGCGGCCGTGGGCAAACTCCATGGCCCGCAGCCGCTGGCAGAGCTCGCTCAGGGCCAGCCCTGTGTCGGCGCCGACCACCAGGTTGTAGAAGGGGCGGCCATTGAAGCCCACCGCCTCGCTCTCGAATACCCGGGAGACCTGGAGCGGCCCCAGCAGCCGATGCAGGGCATCCAGTCCGGCACGGATATGGCGCTCCCGCTCGATATTGGAACCCAGGCTGATATAGATCCTTGTCATCAGCACTCGCTCGCGGCCGGGGTGCGGTGGCGCAGGATCTCGACTCCCACGCCGGCGGCGTTGGGCACGGCGCCCGGCTTGGTCAGGGTCACCTTGACCCAGTGCACCCGAAAGTCGCTGAGGATGAGGTGTGCGACCTGTTCGGCCATGGTCTCCACCAGTTCCACCACCCTGGTGCTGGCGTATTCCGATACTTTCTGGGAGAGGGTGGCGTAATCCAGCGCCAGATTGATGTCGTCGCCAGCGGCGGCGGGGCGGTTGTCGAAGCCCATCTCGAGGTCGAAGCAGAGTTTCTGGCGGATGCCCTTCTCCCACTCATACACCCCGATAGTGCTCAAAACCTCGAGTCCACGAATAAACACCTTGTCCATGACAGTACTTCTTCTTTACTCTTGATGGGCTGTGAAACAGCGCAGGGATGCTGGCCTGGCAGATCACGTGCCATTGGCGAACGGCCCGGGTAGCCCGAGCCGGAGAATGTGGCCCGCATCATACCCCATTCATATCGTGGTAAAAACGACCAAGATGACGGCCCTGACGATTTTGATGATTATTCTGGCCTATCTGGGCGGATCCCTGTCCAGTGCCGTGCTGGTGTCGCGCACCACGGGCCTGCCGGATCCCCGGGATCATGGTTCCCATAATCCGGGGGCGACCAATGTGTTGCGCCTCGGCGGTCGCGGCGCCGCCCTGGCTGTGCTGCTGCTCGACATGCTCAAGGGCACGGCCCCCGTCTATCTCTCCTGGTTCCTCGGCATCAAGCCCGTCTATCTCGGCTTTATCGGGGTGGCCGCCTGTCTGGGTCACATCTATCCGCTGTTTTTCCATTTTCGCGGCGGCAAGGGCGTGGCGACAGCACTGGGCACCATGCTGCCCATCGGGCTGGACATGGGGGCCCTGGTGGTGGCGAGCTGGCTGCTGGTGGCCCTGATCAGCGGTTACTCCTCCCTGGCCTCCATAGTGACAGTGCTGCTGGCGCCCCTGTTTGCCTACCTGCTCAAGCCGGAATACACCCTGCCGGTCTCCCTGCTCTCCTGCCTCATCCTGATCCGCCATCACGAGAATATTTCCCGCCTGCTCAAGGGGGAGGAGCCCAGGTTGTGGCGCAGGGACGGGGCCGACGGGGGGTGAGTCTGCCGGGGAATTGCACAAAAAGGGGTTTGCTGTGCAAAAAAGAGACGAACGAGACAAAAAGTAAAATTTCCCGTTGACCCCCAAGGGCAAAATCCGTTTAATAGCGGCCACGCCCAGATAGCTCAGTCGGTAGAGCAGGGGATTGAAAATCCCCGTGTCGGCGGTTCGATTCCGTCTCTGGGCACCAAGATTTGGTGCCATGAAATAAAAATATGTTCATGCACAATGGTTTGAGTGTGCCGGCTTAGCTCAGTAGGCAGAGCAACTGACTTGTAATCAGTAGGTCACCAGTTCGATTCCGGTAGCCGGCACCATTTAGCCCAGATAGCTCAGTCGGTAGAGCAGGGGATTGAAAATCCCCGTGTCGGCGGTTCGATTCCGTCTCTGGGCACCAAACAAAGGACGTCGGGATAGCGATATCCCGTCTCCGAAGTACAATTCCTCCTTAGTTCAGTCGGTAGAACGGCGGACTGTTAATCCGTATGTCACTGGTTCAAGTCCAGTAGGAGGAGCCAACACAAAAGCCCAGCAGCCATGCTGGGCTTTTTCTTTGGTGTTTTGCCTGCCCGGCCGGGTGACAGGGGGGAACTCAGGGCGGCGGGGGAACCCTGGGGCTCTCGCGCAGAAAATTGTCGCATCGCTCAAAATATATCTTTCCTGTCAGTGACTTGTCTTCCATTTCTCGCCTAGTATGACCGCGCGGCGGGCCCTGGTTACGCCGTCCCTGATTTGGGTCAGCCCCGGTGGTCGGCGGGGTCAATGGCCTGATGCCCGGTACGCCGCGCTCTGGAGAGTGGCGCAGCCCGCCATCCGGAGATGACCGGCGGAACCTAGCCGTTATCGAGGTAATGTATGAATGCAACCGAGCTCTGGCAGTTGTCACCCGAACAGTTCAACGAGTGGCGCCGGGAGAATGACTACCCCATGATCTGGGATTTCCTGGTGGCCTCCCTGCCCCATTTCAACGACTGGATGCTGGAGCAGCGGATCGACAAGGGGGTGATCTTCCAGATAGGCATTGCCAGATTCATCAGCTCGCGCTGCGTGCTGAGCCTCTGCGTCTACATGAGCGATGACAGGACTCGCCTCTATGAGACCGCCTCGAGCGCGCTGGAGTCCCTGCGCAAGAGTGGTCTGATTCGTTCGGAGACGCGCTTCGAGCCCTATGCCATGTGGCTGGCCGGCAAGCACGGCAAGGAGGAGGTGAAGCGGGTGCAGAGCCTGCTCTCCGTCTCCGAGAACAACAAGGGGGAGGCCCAGGTGCTGGGCGGGCATCGCCTGCTCAACATCGGCGGCATCGCCCTCAAGAGCTCCATCATCTCCGGCCGCCTGCTCGACTTCACCTGCCTCGACGAGCTCTCCCTGGACAGTGCCGTCAACAACTCCAAGGTCTATCTGTGGCACTGCTCCGCCAAGGGGGTGCGCATCAACGGCGGTGTGATAGGGCTGGATCTGTTCGATTCCCTGTTGTGGGACCACAGGGCCTGGGCCAAGAAGCGGGAACTGGCCCTGGAGGAGGGGGTGTTTCAGGACTTCACCATAGAGTGTGAAGAGATGCGGTTTCACTCCTCCCGGGCCGTGCTGAAAAACTTCACCATTCGCGCCAAGCACTTCGATGCCACCATGGAGCACACCAACCTGGACAAGGTGCAGGTGAGCTACAACGAGAATGGCCGGATCGATCACAGCGAAGCCAGCAAGTTGTACCGCAATGCCAAGCGCCTCTTCTCCAGCGTGGGGGACACGGTCGATGCCGGTGAATGTTATTACCAAGAGAAGCTGCATGAGATGAAGTCCCTGGCCCGGCCAAAAGAGCTGTTCAAGGAGCGCTGGCTGCGCAGTGGCCTGCGCCAGCGGGGAGGGTTCTCCCTGCGCTGCTATCTGAAGTGCGCCGCCAAGTTCGTCAGCTTCATCACCTGGGGTTTTGGCGAGCGGCCCATCCGCAGTCTGCTCATGTCCATGGGGGTCATATTGCTGGCGGCACTGACCTATTTTCTGGCGCCCGCCTCCGTCACCCATCATGAGCTGGGGCGCTCCCTCTACTTCAGCATCGTCACCTTCGTGACCCTGGGTTACGGCGATATCTCCCAGACCGCCTCCCCCTTGCAGCTGCTCTCCGCCATAGAGGCATTTTGCGGCATGTTTCTGACCGGTCTCTTCCTCGCCGGCTTCGCGTCAAAAACCAAGCAGTACTGAATACCCCTGACCGGATCCTGCCGGATCCGGTGCATCTTCCCGCTGACGTTTCCCTCGAAAAAGGCAGTATAGTGAGCGGCGCCGCCAACGTGGCGGCGAGCCCAGCCTTTATCGAGGAGCCATCATGAATCGTGAATTTACCGCCCAGTTTATCAAGATGCTCGCCAACCTGGACCGGCTGCTGGTCAAGGCGGCGGCCCATGCCGAGGCCAAGGGATACGATGTCGACAACTTCTTCGGCGATCGCCTGATCGTCGACATGTTCCCCCTGAGCAAGCAGGTGCTGATCTGCTGCGAGTCGGCCAAGGCCTGCGTGGCGACCGCCAGCCACGGCGACAATCCCGGCTTTGCCGACGAGCCTCGCACCATGGCGGATCTGCGCGGGCGCATCCAGGCCACCATCGACTTTCTCACCTGCAAGCTGGATGCCGATTACAGCGAGTTCGAGAGCGGCAAATACGCCCCCTACTGGGCTAATGGCAAGTGGATGGATGGCAAGACCTGCTTCTACGAGTACGCGCTGCCCAACTTCTACTTCCACCTCACCATGACCTATGCCCTGCTGCGCCGGGCCGGGGTCGAGCTGGGCAAGGGGGACTATCTGGGGGCCCTGGCGTTCCATCAGCCCGAGTAAGGTCGCATCGGCTTGACGGTCTCTGCGCAGAAGGGGCCTGCCGGGGTGGCAGGCCCCTTCTCATTGGGGGAGGGGCAGGGTGGCGATCATGGCCTTGGGATTGAGCCGCTGGATGACGACGCCGTGACCCATCCCTTGGCCAAGCTTGCTGGCTATCGGATCTGGCGCCGCCCCGGGCGCGACAGTAAGCGGCGCAGCGGATGGCGAAAACGGCCTCTTTTGGCCATCTCCCGCCCCCGTCATATGGCGGTCATCAGGATCGGGCTAGCTTATGGGGGACTGTCACTCAACATAAGGATGTCCACATGGGATGGTATGAGCTCAAGCTGGCCAGGAACGACCAGTATCACTTCGTGTTAAAGGCAGGGAACGGGGAGGTGATCCTCAGCAGCGAGATGTACAGCAGCAAGGGGGCGGCCCAGAACGGCATCGCCTCGGTGCAGAGCAACGCCCCCGAGGCGGGGCAGTACGAGCTGAAAGAGGCGGCCAACGGCAAGTATCACTTCAACCTGAAGGCGAAGAATCATCAGGTGATAGGGTCGAGCCAGATGTATGCCAGCCAGGCCTCGGCCCAGAACGGCATCGCCTCGGTGCAGAGCAACGGCCCCTCCGAGACCATCAAGGACCTGACCCAGGCCTCCTGATCCCCCCTGGCGCCGCAGTGAAGGGGAGGCTGAATGCCTCCCTGGTGGCGCCCGTCCCCCACATTCTCAGGCCACCCGGTTTTCACTCACTTACCGCTTGCGGGAGGGCCCCTTGCTGCCAGCCGCGAGGGCCTGCTTTCTGGCCTTCTGCTTCTGGGCGCCCTTGCCGCTGCGGCGCGGTTCGGGGTCGAAGCGGGTCAGATCCGGCTCAAAGCCGGGGAACCACTGCTGGGGCAGCCGGGTGTCGAGCACGGCTTCCACCTTCTCCAGCAGCGGCGCATCCTCCGGGCTGAACAGGGTGATGGCGAGCCCCTTGTTGCCGGCGCGGCCGGTGCGCCCGATGCGGTGGACGTAATCCTCGGGCTGATGGGGAAACTCCAGATTGATCACATGGTTGAGATCGCTGATGTCGAGGCCGCGGGCCGCCACGTCGGTGGCCACCAGGGCCTGCAGGGTGCCGGCGCGAAACGCCAGCAGCACGTTTTCGCGGGCGCCTTGGGAGAGATCCCCGTGGAAGGCGAGCGCATTGATGCCCGCCTTGCCGAGCTGCTGGGCCAGTTTGTCGGCCCCCTGGCGGGTGCGGCTGAAGATCAGCGCCGGTGCCCAGCCTTTCACCTTCAGCATGTGTTCGACCAGTGCCAGCTTGCGATCGCTGTCCACTGCATAGACCCGCTGCTCCACCTCGGCCGCCGTGGTGTTGCGCGGTGCTACTTCGATCAGCGCCGGGTCGCGCAAGAGCACGCGACTCAAGGCAAAGAGGTTGTCATCGCAGGTGGCCGAAAACAGCAGGGTCTGGCGCTGCGCCGGTATTTGCTTCAGCAGCGCGGTGATCTCGTCCATAAAGCCCATGTCGAGCATGCGGTCCGCCTCGTCGAACACCAGATGACGCAGCTGGCTCAGGCTGAGCGCCCCCTGGCGCAGGTGATCGAGCAATCGGCCCGGGGTGGCGATCAGCAAGTCCACCCCGGCTTGAAGCGCCTCGACTTGCGCGGCGATGCTGACCCCGCCGTAGACCAGGGCGCTGGTGAGGCTCGTGCCCTGCCCGTAGCGCGCCACGCTCTCGGCAACCTGCACCGCCAGCTCGCGGGTCGGCACCAGCACCAGGGCGCGAATGGGGCGGGGGGTCTCGCTCGCCGGTTGGTTGAGCAACAGCTCCAGCAGCGGCAGCACGAAGGCGGCGGTCTTGCCGGTGCCGGTCTGGGCGCCCGCCATCAGATCCCGTCCCGCGAGGATCAGGGGGATGGCGCCGGCCTGCACCGGGGTGGGCGCGGCGTAACCCAGCTCGCGCAAGGTCTGCTGCAAGCGGGGGGAGAGGGCCAGTTCGGCGAAGGAGGCAATGGACATAGGGCACCAGTATGGGGGCATCGCGGCCTGCGGCGGCGACAGAAAATCAGCGTGGCCGGGATGGTAACAGATAGAGGGGGATCGGCAGAAGACGGGGGAGCATGGGTCTCCCCCCGAGTCGGCCGACTTCCCGAGTCTCGGGGGATCCGATCAACGGGAATGGCGAGTCCCGCCTCCTGACGGGGGCCGCATGGGATGAACACAGCCGCTGGTCTACCTCAACAGCCTGCTGCAGGTGTCGGTGGCCCTGAACATGGAGAGCTTCGCCGCCAGACACCAGGTGCAATCCGGTGCCCACCGCCCCTTGTCATGGGTTGGCGGCATGCCCCGCCGCCCTTGGTCTCTGCCATCCAGGCTCGTCCCGCGACTCTGGCCACATGACGGTCTCGCCCGCTGTCAGGCTCCATTTGTCATCATTGTTTAACGAATTGTTGCCATGCTGTGGCCGGACGCAGTGAGTGGCAAACCAGACAAGTGCAGATAACAAGGAAAAGCAGATGAGCCGTTTTGACGAGAGAGACAGTGCCAACCATCCCCGCGAGCAGGAGCCTGAGTTCAACCGCCTGATCGAGGCCGGCCTCAGCCGCCGTGGCTTCTTGAAGGGGGTGGGCGCCGCCAGCATGGTGGCTTTTTTTGCCGCGAGCCCGGTGGCCCGCGCCGTGGCCGCCGCCACCCAGCCCTTGCTCGGCTTCCAGGCCGTGCCCGCCTCGGTGGCCGACACCATAGTGGTGCCGCCCGGCTACAAGGCCGAGGTGCTGATCGCCTGGGGAGATGCCCTGTTCCCCGATGCCCCTGCCTTCGCCCAGAGCAATGACGCCAAGGCCCAGAGCCGCCAGTTTGGCGACAACAACGACGGCATGAGCTTCTTCCCCCTGGGTCAGGATCGCGCCCTGCTCGCCGTCAACAACGAATACACCAACTACGAATACCTGTTTGCCGATGGCGGCAAGGCGCTCGATGCCGGCGCCGTCGCCAAGGCCCAGGCGGCCCATGGCGTCTCCCTGGTGGAGCTGGCGCGCATCGATGGCAAGTGGCAGGCCAACCCCAAGGGGGCCCTCAACCGTCGCATCACCGCCACCACCCCCATGACATTGAGCGGCCCGGCGGCGGGTCATGCCCTGCTCAAGACCCAGGCCGACCCCGAGGGGCGCACGGCTCTTGGCACCTTCAACAACTGCGCCAACGGCCAGACTCCCTGGGGCACCTACCTCACCTGCGAGGAGAACTTCAACGGCTACTTCGGCAGCGAGGGCAAGCCGGAGCTGGACAAGCGGGCCGCCCGCTACGGCCTGGCGGCTGAGGATGCGGGTTTTGGCTGGCACCGGTTTGACGAGCGCTTCGATCTCGCCAGGCACCCCAACGAGCCGCACCGCTTCGGCTGGGTGGTGGAAATCGATCCGCGCGATCCCGCCTCCACCCCGAAGAAGCGCACCGCCCTTGGCCGCTTCAAGCACGAGAATGCGGCCTTCACCATCAACCAGGATGGCCGCGCCGTGGTCTACCTCGGCGATGACGAGCGGGGCGAACACATCTACCGCTTCGTCTCCAAGAACAAGGTGGTGGCGGGCAATGATACCGCCAACCGGGATCTGCTGGACGAGGGCACCCTCTATGTGGCCCGCTTCGAGGCCAGGGAGGGGGAGCTCAAGGGCACAGGCCAGTGGCTGCCCCTGGTACACGGCCAGCACGGCCTGACCCCGGAGAACGGCTTCGCCGATCAGGGGGAGGTGCTCATCTTCGCCCGGGAGGCGGCGACCCGGCTCGGCGCCACCACCATGGACAGGCCCGAGTGGGTGGCCGTGCACCCGCACCGCGGCGAGGTCTATTGCACCCTGACCAACAACAAGAACCGCGGCCTCAAGGATAACCAGCCCCTGGACGGCGCCAACCCCAGGGCCGAGAACCCCTATGGCCAGATCATCCGCTGGCGCCCGGCCGGAGGCGATCACGGCAGCGACCGCTTCGAGTGGGATCTCTTCCTGCTGGCGGGCAACCCCGGCGTGCACAAAGAGGGGCTGATGGCGGGCAGTGCCAACATCCATCCGGACAACATGTTCAACAGCCCGGACGGCATCGGCTTCGACGAGGCGGGGCGGCTCTGGATCCAGACCGACGGCGACTACTCCAACGAGAAGCAGTTCGCCGGCATGGGCAACAACCAGATGCTGTGCGCGGATCCCGCCAGCGGCGAGGTGCGCCGCTTCCTGACCGGCCCCATTGCCTGCGAGATCACGGGGCTCACCTTCAGCCCGGACTGGCGCACTATGTTCGTCGGGGTGCAGCACCCGGGTGAAGAGCTGGCCCCCTCCCACTTCCCGGGCGGCGGCACCAGCATTCCCCGCTCCGCCGTGCTGCGCATCACCCGGGACGATGGCGGTATCATAGGGGCCTGATGGCCACAGATAACCGCCTTGCCTGCAATGAAAAGAGCCGCCTTCGGGCGGCTCTGTCATAGGCCTGGCTCAGACCGGAAAATAAAAAAGACCGGGCACAGGGCCCGGTCAAAAACCCGCAGATTGGGAAGATATGCGGGCGTTCAGGTTGTGCTCCCTCAGGGGTTACTCGCGCTCCAATGCATGATGAATGGCGTTTATGGTGGTTACTCGCGTTCCAAGGCATGAATGGGATCCATGCTGGCGGCGCGGCGGGCCGGTGCGAAACCGAAGATCACCCCGATCAGGCTGGCACAGAGGCAGGCCACCCCCATGGCGGGGAGGGAGTAGCTCATCTTGAAACTGCTGCTGAAGTGGTCGAACAGCTGGCCCAGCAGCAGGGAGAGGGCGATGCCGAGCACGCCCCCCAGTAGGCAGACCAGCACGGCTTCGATCAGAAACTGTTGCAGTATGTCGCGAGTCCTGGCGCCGACCGCCATCCGTACCCCTATCTCCCGGGTGCGTTCGGTGACCGAGACCAGCATGATGTTCATCACCCCTATTCCCCCGACGATCAGGGAGATGAGGGCGATCATGGAGACCAGCATGGTCAGGGTGGCGCTGGTCTGGCTCATGGTCTGGCGTATGGTATCCGTGTTCAGCAGGAAGAAATCCTGGCTGCCGTGGCGCAGGGTGAGCAGGCGGCTGATGCCATCCTGGGCGGTGCTCAGACTCACCTCGTCCTGGATGCGCACGCTGATGCTGCGCAGATGGCTCTGCCCCAGCATGCGGCTCATGGCGGTGGTATAGGGGATCCAGACGTTGAGGGTCTCGTCGCTGCCAAAGCCGCTCTGGCTCTTGATGGCGACCCCTATCACCCGGCAGGGCAGGTTGCCCAGCAGTATCACCTGGCCGAGGGGAGACTGGGTCGGGGCGAACAGCTTGTCCCGGGTGTTCTCGTCGATCACCACCTCCTGGGCCAGGCTCTCCTCGCTCTGGCGATCGAAGCCCATCCCCTGGGCCAGGCGATAACCCCTGACCTGGAAGAACTGGGCGCCGACCCCGTTGATGGTGCCGGTAACGGCGGTGCTGCCAAGGCGCAAGGTGGCGCTGGTGCTGAGGCTGGGGGTGACGCTGTGCACATAGCCCAGCCGGGCGATGGCCTCGGCATCCCCGATCCTCAGGGTCTGTATGGTGGCGGAGCGCATATCGCCGAAGCCACGACCAGGGAACACCTCCAATGTGCTGGTGCCCATGGCGTTGATGTTCTCCAGTACCCGCTGCTGGGAGCCCTGGCCGAGGGCCACCACGGTCACGACCGAGGCGATGCCTATGATGATGCCGAGCATGGTGAGAAAGGTGCGCAGCCGCTGGGCGACCATGGCCCGCAGCGCCATGTGCAGGGCGTTGCCGAGCCCCTCCAGGGGGCGGGCGTGTCCGCTGGCGGGGGGCGGCGGGGGGAGGGCTGGCGGGGACTGAGTTCCCTCAGGGCCAGTGCGCCGATCGGCGATTACCCGGCCATCCTTGAGCTCGATGATCCGCTCGGCGTGGCGGGCGATCTCCATGTCGTGGGTGACGATCACCAGGGTATGGCCCTGGCGATGCAGGGCCTTGAGGCTGTTCATCACCTCGTCGCCGCTCTGGCTGTCGAGGGCCCCGGTCGGTTCGTCGGCCAGGATCACCTCGCCGCCGTTGATGAGGGCGCGGGCGATGCTGACCCTCTGCTGCTGGCCGCCGGAGAGCTGGCTCGGCTTGTGGTCGAGCCGGCTGGCCAGGCCGAATCGGGTCAGCAGGGTCTCGGCCCGCAGACGGCGCTCGGCCGGATCCATGCCGGCGTAGAGGGCGGGCACCTCCACGTTGGCCCGGGCATCGAGATCCGCCAGCAGGTGATAACGCTGGAAGATGAAGCCAAAGTGCTCCCGTCGCAACGCCGCCAGTTCATCCCGGCTGAGGGTGGCGGTGTCGCGCCCCGCCACCAGATAGGCCCCCTCGCTCGGCTGATCCAGGCAGCCAAGCAGATTCATCAGGGTCGATTTGCCCGAACCGGAGGCGCCGACGATGGCCAGCATCTCCCCCCTGGCTATCTCCAGATCGATACCGTCGAGTACGGTGACGGCACGCTCCCCTTCTCCGAACCGGCGGCCGATACCGCGCAACTGCAACAAGGCGCCCATGGTCACATCCCCATGGGGGGGGGCATGCTCCCCGCGGCTGTGCCTTGGCTTGCGCTCATCTCGCTGACGATCACCCGATCGCCGGCGCTCAGCCCCTCCAGGATCTGGGCATCCACCTTGTTGTTCAGGCCGACCTTGACCCGGCGCAGGCTGACCTTGCCCCCATCATCGACCACCCGCACCTGGTCCCCCTGCAGGGCGATGGCCGGGATCACCAGCACCTGTTTGAGCCGGGCTGCCACCAGGTAGACCTGGGCGGTCATGCTGATCCTGAGCTGGCCATCCTGATTGGGGACCTCGAACAGGCCGTTGTAGTAGATGGCACTGCTGTCGCTGCTGCTGGTGGTGTCATCATCATTGATGGAGTCGGGGGCGGGCTCTATGGCCCGCAGCACGCCTTCGAAGCGGCGCTGGTTGTTGCCAAGAATGGTGAAGTAGACCGGCATGCCGACCCGGGTGTTGATGACGTCGGCCTCGGAGATCTGGGCCTCCACCGTCATGGTGTCGAGCTGGGCAATCTTGAGCAGGGTGGGGGTGCTCTGGCTGGCGTTGAGGGTCTGCCCCTCCTCCACCGGCAGGGCCACCACAGTGCCGGCCAGGGGGGCCAGGATCCGGGTATAGCCCAGGTTGACTCCGGCGGTGTCCACCGCTATCTCGGCCTGCACCCGCTGGGCCGAGAGGGCCCGGATGTCGGCCAGGGTCTCGTCCAGCGTCGCCTTGGCGCTGTCATGGTCGGCCGTGCTGCCGAGCCCCCTAGCGAGGATCTGCTGCTGGCGCTGGTAGACCAGGCGGGCGTTGCGCAGCGTGGCCTCCTTGGCGTCGAGCTGGGCCTGGAGGTTGTCACGCTGGGCCTGGGCATCCTTGAGGGCATTCTGTTGGGTCAGGTCGTCGATCTCGACCAGCAGATCCCCCTGCTTGACCTCCTGCCCCAGGGCGACGTGCAGCCTCTTGATCTGGCCAGACACCTGGGCGCCCACGCTCACCTGTTTGCGCGCCTTCAGGGTGCCATCCGCCAACACCAACTGCTCCAGATCCCGGGTCTCGGCGGTGGCGGTGATGAAGTCGTTGGCGGGGGCCTGGGCCAGGGGGCGCCAGGCCAGGAGCAGCAAGGCGAGGGCGCAAAGCGGCAACAGCCAGAACAGACGGGGGGAGAGCGTGGGCATGACAAGCTGTATCCTGAATGACAATAACGACGGCACTCTACCCCGGAGTCGGGTTAAGGCTCTCTGTGTCAAGCGTAAGGGTTTCGTAAAAATGGCTGTCAGGGGCGGGGGAAGCGGCGAGAATGGCCGTCAATGAGGGAGAGAAGATATGAAGATCCTGCTGGTGGATGATGATGCCGAACTGGGCGCCATGTTGAGTGAATACCTGGGGGGAGAGGGGTTTGAGACCACCCAGGTGCTGACCGGGAAGGAGGGGGTACGCCAGGCGCTGTCCGGTCGTTACCATGCCCTGGTGCTGGACGTGATGCTGCCCGATCTGGGCGGTACCGAGGTGCTGCGCCAGGTGCGTCAGCGCAGCCGCCTGCCGATCATCATGCTGACCGCCAAGGGGGACAACGTGGATCGGGTGGTGGGGCTGGAGATGGGGGCCGATGACTATGTGGCCAAGCCCTGCTACCCCAGGGAGCTGGTGGCCCGGCTGCGGGCCGTGTTGCGGCGGGTCAATGAGGTCGGCGCCGTGGCGTCCGCGCCAGAGGCCCTCACCCTGGGCGGCCTGACGGTCAGTCAGGCCAACCGCGTCTGCCTGTGGCAGGGGGAGGCCGTGGAGCTGACCGCCACCGAATTCAACATGCTGGTGCTGCTGCTGCGCACCCCTGAGCAGGTGGTCACCAAGGATACCCTCTCCTTGCAGGGGGTCGGGCGTCCCCGTGAGGCCTACGATCGCAGCGTCGATGTCCACATCTGCAACCTGCGACAGAAGTTGCAGCACAAGGTGGGCTCCGCCATCACCATAGAGACCATCCGCAGCATAGGGTACAAGATCCAATGATCCTCAAGGGGCGGCTGTTCTGGAAGATACTGCTGGGCTTCTGGCTGACCATAGTGGTGGTGAGCCAGTTGCTCTGGTTAGGCTTTCGCGCAGAGCGTGAGCGCCCCGAGGAGCGCCTCGCCCACCAACTGGCCGCGCAGCATCTGGACATGGTCGAAGCCATGTTGGTCCAGGGAGGCATCCAGGCCGCAACGGCCTTGATTGACGCCATGCCGGCCGGGACGCCGCCCCTGGTACAGATGGCGGCCCTCGGCCATCGGGATGAGGCGCAGGATCCCGGGACCCTGGCGCGGATCGTCACGGCGGCGGACGGGCAGGCCTATCTGCTGCGTGCCCGCCCCGACCCGGGCTTGCTGCCCGGGGGGCCCGAGCCCGGCCCCCTCTCCTGGCTCAACATTCCTCCCCCCATGCTGTGGATTGGCGGGGTGGGCGGCCTGCTGTTCAGCATACTGTTTGCCTGGCACCTGACCCGGCCGATGAACGCCCTGCGCCACAGTTTCGGCCTGGTGGCCAGGGGCGATCTCGGGGTGCGGCTCCTGCCCGCCCTGCGCTGGCGACGGGATGAACTGACCGCGGTGGCGCGGGACTTCGACCTCATGGTGGAGCGGTTGCAGCAGTTGGTGGATGGCCGGGAGCAGCTGCTCCATGACGTCTCCCACGAGCTGAGATCTCCCCTGGCCCGCATCCAGATGGCCATCGGCCTGGCGGAGCAGAGCCCGGACAAGGTGAGCGACTCCCTGGCGCGGATCCGTCTCGAGACGGAGCGGATGGACAAGATGATAGGGGAGTTGCTGACCCTCTCCCGGGCCCAGCAGGGCCATGGCCTGGAGCCAAGTCATTACGATCTGCTGGCGCTGGTGGAAACCGTGCTCCAGGATGCCAGGTTCGAGGCCCAGCAATCCGGGGTGCAGATCGAGCTGACCCAGGATCAGGGGGAGGAGTGCCTCTTGCTGGGCCATGCCGAGCTGGTGCGTCGCGCCGTCGAGAACGTGGTGCGCAATGCCCTGCGCTTCTCCCAGCCGGGGCAGCGGGTCAGCGTCCAGCTGACCCGGTTGGGTCATGAGGTGCAGTTGGCGATCGCCGATCAGGGGCCCGGGGTGGAAGAGGGCAAGCTGGCCTGCATCTTCGACCCCTTCGTGCGGATCGGCTCGGCCAGGGCGGGCAAGGGGTACGGGCTAGGGCTCGCCATCGCCCACAAGGCGGTGACCCTGCAGGGGGGCAGCATAGTGGCACGCAACCGGTCGCAGGGGGGCTTGCGGGTGACCATCACCCTGCCTTGCCTGGGGCAGTCCGGGTCGATCTGAAGGCCGTCCCACGAGATGCCCTCTGCGGCGGGATGACCCGGGCAAGAGCGCCCTCTGCTCGCTTGTGCATCAGCGCAGCGCGGCGGGGGGCGGCACTTCGATGTAGCTGCCGTCGATCTCCCGCTGGTAGTAGTGACCCTCCCCGACGTAGTAGCGGCGACCATCCAGATCCAGGGGAGTGAGCCCCGCATCCGGCGTCACCGTCTGCACCCGGGCCGGTGGCGTCACCACCACATAGTGGTTCTCCTGCTGCTGGTAGAAGATGCCGCCGAGCACATAGTAGGTGAGCCCGGCCAGCAGCATGGTCTCGGCCCCCCTGGGCAGTGCGCTGATCCTGTGTCCGGGGGCCGGGGCGGACCAGGGGCCCGCGTAGTGGCCATGCCGGGGGGCGGCAGTCGGCATCTCCCGCCCCGGCGCACCACCCTGCCTGCCCATTTCACCCGGGCCCGCGAGGGCGGGGAGGGCGATGGTCAGGGCCAGAGCCCACAGGGCGCCGTGAGGCATCTTCATCTCACTCTCCCTTGAGCGGCGCTGTGGCGGGCTGACGCTTGAGGGGGCGTGGCGGCAACTCGCGGACGCTGACCATGACCTCATAGCGGGTGTTGGCCTCGGCTGCGGGGATGCTCTTGAACAGTTCCTGGGCCGTGGCCTGGGGGTCCGTGCTCTGCTTGCTGGCCTGATAGAGCGCGGCAGGGGGCATGGGCATCTGGCCCCCTGAGTGACCTGGCATGGGGGGCGGCATATCGCCTGCGTGGGCAAGGGTGGCACCGAGCAACAGGGCGAGAGTGAGTGAGTGGCGT
Source organism: Aeromonas sobria (assembly GCF_050266975.1). GTDB lineage: Bacteria > Pseudomonadota > Gammaproteobacteria > Enterobacterales > Aeromonadaceae > Aeromonas > Aeromonas sobria_B. The sequence continues at coordinate 95,799 of NZ_JBKISU010000016.1, forward strand.
AGCATTGTGATGACTCCAGCTTGGAAAGTGATCTCATCAGACGCGACTCGCGCGCCGGGCTCAATCACCTTTACACCCTCTTTTCACCGCCTTGACAGTCGTGACAAGGGGCGCCGTGGCGCCCCTTGTTGCTCATCGTCTTCGCAGGCGTCAGAACTCGTTGGAGAGCGCCTTGTAGCCCTTGACCAGATCGATGTTGGTGTGGGCCACGTCCTCGGAGAACTCGGTGGCATCCACGGTGACGCGGGGGATCTGGGCCAGATCGCTCTGCTGGTTGATGCGGGTGGTGGAGGGCACATAGAAGCCCGGCGGCAGATCGCAGCCGTCGATCACCGAGTTGTGGCGCACCACGGATCCTTCGCCTATGTGGCAGTTGAACAGCACGCTGTTGAAGCCGATGAAGACCCGGTTACCCACTTCGCAGGGCCCGTGCACTATGCTGCGGTGGGCGATGGAGCTGTACTCGCCTATGGTGACGGCGGCGCCGGACTTGGAGTGGATCACCACGCCGTCCTGAATGTTGGAGTTGGCGCCGATGACGATGGGCTCCATGTCACCGCGCTCGTCCACCTCGTCGGCGCGGATCACGGCGTAGGGGCCGACAAACACATTCTCCTTGATGATCACCTTGCCGCAGATGATGGCGGTCTTGTCGATGTAGGCGGACTCGTCGATCACGGGCAGGTGACCTGAGGGGTTCTTGCGGATCATGTCATGTCCTGTTGCTGATGAAACCGGGGAAAATGGCGGGACGCAGAGGCTCGCCGGAGAGTCAGCTTACGCCTCAGATCCGGGCGGGGAAACCCTTTACTGGTCTGACCCTTCCCCGGCCAGGGCGTTTCACATGGTTGTTCTTTGACTCCCTTGTATGGGAGCATGGGACCCTGGCGCCGGGCCCCCTCGCCAGCAGGGGGCAGAAGTAGTGATGGAGGTGGAACGATGAAGCGGATCATGGTGTTGCTGATGGGCACCCTGTTGTGGGCCCAGGCCGCGCAGGGCAAGGGGCAAGCGGGGGATTTTGACTATTACGCCCTGGCGCTCTCCTGGTCGCCGGAGCACTGCGCCATCAAGCCGGCCGATCGGGAGCAGTGCAGCCGCCAGCTGGGCTTTGTGTTGCACGGACTCTGGCCGCAATACCTGAAGGGCTATCCGTCGGAGTGCGGCACCGAGCGGCTCGTGGGCGGCGTGGAGCGTGATTTCCCCGGGCTCTACCCCAGCCGCTTCCTCTATCGCCACGAGTGGCGCAAACACGGCACCTGCTCCGGCCTCAGCCAACCTGCATTCCATCAGCTGGCCAGCGAGCTGCGCCAGAGGGTGCAGATCCCGGCCGCTTACCAGGCGCCGCCGCAGCCGCTGCGCAAGAGCCGCTTCCAGCTCAAGGCGGACCTGGCTGCGGCCAACAACTGGCTGGCCCCCGATAGCATCACTGTGGCCTGCACCGACGGGGGGCGCTTCCTGCGGGAGATTTACATCTGTTTCAACAAGGCAGGGACAGAGGCCATCCCCTGCCCGGACGAGATGCAAAGACGGGAGCGCCGCTCCTGCGGCCAGCCGGATTTCCTGCTGCGCAGTGTGCGTTGACCCCTCTTTATGTCGATCGGACTCATGGCGGGCCTTGTGCAAAGACCGCCATCGCAAAGGAGTCATGCAATGACAGACGTGAAACTGTTTTCGCCACGGGAGCGCAGCCTGCGGCTCGGGGTGAAAGGGGTGGGGCCCACCGTGATCGGACGGCTCGAACAGCTGGGGCATCACACCCTGGGTGAGCTGGCGCAGGTGGATACCGGCCACATAGCCTGGCTGGTGGCCAGCATGCTGGGCGCCACCTGCCGGCAGAACAGTCCCCAGGCCCGAGACGCCATCGACGGCACCATAGCGCTGGCCCGCAGCCAGCGCCATCCTGGGTCGACCGGTGAGGCGCTCGCAACATGAGTCTGTTCACCGAGCTGGGGATGCGCTACCCCCTCATCCAGGCGCCCATGGCCGGCGTGCAGGGCACCGAGCTGGCCATGGCGGCGACCGGGGCGGGCGCCCTGGGATCCTTGCCGGCGGCCATGCTCGGCCCGGCCGAGCTGCGCAAGGCGCTGGAGCAACTGGCGGCCAGTGGTCCGGGGTCTTTCAACATCAACTTTTTCTGCCATCGACAGAGTGAGCCTGAACCGGCCGAGGAGCGCCGCTGGCGAGGGGTGCTTGCACCCTATTATGCCGAGTTCGGGGTGGACGCCGATGTCACGACGACGGCGCCCGGTCGTGCCCCCTTCAATGACGAGCATGCCGCCGTCCTGGCCGAGTTCAAACCCGCCGTGGTCAGCTTCCATTTCGGCCTGCCGGTCCCCGAACTGCTTGCCAGGGTGAAAGCCACGGGGGCCAAGGTGTTTGCCAGCGCCACCACTGTGGCTGAGGCCCAGTGGCTGGCGCACCATGGCGCCGATGCCATCATCGCCCAAGGGCTGGAGGCCGGTGGCCACCGTGGCCATTTCCTGAGCGAAGATCTCGCGCTGCAGCAGGGAACCTTTACGCTCTTGCCCCAGATAGTGGCGGCGGTAGACCTGCCGTTCATCGCCGCCGGAGGCATAGTCGATGGCAAGGGAATACTGGCCGCCCTGGCTCTGGGGGCGAGCGCCGTGCAGATGGGAACGGCCTTTCTCTGCTGTTCCGAGGCGACGACCTCGCCCTTGCACCGCGCCGCCATCCAGGGGACCCATGGCCAGCATACGGCCTTGACCAATCTGTTCAGTGGCCGTCCTGCCAGAGGCATAGTGAACCGCTTGATGTGCGAGCTTGGCCCCTTCTCGGAGGTGGCCCCGGCCTTTCCCCATGCCAGCCGTGCATTGGCACCGTTGCGAGCCGCCGCTGAAAAGAGGGGGGACTGCGGCTTCTCGCCGCTCTGGGCCGGGCAGAATGTCTCGGGTTGTCGCTCCCTGCCAGCCGCCGAATTGATCGCCCTCTGGGTCACAGAGGCGGGGCTGAGGTGATCCCTTCTTTATATACGAGAGATATTGGCGAGGGGGGCTCGCCGCCATGATTAACCAGGAAGGCACCGGGGAAAACGGTCTCTGGTTCATGGCAATCGAGCCGTTTTACGGTGTTTCTGTGGATAAGTTTGTATAAAAGCTGTGCTTGGTTATGAATAACTAAATAAATGCCGATTTTTACAGTTTTATTGCAGTTAGCCCCTTGCCAGCGCGATCAATCTCTCTATAATGCGCCTCCATCGACAGGGCAGCGGCAACGCAAACAACCCGGTCGATAACCTCGAAAAGCCTTTGAAAATAGGGCTTGACTCGAGAAGGCGGTTGAGTAGAATGCCACTCCCGCAGCAGCCAAAAGCTGCGTCGCTCTTTAACAATTTGAATCAAGCAATCTGTGTGG
>NZ_JBKISU010000017.1:0-99012 GCF_050266975.1 Aeromonas sobria
CACCCGTCCGCCGCTCGCCGGCAAAAGTAGCAAGCTACTTTCCCGCTGCCGCTCGACTTGCATGTGTTAGGCCTGCCGCCAGCGTTCAATCTGAGCCATGATCAAACTCTTCAATTTAAGTTTGGTTGCTTCGAAAAGCGGCTCAATGAATTGCTGAAATAAACTGTTCGGCTTGTTATTGCTAACAAGTCGTCTTGGTCACTTCACCAGACATTGAAAATCAAAAATTAATTTTGATGCTCGATGCTGTGAGTGCCCACACAGATTGCTTGATTCAAATTGTTAAAGAGCGTCACGCTTATCGCGTTGAGGAGGCGCATCTTACGCTCCTCACTTCGAAAGTCAAGCGGTTGTTTTCGCTTTTCTTTCGGCGCCTGCTTCACAAGGAAGCTGGCTCATCAGGTTGGCGTGTTCCGCCGTGCTGGTAGGGGCGCATTATAGGGATGGCGCGCCCGCTGGCAAGGGAAGAATGACAAAAAGATGACAGAAAGAGTGCGTTCGCTGGTAAATGCAGCAAAACACTCATTTATTGAGCGCTTAACCCAACGGACAAGCCGGTCAGGGGCAATGGGGCTCCATGACACATAGGGAGGAGTGGCTATCTTTGCTGCCAACCATATCCATGATGATCGCGTTCACGCCTTCGGGTAACATAGCGCCCCTTTGTGATTCACACACTCTTGTTGGGCTTTGGAGAGTTTAATGCCTTTTGCACTTGGCCAGCGTTGGATTAGTGATACGGAAACGGATCTGGGGTTGGGAACAGTTGTGGCCGTCGAAGGGCGCATGGTGACCCTGCTGTTTCCGGCGACCGGTGAAAACCGCATGTATGCCAAAGAAGAGGCGCCGGTCACCCGGGTCAGCTTCAATGTGGGGGATCAGATTGCCAGCCATGAGGACTGGACCCTGACCGTCGACGAAGTGCAGGAAAAGGATGGCCTCCTTATATATGTAGGCACACGCACCGACAACGGTGAACCCGTGGCGCTCAAGGAAGTGTTTCTCAACAATTTCATCAAGTTCAACAAGCCGCAGGAGCGCCTGTTCGCCGGTCAGATCGATCGGATGTCCCGCTTTACCCTGCGCTACGAAGCCCTGGTCAATCAGCACAAGCGCCGTCGTAACCCGACCCGCGGTCTGGCCGGTGGCCGGGTCAGCCTGATCCCCCATCAGCTCTATATCGCCCATGAGGTGGGTCATCGCTATGCCCCCCGTGTCCTGCTGGCCGATGAAGTGGGTCTGGGCAAGACCATAGAAGCGGGCATGATCATCCACCAGCAGCTGCTCTCCGGTCGCGCCCAGCGGGTGCTCATCCTACTGCCCGAGACCCTGCAGCATCAGTGGCTGGTCGAGATGCTGCGCCGCTTCAACCTGCACTTCTCCCTGTTTGACGAGGAGCGCTGCATCGAAGCCTTCGCCGATGCGGAGAACCCCTTCGAGACCGAACAGCTGGTGATCTGCAGCCTCGACTTCCTGCGCAAGAAGCGCCGCCGCTTCGAACAGGTGCTGGAAGCCGAATGGGATCTGCTGGTGGTCGACGAGGCCCATCACCTGGAGTGGAGCGTGGAGGCGCCGAGCCGCGCCTATGAGATGGTGGAAGCCCTGGCCGAACAGGTGCCGGGCGTGCTGCTGCTGACCGCCACCCCGGATCAGCTGGGCCACCAGAGCCACTTTGCCCGCCTGCGTCTGCTCGATCCCGAGCGCTTCTACGACTACGATGCCTTCCTCGCCGAGGAACAGGCCTATGGCCAGGTGGCCACGGCAGCCCAGGAGCTGCTCGATGGCGAGACCCTGAACGAGGAGGCCAAGCAGATCCTCGCCAGCCAGCTGGAAGGGCTGGATCTGCGCGATGCTGCCGCCCGTCAGCAGGCGGTCGCCAAGCTGCTGGACCAGCACGGCACCGGCCGGGTGCTGTTTCGCAACAGCCGCGCCAATATCCAGGGCTTCCCCGAGCGTCACCTCAATGTCTACCCCATGCCGCTGCCGGAGCAGTACAAGACCGCCATCAAGGTGATGAGCATGATGGGGGGCAATGGGGGCGACCTGCAGGCTCGCGCCCTGCGCTACCTCTATCCGGAGAAGATCTACCAGCAGTTCGAGGGCGATAGCGCCAGCTGGACCCAGTTCGACCCCCGCATCGACTGGCTGCTGGAGCTGCTGCTCGGCGCGCGCCAGCAGAAGGTGCTGGTAATCTGCTCGGAGGCGGCCACCGCCCTGGCTCTGGAAGAGGCACTGCGCACCCGCGAGGGGATCCGCGCCACCGTCTTCCACGAAGGCATGTCCATCCTGGAGCGGGATCAGGCGTCCGCCTATTTCGCGCAGGCCGAGGGCGGCGCCCAGGTGCTGCTCTGCTCCGAGATCGGCTCCGAGGGTCGCAACTTCCAGTTTGCCAGCCACCTGGTGTTGTTCGACCTGCCCCTCAACCCGGATCTGCTGGAGCAGCGCATCGGTCGTCTGGACCGGATTGGCCAGCAGAACACGGTCGAGATCCACGTCCCCTACCTGGCGGGCAGTGCCCAGCCTGCGCTCCTGCGCTGGTACCATGATGGCCTGGATGCCTTCGAGCAGACCTGCCCCACGGCCCGCCCGGTATTCGAGGCCGTGCAGGATCAGCTGTTCGAGCTGCTGGCCGCCAACAGCGGTGACACCGACGAACTCGACGCCTTGCTCGACCGAACCCGCGAGTTGCACGAACCGCTCAAGGCGCGCCTCGAGCAGGGGCGCGATCGCCTGCTGGAGATCCACTCCAGCGGGGGCGATGCCGCCAGACAGCTGGTCGAGAAGCTGGCCGCCGAAGATGACGACACAGCCATGATCTCGTTTGCCCTCAAGATGTTCGACGAGATCGGCGTCAATCAGGATGACAGGGGCGAAAACGCCCTGGTGCTGACCCCGGGGGATCACATGCTGGTCTCCAGCTTCCCGGGCCTGCCCCAGGACGGCATGACGGTCACCTTCGACAGGGATACCGCCCTCTCCCGGGACGATATGTTCTTCCTCTCCTGGGATCACCCCATCATGCGCGGCGGCATAGATCTGATCCTGGGTTCCGAGATTGGGGCCACCTCGGTTGCCCTGCTCAAGAACAAGGCGCTGCCGGTGGGCTCCATCCTGCTGGAGCTGATCTTCGTGGCCGAGTCGGCGGCCCACCCTCAGCTTTACCGTTTCATGCCGCCAACTCCGATCCGTCTGCTGATGGACAAGAACGGCCAGAACCTGGGCGAAAAAGTGGCGTTCGATGCCTTCAACCGCCAGCTGACCCCGGTCAATCGTCACCTGGGCAGCAAGTTGGTGACTGCGTCCCAGCCGGTGATCCATGGGCTGATCGGCAAGGGTCAGGTCATTGCCGACACCCTGAAGGTCGCCATCGTCGATGAGGCCCGTGGTCAGATGGCGCAGACGCTGCAACAGGATCTGGACCGGCTGGAAGCCCTCAAGGCCGTCAACCCGAACGTGCGTGACAGCGAGATCGACTATCTGCGCGACCTGCAAGCGGAGCTGCACCACCTGATCGATCAGACCCAACTCAAGCTGGATGCCATCCGCTTTATCGTGGTCACCCATAACTGACTTGATACTAAAGAGGCATGACCTGATCAGGCTGGATGCCATGCCCTTTTTATCGTGGTCAGCCATAACTGACGCGGTACTAAAGAGGCATGACCTGATCAGGCTGGATGCCATGCCCTTTTTATCGTGGCCACCCATAACTGACGCGGTACTAAAGAGCCATGACCTGATCAGGCTGGATGCCATGCACTCTTTATCGTGGTCACCCATAACTGACAAAGCAGTGAAGAGCCATGATCCGGCCCACGCGGGATCTCATGCCCTTTATGATTGTGGTTACCCATAACCGATGGGGGCTTGCCCCCACCTTCTGATGCGAGACCTTTATGTTTGAATACTCACCGCCTCTGGAACCCTGGCTCGATATCCTGTTCAAGGACAAGGACATCATGGTGGTCAACAAGCCCACCGGCCTGCTGAGCGTCCCCGGGCGCGGCCCCGAGAATGAAGACAGCGTCCTGCACAGGGTGAAGCAGCAGCACCCCAAGGCGGCGGCGGCCCATCGCCTAGACATGTCCACCACCGGGGTGCTGGTGATCCCGCTCAACCCCAATGCCCACCGGGAGCTGAGCCGGCAATTTCGCGAGCGGGAGACGGAGAAGCACTATCTCGCCTGGGTCTGGGGCGAGCCGGCGGCGCAGTCCGGCGAGATTGACCTGCCTCTGTGCGTGGACTGGCCGAACCGGCCCAAACAGAAGGTGGATTTCGAGGAGGGGCGCCATGCCCTGACCCTGTGGCAGACGCTGAAGGTGGAAAACGGCAACAGCCTGATCAAGCTGACCCCCATCACGGGTCGCTCGCACCAGCTGCGGGTCCATATGCTAGAACTTGGGCACCCCATCCTCGGGGACAACCTCTATGCCCACCCACAGGCCCTGGCGGCGGCTCCCCATCTCTATCTCCATGCGGCCAGTCTGACCATCAGCCACCCCCGCAGCGGCGAGCGGATGACCTTTGAGGCCCCGGCTCCCTTCTCCTGCTAAGGCTCCCTATACAGACTCCCAAATAAAGAAAAGCCTCGGTCGAGAGACCGAGGCTTTTTGTTGCTTGGCATCATACGTGGATGTTGATGTTGCCACCCAGGGTGCTGCCTGCCGTGCTCTTGGGCGCGGGAGCGGACTGCGCTGCGCCCTGCAACAGGGCCAGGGCGGTTTGCCCCTCCTGCACCTGTTGCTTCTTCGCCAGGCTGGCGACCATCATGGCACTTCCATAAGATGCAGATGTAGAACCAGATATTTCCATTTGCATTCCTCCTGCCTTCAGGCTATCGGCCAGGGGAGCAGAACCATGAGCCACGATCGTTCAACTGTTGCATGCCTTGCCGGATTCTTTGCCCCCCAGCCAACGCTCTTCCATCTCCAGCAGAGTCTGATAGGCGGCCTCGGCCTGGGCCGGACGGCTGAACAGGTAGCCCTGACCATAGAGATGAATATCGGTGAGGCTGCGCAGCACATCGAGCTGGGCCTGGGTCTCAATTCCCTCGCACACCAGCGTCTTGCCCAGCATGGAGCCGAGTCGGCAGATGTTGGCGACCAGCTCCGCGGCCTCGACGGAACTGTCGATCCCCTGGATGAAGGAGCGGTCGATCTTCACCTTGCTCACCGGCAGTTTCTGCAGATAGCTGAGGGAGGAGTAGCCGGTACCAAAATCATCAAGGGCCAGCTGCACCCCCTGCTGATCCAGGTCCTGCATCAGTTGCAGCGAATTTTTCACCTCGTGCATCGTCGTGTCCTCCGTCACCTCCAGCACCAGGTGGGTGGCGGGAATATGATGATCCATCAAGGCCTTGGCGACCAGTTTCAGCAGGCTGCGCTGGTACATGCCGGGGGAGATGTTGACGCACATCTGCAGATCGACCAATCCCAGTTGCTGCCATTGATAGAGCTGCTCACAGGCCGTATTCAACACCCAGCTGCCCAGCTTCTCGGCCAGCTGAAACTCCTCGGCCACCTGGATCACCTCATTGGGAGGAATGAAGCCAAGCTCGGGGTGGCGCCAGCGCAGCAAGGCCTCGACGGCTTCGCAGCGTCCCGTCTCCAGATTGATGATGGGCTGGTAGTAGAGTTCGAGGGCATTGCGCTCGAGAGCCACCACCATGTCGGAGGCCAGGTGCTTGCGCCTTGCCGTCTCGTTTTGCAGGGACTTGTCGTAGATGACATAGGGCACATGGGTCTTGCGACTGTGGAAAAGCGCCTGCTCGGCCCGGCTCAGCAGCTCCTGAGTCTCCTCGCTGTCCATCGGGAAGAAGGCGATACCGATCCCCACCTCCAGGCGAAACGGGTAGTGATCCAGCAGTATGTCCTGCTTGATCAGATGGAGCAGACGGGAGACCAGCTCGCGCACCTGCTTGAGGTCGCTGCTGCCGCGCTGGATGATGGCGAATTGATCCCCCACCAGCCGCGCGGCCCATTCACTCTCGTTGCACAGTGAGGTCAGCCGGCGTGCCAGCTCTTGCAGCAAGAGATCGCCGATGTTGTAGCCAAACTTGCTGTTGATATCGCGAAACTCGTTGATGTCTATCAGCACCAGCCCAAAGGGCTGCTCCCGGGTGACGCACTCCTCCATCTGCTCCAGCAGGGCGAGGCGATTGGAGAGACCGGTCAACGGATCGAGGCGAGCCTCCCGATAGTGACGGCGTCCCTCACGGATCAGCAGGATGCTGAGCATGACCACAGACAGCAGCAGACCGCTCACCATGAACAGCAAGGAGTTGCGCAAAGAGCCAAAACGCTGGTCATTGCCCGTGTAGACCTTGATGTTCTGTTGCATCACGGAGGCGAGGGAGTAGGAGAGTGGCTCTTGCAAGGGAGAGAGCCGCATCATCACCTGTTGATAGTCACCATTGCCGCTATTGAGAGCCATGATACGGGGCTCGAGCTCGCGGATGGTGCTCTCGATCAGCTGCACCAGACGCAGGGCCTTCTGCTTGTCGTGCAGGCTCTCGCGCAGCTGGCCGCTCAGCAGCACAGGGGTGCGGCTCCACAGGATGTCGTAGCGCAGCATCAGGGTGTCATGGTCGATGCCGCCATAATGGTAGAGCTCGACCGAATTGAGAAAGCGTCCCAGCTCCAGTTGCAACTGCATCAAGGCCCAGGAGACGTCATAGGTGTACTTCTCCATGACCCGGGTCGCATTCTGGATCTGCACCAGGCAGTAGAGGGTACTCCCGGTGAATGAGAGTATGGAGAGGTAGAGAATGAGCAATATCGGCCAACTCTTTCTTTTCACCCGCCCTCCCCCCTCGTCAGTGCTGGATATCGATGGCACTCAGTTGCCAGATCATCATGTCGGTGAAGACAGACTGCTTGAGTTCCGGATATTGGTCCAAGGGTAGGATAAACCAAAGCGGTCCCTTGTCACGTACCCGCATGGTGATGCCGTCGTCCTGCCAGGCCAGTATGGGCTCGTATTGCTGCACCTTCTCCCAATCGACCTTGATCTGAAAACTGTTGAGGGCGGTCAGGGTCAGGGTCTTGCCCCTGGCATCGAGCGCCGCCAGCAGATCCGCCACCTTGGGTCCCTTGTAGTGATGGGGTTTGTCGACCCAGGGATTGCTGGTGACTATCTCGTGCTGGGGCAGGGACTGGATGAGGGCAAGATCCAGCGCGACCCGGCCATCTTGCGCGTGCTCGGCCTGGACGTTGCCGGTCACGGTCAGGATGACGGGTCCCCTGGGCGCCTCCATGGCCATGACCGGGCTCATGAGACCGGCAAGCAGGGCGAAAACAGCGAGTTTCATCATAGATACACCAATGATTTCATTATCAATATAACCAGTTTAACCGCAGTAAAAAAAACGGCCCGCCAATGCGGGCCGTTTGATGGCAAGGTGCGATTACATCATGCCGCCCATGCCACCCATGCCGCCCATATCCGGCATGGCAGGGGCATCTTTCTTCGGCAGTTCGGTGACCATGCACTCTGTGGTGATCATCAGACCGGCGATGGAAGAGGCGAACTGCAGCGCGGAGCGGGTGACCTTGGTCGGATCCAGGATCCCCATGGCCAGCATGTCGCCATACTGTTCGGAGTAAGCGTTGTAGCCGTAGTTGCCTTCACCGTTCTTCACGGCATTGGCGATGACGGAGGCCTCTTCACCGGCGTTGATGACGATCTGACGCAGCGGGGCTTCCATGGCGCGCAGGGCGACCTTGATACCCACGTTCTGATCTTCGTTGTCGCCACGCAGGCCAGTCAGCTTGGCGGCCACGCGCACCAGGGCGACACCACCACCGGCCACCACGCCTTCTTCCACGGCAGCGCGAGTGGCGTGCAGGGCATCGTCGACGCGGGCTTTCTTCTCTTTCATCTCGACTTCGGTGGCAGCGCCCACCTTGATCACGGCAACACCGCCGGCCAGCTTGGCCACGCGCTCTTGCAGCTTCTCGCGATCGTAATCGGAGGAGGTCTCTTCGATCTGCTGACGGATCTGAGCCACACGGCTCTCGATCAGGGCAGCATCACCCACGCCATCGATGATGGTGGTGTTCTCTTTGGTGATGACGATGCGCTTGGCGCGGCCCAGATCTTCCAGTGCCGCCTTCTCCAGCTCCATGCCCACCTCTTCGGAGATGACGGTACCGCCGGTCAGGATGGCGATATCTTGCAGCATGGCCTTGCGACGGTCACCGAAGCCAGGGGCCTTGACAGCAGCCACCTTGACGATGCCACGCATGGTGTTGACCACCAGGGTCGCCAGGGCTTCGCCTTCCACGTCTTCGGCGACGATCAGCAGGGGTTTGCCCGCCTTGGCCACGCCTTCCAGCACCGGCAGCATTTCGCGGATGTTGGAGACTTTCTTGTCCACCAGCAGGATGAAGGGGTCATCCAGCTCGACGGCGCCGGTTTCCGGCTTGTTGACGAAATAGGGGGAGAGGTAGCCACGGTCGAACTGCATGCCTTCCACCACGGCCAGCTCGTCTTCCAGGCCCTGGCCATCTTCGACTGTGATGACGCCATCACGGCCGACCTTGTCCATGGCTTCGGCAATCAGCTTGCCCACTTTCTCGTCGGAGTTGGCGGAGATGGTGCCGACCTGGGCGATGGCATTGCTGTCGGCGCAGGGCTGTGACAGGGTCTGCAGCTCGGCAACGGCGGCCACCACGGCCTTGTCGATACCACGCTTCAGATCCATGGGGTTCATGCCGGCGGCAACGGCCTTCAGGCCTTCGTTGACGATGGCCTGAGCCAGCACGGTGGCGGTGGTGGTGCCGTCACCGGCGGCGTCGTTGGCCTTGGAAGCGACTTCCTTGACCATCTGAGCGCCCATGTTCTGGAACTTGTCTTCCAGTTCGATTTCACGGGCGACGGAGACGCCATCCTTGGTGATGGTCGGGGCACCGAAGGACTTGTCCAGTACCACGTTGCGGCCTTTCGGGCCCAGGGTCACCTTGACGGCATCGGCCAGGATGTTGACGCCTTCCAGCATTTTGATGCGGGCTTCGTTGCCAAACTTAACTTCTTTAGCTGCCATGATTGTTGAATCCTTTAATCAATTCGGGGGAAGGAAAAATTACGCTTCGACGATCGCCAGGATGTCGGTCTCGGACAGGATCAGCACGTCCTGGCCGTCCAGCTTCTCGGTCTTGACGCCGTAACCTTCGTTGAAGATCACCTGGTCACCGACCTTGACTGCGAGGGCTTTCACTTCGCCATTATCCAGAATTCGACCAGTCCCCACGGCCAGAACTTCACCACGGGTGGACTTCTGAGCCGCAGTACCAGTCAGGACGATACCGCCAGCGGATTTGGCTTCAGCCTCGATGCGCTTGATGATGACGCGGTCGTGCAGTGGACGAATTTTCATCGATAACTCTCCCAAAATGAGTCACTTTGTTACTTGAGGAATGGCCATTCCTGGCCAAATTGCATATGTCCCAGATGTGGGGCACTTATTCCGCCCCTTCAAGGGCGGATACAAAAAAAATTTTTTCACGTACTATGAACGCCTTCGATGGATAGCCGTGCCCCGTCATGGACCCGGGTTTGCCCCAGCGCAAACCAGACCTCAGTCCCCAGCCGTGAAGAGACGAGCCCTTGACCCGACCCAATCCCATGCTGACCGCCCCCATGCCCGCCGTTCTGCTGCGCATGACAGGTCCCATGATCCTCGGCATCGTCGCCATCCTGGCCTTCAACCTGATCGACACCTTCTTCATCGGCATGCTGGGCACCCAGGCACTGGCGGCCATCAGCTTCACCTTCCCGGTCACCTTCGTGATCACCTCCCTGGCCATGGGACTGGGGGCCGGGCTCAGCGCCGTGATCGGCCATACCCTGGGCCAGGGCAAGCACGAGGAGGCGGCCCACCTCACCACGGACAGCCTGTTCCTCGCCGTGGTCCTGGTCTGTGCCCTCGCCCTGCTGGGCGCCCTCACCATCAACCCCCTGTTTCGTCTGCTGGGGGCAGGGGAGGCGCTGATCGCCCTCATCCACGACTACATGTTGATCTGGTACCTGACGGTGCCCATGCTGGCGCTGCCCATGGTGGGCAATGCCGCCATTCGCGCCAGCGGGGACACCAAGACCCCCAGCCTGGTGATGGCGGTGGCCGGCCTGGTCAACGGGGTGCTGGATCCCCTGCTCATCTTCGGCATAGGCCCCTTCCCCGAGTGGGGCATTCGCGGGGCGGCCATCGCCACCTCCCTCTCCTGGCTGATGGCCATGCTGGTCAGCCTCTACATATTGCGTCACCGGGAAGGCCTGCTGCGCTGGCGCCTCTCGCCCCGTCACGCCCTGCTGGCTCACTGGCGCGCCCTGCTCCAGGTGGCCGTGCCCGCATCGTTTACCAACATGCTCAACCCCCTGGCCAACGCCGTGCTGATGACCATCTTCGCCGGGCTGGGCACCGAAGTGGTGGCCGCCTACGGGGCGGCATCCCGGGTCGAGGCTTTGCTGCTGATCGTGATGATGGCGCTCTCCTCGGTGCTGGCGCCCTTCGTGTCCCAGAACTGCGGCGCGAGCAATCCGGCCAGGGCCAAGGCGGCGCTGCTGCTCTGCATGCGCTTCGCCCTGCTGTTCCAGCTCGCCATCTATGGCCTGACCTGGCTGCTCGCCCCCCTGATAGCCACCCTGTTCAGCGACCACCCCCAGGTGGTGCGCCTCATCGTCCTCTACCTGCATCTGGTGCCCATCGGCTACGGTTTTCAGGGCATGGTGATGCTGCTGGCCTCCTCCCTCAATGGGGTGCGGGCCTCCAGCATCTCTTTCCTGTTCAATGGTATGAGGCTGTTCTGCCTGTTGCTGCCCGGGGCCTGGCTCGGCGCCCGGCTGGGCGGGGAGGAGGGAGTCTATCTGGGCATACTGATCGCCAATCTGGTGGCAGGGTCTCTGGCCTGGTTTTATGCCCACCACCACTTCGAGCGGCTCTGCCGCCGCTAAGGCGGGGGCCGCGAAGCCATATGACAAACGGGGCCGCTGTTGCGGCCCCGTTGCGTCTCATCCTGTCCCAGCCGGGGCAAAGTCCCCGTCGGCGCGAGGATCACTCCTTGCGCTCGAACTCCCCCTCTATGGTGGTGCCGGGACGATCGTGCAGCCTGGACTCAGGGGAGGTTCCAAAACCCTCCTGGGATGGGAAGCCCCCCATGGCCCCCTGCACCCTGACCCCCTTGACCAGCTTGTCGGCCAATCGACCCCGCAGCGGCGGCAGCAACAGCAGCAGCCCCAGCAGGTCGGTGACAAATCCCGGCACGATCAGCAGCAAGCCCGCCAGGGCGAGCAGCATGCCCCCCAGCAGTTCGCGGGCCGGCATCTCGCCCAGTTGCATCCGTTGCTGGGCCTCGAGCAGGGTCTTGAGCCCCTGCCGCCTCACCAGGGCGCTGCCCACCATGGCGGTCAGCACTATGAGTACCACGGTCGGCAGGGCGCCGATCACGGTCCCCACCTGGATCATGACGGTCAGCTCCAGCAGGGAGAGACCGATAAACAGCAGAAACAACTTACCCATGTTGACCTCGGTGCGGCTTGATAGAGATAGGCCAGTCCTGGCTGGCACTCGCCTTCTCCACCCTGTTCGGGTCAAAGAAACGGCATTCCTGTCCATTAGATGGGGGGGGATGCCTGCATCTTCAAGTCAAAGCGCGATCCACTCGTGATTTCAGGGAAAAATTCTGCTGACATGGCTGGGCGTCACTGCCCTGTTCTGTCACAGTAAATGGGTCAATTGCAACATCTGTTGAATAGCCGCAATAAATTTGAAAATCTCTCAAATTTAGTGATCTGCGTCTAGTTAGGATTACCCCCATTGGGGTAAAGTTGCCGACAGTAATTGGGGAGCCATTCCCCTACCGCCCCACTCGATGTGTGGTGCTTCAGGATGAGCCGTGCGCAAGGAACTCGCGACCACTCGGTGAGGATCATTTTCCATTTATCTGATTTCTGAGGCATGACAATGAGCGACATCAACAACGTCCGCATCGAAGAAGATCTGCTGGGCACCAAAGAAGTGTCCAATGAACTCTACTACGGCGTCCATACCCTGCGGGCGGTCGAAAACTTCAAGCTGAGCACTCAGAAAATTTCTGACGTTCCCGAGTTTGTCCGTGGCATGGTGCTGACCAAGAAGGCCGCCGCCCTCGCCAACGGCGAGCTGGGCACCATTCGTCCGGAAATCGCCGACAAGATAGTCGAAGCCTGCGACCTCATGCTCAACACCGGCAAGTGTTTCGACCAGTTCCCGATCGACGTCTACCAAGGCGGCGCCGGTACCTCGGTCAACATGAACACCAACGAAGTGCTGGCCAACATCGCCCTCGAAATCATGGGGCTGGAGAAGGGTCACTACGACGTCATCAACCCGAACGACCACGTCAACAAGTGCCAGTCCACCAACGATGCCTACCCGACCGGTTTCCGCGTCGCCGTGGTCAACAGCACGGACACCACCCTGGATGCCCTGGAAGATCTGATCACCGCCTTTGATGCCAAGGCCAAGGAGTTCAGCGGCGTGCTCAAGATGGGCCGCACCCAGCTGCAAGACGCCGTGCCCATGACCCTGGGTCAGGAGTTCCACGCCTTCGCCGTCACCCTGCGTGAAGAGATCAAGTCCATCAAGCGTTGCCAGGAGCTGCTGCTGGAGGTGAACCTGGGGGCCACCGCCATCGGGACCGGCCTCAACACCCCGCCCGAGTACTCCGCCCTGGCCATCCAGCGCCTGGCCGAGATCACCGGCCGCGCCTATGTGCCCGCCGAGGATCTGATCGAGGCGACCTCCGACTGCGGCGCCTACGTCATGCTGCACGGCGCCGTCAAGCGTCTGGCCATGAAGCTCTCCAAGATCTGCAACGACCTGCGTCTGCTCTCCTCCGGCCCGCGCACCGCGCTCAAAGAGATCAACCTGCCGGAGATGCAGGCTGGCTCCTCCATCATGCCGGCCAAGGTCAACCCGGTCATCCCGGAAGTGGTCAACCAGGCCTGCTTCAAGGTGTTCGGCAACGACGTCACCATTACCTTCGCCGCCGAGGCGGGTCAGCTGCAGCTGAACGTGATGGAGCCGGTGATTGGTCAGGCCATGTTCGAATCCCTGAGCCTGATGAAGAATGCCTGCATCTCCCTGCGCGAGAAGTGCGTGGAAGGCATCACCGCCAACCCGGAGATCTGCATGAACCACGTGCTCAACTCCATCGGTATCGTCACCTACCTCAACCCCTTCATCGGTCACCACGAAGGGGATATCGTCGGCAAGATCTGTGCCCAGACCGGCAAGAACGTCCGTGAAGTCGTGCTCGAGCGCGGCCTGCTGACCCCGGAACAGCTCGACGAGATCCTCTCCATCGACAACCTGATGAACCCGCAGTACAAGGCCAAACGCTTCCAGCGCGGCGCCACCGTATAAGCGAGTCAGGGCCGGGACACTCCCGGCCCTGAAAGCCATTTCCCGACGCGCAGGTTCACCCGGCCCATCGGGAAATGGCTTTATGCCAGAGCTCATTTTCAAAACTAAAAAATAACGGAGTGTTCACTATGATTGGAATCGAGTTGGCCGTCGTGCTCGGCGCTATCTATCTGGGGGCCAGAATAGGCAGCATAGGCATCGGCTTCGCCGGTGGCCTGGGGGTGCTGGTGCTGACCTGGGGGCTGGGCATGCAGATCCCGGGTGATCAGCTGGTCAGTTACATCCCCTGGGACGTGATCATGATCATCGCGTCCGTCATCTGCGCCATCGCCTGCATGCAGCTGGCCGGCGGCATGGACTACCTGGTCTCCCTGGCCGAGAAGGCCCTGCGCAAGAATCCCAAGCACATCACCTTCGCCGCCCCCGTGGTCACCTACCTGATGACCATGCTGGCCGGGACGGGTCACACCGCCTTCTCCACCCTGCCGGTGATCGCCGAGGTGGCCAAGGAGCAGGGCATTCGCCCCTCCCGCCCGCTCTCCATCGCCGTGATTGCCTCCCAGATCGCCATCACCGCCTCCCCCATCTCGGCGGCCGTAGTGGCCTTCTCCGGCATGCTGGAACCCTTTGGCGTCGACTACCTGACCCTGCTGGCCATCTGCATCCCCTCCAGCTTCCTGGCCTGTATCCTGGGCGCCTTCGTGGCGAACCTGATGGGCAAGCCGCTGGAGCAAGATGAGGTCTATCTGGAGCGCAAGGCGAAAGGTCTGATCAAGCTGCGCGGTACCAGCCAGGTCGAGCTCAAGCCCTATGCCAAGCTGTCCGTCGGCATCTTCGTCGCCGCCATCGTCGCCGTCATGGCCTATGCCACCGCCATCTCAGGCAACGTGGGTCTGATTGCCCACCCGCCCATCCCCCGCGATGGCGCCATCATGGGCATCATGCTCGCCGCCGCCACCATCATGACCCTGGTATGCAAGCTGGACGCCACCCAGGTCACCAACATGCCCACCTTCAAGTCCGGCATGTCCGCCTGTATCTGCGTGCTGGGGGTGGCCTGGCTCGGCAACGTATTCGTGAAGGGCAACATGGACACCATCCAGATGGTGGCCGGCGATCTGCTCAACAACTACAGCTGGCTGCTGGCGGTGGTCTTGTTCTTCTCCTCCATGCTGCTCTACTCCCAGGGTGCCACCACAAAGGCTCTGATGCCGGCCGCCCTGGCACTGGGGGTCAGCCCGCTGACCGCGATTGCCTCCTTCGCCGCCGTGAGCGCCCTGTTCGTGCTGCCCACCTACCCGACCCTGCTGGCCGCGGTGGAAATGGACGACACCGGCTCCACCCGTATCGGCAAGGCGGTGTTCAATCACCCCTTCTTCGTACCGGGTGTCGCCACCATCGCCATGGCCGTGACCCTGGGCTTCTTCTTCGGCGGTCTCATGCTCTGACCCCGACACGCCCTGCTCTGAAAAAGCGGCCTGCGGGCCGCTTTTTCATGGCCGCCGCTCAGGCAAGACCCCCTGCAACGACACCGGCCGCATCAGCGGCCGGTCTCTTCTTGTCTCGCGCTCACGCCCGGAGCTGGGCCAGCTCCGGGCGGTGGGCGAAGCAGCGCGCCAGCAGCAACAGGGTCACCACGCCGACGGTGCCGAGCACCAGCCAGGGCAGCCAGGGCTGTCCCTGGGCCATGGCGTAGTCATGGAGCGCGCCGCCGCCCACGTACCCCGTCATGCCCCCCAGGGCCAGGCCGAGCCGGCTGAAGCCCATGTAACTGCCCCGCGCGCTGGGGTGGGCCAGCCGGGTCATCAGGGTCTCCCGGGCCGGCTCAACTATGATGATGCCGAGATAGAAGCAGGCCAGCAGCACGAAGATTGCCTCCAGGCTGGTGGCAAACGCCACCAGGCCTATGCCGGTGGTCATCAGCAAGATGCCCGCCAGCAACCGGGTCTCCAGCCGGAAGTGGCGCTCGCCGTAGCGGGCCAGGGGATAGAGCAGCGCCAGGGAGAGGGCCGCCTCCAGGCTGTACATCCAGCCCACCGCCGTGCTGCTGCCCGCCATCTGCTTGACCAGAATGGGGAAGATCAGCATCACCTGCACCCAGAGCGCATAGTAGCCGCTCAAGATCAGCACCACCCGGCAGAAGCCCTTGTCCGCCAACACCCGGCCGAGCCCGGCCTTGATCGGCGTGGGACGCAGGGAGATCCTGTAGGCGGGCAGGATCAGCCAGTTGCACAGGGCGGCGCAGACGAAGAGCCCAGCCCCCAACAGGCAGACATATTCGAAGTCGAAGTTGAGCAGCCAGCTGCCGAGCAGGGCGCCGAGCACGGCCCCGGCGCTCTCCAGCATCATCAACAGCGAGATGTAACGCCCGCGCTGATGGGGACGGGTGAACTTGATGACCAGGGCCGCCCGTGGCGGATCGAACAGGCAGCCCCCGAGGCCTGAGACCACGCAGGAGAGGATCAGGGCCAGGCCGCTCTCGGCATAGGCCAGACTGGCGAATCCCAGGGCCCGCAGCAGCATGCCGCCAACGATGAGCGGCCGCGCCCCGAAGCGATCGGCGAGCGACCCGCCGAAGATGCCGAGCCCCTGCTGGCTCAGCTGACGTAGGCCCAGGGCCAGCCCCACCACCCCAGCCGCCCAGCCAAGCTGATCGACGAACCTCAGGCTGATCATGGGCATCACCACGAAGAACCCCAGGATCACCAGCAAGGAATCCAATGCCAAGAACCAGCGTCCCAGCCGCCGCGCCCGCTCCACCATAGCCACCTCTGTCCCCAATTGATGCTGCTATTCTGCGAGGGGCAGAGATATAGTGGTAGCCGACAACTGGCTATATTTCATATTGGAAAATTTTATGGCTATGACGCTCGATGATCTGCAACTGCTGCTGGATGTGGTCAACCGGGGCAGCTTCAGCAAGGCGGCCGCGGTGAGGGGCTGGTCGCAACCCATGGTGAGCCAGCGCATCGCCGTGCTGGAGCAGGCCCTCGGCCAGCCGCTGTTTCGCCGCCATCGCCGCGGAGCCACCCCCACCACGGCCTGCGAACAGTTTCTACCGGCGGTCAATACCGCCCTCGCCACCCTGGCGGCCGGCCAGCTCGCCCTGCAGGGCACACCCCTGCTGCCACGCATCCGCCTCTCCTGCCTCCCCTCCCTCACTACTGTGGTGTTCGGCCCCCTGTTGCTGGCCCTGGTGGACGAGAGCTTCGAGATCCGCTGCAGCACGGATCACTCCGGTATCATCATGCAGGAGCTGCTGACCGGGGAGACGGATGTCGGCTTCATCCTCAAGTGCCCCGCCATCGCCGGCATCCAGCTCGAGCTGCTCTACCGCTCCCCCATCATAGCGGTGGCCTGTGCCACCCATCCCCTGGCCGGTCGCCAGGGGTTGACCCTGCAAGACATCGCCAACGAGCGCCTCGCCCCCCAGCAGTGGGGCACGGGCTGCGATGAGCTGCTGATCCAGCTGAGGCTGCTGCGCCAGGTGACCCGGCCCCTCCATGCCATCCAGCCCGCCAGCGCCGCCCGGGAGCTGGCCCTGGAGCACGGCTTCATCACCCTGATGCCCGCCCTGGCCATCGCCCGGGATCTGGAGTTCGGTCGCCTGGTGCAGCTGGATGTGACGGATCTGCCGCCGGATCACTGGGACGTCATGATGGCCTGGCGCGGCGGCAAGCGCCCCAACCCGGAGAAGGAGCGGGTGCTCGAGGCCGCCCGCACCCTGGCCCGGCGCTGGGCGGGGGACCTCACATAAAAAAGCGCCGGACCAGGCCGGCGCTCTTCTTTATGCCGTTCAGGCTCAGTAGCTGGCCTTGAGGGTCACGCCGGAGAAGGCGCTGTAACCGCTCAGCTGCACATGCCAGATCCCCGCCCTGGGGGCATTGAGGGTGCAGGTCTCGGTGTTGCCGCTCTGGTAGGGACGGCAGTCATAGCTGGTCGCCGTGGGCGCCGCGCCGAACTTCACGTAGAGATCCGCATCACCGCTGCCGCCACTGCTGGCGACCACCAGCTGGCTGCGACCGGCGGGCACCTCGACGGTGAAATTCAGTTTGCCCCCCTTGGCGGCGGCGAGGTTGCTCATCGGCACCCCGTTTTGCAGCACGCTGCCCGGCGGGGGCGGGGTGGTGCCACAGCCGGCATTGACCCCGACTGCGCTGAAGGCGGCCGCCACGTCACCGAGGCCGTAGCCAAGATCCGTGGCGGCCTTGGTCACGCCGCAGGCCCCCTGATCGAAGCTGGTGTTGGGGCCCCAGTAGAGGCGGTTGGCCAGCACGAACACCTCGAACGCCTTGCGGGTGTTCCAGCCGCTGGTATTGGCCAGCAGGTAGAAGGCGCGGTTGTAGACCCCGGAGCTGTGGTGTACGTCCATGCCGTTGCGATAGTCGCTGGCATGGCCGATGGAGCTGCCGTCCCGGGTCGGATCCTCGAAGTAGCGCAGGGAGCCGTTGCCCTTGAAGATCTGGGCCCCCACCAGCCAGTCGTTGCTGCCCTTCATGTAGTTTTCCGCCGCCTCGCCCGCCATGTCCGAGAAGGCCTCGTTGATGCCGCCGGACTGGCCCGAGTAGACCAGCCCCGAGTTCTGCTCGGTGAAACCGTGGCTCACCTCGTGGGCGGCCACGTCCAGGCTCACCAGGGGATGGAAGGTGGTGGCGCCGTCACCGAAGGTCATCTGGCTGCCGTCCCAGAAGGCGTTCTCGTAGTTGCGGCTGTAGTGCACCCGCATCTTCAGCTTGAAGCTCAGCGGCGCCGTGTTGTACCAGTTGCGGTACATGTCGAACACCACGTTGCCGAAGTAATGGGCGTCGTTGAGGGGAGAGTAGGCGCCGTTGATCTCCTTGACCGTGTTCTCCGGGCAGGTGAACTGGTGGATGGATCCCCCCGAGGTACCATGGTTCATGTTGATGGTATCGACATGGGTGCTGCTCATGCGGCAGTTGGCATCGACCACCAGGGGGCCGAAATCGGCGCCATAGAAGTACTTCCCTGTCTTGATGTTGCCCCCGGGTCCACCGGCGTTCTGGTGGTTGATCCCCTCCCAGCGCTTGAGCTCGGCGCCGCTGTTGGCATCCACCATCACGAAGGGGCGACTCGGCACTTCGCTCGCCGCCAGCCAGGAGACCAGGTAGACCAGCCGGGCCTGGCCCGCCTCATCCTGCACCACGAACAGCTTGACCCGCTCGTTGCTGCCCTTGGCCCCGGCGCGGGCCTTGGCCGCCGCGTCGGCGGGGGAGAGGCTGGCTTTCGGGCTGGCGAGATCGCCCTCGATCTGGCGCAGCATCTGACCGGACAGCTTGCTGACCTGGCCGCCGAGAGACTGCTCGGCCACCAGCACCTGACCCCAGACCGGGATCCCGTGCCAGGTCTGCTCATAGCGGACCCGCTGTTGACCATTGGGCAGGGTGACGGCCCGCACCTGGCGATACTCCCCCTCCCCTGCCAGTGCGCTCACTCCGGCCGCGCCACTCGGCGCCCCTTGCATGCCCGCGACCTGGGTGATGGTTACCTGCTCGGCCGCCAGGGCAATGCCGCCCCAGCAGGCCAGCGCGACGGCCACATAGACTCTGTTCATCTCAGCTTTCCTTAAAATCGATGATATGCCGGGCCACTCCCGGCGCCTCTAAGCTAGCGAGCGCCCGCCAGATTGCGCCCTGTCAAAACTGACAAGTCAGCACAAAGGGGTAGCAGGATCTGCTGATGCGCCCCCTGGTGGGCCCTGAAGGCGACCGGCTCAGCATCTTGTGTCAATGGTGGGGAGTCCGGGGCCAAATGCCCCCCCATATTCGGCATATCTGTCACAGGGGTCCCCCATATGCTTCGCCGTACCGGTTCGCACACCGGCAGACGATGACGACCCCATGGCACTCCACGGGCCGATTGGCTACATTGGCACCACACAACGCGATGGCATGGATGGAGAGACCCTATGTTCACCTGGCAGCTGGATGACGAACTGGCGCTGATCTTCTTGCAGCCCGACATGGCGACCGAACTGTACGCCCTCTGTCGACAGAACCGGGATTACCTCGCCCAGTGGCTGCCCTGGCCTCCCCTCATCCAGCGCCACGACGACACGGCCACCTTCATCCGTCATGCCATCGAGGGGTTCGCCCGGGGCGAGTCCCTCACCACCGCCATCGAATATCAGGGGGATCTGGTCGGCATCATCAGCTACAACCGGATCGACCACAGCCTGGGCAAGGTGACCCTGGGATACTGGCTGGCGGAGCGCTGGCAGGGCAACGGCATCGTCACGCGCGCCTGCCGCGCCCTCATCCATCATGCCTTCGAGGAGATGGCCATGGAGAAGGTGGAGATCAGTGCCGCCCTCGACAACGAACCGAGCCGAGCCCTGTGCGAGCGGCTCGGCATGCGTCAGGAGGGGGTCGTGCGCCGGGCCGAGCGGCTGGGGGACAGGGTGCTGGATCACGCCCTCTACGGCCTGCTGCGGGACGAATGGCTGCAGCAGAGGGATGCCTGATGGCCCTGCCTCACCTGACGACGGCGCGCACCCGGCTCACCGTGCTGCCCCCCGAGCGGGCGGATCTGATGCTCGACTACTACCTGCGCAACCGCCGGCACCTGGCCCCCTGGGAGCCCAGACGCGACCCCGAGTTCTACACCCTGGCCTGCTGGTTCACCCGTCTGCGGGAGAGCTATGCCCAGTTCTTCGCAGGCCAGGCGGTCAACCTGGTGGCCCTCGACGGCAGCGGGGAGCGGGTGATCGCTACCTGCAACTTCACCAACATAGTCCATGGCATGTTCCAGGCCTGTCACCTGGGCTACTCGATCGATGAGGCCCACCAGGGCCAGGGGCTGATGCAGGAGGTGGTGCAGGGGGGAATCGACTACCTGTTCGGCGAGCTGGGGCTGCACCGCATCATGGCCAGCCACATGCCGGCCAATCTGCGCAGCGCAGCCCTGCTGGCCCGGCTCGGCTTCGAGCGGGAGGGGTATGCCCGCGACTACCTGATGATCAATGGCCGCTGGGAGGATCATGTGCTGACCGCCCTGCTCAATCCCGACTGGCGCGCCCCTGAGCGGGGGCAGCAATGAAAACGGGCCCGGGGAAATCCCCGGGCCCGTCTCTCAAGGCAGAGCCGGCTTAGTTGGCCTTGGCATCGCTCACGGCGGCTTCAACCTTGTCGGCGGCGTCGCTGGCGGCCTGCTCAACGGCAGCACCAGCATCGGCGGCGGCTTCACCAGCCTTGTCAGCGGCCTGCTCGACGGTGGCGCCGGCTTCGCTGGCGGCTTGTTCTACTTTGGCAGCAACGTCAGCGGCAGGGGTCGCCGCTTCTTCTTTCTGACCACAGGCGGTCAACATCAGACCCAGGATACCGGCTACCAGTACTTTGTTCATGTGCATACCCTCAAGAAATTGGAGAGATGGCATCGTTGCCATCACAGGCATCTTGCCCCCTCTTCGATCAGCAATGAAAGGGAGCCAAGAGGCGCGCAGAATATAACCCCAACCCCGGACAATAGAAACGCGTATCACAATGATATTTTCTCACCCATTGGATAAATAAACCCGAAATAACGCGCTTTATTGACACAAAGAATCAACAATGAACGATTTTACGCACAACTTGCTCACTGTTCAGGCCAACTTCTCCCTCTTGTCGCCATCGAGGGTCAGGCCCCGCAGAGGCCTGGGCTCAGACAGCTTCTGACCGGATGGGCGGCACCAGGGGCAAAAACAAAGACGGGGGCCTGGGCCCCCGTCTTCTCCCCTCTTTCCATCAGCCATTGACGCAGAGGCTGCGGCCACGGCGGGTCAGCAACACCGGCAGGGGCGGCAGCAGCAGCCACATGGGCAGGGCTAGTTGAACGACGGGGGCCTGGGCCCCAGTCTTCTTTTCTACTTCCCTCAGCCATTGACGCAGAGGCTGCGACCACGCCGGGTCAGCAGCACCAGCAGGGGCGGCAGCAGCAGCCACATGGGCAGGACAAGTTGAACGACGGGAGCCTGGGCCCCCGTCTTCTTCTACATCCCTCAGCCATTGACGCAGAGGCTGCGACCACGGCGGGTCAGCAGCACCAGCAGGGGCGGCAGCAGCAGCCACATGTGCAGGGCAAGCTGATTGAGGGGGTCCGGCATCAGGGCCCCCGTGATCCCGACCAGGGCGCCGGCCCCGCTCATCTGGAACAGGCCCAGCAGGGCGGCGGCGGTGCCGGCGCAGTGCCCGAAGGGGGCCAGCGCCATGCCGGCGGCGGCCCCCAGCACCATGGCGAACCCGATACTGGAGAGGAACACAGGACCCATCATGGCCAGGGGATGGGGAATAGGCTGCACCAGGGTCAGCATCAGGGCCGACAGGCAGATCACCAGCAAGCCGAGACGCAGGGTGCGCCTGGGGCCGACCCTGGCGATGAAGCGCGGTGCCAGGAAGCAGGTGGCAATATTGAGGACGGCATTGGCGGTGAACCAGTGGCTGAAGCCGTTCATGTCCAGTCCCAGCTTGACCATCAGCTGCACCGGCGCCGCCGTGACATAGGCCAGGATCACCGCCATCGCCAGCATGCAGAGGCTGGCATTGAACAGGAAGCTGGGGGAGCGCAGCACAGGGCTGTAACGCTCCCAGCTGATCAGGGCCCCCTCGCTGCGGGTCTCCTCGGGGCGGGTCTCCGGCATGCGCCACACCAGCCAGCAACCGACCAGGGCGGCATAACCCGCCATGAACCAGAAGTTTGCGGACCAGCCCGCCTGGGCGGTCAACCAGCCACCGAGCAGGGGGGCCAGCGCCGGGATGAAGCAGATGGCGCCGTTGAGATAGGAGATCATCTGGCCGCTCTTCTTGGGGCCATAGCTGTCACGCACCACGGAGAAGGCGGCGACCGAGGTGGCGCACGCGCCGAAGCCTTGCAGCACCCGGGCCAGCATCAGCTCCCCCAGGCTGGCGGCGAAGCCGGCCCCCAGGGCGCTCAGGCCATAGAGCAGCACGCCGCACAGGGCGATCGGCTTGCGGCCGTAGCGATCGGCAAGCGGCCCCACCAGCAGCTGCCCCAGTCCCATGCTGAACAAAAACCAGGTGATGGTGCCCTGCATCAGGGTCACGTCGGCCCCCAGTTGCTCGGCCATCTGCGGGATGGCCGGCAGATAGATGTCGATGGCCAGTGGGCTGAACAGCACCAAGAGCACGAGTAACAGGATCAGGGGCATGACTTACCTCATACGGGCCTGGGGAGGCCTAAGCTTACTGGAGTGGGGCGGCAGTCTACTGGCTCAGTGAAATGAACAGAAATGGTATTTACTCACCAATGTTATTCCATATGAGAAATCACTCCCCCACGACACCCGATCATCGCCTGGCTGGCGGACACCCGGAGGTCCCATGCCCCCTGTCATCTCCATCCCCGGCCGCACCCTGATCGTCGGGGATCTGCACGGCTGCCTGGCCCAGCTCAACCAGGCCCTGGCGCGCCTCGACTTTGATCCGGCGGCCGGGGACAGGCTCTGCTCGGTGGGGGATCTCATCGACCGGGGCGAAGAGAGCCCGGGCTGCCTGGCCCTGCTCGACCAGCCCTGGTTTCATGCGGTGCTCGGCAACCACGAAGCCATGCTGCACAGCGCCCTGAGCTGCGCCGATCCCCAGGCCAGGGCGCATTGGCGTCGCAACGGGGGCGCATGGTTTGATGCCCTCAGCCCCCGGGAGCAGACCAGGATCCGGGCGCGGCTGCCCCAGCTGGCCCGCTTGCCCCTGGCCCTCACCCTGCAGACGGCCCTGGGTCGGCGCATCGGCCTGGTGCATGCCGATCCGGTGGCGGACGATTGGCATGCGCTCACCCCGGCCTTTCTGGCCAGGCACAGGGAGGCTCTCCTGTGGGAGCGCGGCCGCCTGCTGCGCCTGCTGCAAGACCCCGCCCTGCCCCAGACGCGGATCGCCCATGTCGATCTGGTGGTGATGGGCCACACCCCGCTGCGCACTGGCTGGTGGCGCCACGGCAACCTCTGCTGGATAGACACGGGGGCCGTCTATGGCGGCGCGCTCACCCTGCTCGAGCCAGACCGCCTCACCCTGTGAGCCTGCTTGGCGCACGTCGGCCCATCGCCCGTCCCCGGGTGCCACAAACTCGACAATTGCCCCTTTGATTGACGCGGGCCTGCCCGTAGAATGCGCAGGTTATTTTTGCGGAGGTGCACGATGAACAAGCTTGTCCTGGCAACAGGAAACCAGAAGAAGGTCAAGGAATTGGCCGCCATGTTGGCCGACATGAAGATCCAGGTGATCCCCCAGAGCGAGTTTGCCGTGCCCGATGCCGACGAAACGGGCACCACTTTCGTCGAGAACGCCATCATCAAAGCGCGCCACGCCGCCCGCCTCACCGGCCTGCCCGCCGTGGCCGACGACTCTGGTCTGGAAGTGGATCTGCTCCATGGTCGCCCCGGGGTCTATTCCGCTCGCTTCGCCGGGGATCAGGCCAGCGACAGGGAGAACATCGACAAGCTGCTGACCGAGCTCAACGGCGCCCCCGACTACCTCAAGAGCGCCCGCTTCTGGTGCGTGCTGGTCTATATGCGCCACGCCGACGATCCCACCCCCATCATCTGTCAGGCGAGCTGGGAGGGCCTCATCCTGGATGCGCCCCGCGGTGAACAGGGCTTTGGCTATGACCCCGTCTTCTTCGTGCCCGACGAGGATTGCAGCGCCGCCCAGATGCCGAGCGAGCTCAAGAACCGCCTCAGCCACCGCGGCCAGGCCCTGGCCAAGCTCAAGGCCGCACTGGCGGCGATGCACTGAGTTCAGGCACAGCGACAGACCCAGGTTTGCGTTGTCATCTACCGTTGTCATCTACAATGGGGGCCATCAGCCCCCGTTTGTTCGCTGAGCCTTGGTTCGACGAGCCCGTATCCTCATCTGCTACCAGGGCCAATCCATCGGCCCCTGTTTGATCATTGGAAGCCCCATGCTGCAACTGCCGCCCTTCTCCCTCTATATTCATGTGCCCTGGTGTGTCCAGAAGTGCCCCTACTGCGACTTCAACTCCCATGCCCAGAAGGGGGAGCTGCCGCACATGGAATATGTGGCCGCCCTGCTGGAGGATCTGAGCCAGGATCTCAAGTGGGCTCAGGGTCGGGCCCTCTCCTCCATCTTTATCGGCGGTGGCACGCCGAGTCTGCTCTCCGTGGAGGCGATGCAGGCGCTGCTGGACGGGGTGCGCTCGCGCATTCCTCTGATGACGAACTGCGAGATCACCATGGAGGCCAATCCGGGCACGGTGGAGGCGGACAAGTTCGCCGGCTTCCAGCACGCCGGCATCAACCGCATCTCCATCGGGGTGCAGAGCTTCCAGCAAGACAAATTGACCCGGCTCGGCCGCATCCACGGCCCAGAGGAGGCGCGCAAGGCCGCCGCCCTGGCCCACGCCATCAAGCTTCCCACCTTCAACCTGGATCTGATGCACGGCCTGCCGGATCAGAGCCTGGACGATGCGCTTTACGACCTGCAGCAGGCCATCGACTGCGCGCCGCCCCATCTCTCCTGGTATCAGCTCACCATAGAGCCGAACACGGCGTTTGCCTCCAAGCCGCCCACCCTGCCCGATGACGACATCCTCTGGGACATCTATGAGCGGGGCCATGCCCTGCTCACCGCCCGGGGCTATCGTCAGTACGAGATCTCCGCCTACGCCAAGGAGGGTTACCAGTGCCACCACAACCTCAACTACTGGCGCTTTGGCGACTATCTGGGCATCGGCTGCGGCGCCCACGGCAAGGTGACGGATCTGGCGGGACAACAGGTGCTGCGCAGCGCCAAGGTCAAACACCCCAAGGGCTATCTGGATCCGGTGCGGGACTACCTCGACAGCCAGTGGCAGGTGGCGGCGGCGGATCTGCCGCTGGAGTACTTCATGAACCGCTTCCGCCTGTTCGAACCCGTGCCCAAGTGGGAGTTCGAAGCCTATACCGGCCTGCCCCTGGAGCGGGTCGAGACCATGCTCGACATCGCCCACAGCAAGGAGCTGATCGACGATCACGGGGATCACTGGCAACTGACGGCCCTGGGCCATCGTTACCTCAACGTACTGCTCGAGCTCTTTATGGACGAGTGATCGCTCGACTATCTGGAGTTCTGCAAGTCGGTGAACGAGTAACAGAAAAAGAAGAGTTTAGATGGCAAAGATAAACAGTTTTGGTTGGGCTGTATTGGGAGTGATTGCACTGGTTGGTAGTGGCGTAGCTTATCTGGCAATGCCTACCAAGCAGCAGGTTAATATCAGTCTGCGCGGTAATCATGATGGAATCGACCGCACTTCAGTCGTCAAAGAGAAGGTGGGCCACCTGGCTCAGCTCTGTCCAGCCATCATCAAAGCCAAATCGGTAACGGTTACGTATGAGCAAGGCGAATCCCTGTTGTGGCGTAACGAACAGCTCGGCTGGCAGAGCGATTACTACTTTCAGGCAATGGACCGCCGTGGTGAAACCCACCATTTTTACCTGCGCGATGACGGCAAGAACGAACTGATTATCAACGGCAAGCAGTCCAGCCTCGATTGGTGCGGCATTCAGCAGAAGATGGGTGGTTTCTATCTGATTGCCTTCTAATTCCTGAACTGAGCACCAATAGTCACTGCGTTATCGTATCGACAAAGGGGTGCCGATGGCGCCCCTTTGTCATCTGGCCAGCCTGGCCGGCAGAAACCCGCTCAGCAGCAGACGTGGATCATCCGCTGTTGGCCGGGCTCCCACCGCTTGCCATGCTTGGCCTTGCGCTGGTAACTCCCCTTGCCCTTCCTGCTCGGCTCGACCCGGCTGCAAAACAGCGGATCCGTCAGCAGCGCCTGCAGGTGGTTATCCTTGATCTCGCCCCGTCGATGGGCATAACCCGGCTCCTGGGTTGTCATCACAGACGCCATGCTGACGTCATCCTTCCTCTTCTTGGCCATGATGGCTCCTCATTGTCACGCTCTTCATTCAGGGGTTGAGGCAGCCTCGGCAGGCCCGCCCGACAACCCGAACCGGTCAAAAACCCGGCGATTCTGTCATTGAATCACCGCCGGGGCAAGGGGGTCGCCCCCCGTTCCCCAGACCCTATTCATGGCGATGATCATGATGCTCGTGGCGGGACGGGGCGCCGGACTCCAGGGTCTCCAGGATGGCGCAGTGCTGCGCCGAGCGGGGGCCGCCGCAGCAGATGTCGGACAGCGCCCTCAGGTTCTCGCGAAAGCGGGTCAGCTCCATTATCTTCTGCTCCACCTGTACCAGCTTGGCATCGGCCACCGCCTTCACCTCCTGGCAGGTCACACTGGCCTTGTTGGTATCGAGGGCGAGCAGCTCGCCTATGTCCATCAGGGAGAAGCCCACCGACTTGGCGCGGATGATGAATTCGAGCCGCCGCCTGTCCTGCTCGCCATAGAGCCGATAACCGGACTCGTTGCGGATGCTGGGGGCGATCAGCCCGCTCTTTTCGTAAAACCTCAGGGTGTCGGCCTTGACCCCGCACGCCTTGGCCAGCTCTCCAATCCGGTACATGTCTGCCCCTCAACCCGGCCTCCATGGGCCACCGTTATGAACCCAGGCTGTCAAAAAAATTCATTTGAAGCCAAACCTTGTCACTATCCCGCCTTTGCCACCAAATTGCCAGCCAAGGGCCGGAAACAACACGGGATCCCCCTGACCGCCTCGCCTTTACCCCTAACTCACTAAAAATAAAAACGTTTACCAATCAACCCAAGAAAAACGTTTAGCCCCTTGTGGCACAAGGGGTTGCCGCGACAAAAAATCCACCACGGCTCACATTTTTTGTGTAGAATACGCGCCCACAAGAGAGCGCCGCACCAAGCGGGCATTTCCTAAACCACTCTTGCCCTCCCGGGCCCCAGAGTGGTTTGCGAAATACCCCCACATCCATTTATTTGGGGACTCTCTGTGTCATGGTGCTTACACAGCCTGCATGGAAGTCCCCGCACCCTGAGGACGATAGAGTGATGGAACAAGCCAGGCCCATTCGCCGTGCACTGCTGAGTGTTTCTGACAAGACCGGCATACTGGAATTTGCCAAGGCACTCAACGAGCGCGGCGTGGCTCTGCTCTCGACGGGCGGCACCGCCAAGCTGCTGGCCGACGCCGGCCTGCCGGTGACCGAGGTCTCCGACTACACGGGTTTCCCCGAGATGATGGACGGCCGGGTCAAGACCCTGCATCCCAAGGTTCACGGTGGCATCCTCGGCCGTCGCGACCAGGATGACGCCATCATGGCCCAGCACGCTATCTCCCCCATCGACATGGTCGTCGTCAACCTCTATCCCTTCGCCGCCACCGTGGCCAAGCCTGGTTGCACCCTGGCTGACGCCGTCGAGAACATCGACATCGGCGGCCCGACCATGGTGCGCTCCGCCGCCAAGAACCACAAGGACGTCACCATAGTCGTCAAGGCGGCCGATTACGCGCGCGTCATCGCCGAGATGGACGGCAACGGCAACAGCCTGACCTTGGCCACCCGCTTCGATCTGGCCATCGCCGCCTTCGAGCACACCGCCGCCTACGACGGCATGATCGCCAACTACTTCGGCACCCTGGTGCCCTCATACGGCGACAACAAGGAGGGCGACGAGGAGTCCCGCTTCCCGCGCACCTTCAACGCCCAGTTCATCAAGAAGCAGGACATGCGCTACGGCGAGAACAGCCACCAGGCTGCCGCCTTCTACGCCGAAGAGCAGGCCGCACCGGGCTCGGTGGCCAGCGCCATCCAGCTGCAGGGCAAGGCGCTCTCCTACAACAACATCGCCGACACAGACGCGGCGCTGGAGTGCGTGAAGGAGTTCAGTGAGCCGGCCTGCGTCATCGTCAAGCACGCCAACCCCTGCGGCGTCGCCATCGGCGACGATCTGCTGGGTGCCTATGACCGCGCCTACCAGACCGACCCCACCTCGGCCTTTGGCGGCATCATCGCCTTCAACCGCGAACTGGATGGCGCCACCGCCGCCGCCATCGTCGCCCGTCAGTTCGTGGAGGTGATCATCGCCCCCAGCATCAGCCAGGCCGCCCGCGACGCCGTGGCCGCCAAGCAGAACGTTCGCCTGCTGGAATGCGGCCAGTGGACGGCGCCGGCGCAAGGGTTTGACCTCAAGCGCGTCAACGGCGGCCTGCTGGTGCAGGAGCGGGATCACGGCATGGTCACCCTGGGGGATCTGACCGTGGTCAGCAAGCGCCAGCCGACCGAAGCGGAGCTCAAAGACCTGCTGTTCTGCTGGAAGGTGGCCAAGTTCGTCAAGTCCAACGCCATCGTCTACGCCAAAGACGGCCAGACCATAGGCGTCGGCGCCGGCCAGATGAGCCGAGTCTACTCGGCCAAGATAGCCGGCATCAAGGCGGCCGATGAGGGGCTGACCGTGGCGGGTTCCGTCATGGCCTCCGACGCCTTCTTCCCGTTCCGCGACGGCATCGATGCCGCCGCCGCCGCGGGCATCTCCTGCGTCATCCAGCCCGGTGGCTCCATGCGCGACAGCGAGGTGATCGACGCCGCCGACGAACACGGCATGTGCATGGTGTTCACCGGCATGCGCCACTTCCGCCACTGATCATCAGAAGAGGGCTGCCCAGGCAGCCCTCTCGGATCCGACCCTGATCCCTATTCGAGAGCCCAGACATGAAAGTATTGGTAATTGGTAATGGCGGTCGCGAACACGCCCTGGCCTGGAAGGCCAAACAGTCCCCCCTGGTGAGCCAGGTGTTCGTGGCCCCCGGCAATGCGGGCACCCGGCTCGAGCCGGGCGTCGAGAACGTCGCCATCGAGGCCACCGACATCCCGGCCCTGCTGGCCTTCGCCAAGGAGCAGCAGATAGGGCTGACCATAGTCGGCCCGGAAGCCCCCCTGGTGAAAGGGGTGGTGGATGCGTTTCGCGCCGAGGGGCAGACCATCTTCGGCCCCACCGCCGCCGCCGCCCAGCTGGAGGGCTCCAAGGCCTTCACCAAGGACTTCCTGGCGCGCCACGCCATCCCCACCGCCGCCTACCAGAACTTCACCGAGGTGGAGCCGGCCCTGGCCTATCTGCGCCAGCAGGGTGCCCCCATCGTCATCAAGGCCGACGGCCTGGCGGCCGGTAAAGGGGTGATCGTCGCCATGACCCTCGAAGAGGCGGAAGAGGCGGTGCGTGACATGCTCTCCGGCAACGCCTTCGGCGATGCCGGTGCCCGGGTGGTGATCGAGGAGTTCCTCACCGGCGAGGAAGCCAGCTTCATCGTCATGGTGGACGGCGAGCAGGTGCTGCCCATGGCCACCAGCCAGGATCACAAGCGGGTCGGCGATGGCGATACCGGTCTCAACACCGGTGGCATGGGGGCCTACTCCCCCGCGCCCGTGGTGACCGACCTGGTGCACCAGCGCGCCATGGAGCAGGTGATCATGCCGACGGTGCGCGGCATGGCCGCGGAAGGCAATCGCTATTCCGGCTTCCTCTACGCCGGCCTGATGATCGATGCCGAAGGCAACCCCAAGGTGATCGAGTTCAACTGCCGCTTCGGCGACCCCGAGACCCAGCCCATCATGCTGCGGATGCAGTCCGATCTGGTGGCACTCTGCCTCGCGGCCTGCGCCGGCGAGCTGGAAGGCCAGGAGGCCGTCTATGATCCCCGCGCCGCCATCGGTGTGGTGCTGGCGGCCGGCGGCTATCCCGGTGATTACGCCAAGGACTTGCCCATCAGCGGCCTGCCAGAAGAAGAGGTGCCGGGCGAGAAACTGTTCCATGCCGGCACCCGCTTCGAGGGCGACACCGTCGTCACCAGCGGCGGGCGCGTCCTGTGCGCTACCGCCCTCGGGGAGACGGTGGCCCAGGCCCAGGCCCGCGCCTACCAGTTGGCCGACCAGGTGCAGTGGCAGGGCGTCTTCTGCCGCCGGGACATCGGCTGGCGCGCCATCGCGCGCGAGCAGGGCGAGTAAGCGCCCATCCTCGAAGGGCCCGCCGCTGCGGGCCCTTCCATTTTTCCTACCTTCGCCCCTCAAGAAACCGCTTTCAGCCTTTGTCGTCGGATCGCTGACGTTCTCTGCCGTTGAAAGCATTTTCACTCACACTTCTCAACTTATCCCCGCCCTTCTATTTTCACGCACCGCTATTTCATCAATGCTGATCAACCGAACGAGGATTGTTCGATGTCCGTTCGAAAAAGCGACTGTGACAGCCAATAACAAGATCGAAGGGAAAATCGTCATGCACACCACACTGTTTCGAACCGCCATCCTCGCCGCGGCACTGGGCTCATTGAGCCAGGCTGCCACGGCAGAAGGGGTCATGGTTCATCTGTTCCAATGGAAGTTCAACGACATCGCCAACGAGTGCGAACAGGTACTGGGTCCCAAGGGATTTGGCTCGGTGCAGATCACCCCGCCGGCGCAGCACAAGCAGGGCAGCGAGTACTGGTGGACCGTCTATCAGCCGGTCAGCTTCAACAACTTCAACAGCTTGGGCGGCAGCGAGGCAGAGCTCAGGAGCATGGTAGCCCGCTGCAACGCGGCCGGGGTCAAGGTCTACGCCGACGCCGTCTTCAACCAGCTGGCATCGGGCTCGGGCACCGCCACCGGCGGCGGCAGCTACCACTCGGGCCAGTTCCAGTATCCCCAGTTCGGTTACAACGACTTTCACCACAACGGTGACATCAGCAACTACGGCGACAGCAACAACGTCTGGAACGGCGCCCTCTACGGCATGCCGGATCTGAAGACGGAGTCCCCCTATGTGCAGGATCAGATAGCCGACTACATGAAGACCCTGCTCGGCTGGGGCGTGGCAGGCTTTCGCATCGATGCGGCCAAGCACATGCCCCCCGCCGATGTGAAGGCGATCCTCGACAAGGCGGGCAGCCCCAGGGCCTACCTGGAGGTGATAGGCGCAGGCGGCGAGTCCCCCGACATCCAGCCAGGCCGTTACACCTATGTCGACACCGTCACCGAGTTCAAGTACGGCACGGATCTCGCCGCCAACTTCAACGGCCAGATCAAGCAGCTCAAGACCCTGGGCGAGAGCTGGGGCCTGCTCCCCTCCGGCAAGGCCTTCGTCTTCGTGGTCAACCACGACCGCGAGCGGGGCC
The DNA here is from genome assembly GCF_050266975.1 of Aeromonas sobria. Classification (GTDB taxonomy): domain Bacteria; phylum Pseudomonadota; class Gammaproteobacteria; order Enterobacterales; family Aeromonadaceae; genus Aeromonas; species Aeromonas sobria_B. The sequence continues at coordinate 31,428 of NZ_JBKISU010000017.1, forward strand.
ACGGTGGCGGCGGCATGCTCACCTTCATGAGCGGCGCCCGCTACGAGCTGGCCAACACCTTCATGATGGCCTGGCCCTATGGCTGGAAGCAGGTGATGTCCGGCTATCGCTTCGAGGACATGGGCAAGTACGAGACCGACAAGGGGGCGCCCGCCAGCACACCGTGCAGCGATGGTCAGTGGAACTGTGAACAGCGCCGCCCCCAGATCATGAACATGGCCCTGTTCCACAACAGCACCCAAGGCCAGCCAGTCAGCCACTGGTGGGACAACGGCAACAACCAGATAGCCTTCGGTCGGGGAGACAAAGGCTTCGTCGCCATCAACAACGAGAACGGCAGCCTGGTAGCCTCGGTGCAGACCGGCCTGCCGGCCGGCGAGTATTGCAACATCCTCAATGGCAACGACTACTGCAGCGGCGCCTACATCCAGGTCGACGGCAGCGGCAAGGCCAGCCTGAACGTCCCCGCCATGAAGGCCGCCGCCATGGTCTCGGGCTGCACCAAGACCAGCCCCTGCGGTGGTGCTGTCCTGCCGGGCAGCAAGTTCGGCAGCATGACCCTGCGCGGCACCCACAACGGCTGGGGTACCAGCCAGATGACGGTGGACGAGCAGCGCGTCTGGTCCGCCATCGTCAACTTCAGCGGCGCGGGTGACGCCACCGGTGCCCAGCGCTTCAAGTTCGACGTCTTCGGCAACTGGACCGAGAGCTATGGCGACAACGAGGGGGATGGCATCGCCGACAAGGGCAGCGCCCAGGACATCCTGTTCAGCGGCACGGGCAGCTACCGCGTCGCCCTGAAGGAGAGCGATCTCAGCTATTCGATCACGGCCCTCGGCAGCAATCAGGCGCCGGTCGCCGCCCTCTCCCCCAGGACACTCAGCGTCAAGGCGGGTGAGAGCGTGGTGTTCGATGCCTCCGCCTCCAGCGACGATGGCGGCGTGGTGAGCTACCTCTGGTCCAGTGGCGGTACCGACGCCAGCGAGACGGTCCAGTTCGACACCCCTGGCACTCACACCGTCACCGTGACGGTCACCGACGCCGAGGGACTGACCGCCAGTGCCAGCGCCACCGTGACCGTCGCCGACGACAATGGCAGCTACGCCAGCGCGCTGCCGAGCCTGCACTTTCGCGGTACCCCCAATGGCTGGGGATCCCTTGCCATGACCCTGGTCGCCGACAATCAGTGGCAGGCCCAGGTCACCTTCGACGGCCAGACCAACCAACGCTTCAAGTTCGACGTCAAGGGGGACTGGAGCCAGAACTATGGCGACAGCCATCAGGATGGCGTGGCTGAGCAGGCAGGGGCCGACATCACCACCCAGGTGACAGGCACCTATCTGGTGCGTTTCAACGATCTGACCCTGCACTACAGCCTGAGCCCGATCGGCGGCTTCGCCAGCACCTTCCCCACGCTCAATCTGCGCGGCACCCTCAACGGCTGGGGCAACACGACCATGACCCTGGTCGGCGATCACCTGTGGCAGGCCAGCGTCGACTTTACCGGCACCGGCGATGCCAATGGCGCTCAGCGCTTCAAGTTTGACGTCAAGGGCGACTGGACCCAAGGCTATGGGGACAGCAATGGGGACGGCATCGCCGAGCCGGGCGGCGCAGACATAGGCACCCAGGCAAGGGGACCTCATCTGGTGCGCTTCAACGACCAGAGCCTCGCCTACAGCCTGCTCCCCCAGTAACAGGGCGCAGCCCCCCCATATACGACCATGACCAAGGGCCCCGCGGGGCCCTTCTTCCTGCTCGCCCCCCGGGATCGCAGTCCCCGCCACTGGTCGCGGGAGGCGCACACCAGGATGAACTCCACGGCCGGCAACTCGTGTCGCCCCGTCAACCCTCTGTCACCCTTTGTCACAAAAAAACCAACTATTCACAAACGGTTCACGGTACCTCGTGGCATCATGCAAGGTAAGAACCTAGTAAAGGGTTCAATTGCAGCCCACTCATGTCGTTATCGAATAAGGAGATCCCATGTTTAATACCGTTCGCCCCCTGCTGCTGCCGCTGATGTTCGGCCTCTTCACCCTGCCCGCCCTGGCAGGTGATCTGGAGCAGCCGATGAAGAAGATGGGCTTCAACTACAAGCAGGCCACCAAGGCGAGCGATCCGGCCACCATGGAGAAGCACATCAACCAGATGCGCGCCGAGATCGACGAAGCCAAGACACGCCAGATGCCGACGGCCAAGAAGGAGAAGTTCCTGGAGGGCCTCACCGAGGTGCAGAGCGAGCTGGATGCCAGCCTGGCGGCCCTCAAGGCGGGTGACGAGGCCAAGGCCCGTGAGCACCTGGCCAAGGTGAATGATCTGAAGAAGGAGTACCACAAATATGCCAAGCAGAAAGGCTGACCCCTTTCGCTGGGATCCCCTGGTGCGTCTGACGCACTGGGGGCTGGCCATCGCCTGTATCGCCAACCTCTGGCTCAATGAGTCGGGGGAGCAGTGGCACGAGTGGCTGGGCTACCTTGCCATGTCCCTCATCGGTCTGCGCCTGCTGTGGGGGCTGACCCTGGCCAAAGGCGATGCCCGCCTGGGCGCCCTGCTCCCCAGCCGAGAGGACTTTCACCAGCAGGCGCGGGAGATGCGCGAGCGGCTGCCCGCCTCCCCCGGCCATCACGGCAGCGGCAAGCTGGCGGTCTGGGCCATCTGGCTGACCGTGCTCGCTACCGGCTTCACCGGCTGGTTTCAGAACACTGAACTCGGTTTCGAGCTGGAAGCCTATGACTGGCACACCTGGTGTACCTGGGGGCTGCAAGGGCTGATCGCCCTGCACCTGACGGCCCTGGTGTTCACCTCCTGGCGCCAGCGCAGCAATCTGCTGCGGCGCATGCTGCCGGGCAAGGAGCACTGAGTCCCCTTGCCAGCCAGACAAGGCGTGGTCAGACCCGCTGTGATGTCCCACAACAGACCCACCCCCCAAGGCGGGTCTTTTGCATTGGGGCTCGGCTCGCGCCTCGTCCCTCACCACCCACATCAGGTTCAACGACTTGGGTTCGTCCGAACAGCCTGGCAGGCTCGCGCCATGACTCATGACATCGGGCGCAAGGAGAGCGGATGAGAGAACGGATGGCCCTCAAAGCGGAGGGGCGCATCGAGGAGGCCCGTCAGCATGATCTGTCGCCGCTGGGGCGAACGCCGCAGGATGCCGGCCATGACGAGGTGGCAAGCCTGCACGATCGACTCGGCCGCGAGCGGGAAGCCATTCCCCTCTATCACGAGCTGATCGCCCTGGGGCTGACCGGGGATACACTACGCGGTGTCTTGCTGGGGCTGAGGCTGGGCAGCTTCTGCCCTAGCCAGGGAGGCCCTGGAGCAAGGGTTGGCGCGGTTGCCACAGGCAGGGGGCGCGTCTTTCGCGCCCTGGTCCATGACAATCTGGGTCGCCACAAGGAGGCGTGCGAGGCGCCGCTCGCTCTGCTGGTGCAAACCCCTCAGGATCCTGCGCTCATCCCGTGCGTGCGCCATGGCTCTCCACGTAGAGGATCCAGACAGGCACTGGTGAATACGCCAGAAGCGACAAGGCCGCTCATGATGAGCGGCCTTGTCTGAATGTGGTGGCCCCTGCCCGACTTGAACGGGCGACCAATCGATTATGAGTCGACTGCTCTAACCAACTGAGCTAAGGGGCCATATGTGTTGGTTTGCGGCGTGGATTATAGGGGATGGAAAAGCCCTAGTCCATAGCCATATCAATCACTTGGCGACATTTTGTCCATTCGATCCCCAAGTGCGTGATCCCCCTGACATAAATAAAACAAAGCCCCGCGTGGCGGGGCTTTGGGGAGGATAGCCGGGGGCAATGCCACAGGACTACTCGTCCAGGAAGCTACGCAGCACTTCCGAGCGGCTCGGGTGGCGCAGCTTGCGCAGGGCCTTGGCTTCGATCTGACGAATACGCTCACGGGTGACGTCAAACTGCTTGCCCACTTCTTCCAGGGTGTGGTCCGTGTTCATGTCAATACCGAAGCGCATGCGCAGCACCTTGGCTTCGCGGGCGGTCAGACCGGCCAGCACTTCGCGGGTGGCATTGCGCAGGCTCTCGCTGGTGGCCGCATCCGCCGGCAGGGCCAGCGTGGTATCTTCGATGAAGTCGCCCAGGTGGGAATCTTCATCATCACCGATGGGCGTCTCCATGGAGATGGGCTCCTTGGCGATCTTCAATACCTTGCGGATCTTGTCTTCCGGCATGCCCATGCGCATGGCCAGCTCTTCCGGGTTCGGTTCACGACCCATCTCCTGCAGCATCTGACGGGAGATACGGTTGAGCTTGTTGATGGTCTCGATCATGTGCACCGGGATACGGATGGTACGGGCCTGATCCGCGATGGAGCGGGTAATGGCCTGACGGATCCACCAGGTGGCATAGGTCGAGAACTTGTAGCCACGACGGTATTCAAACTTGTCCACCGCCTTCATCAGACCTATGTTGCCCTCCTGGATCAGATCCAGGAACTGCAGACCACGGTTGGTGTACTTCTTGGCGATGGAGATAACCAGACGCAGGTTCGCCTCGACCATCTCTTTCTTGGCACGGCGGGCCTTGGCCTCACCTATGCTCATGCGACGGTTGATGTCCTTGATCTGGGCAATCGACAGGCCCGTCTCTTCCTCGATCTGCTGCAGCTTGCCGATGGCACGCAGCACGTCTTCGTCCATCTCGACCAGACGGGGAGACCAGGACTTGCCAGCCTGCTTCTGGTATTCGAACCAGGCAGTTTCGCACTCGTTGTTGGTGAAGGCAGCGACGAAGGTCTTCTTCGGCATCTTGGCCTGCTCAACGCAGAGCTTGAGAATGATCCTTTCCTGTACCCGCACACGCTCCATCATCTCGCGCATGTTGTTGACCAGACGGTCAAACTGCTTGGGCATCAGACGGAACTGACGGAACACGTCGGCCAGCTGGGCGATGGCGGCCTGGGTTTCGTCGTGGGCACGACCGTTGTTCTGGATGGAGAGGCGGGTGACTTCGTACTGGGCACGCAGTTCACCAAACTTCTCGCGAGCGACTTCGGGATCCGGACCACCGTCCCCGTCGTCATCCGAGCTGTCGCCGTCTTCATCTTCGTCTTCGTCTTCGTCCTCATCTTCGTCGGCGAGGTCGTCTTCGCTGAGCTCGGAACCGATATGGGTCGCCGTCGGCGCCACATCATCGGCCTCGTTGGGATCGATGAAACCCGAGATGATGTCGGACAGACGCAGCTGTTCGGCTTCAAATTTATCGTACTGTTCAAGCAGATAAGTGATGGCTTCCGGGTACTCGGCCACCGAGCTCTGCACCTGGTTGATGCCGTCTTCGATACGCTTGGCGATATCGATTTCGCCTTCACGGGTCAGCAGTTCGACGGTGCCCATCTCCCGCATGTACATGCGGACCGGGTCCGTGGTGCGACCAATTTCAGATTCAACAGAGGCCAATGCTTGTGCCGCCGCTTCGGCGGCATCTTCGTCGGCGGTACCGCCTTCGGCCATGATAAGGTCATCGGCATCCGGTGCGTTTTCCACTACCTGGATACCCATGTCGTTGATCATCTGAATGATGTCTTCGATCTGATCAGAGTCAACGATCTCTTGAGGGAGGTGATCGTTCACCTCGGCATAAGTCAGGTAGCCCTGTTCTTTACCTTTGGCAACGAGGAGTTTAAGCTGAGACTGCGGGGTTTGCTCCATAGAACTCATCCGGTTGGTGTTGCTAGGTTGCGCGAGCGATGCGCTGGTGCGCAAATAGCCAATTCTAATAGAAAACCGCCAGACATGCTATGTCTGGTTGCGGCGTCGGTCTGAGAAACCCCTGCCCGCTTTGTTTGTCGGGGCCAGGTGGTTATAGGTTTTTGCATCTAATTCCCGTCGATTCGGGCAACCCTGTTTATATTGGGACTAACCACTCAGATATCAAGCCCCAATGTCATTTCTTTTCTCATTCTGTACTTCCCGGATCAACATCATCAGCTCCTTGGTTTCCTCGGCGCTCAGTCCTTGCTGGGCCACCTTGGTCTGCAACTCTTCGATGCGCTGCTTCAAGAACTGGTTGATGAAGCCGACGAAGGTGTCTTGCAACTCGCCCAAGATATCCGGTTCACGCTCGAGCTGGATCTCGAACAAGTCGTGCATGGCCAACTGAGCCAGGATCTCTCCCTCTTTGGTACCACGCCAGTGTTCGAGCAATATCCCCGTGGTGATGCCGGGCTGGGCCAGGATCTGCTGGTGCAGTTTGAGCAGAAACCCAATTCCCTGCAACTTGAGCCCGGCCAGTTCCGGCATGGCGGGCAGTTCGGCGGTCACCCCGGGATACTGCACCATGAGCGCCAGCGCCCGGCGCAGAGGGGTCAGTTTGCCTCGCTGCGGCTTGGCCTGCTCCACCTTGGGCTGGCTATGACGGGCAAACAGCTCGGTAATACGCTGCTGGTTCTCGCCCCAGCGCATCATGCTGGAGAGCCGGGTGATCAATCCCTCCCGGGTGAAGCCTTCCGGCACCCGGCGGATCAGCTCGGCAGCCTTGTTGGCCACCTCGAACTTGCCCGCCTCGCCGGTCAGGGCCGCATCCCGTGCGAGACGCTCGAACATGAAATCGGCGAAGGGCTGCGCCTCGTCCAACAATTGTTCGAAGCCCTCCTTGCCAATCTGACGCACCAGAGAATCGGGATCCTCGCCATCGGGCAGGAACACGAACTTGAGCTCGCGGCCATCCTGCAAGTGAGGTAGGGCATTGTCCAGCGCCCGCCATGCCGCTTCCCGACCGGCGTTGTCACCGTCGTAGCAGCAGACCACCTCGGCGGTGGTGCGAAACAGGGTATGGATATGGTCGCTGGTAGTGGCCGTGCCCAGCGCCGCCACCGCATAGTCGATCTCGTACTGACCGAGCGCCACCACATCCATGTAGCCCTCCACCACCAGGATCCGGCGAGGATCCTTGTGCGCCTGCTTCACCTCAAAGAGGCCGAACAGTTCGCGTCCCTTGTGGAAGATGGGGGTTTCCGGGGAGTTCAGATACTTGGGTGTCCCATCACCCAGCACTCGGCCACCGAAGCCGATGACCCGGCCTCGCTTGTCGCGGATGGGGAACATGATGCGATCGCGAAAACGGTCATAGCTGCCGGGGCCGCTGTCGCGGGGGATCAACATGCCGCCGGTGATGAGCAGCTGCTCGTGCTCCCGGCTGGTGCCAAAGCGGCGCCGCACCTGATCCCAATCCCCCGGGGCATAGCCTATGTTGAAACGCTTGACCACTTCGCCGGTGAGGCCACGCCCCTTGAGATACTCCACCGCGTGGGTGGCGCTCTTGAGGTGGCTCTCGTAGAAACGGGCGATCTGGTTCATCAGCTCATATAGATCCTTGCTGACGGCCGGTTGGGAATTGCCAGAGCCGCCCTGACTCTGCTCGCGAGGCACCTGCATACCTTGCATACTGGCGAGCTCTTCGATGGCATCGGGGAATTCGAGGCCGTCATACTCCATGACAAAGCCGATGGCATTGCCGTGGGCGCCACAGCCGAAGCAGTGATAGAACTGCTTCTCCTGACTGACGGTGAAGGAGGGACTCTTTTCGTTATGGAAGGGGCAGCAGGCCTGATAATTCTTGCCGGCCTTTTTCAATCGCACCCGTGAGTCGACCAGCTCGACGATATCGGTACGAGCGAGCAGATCATCGATGAAGGATTGCGGGATCCTGCCTGCCATAACCATCCTGATTCATAAGGAGAAAAATAAAAAAGCCGCGCATTCCCAGGGAAGCACGGCTTCTTCGACCAACGAGAGCACAGCCTGTTACGCCAGGCGGGTTTTCACCAATGCGCTGACGGCGCCGACATCGGCACGCCCCTGAATGTTTGGCTTCAAGACAGCCATGACTTTGCCCATATCGGCCATGACGGCAGCACCGCTCTGGGCGATGGCTTGCTCTATCAGGGCATCAATTTCGGCAGTGGTCAGCTGTTGCGGCAGGAACTCCTGCAGCACCTGGATCTCGGCGGCTTCGACATCGGCGAGATCTTGGCGACCAGCGGCCTCATATTGGCTGATGGAATCACGGCGCTGTTTGACCATCTTGGTCACGACAGCGAGGATATCCTCATCATTGAGCTCAATACGGGAATCAATTTCACGCTGCTTGATCTCGGCCATCAACAAACGGATCGTCCCCAGGCGGGCCTTGTTCTTGGCCAGCATGGCGAGCTTTTGTTGATCCTTGAGCTGATCTTTCAGAGACACGGCTGAAACTCTAATTAGTACAGGCGGATACGACGAGCGTTTTCGCGAGACAGCTTCTTGGCGTGACGCTTGACGGCAGACGCTTTGGCGCGCTTACGGATGGTAGTCGGCTTCTCGTAGAACTCACGGCTACGAACTTCAGACAGGATACCGGCCTTTTCGCAAGAACGCTTGAAGCGACGCAGAGCAACGTCAAACGGCTCATTTTCACGGACTTTGATTACTGGCATGTGCCTTTCACCTCAGTGATAAATTGTTAGCTGATCATCATTCGATCAGCATGTCTTAAAATGGTGCGAAATTATACTCTGGACAGGGAATGAAAGTAAACCCGCAGAGATCGCTCTGGTTTAAAAAACCCGCGAAGGTTACCATAGCCGTCTCATTTTAGCAGTGAAAATTTTTAGCAATGCGTGTATTGGGCATAGAGACATCCTGTGACGAAACCGGGATCGCGATCTTCGATGATCAAAAAGGGATCCTTTCCCATCAGTTATACAGCCAGGTCAAGCTGCATGCGGACTACGGTGGCGTCGTCCCCGAGCTCGCCAGCCGGGATCATGTCCGCAAGACGATCCCCTTGATCCAGGCCGCATTGCTAGAGGCAGGTCTGGGCAAGGATGACATAGACGGCATCGCCTACACTGCTGGACCGGGTCTGGTGGGGGCCATCCTGGTGGGCGCCACCATAGGGCGTTCCCTGGCCATGGCATGGGGCAAGCCTGCCGTGGCGGTGCATCATATGGAAGGCCATCTGCTGGCCCCCATGCTGGAAGAGCAGGCCCCCGAGTTCCCCTTCGTGGCGCTGCTGGTCTCCGGCGGCCACTCCATGCTGGTGCGGGTAGACGGCATCGGCCGCTATCAGCTGCTGGGTGAATCCATCGACGATGCCGCCGGCGAGGCGTTCGACAAGACCGCCAAGCTGATGGGTCTGGACTATCCTGGCGGTCCCCTGCTCTCCCGTCTGGCCGAGAAAGGCACCACGGGGCGTTTCCACTTCCCCCGCCCCATGACCGACAGGCCAGGTCTCGACATGAGCTTCTCCGGTCTCAAGACCTTTGCCGCCAACACCATAGCCGCCAACGGTGACGATGAGCAGACTCGCGCCGACATCGCCCGCGCCTTTGAAGATGCGGTGGTCGATACCCTGGCCATCAAGTGCCGCCGGGCCCTGAAAGAGACCGGGCTGAACCGCCTGGTGGTGGCCGGCGGCGTCAGTGCCAACCGCCATCTGCGCGCCCAGTTGGCCGAACTGATGGAGAGCCTCAAGGGCGAGGTGTTCTATCCGCGCACCGAGTATTGCACCGACAATGGCGCCATGATCGCCTATGCCGGCATGCAGCGCCTCAAGGCGGGGGTATTCGAACCGCTGGAGGTCAAGGCGGTGCCGCGCTGGCCGCTGGATACCCTTGCTCCCGTTTGAGCAGCATCATGAAGAAGGGGCCCGAGGGCCCCTTCTTGCATCCACCCATCTGACGATGGCGACGGGACAGCATCTGCCGGCCCCGGTTCGAGCCTCAATTACTGCGAAACAGGGCCTCGATGGAGAGCCCCTGGCCCACCATGATTTCCCGCAGCCGACGCAGTCCCTCGACCTGGATCTGGCGCACTCGCTCCCGGGTCAGGCCTATCTCAGCCCCGACATCCTCCAGGGTGGCGGGCTCGTAGCCAAGCAAGCCGAAACGACGTGCCAGCACCTCCCGTTGCTTGGGATTGAGCTCCTCCAGCCAATGGACAATGCTGCTGCGCATGTCATCTTCCTGAGACTCCAGCTCGGGGCCCATGCCGCGCTCGTCTGAGAGCACATCCAGCAGGGCCTTGTCGCGATCGCCACCGATCGGCGTGTCGACCGAGGTGATCTTCTCGTTGAGCTTGAGCATGCGGTTGACGTCATCGACCGAACGATCCAGCGCGAAGGCGATGTCTTCGGCGGTCGGCTCATGGTCGAGGCGATGGGACAATTCACGGGCGGTACGCAGGTAAACGTTGAGTTCCTTGACCACGTGAATGGGCAGACGAATGGTACGAGTCTGATTCATGATGGCTCGCTCTATGGTCTGGCGGATCCACCAGGTCGCATAGGTCGAGAAGCGAAACCCTCGTTCCGGGTCGAACTTTTCCACGGCGCGGATGAGGCCGAGGTTACCCTCTTCAATCAAATCGAGCAGCACCAGACCACGATTGTTGTAGCGTCTGGCAATCTTGACCACGAGGCGCAGGTTGGACTCAATCATGCGCTTGCGGGCCGCCTTGTCGCCGCGCAGGGCGCGACGGGCGTAATAGACCTCTTCCTCGGCGGTGAGCAAGGGAGAGAATCCTATCTCTCCCAGGTAGAGCTGGGTCGCATCCATCACCTTGTGCAGATCCGGTGCCAACAGCTCCTCGGAGATGACCTCCTCGGGCTCGGCTGCGACCGCCTCGACTACCTCCGCCTCTTCAACCTCCAGTTCCTCATCGAACTCTGCATCCTGCATAACCAATTGTTCTTGGCTCATGGTGTGTCTCCCTGACCTGAACCAGAGTCAGCACTACGCTCTGGGGTTAACGCTTTGGCAAGTACCCCATGGGGTTGATCGACTTGCCTCGGTACCGGATTTCAAAGTGCAAGCGCACATCCGGCGCATCCGTGCTTCCCATATCGGCGATGACAGCGCCACCCTTGACCACATCCCCTTCCCGGACCCGCAACGCATCGTTGTGCGCATAGGCCGAGAGGTAGTCGTCGTCATGTTTGAGGATGACGAGCTTGCCATAGCCTCTCAAGGCACTTCCGGCATAGACCACTTTACCGCCGCTGGCCGCGTAGACGGGTTGCCCCTTCGTACCAGCTATGTCTATGCCCTTGTTCCCCTGCTCCGCAACAGAGAAGCCTTCCACAATGCGGCCCTTGGCGGGCCAATGCCAGGCGAGGTGCGATGAGGAGGCACTGTTATTGTTCTGCGTGACACTGTTGTTATTTTGTACTGCCGTGCCAGCGTATGCTTTTGACGCAGGCTGGGCAACGCTTTTATTGGTGACGAATGCACTGGTCGTACCTGAACTGGCCGTGGTCAGAGGACGACTGGTCGACGCCGTCACCACAGGCATGCTGGTCGCGGCCGTCCCGCCCACATTGAGGGTCTGGCCCACATTCAGGTTGTAGGGGGCGCTCAGGTTGTTGCGCTGTGCCAGGGTCTGATTGGAGACGCCAAACTGGCGGCCAATGCTGCTCAGGGTATCGCCACGGCGGACCTGATAGGTACGAGCGGTACCGCTGCTCATGCTGCCGGCGCTGATCGGCGCCAGGGCGGCGCCTCCATCCAGGCGCAGCACCTGACCAGGATAGATCCCGTAGGGGGGGCTGATGCCGTTGAGCCTGGCCAGGGAGGGAACGTCGTTGCCCGAGTTGAACGCGATGGAGTAGAGGGTATCGCCGCGCTTGACCGTGTAGCTTCGCCCCTGGATATTCGGCTTGCTCGCACCAGCCTGCCGACTCGGCACGCCACGGACGAAACCATCATTGGACAGGCCCTGCACCGGGGCCGGCGTCGTGCTGGAGGAACAGGCCGCCAGCAAACCGGATAAGAGGGTGGCGGCGCACCCGCGCCATATATGCCCATTCATAGAGACATCCTCAACGACTAAACCAGAAATAGGCCGCCACGGCCAGGGCGATGCAGATCCAGCCGAGCACATCCACATAGTGCATCAGCTTGCGCTCCATCTTCTCCCCTCCCCAACGCATCAGGCCCGCCACCAGGAAGAAGCGCATGCCCCGCCCTATGATGGAGGTCACGATGAAGGGGAGGAGCGCCATATGGAGCAGACCTGCCGTGACGGTAAAGACCTTGTAAGGGATGGGGGTGAAGCTGGCAATGAAAATCACCCAGATGCCCCACTGCTCGAACCAGTGCTGGGCCAGGGCTATCTTGTCCTCATAACCGACGGAGACCACCATGGGTTGCACCACCGGCTCCCAGAGCGCATAGCCCAGGCCATAACCGACCACGGCCCCCAGCACGGAGAACAGGGTCGCCAGGGTGGCATAACGCCATGCCTTCTCCGGCTTGGCCAGCGCCATGGGCGCCAGCATGACATCGACCGGAATGGGCCAGAATACCGATTCGATGAAGGCGGTGATCGAGAGGTAATAGGGGGCATATTTATGGCGGGCCCATTGCATCACCAACACATACAGGCGAGAAAACAGCTTCACTCAACATCTCCGTCGACAAGGGGTACAAAACGCACCGGCTCCAGGACTCGACTGGTCAGCTGGGAGCCATTGCGCTCGATGAGTTGCAGGGTCTGATGACTGTCCCCTACCGGTAATATCATGCGGCCGCCATCGGCCAGTTGATCCGTCAGTGCGGTCGGCACTTCGCTTGCCGCCGCCGTGACCAGGATGGCATCGAAGGGGCCCTTGCTGGGCCAGCCGAGCCAGCCGTTGCCATGCTTGGCCGATACATTGTGCAGGTCCAGCTGCCTGAGCCTGCGTCTGGCCTGAAATTGCAGCGATTTTATCCGCTCCACCGTATAGACCCGCTCCACCAGATTGGCGAGCACGGCGGTCTGATAGCCGGATCCCGTCCCGATCTCCAGCACATGGGCGGGATCGTTTTGCATCAGCAGCTCTGTCATCCGCGCCACTATGTAGGGCTGGGAAATGGTCTGCCCCTGGCCGATGGGCAGGGCGGTATTGTCCCAGGCCTTGTGGGCCATGGCCTCATCCACGAACAGCTGACGCGGCACCTTGGCAAGGGCCGCGAGCACGCGAAAATCGCTGATCCCCTGGGCGATGAGTTGATTTAAAAGGCGTTGCACTATCACACCTTCATCCCTGCAGATCCAGCCATGCCCCCAGACCCGCCAGACTGTCGTAGGCAGTCATATCTATGGTCAGAGGGGTAATGGAGACATATCCCTGCTCGATGGCAGCGAAATCCGTGCCTTCTCCCGCATCCTGCTGGGATCCGGGCGGTCCTATCCAGTAGATGGGCTGACCCCGGGGATCCTCGCTGCGGATCACCGCCTCGGCCCGATGACGGTTGCCGAGCCGGGTGACCTTGATCCCCTTGATCTCGCCAAGGGGCAAGTCGGGCACATTGACGTTGAGGATCTGGTTGGCCGGCAGGGGAAACTGCATCAGGCCCTTCACCAACTGCACCGCGTAATGGGCCGCCGAGGCGAAATGGGTCTTGCCCACCAGGGAGATGGCCAGGGAAGGGTAGCCCAGATGGCGCCCCTCGGTCGCCGCGGCGACCGTGCCCGAATAGATGACATCATCCCCCAAGTTGGCGCCATGATTGATCCCCGCCACCACCATGTCGGGCTCAGGGCTCAGCAGCTCGTTGACCGCCAGGTGCACGCAGTCGGTCGGCGTGCCCTTGACCGAGTGATAGCCGGTCTGCGGGATGCGGCTGACCCGCAGCGGCACCTCCAGGGTCAGGGAGTGGCTCGCCCCGCTGCGGTTGCGATCCGGCGCCACCACAGTCACCTCGCCACAGGCGCGCAGCGCCTCGCTCAAGGCGTGGATCCCCTCGGCATGCACGCCGTCATCATTACTCACCAGAATGCGCATCTATGCCCTTCCTGAAACCATAAACAAGGCTTCCTGCCGCATCATCATGACTGAGCAGGTTGCACATCATTGCCATCCGCCTGGCCCTTGAAGCCATGGTCAGCCTCTTCTGCCAGCATCAGCTCACGCACCAGGCTGGTGGCAAACGCCCCGGCCGGCAGGAAGAACGACAGGGTCAGCACCGCGTCATCCAGCTGCCAGCTCATCTGCTCCGGCTTGAGCAGCAGCGGACGCCTGTCCTGATCCAGCCCGGCCTTCTCCAGCCCTTCACACCACTCGCCGTAAGAGGCCAGCACCCCTTGCTCGAACTCGGCGGCGGCGCCCTGGCTCGCCAGTCGGCCGCGGCCCCACTGGGGGGCGGTGAGCTGCACGTCGCCGGAGGCGAGCCGCGCCTCCAACTCGGGAGTCACGCTCTCTTCGCTGAAGATGGAGTGGCTGCCCTTGAGCATCAGGCAATCGCCGGCCAGCAGCCGATTGGCCAGCCCCTGCTCGATGCGAGCGCTGACGATGGCGTTGAACAGCATGCTGCGGGCGGCGGAGAGATAGAGGGAACGCTTGTTGCGATCCTTGATGCGCTTGCCAGCGAACATCGCCTTGGCCGCCTCCAGGTTGTTGCCGCCACGACCAAACCGCTGCTCGCCATAGTAATTGGGCACCCCCTGAGCAGCGATCGCCTGCAGCCGGGCTGTCAGTGTGTCTGCCTGCTCCAGGCCGGTGAGGCGCAGGGTGAAGTGGTTGCCCTTGAGGTAACCGACCCGCAGCTTCTTGTTGTGACGCTTGGCCTGCAGGATCTGGATGCTGTCGCTCTCGATGACCGACAGATCCGGCTCCCCCTTGCCCGGCAGATGGATGCCGAACCACTGCTCGGTCACCGCGTGGCGATCTTTGAGCCCCGCCCAGGTCACCGCATTGCGGTTGACCCCGGCCGCATCGGCCAGCAGGCCGGCGACCCAGGCGGTATTCTCGCCGGTTTTTCGCACCCGGACGAAGATATGCTCCCCCTCGCCGCAGGGTTCGAAGCCCAGATCCTCGACCACCATGAAGTCAGCGGCCTCGGCCTTGAGGATGCCACGGGCGGTGGGGGCGCCGTGCAGATATGCGAGTTGTTGCAGCATTATGTTCTTACCAATAAGACGACGGCTTCGGTGGCAATGCCTTCCTTGCGCCCCGTAAACCCGAGTTGTTCTGTGGTGGTCGCCTTGACGTTCACCCGGTTCAAATCACATTGCAGATCGGCGGCCAGTACCGCGCACATGGCGTCGATATGGGGCGCCATCTTGGGGGCCTGGGCGATGATGGTCACGTCCAGGTTGCCGATGGCATAGCCCGCCTCTTGTACTCGGGCAAACACGTCCCGCAGCAGGATCCGGCTGTCGATATCCTTGAATTGCGCGGCAGTATCGGGGAAATGACGGCCGATGTCACCGGCGCCGATGGCCCCGAGCAGAGCGTCGCTCACCGCGTGCAGCACCACATCTCCATCTGAGTGGGCCAGCAGCCCCTGCTCATAGGGAACGGCGACCCCGCCCAGCATGCAGGGGCCAACCCCGCCAAACTTGTGCACGTCAAAACCATGTCCAATTCGCATCATGCCTGA
This sequence comes from Aeromonas sobria, assembly GCF_050266975.1. Classification (GTDB taxonomy): domain Bacteria; phylum Pseudomonadota; class Gammaproteobacteria; order Enterobacterales; family Aeromonadaceae; genus Aeromonas; species Aeromonas sobria_B. Next base: position 46,802 of record NZ_JBKISU010000017.1, read on the forward strand.
TCCCCCCTCAATACACAGAAATCTGTTTCATCAAAACCATGTCCAATGCGGATCATGCATGCCCCTCTGCGGGTCAATCGGGTCGCGCCAGCTGGCGCGCACTCTGTTGTTGTAAAAAGAGCTCGGCCAGGGAGAGATCTTCCGGTCGGGTCACCTTGATGTTGTCGGCGCGTCCCTCCACCATCCGCACCGGGAACCCGGCACGCTCCATGGCGGAGGCCTCGTCCGTGATGGTGGCGCCCAGCGCCAGCCCCTCTTCCAGCGCCCGCTTCAGGGTGCCGGTGGAAAACATCTGCGGCGTCAGGGCATGCCACAAGCCGTCGCGATCGACGGTCGCCACTATGTTGCCTGCCCCGTCGGTGCGTTTCATGGTGTCGCGCACCCGGCTGCCGAGAATGGCGCCGCCGCTCGCCATGGCGGCGGCGATCAGCTCATCGAGATCGCCATAGGTCAGGCAGGGGCGCGCCGCATCGTGCACCAGCACCCAAGGCCCCGTCGCCACATGGAGGGCATTGAGCACAGAGTAAGCCCGCTCCGCGCCGCCCTGGACCCGCAGGATGCGCGGATCCCTCGCCACGGACAGGGTCTCGAACCAGGTATCATGAGGCGCCAGTGCGACTATGACCTGGGCGATGGCAGGGTGGGTCAGGAGAACGCCCAGCGTGTGTTCCAGAATCGTCTTGCCTGCCAGCGGCAGATACTGCTTGGGGCAGGAGGCCCCCATCCGACTGCCGATGCCGGCGGCAGGCACCACGGCCGTCAGGCCAAGGGAAGCGCCTTCACTCATCCATGTCACCGTCGGCAGGCTCATCCTGCTTGTTCGGGATGATCCGGTAGAAGGTCTCCCCCTGCTTGATATAACCGAGATCGTTGCGCGCCAGCTCCTCGATCGCCTCAAGGCCGGATGTCAGATCGTCTATCTCGCGGTAAATCAAATTGTTACGTTCCTTGAGCGCCTGATTGTCCTGCTCTTGCCGAGCGATGGCATCGGATCTCTCTTGGTAATCGGACAGGCCGTTTTTCCCCAGCCAGAGATGGTATTGCAGGCCTCCCAGCAGGAGGAACAGGATCAGGGTGAATAGCCGCATGCACTAGGTCTCCATCAAGCGGCTTAGTTTCCCATATTCGCGGGAAAGACAAAAGAAAGCAGACACATCCGCGCGCCGACCGGCATAGAAAAGCCGTGCCGCGTCCCCGGGAATGAAAAAACCCCGCCGAGGTGGCGGGGTTTTGAGCGGTGGAAGGAAGGCGGGAATTACGCCTGGCCTTTCACTTCTTTCAGACCGTTGAACGGAGCCTTGGCACCCAGGGCTTCTTCGATACGGATCAGCTGGTTGTACTTGGCAACACGGTCAGAACGGCTCATGGAACCGGTCTTGATCTGGCCAGCAGCGGTACCCACGGCCAGGTCGGCGATGGTCGCGTCTTCGGTCTCACCGGAGCGGTGGGAGATGACGGCGGTGTAGCCGGCGTCCTTGGCCATCTTGATGGCAGCCAGGGTTTCGGTCAGGGAGCCGATCTGGTTGAACTTGATCAGGATGGAGTTGGCGATGCCGTTGTCGATGCCGCGCTTGAGGATCTTGGTGTTGGTTACGAACAGGTCGTCACCCACGATCTGGATCTTCTTGCCCAGCTCGGCAGTCTGGTAGGCGAAGCCTTCCCAGTCAGATTCGTCCAGGCCATCTTCGATGGAGACGATCGGGAACTTGGTGGTCAGGTCGGCCAGGAAGTCGGTGAAACCGTTGGAGGTGAAGATGCGACCTTCGCCTTTCAGGTTGTACTCTTTCTTCTCTGCGTCGTAGAACTCGGACGCGGCGCAGTCCATGGCCAGGGTGATGTCGGTGCCCAGCTTGTAACCGGCAGCGGCAACGGCCTCGGCGATCACTTCCAGCGCTTCGGCGTTGGATTTCAGGTTGGGAGCGAAGCCACCCTCGTCACCGACGGCAGTGTTGTAGCCCTTGGACTTCAGCACCTTGGCCAGGTTGTGGAACACTTCGGCGCCCATGCGGACGGCTTCTTTCAGGGTCTTGGCGCCAACCGGCTGGATCATGAACTCCTGGATGTCGACGTTGTTGTCGGCGTGCTCACCACCGTTGATGATGTTCATCATGGGCAGCGGCATGGAGTAGACACCCGGGGTACCGTTCAGCTCGGCGATGTGGGCGTAGAGCGGCAGGCCCTTGGCAGCAGCGGCGGCTTTGGCGTTGGCCAGGGAAACGGCCAGGATGGCGTTGGCGCCAAACTTGGATTTGTTCTCGGTGCCGTCGAGGTCGATCATGATCTGGTCGATAGCGGCCTGGTCCTTGGCATCTTTACCCAGCAGCGCCTGAGCGATCGGGCCGTTGACGGCTTCAAGCGCTTTGAGCACGCCTTTACCCAGGAAACGGCTCTTGTCGCCGTCACGCAGTTCCAGCGCTTCGCGGGAACCGGTGGACGCGCCAGACGGAGCGGCTGCCATACCAACAAAACCACCTTCCAGGTGAACTTCGGCCTCAACGGTCGGGTTACCACGGGAGTCGATGATTTCACGACCGATCACTTTAACGATCTTGGACATGTGTATTTCCTCAGGTTTCGTAAAAAAACAACAAAAATATGCCAAAAAAAGCGGCTGGGGCCCAGAGCCTCAACCGCATTTATTTTCAATTACTTCAAATTACGCTTCTGATACTCGCCTGCCGCCTTCACAAAACCGGCGAACAGGGCGTGGCCATCACGGGGAGTCGAGGTGAACTCCGGGTGGAACTGCGCCGCCACAAACCAAGGGTGATCCGGGATCTCGATAATTTCCACCAATTTCTTGTCGGCGGAGAGACCGGTCACCTTCAGACCTGCTGCCTCGATCTGCGGCAGCAGCTTGTTGTTCACTTCATAGCGATGACGGTGACGCTCGTAAATGGTCGGGCTGCCGTACATCTGACGCACCTTGGAATCGTCCACCAGGTGGCAGAGCTGGGAGCCCAGACGCATGGTGCCGCCCAGATCGGACTTCTCGGTACGGGTCTCGACGTTGCCTTCTTCATCCACCCATTCGGTGATGAGGCCCACCACGGGATAGGCGCAATCTTTCTTGAATTCGGAGGAGTGAGCCCCTTCCAGACCCGCCACGTTGCGGGCAAACTCGATCAGTGCGACCTGCATGCCGAGGCAGATGCCGAGGTAGGGGATCTTGTTCTCACGGGCATAACGGGCCGCCAGGATCTTGCCTTCCACGCCGCGCTCGCCAAAGCCACCCGGTACCAGGATGGCATCCAGACCTTCCAGCAGCTCTTCGCCGCGGGTCTCGATGTCCTGGGAGTCGATGTACTTGATGTGAACGGAGAGTCGATTCTTCAGGCCGCCGTGCTTGAGCGCCTCGTTGACGGACTTGTAAGCATCCGGCAGGGAGACATACTTGCCCACCATGCCGATGGTCACTTCCGCAGTCGGGTTGGCCTCTTCATAGATGACCTGTTCCCACTCGGACAAGTCTGCTTCCTTGCACTCCAGACCGAAGCGCTCGATGAAGTAGGTGTCCAGATTCTGGGACTTGAGCAGGGCCGGGATCTTGTAGATGGAGTCGACGTCCTTCATGGAGATGACGGCGCGCTCGGGCACGTTGCAGAACAGGGCGATCTTGGCGCGCTCAACGGCCGGGATGGCGCGGTCGGAGCGGCAGATCAGCACATCCGGCTGGATACCGATGGAGAGCAGCTCCTTGACGGAGTGCTGGGTCGGCTTGGTCTTCACCTCGCCGGCGGCGGCCAGGTAGGGAACCAGGGTCAGGTGCATGAACATGGCGTTGTTGCGACCCACTTCCGCGGCCAGCTGGCGCAGGGCCTCGAGGAACGGCAGGGACTCGATGTCGCCCACGGTACCGCCCACTTCGACGATGGCCACCTGATGGCCCTCGGCACCGGCAATCACCCGCTCCTTGATGGCGTTGGTGATGTGCGGGATCACCTGGATGGTGGCACCCAGGTAGTCACCACGACGCTCCTTGCGCAGCACGTCGGCATAGATGCGGCCTGTGGTGAAGTTGTTGCGGCGGGTCATCTTGGTGCGGATGAAGCGCTCGTAGTGGCCCAAGTCCAGATCGGTCTCGGCCCCGTCCTCGGTTACGAATACTTCACCGTGCTGGGTCGGGCTCATGGTGCCCGGATCCACGTTGATATAGGGGTCCAGTTTCATGATGGTCACATCCAGACCACGGGCTTCCAGAATGGCTGCCAGAGAAGCTGCGGCAATGCCTTTGCCGAGGGATGAAACAACGCCACCAGTTACAAAAATATATTTTGTCGTCATGCTGAACCTGAAAGAAGTTTAGGGATTTTTAAGGGGTGCTTCGGGGATGAAGCAGGACGGGGAAACAGTATACCAAAACCCCCTCTCCCAAACAATGAACAAAAATCTATCAGGCCCGCACGCCAGGCGCCTTGCGCCAAATCAACTTTGCTCGGTTTGCTTGGCTCTGTCCCAGGCCCCATCGAGTTTTTCCAGGGAACAATCGGTCATCTTGAGCCCTTCGGCGGCGATAAACTGCTCAACCTGACGAAAGCGGCGCTCGAACTTGGCATTGGCGCCCCGCAGCACCTGCTCCGGATCCTTGCCCAGATGGCGCACCAGGTTGACGGTGGCAAACAGCAGATCGCCGAGCTCGTCGCTCACCCGCGCCTCGTCCACGTCCGCCATCAGCGCCTCTTCCATCACCTCGTCCAGCTCCTCATGGATCTTGTCCACCACGGGGCCGAGCGTCTTCCAGTCGAAACCGACGCTGGCACAGCGCTTCTGGATCTTGGCGGCCCGGGTCAGGGCCGGCAGCGAAAGGGGGATGTCGTCCAGCACGCTCTCTTGGTCGAGCGCAGCCCGCTCCTTGGCTTTCTCTGCCTCCCAGTTCACCTTCACCGCCTGCTCGTCGCCGAGCTCCGCATCGGCAAACACGTGGGGATGGCGGCGAAATCGAACAAGCCCCGCTCCTTGCCGAGCTGGGCATAGAACACCACCTGGAACAGCAAATCCCCGAGCTCCCCCTTCAGCCCCTGCCAATCCTGGGTTTCGATGGCGTCGGCCACTTCATAGGCCTCTTCCAGGGTGTGGGGCACTATGGTCTGGAAGCTCTGCTTGAGATCCCAGGGGCACCCCCCCTGGGGATCCCGCAGGCGAGCCATGATATCGAGCAGTTGTGAGAGGTCGTAACGTTGGGACATGGGATCTTCGCTTTCGATTCGTTCAAGAAGGGTCATGAAGAACAACCGGCCACAGGGGCCGGTCACTTTTAATCGGCGATCAGAGGCGCTTGGCGCTGATCACGTCGTCGAGCTGGCTGAGCTTGGCCAAGGCTCGGTTGAAGGCGTTGATGTTGTAGATCTCCAGCTCCATGTCGATCTCGGCGGTCTGATCCTTGACGTTGGAGCGCGAGCGCACCCCCATGACGTTGATCTTCTCGTTGGCGAGCACAGTGGTGATGTCTCGCAGCAGGCCGGATCTGTCATTGGAGAGGATGCGGATGGTCAGGCCATAGCCGCCGGAGTAGTTCTCCCCCCAGACCGCATCGATCAGGCGCTCCGGATTGCGGCGCGACAGCTCTTTGAGCTGTTCGCAGTCGTCCCTGTGGATGGAGACGCCGCGCCCCATGGTGATGAAGCCCTGGATGGCATCCCCCGGGATCGGCTGGCAGCAGCGGGCGATGTGGGTCATCAGATTGCCCACCCCCTCCACCACTATGTGATCCTTGGGTTTGGGACGGAACGGCGTATTGGCCTTCTGCTCCAGCTTCGCCAGCAGGCGGCGATCTTCCTCCTCCGCCGTCGGCTTGTTGTAGCGGGTGTCAAGGTAGTTGAGCAGCTGGTTGATGCGGATGTCGCCGCTGCCGATCCCCGCCAGCAGATCGTCGAGCTCCTCGGCATTGAATCGCTCCAGCACCACCTTGTCCACCTTGGAGAGGGTCAGATTGTGTCTGTCCAGCTCCTTGTCGAGCAGCTCCTTGCCGGCGGCGACATTCTTGTCCCGATCCAGCTTGCGAAACCAGGTGGCGACCTTGGCCCGGGCCCGGCTGGAGCGCAGGAAGCCGGCGTTCGGGTTCATCCAGTCGCGGCTCGGGTTCGGCTCCTTCTGAGTGATCACCTCCACCTGATCGCCGGTCTGCAGCGTGTAGGTGAAGGGCACGATGCGACCATCTATCTTGGTGCCGATGCAGCGGTGGCCGATCATGCTGTGGACGTGATAGGCAAAATCGAGCGGGGTGGCCCCCGCCGGCAGGTCGATGACGTCGCCTTTCGGCGTGAAGACATAGACCCGCTCCTCGAACACCTGACTGCGCAGATCCTCGAGCAGGGAGCCGCTCTCGGAGAGATCTTCCTGCCAGGCGAGCAGCTTGCGCAGCCACTCTATCTTGTCTTCGAAGTTGGTGGTCTTGCTGGCCTGGGCCCCTTCCTTGTAGCGCCAGTGCGCGGCGACACCGAGCTCGGCATCCTGGTGCATCTGGTCGGTACGGATCTGGATCTCCACCGCCTTGCCCTCGTTGCCCACCACCACGGTATGGATGGATTGATAACCATTGGGCTTGGGGTTGGCGACATAGTCGTCAAACTCGCGGGGAATGTGGTGGAAATGGGTGTGAACTATGCCGAGCGCCGCATAGCAGTCCTGCAGCCGCTTGGTGATGACCCGCACCGCGCGCACGTCGAACAGTTCGTTGAATTCCAGGTGCTTCTTCTGCATCTTGCGCCAGATGCTGTAGATGTGTTTCGGGCGGCCGTAGACTTCAGCCTCGACCCCGGCCTCGGCCAGGGCATCGCGCAGGGACTGCACGAACTCGCGGATATAGCGCTCCCGATCGAGTCGCTTCTCGTCGAGCTGTTTGGCGATCTGCTTGTAGGTCTCCGGGTGCAGGTAGCGAAAGGCGAGATCCTCGAGCTCCCACTTGAGCTGACCTATGCCGAGCCGGTTGGCCAGGGGCGCATAGATGTTGGTGATCTCCTGGGCCATCAACACCCGGGTCTCCTCATCCGCCAGCTTGGCCTCGCGCAGGCAGGCGATCCGCTCCGCCAGCTTGATCACCACGGCGCGCACATCTTCCACCATGGCGAGCAGCATGCGCCGCACATTGTCCACCTGCTCCGGGGAGGTCTCGCTGCGATGCAGGGTCTGCAGGGAGCGGATGGCCTCCATCTCCAGCACCCCTTCCACCAGCTTGGCGATCTTGGAGCCAAAGTCCTCCTCCATGCGGGCGGCCGGGATCAGGCCCGCCTCGACGAAGGGGTAGAGGATGGCCGCCTTGAGGGTGGCGACATCCATGTTGAGCATCATCAGGATGCCCACCATCTCCACACCGCGCACCAGCAGGCGGGAGGTGAGCGCCTCCTCCCCCTGGCTCACGCAATATTGGTATGCGGTTCGCAGCTGATCCTTTTCAGCCTCACCGAGGGAGAGGGAACTGACCCACTCATCCAGGGTGAAGTTGTCTTTCAAGTGAATATCGCGAACCGCAACCATGGTATCAATCCTTAATTGTTGGGACCCGGGCGAACCCGACCCCGCACTTTGATGAGACTCGCCTCAAATGGGGACGCAACAATCCAATTTCAAGCCGGCGTAGCGGCCGATCTCGGTTGTTCTCCCCGGCGAGGCATCAGATTACTGCAATCACCCCAGCTCGAACAACGCCATGGATTCGAGATGACCGGTATGGGGGAACATGTCCAGCATGCCCAGACGAGTCAGCTTGTAGCCCCCCTCCACCAGCACCTTGCTGTCCCGGGCCAGGGTGACCGGATTGCAGGAGACGTAGACCACCCGCCTGGGGGAAAGTTTCACCACATGGCTCATCACCTCCAGCGCACCGGGGCGCGCGGGGTCCAGCAGCACCAGATCGAACCCTTCCCGGGCCCAGGACATGCCGGCGATGTCGCCGCTCAAATCCGCCTTGTAGAAGCGGGCATTGTCGATGCCATTGCGCTTTGCGTTCTGGCTGGCCCGGGCCACCATGGCCAGATCCCCTTCCACCCCGACCACCTCCCTGGCCTTGCGCGCCAGGGGCAGGGTGAAGTTGCCGATGCCGCAGAACAGATCCAGCACCTTGTCCCCGACGCCGACCCCAAGCCAGTCGATGGCCTGGGCCACCATGGCCTGGTTGATGCCGCCATTGATCTGGATGAAATCAGCGGGAGCAAATGCAAGAGTCAGGCCATCCAACGAGTAAGCGGGCTCAAACTGCTGGCTCAGGGGCTCGATACGCTCATCGGCCGCCTGCAGATAGAGGTCTATCCCCTGAGCCTGCGCAAACGCCACCAGCAGGGCGCGATCCGCCTCGTTGGGGCGACCGGTATGGCGCAGCAGCATCAGGATCCCCTGCTCGGCCTGGATGAGCTCCACATGACCCAGCTCACGCTGGCTCTTGAGGCGGTTGAGACACTCGCGCAGCGGCGTGATCAGGGCCGAGAGCGGATCGACCAGCACGGGGCAAGCCCCTATCTCCACCAGGTCGCTGGATTGGCGACGGCGAAAGCCGACCCGAGTGCAGCGGCCGTTCTTGTCAAACTTGATGGCCAGCCGGCAGACCCGGCGATAGGCGCGGGATCCCCCGGTCAGCACGGGGGCGAGGGCCGGCGCCTGGATGTTGCCCAGGCGCTCGAACAGGCTGACCAGTCCAGCCTGCTTGGCCGCTTGCTGATCGGCCTGGGACATGTGCTGGGCATTGCAGCCACCACATTCGCGGTAATGGGCGCAGAACGGAGGGATGCGGTTGTCGGCCGGCAGCACCACCTGCTGCAGGGCGCCGTGGCCATAGTGCTTCTTGTCATCGACGAGGCGAGCCTTGACCCGCTCGCCGGGCAGCGCCCCTTCGACGAAGATGGCCTTGCCCTGATGGCGGCCGATACCGACGCAGTGATGGTCCAGACTGTCTACCGTAAATTCAATGCGTTGGGGCTGGGTGGATTTCTTTTGGGGCTTGAAAAACTGGGCCATAAAACTTGGTGCCTATAGGTGGCTATGTCATGATTGTGGAATCTGCAGCAGGCTATTGTCCCACAAGAATAATAGTATGACCAAATACGGCCTGAGAGCCCGCCCCCGCTCATTTACCCTATTGTCCACCCTGCTCACCGGGGGATCTCTCCCATGACCCAAGGCAGCCTGCAGGCATGCGCCCGTCCGTTGACCCCCTTGCCAGCCCTGTTCATCGTGGGGGCTCTCCCATGACCCGATACCACCTGCGGGCACGCGCTCGTTCGTTGACCCCCTTGCCAGCCCTGTTCATCGTGGGATCTTTCGCATGACCCGATACCACCTGCAGGCACGCGCCCGTCCGTTGACCCCCTTGCCAACCCTGTTCATCGGGGGGGCTCTCCAATGACCAAATACGGCCTGCGGGCACGGGTGCTCGCCTTCACCATATTGCCCACCCTGATCATCGGCGGCCTGATGGCCGGTTATTTCACCTTCCACCGTTATCAGCAGCTGGAAAACAACCTCATCGATCAGGGGATCAACATCATAGAGCCCCTGGCGATCGCCAGCGAATACGGCATGACCCAGCACAGCCGCGAGTCGCTCAAGCGGCTGATCGGCCTGACCCACCGCAAGAACTCGCCGCTCATCAAGTCCATCGCAGTCTTCACCCAGGACAACCAGCTGTTCGTGACGTCCAACTACCATCGCGACTTCACCCGGCTGCGGCTGCCGGATGGCCGCCCCATCCCAGAGCTGACCAGCGTCAGCCGCTATGGCGACGACATCATATTGCGTACCCCGATCCAGGCCGAAACCAGCCTGGACGGCTTCCCCCTGCCCAGCGATCTCGATCCCCCCGTCATCGGCTACATCTCGATGCAGATGACCATGGACAGGGCCATGATACTGCAGTACCGCGACACCTTCTTCGCGGTGATCATGGTGCTGATCGGCATCGCCGTCAGCGCCCTGTTCGGCTTTCGCCTGGTCAAGAGCGTGACCCAGCCCATCACCGACATGGTGAAGGCGGTGCACAAGATCAGGGAAGGGCGCCTCGATACCCGGGTCAGCGGCCAGCTCACCGGCGAGCTGGACATGCTGAAAAACGGCATCAACGCCATGGCCAAGGCGCTCTCCGAATACCACGAGGAGATGCAGCAGAACATCGATCAGGCCACCTCGGATCTGAGGGAGACCCTCGAACAAATAGAGATCCAGAACGTCGAGCTCGACATGGCCAAGAAGCGGGCCCAGGAGGCGGCGCGGGTCAAATCGGAGTTCCTGGCCAACATGTCCCACGAGCTGCGCACCCCCCTCAACGGTGTCATCGGTTTCACCCGTCAGCTACTCAAGACGGCGCTGACCCCGAGCCAGACCGACTACATGCAGACCATAGAGAAGTCGGCCCGCAACCTGCTCAGCATCATCAACGACATCCTCGACTTCTCCAAGCTGGAGGCGGGCAAGCTGCAACTGGAGCACATCCCCTTCAGCCTGCGCGACACCCTCAACGAGACCATGCACCTGCTGGGACCGAGCGCCCACGACAAGCAGCTGGAGCTCTCATTGCGGGTCGATGCCGAGGTGCCGGACCACCTCACCGGCGATCCCATGCGCCTGCAGCAGGTGATCACCAATCTGGCCGGCAACGCCATCAAGTTCACCGAACAGGGCAACGTGGACGTCCACATCAGCCAGAGCGGCCCCCTGCACCAGGGCAAGTGCCGCCTCAATGTGCAGATCCGCGACACCGGCATCGGCATCTCGCCAGATCAGCAGCGCCAGCTGTTCCAGGCCTTCAACCAGGCGGACTCCTCCATCTCCCGCCGCTACGGCGGCACAGGGCTCGGCCTGGTCATCACCCAGAAGCTGGTGCAGCAGATGGGCGGCCTCATCCGCTTCGAGTCCGAACTCGGCCAGGGATCCGTGTTCACCTTCAGCCTGGATCTCGAGGTCTCCCTGCTGCCCCAGGCGGATCAGCTGCCGCTGGATCGCATCCGGGGCCGCCGGGTCTGGCTGCTGGAGCCCGATCCCTTCACCCGGGCCGCCCTCTGCGCCCTGCTGGAGGAGTGGCGGCTGGATGTCAGCCTGGTCGAGCCCGATGCCCCCTGGCCCGCCATCGCCGACCAGGACATGGTGCTGATCGGCAGCAGCCAGCGCCACGGCCCCGAATCCGTGCTGGCTCGGCTCGATGGCCTCAAGGGACGGCAGAACCGCATCGTGCTGCTCAGCAGTCACGAGCCGGCCCTGTATGAGGAGATGCACCAACATGGGGCCCTGCATTGTCTCTCCAAGCCCATCAATCACCGCAAACTGCTGCACGCCCTGCTCTCCCCCGAGGCGACCAAGAACGAGCTGCTGCCCGCCCCCCAGCCGCGCCATATCGAAGACATACGGGTGCTGGCGGTGGACGACAATGCCGCCAACCTCAAGCTCATCGCCGCCATGCTCAAGGAGATGGTGAGCCAGGTGGTGGTGTGCAAGAACGGCAAGGAGGCGGTCCATCAGGCCCAGAGTCAGGGCTTTGACATCATCTTCATGGACATACAGATGCCCATCATGGATGGCATCAGCGCCACCCAGGCCATTCGCAGCCAGTCTCTCAATACCGAGACCCCCATAGTCGCGGTTACCGCCCATGCCATCCCGGGCGAGCGGGAGCGGCTGATCCGCCAGGGCATGGACGACTACCTGGCCAAGCCCATCGACGAGGCCATGCTGGCCCAGCTCATCAAGGACTTCGCCCATCGCCGCCACCAGAGCAGCGGCCCCCAGCAGATAGACTGGACCCTGGCGGTGCGCCAGGCCGCCAGCAAGCCGGAGCTGGCCCAGGAGATGCTGACCATGCTGCTCATCAGCTTCGACGAGGTGGACCCCCTGCTCGAGGCCGCCATCCGGGGCGAGGCCCCCTCCCAGGAGGTACTGGATCAGCTGCACCGCCTCAACGGCGGCTGCGCCTACTCAGGGGTGCCCGGCCTGCAGCGGCTGCTCTCCCAGCTGGAGCAGCAGCTGCGCGATGGCGTCGCCGTCGCCGAGCTCGAGCCCGAACTGCTGGAGCTGCAGGACGCCATCGAACAGGTGCGGGCCGAGGCGCCCCGCTACCTTTAGCCAAGATGCTGCCGGGCGGCGCTTTTTCTGACGCCACCCCCGCCAAGTGATACAGTTGCCCGCTTTTACAGGAGTCACCATGACCAACAACGATATACTGCGTCGCCTGCGCTACGCCCTCAACATCAGCAACGACCAGATGGTCGAGATGTTTGCCAAAGGCAATCTGCCGGTCAGCCACGCCCAGCTGCACAGCTGGCTGATGAAAGAAGCCGAAGAAGGAGAAGCGCAGGAAGCGGGCTTTGCCGCCTGCCCGGACTCGGCCCTCAGCCAGTTTCTCGACGGCATGATCGCCGTGCGCCGCGGCGTGAAGGAAGACGCGCCGCCCCAGCAGATCCCCAACCGGATCAACAACAATCTCATCTTGAGAAAGCTGCGCATCGCCTTGAACTTCAAGGAAGAGGATATGCTGGCCACCCTCAAAGCCGCCGACTTCAAGCTCTCCAAGTCCGAGCTGAGCGCCCTGTTTCGCGCCAAGGATCACAAGCACTACCAGGATTGCGGGGATCAGATCCTGCGCAACTTCCTGCTCGGCCTGACCGCACAACTGCGCGGCTGAGCCATGGCCGCGCCGTCGCACCTCCCCCTGCATCGGCCCCCCGGCCGAGAGGGGAGCGCGGCGCGGCGCCCCTCCCTTGGCTGGGCCCTGCTCCTGCTGGCCAGCCTCGCCCTCCAAGGCTGCCAGCCCGCCAGTTACCGCCTCGATCACCGCCATCACAGTGCCAGCCAGGATGATCGCATCGCCTTCATCATCCTCCATTACACGGACGAGGATGACGCCAACTCCCTGCGCCTGCTGACCCGCGCCCGCCACAAGGTGAGCGCCCACTATCTGGTGCCCCGTGAGCCGGCCCGCACTCCCCTGCCCGTCTATCAGCTGGTGCCGGACAGCCAGCGCGCCTGGCATGCGGGGCGCAGCCGCTGGCATCACCAGGCCGGGCTCAATGCCAGCTCCCTGGGCATAGAGATAGTCAACCTGGGCTACGATGCCAGGGAAACGCACCTGGCCATCGATCGCCGTCACTGGCAGCCATTCACCGAGCCCCAGATCGCCGCCGTGGGCGAGCTGGTGCGAGACCTAGCCGCCCGCTACCGGATAGCACCGACCCAGGTGCTGGCCCACAGCGACGTGGCGCCGACCCGCAAGCTGGATCCGGGTCCCCGCTTCCCCTGGCGACGGCTCCACTTCGAATACGGCGTCGGCGCCTGGCCCGATGAGTCCCGGGTTGCCGCCCTGCGCGCCGAGCTGGCGCGCTCCCCGTCCGCCCGCTGGGATGCCGGCCGCTGGCAGCAGGCCCTCGCCCGCTACGGCTATGATCTGCCCGCCACGGGCCAATGGGATGCGCCGAGCCGGGATGCCCTGCGCGCCTTCCAGCTCCACTTTCGCCAGGAGAGGGTCGACAGCGAGCCCGACCTCGAGAGTCAGGCCATCCTCACCGCCCTGCTGGAAAAGTACTCTCCGGCGCCCTGAGCCCTGTTTCACGCCCTGCACGCCATCAGCCCCCACCCTTGCCAGACTCCAAAAGAGAAGCCGCCGGCAGTCTCCCTGCCGGCGGCTTCTTGCTGGACCTCCTCGCCCTGACGGGATCAGAGGTTGCTGCGGGCTTCCTGCATCAGGGCGCGCATGTCGCTGACCGCCTTGGCCAGGCCGTCGAAGGCGGCGCGACCTATGATGGCGTGACCGATATTGAGCTCATAGATCTCGGGGATGGCGGCGATCGCCTGCACGTTGTGGTAGTGCAGGCCGTGGCCGGCATTGACCTTGAGCCCCTTGTCGGCGGCATAGGAGGCGCCGGCGGCGATCCGCTTGAACTCGGCGTTGCGCTCGGCATCCGTGGTGGCATCAGCATAGCGGCCGGTGTGGATCTCGATGAAGGGGGCACCGCTCTCGACTGCCGCATCGATCTGGATGGGGTCGGCATCGATGAAGAGCGACACCTTGGCGCCCACCTCGCTCAGGCGGCGCACGGCATCGCTCACCTTGTCCAGCTGACCGGCCACGTCCAGGCCCCCCTCTGTGGTCACCTCGGTGCGCTTCTCCGGCACCAGGCAGACGAAGTGAGGCTTGATACGACAGGCGATGGCGATCATCTCCTCGGTCACCGCCATCTCCAGGTTCATCCTGGTCTGGATGGTCTGACGCAGGATCTCGACGTCGCGGTCGGTGATGTGGCGACGATCTTCCCGCAGGTGGACGGTAATGCCATCGGCTCCGGCCTGCTCGGCCACGAAGGCGGCCTGTACCGGATCCGGGTACTGGGTGCCACGGGCATTGCGCAGGGTGGCGATGTGATCGATGTTCACACCCAGATAGATTTCGCTCATTGATAACTCCTTGAAAGTCCGTGTTGAAATCCGTTGCAGGTCTAGCGGCCGGCGACTCGGCGCCAGGGGCCTGCCTGTCTCATTGCGGGGTGCGTCAAAAACAGCGCCCTGCTCTTCCACTGACGCTTGCTGCAATATGAGAAGTTGCAGCGCCAATCGGCGTTAGCCTTTTCGCTTCAAAAACAGCTCCCTGCTCTTCAACTGGCGTTTACTGAAATATGAGGGGTTGCAGCGCCAATCGGCATTAGCCTTTCCGTTTCAAAAACAGCTCCCTACTCTTCAACTGGCGTTTACCCAGATAAGGTTGCAGCGCCAGCCGGCTGAAACGCTTGGCCGCCTGCAACAAGGGTGGGGTATCGAACCGCCCCTCGGCGAAGGCCAGCAGGTGGGCACCGAGAAACAGGGTACGGGGATCCGGCGCCCGCTCGCAAGCGACGAAGCCGAGCTCCCGCTCGAAGCCATAGAGCAGGGCGGGCTGGATCGGGGTGTCGTCGTCGGCGGCGTATTCGAAGTCCACCGCATAGCCCAAGGCCTGCAGCAGCAGAAACTCGAAGCGGCGCAGGGGCTGCTCCGGGGTTTCACCGTCGGTGAGTGCCATCAGCGCATGGGCATAGGCGTCGAACACCTCGGGGAAGGGGGTATTGGCCTCGAGCAGGTAGTAGACCAGCTCGTTCAGATAGAGGCCGTAGAACAGCAGATCGCCGCCGAGGCGCAGGGAGTGATCCGGGCATTCGACCTGGACGAGATTCTTGAGATCCCCCTTGCCGCGCCAGCTGAGGGTGAGCAGGGAGAAGGGTTGCAGCAGCCCCTTGAGCGGGGAGCGTGGCCCGCGGGAACCGCGAGCCACCAGGGTGAATCGGCCACTATCCTGGGTAAACACCTCGACCAGCTGGCTGGTCTCCCGATAGGGCCGACTGTGGATGACGAAGGCTGGGCTCAGCAATCAGTCGTCACCATAACCCAGGCTGCGCAGGGCCCGCTCATCGTCGGCCCAGCCCGCCTTGACCTTGACCCAGAGCTCGAGGAACACCTTGTTCTGGAACAGGCGTTCCATGTCCAGGCGCGCCTCTGTGCCTATGGTCTTGATCCGCTCTCCCTTGTTGCCGATGACCATCTTCTTCTGGCCATCCCGCTCCACCAGGATCAGGGCATTGATGTGATAGATGCCGCTCTCTTCCACCTTGAAGCGCTCTATCTCCACCGTCACCGAGTAGGGCAGCTCCTCGCCGGTGAACCGCATCAGCTTCTCGCGAATGATCTCCGAAGCCATGAAGCGGGAGGAGCGGTCGGTCACGTAATCTTCCGGGAAGAAGTGGACATTCTCAGGCAGCAGATCCTTGGCCCATTCGCGGATCTTGGCGACGTTGGTGCCCTTCTCGGCGCTGATGGGCAGGATGTGGGCGAAGTTCATCTGCTGGCCCAGCCACTCCAGGTGGGGCAGCAGATCTTCTTTCTCCTTGACGTTGTCGATCTTGTTGACCGCCAGCACCACGGGGCACTTGAGGTGGCGCAGCTTGCCCAGCACCATCTCGTCATCCTTGGTCCAGTGGGTACCGTCGACCACGAACACCACCATGGCCACGTCCCCCAGGGAGCTGGTGGCGGCGCGGTTCATCAGGCGGTTGATGGCCCGCTTCTCTTCGATGTGCAGACCCGGGGTATCCACATAGATGGTCTGATGGTTGTCCTCGGTGTCGATGCCCAAAATTCGGT
This sequence comes from Aeromonas sobria, assembly GCF_050266975.1. Lineage (GTDB taxonomy): Bacteria > Pseudomonadota > Gammaproteobacteria > Enterobacterales > Aeromonadaceae > Aeromonas > Aeromonas sobria_B. The sequence continues at coordinate 62,879 of NZ_JBKISU010000017.1, forward strand.
GACGGGTGGTCTGGGGCTTCTTCGAGGTGATGCTGACCTTCTGGCCGAGCAGCTTGTTGAGCAGGGTGGACTTGCCCACGTTGGGGCGGCCCACGATGGCGACAAAGCCGCAATACGTCGTATCTGTCATGACAGTTTTTCCAATGCCTGTTGTGTTGAAAGACCGCGGCCTCTTGCATCAATAGCAGTCATGACAGTCTTTCCAATGCTTGCTGCGCAGCGGCCTGTTCGGCCTTGCGGCGGCTGGTGCCGACCCCTATGAGGGGCTCAGCCAGGCCTTCGACGTCGCACTGGACGGTGAACTCCTGGTTGTGTGCCTCACCCTTGACCTTGGTCACGGTATAGGTCGGCAGGGATTTGCGGCTTCCCTGCAATATTTCTTGTAGACGGGTCTTGGGATCCTTCTGCTCTATGCCCGGCTTGATCTCCTCCAGGCGGCTGGCGTACCAGCCGAGCAGCAATCCACGCACCGTCTCAAGGTCGGTATCCAGATAGATGGCGCCGATCATCGCCTCGACCGTGTCCGCCAGGATGGATTCGCGGCGATAGCCGCCGCTCTTGAGCTCCCCCGGGCCCAGGATCAGATGATCCCCGAGCTCGAATTCGCGGCCCAGTTCCGCCAGCGTCTTCTCACGCACCAGGGTGGCGCGCATCCGGCTGAGATCCCCTTCCGCCGCCTGCGGGAAGCGGTGGAAGAGGTCATCGGCAATCACCAGGCTGAGGATGGAGTCCCCGAGGAACTCCAGTCGCTCGTTGTGGCGGGACCCGGCGCTGCGATGCGTCAGGGCCCGGGTCAACATATCCTTGTCCGAAAAGACATGCCCGAGACGGGACTGCAGTCTGTTCATCTTGATATTCATCATCACTCGATTCCGCCAATGCGGTTGAAGCGCACGCCGGTCGGCACCCAGCCAGGCAGCCAGGAGCTCTCGTCGCGCTCAAATTCGAAACTGATCCAGATGGCGACCGCCTTGCCCACCAGGTTCTGTTCGGGCACGAAGCCCCAGAAACGGCTGTCGGTGCTGTTGTCGCGGTTGTCGCCCATCACGAAGTAGTGCCCCTCCGGCACCACCCACTCGTCCGGGTAGGTACCGGGCTGGCGATAGTAGCGATCCACCAGGTCCGGCATCATGGGATTGCGCAGGGTATCGTGGCTCACCGCACCCAACTGCTCGGTGAAGCGATCCAGGGGGATCCCCATCTGGCTGAATTCACCCCGCTGGTCGAAGGTGACGTCGAGCTTCTGGAAGCCCGGGCAGGTTTTCCCTTCCTGTTCCTCGCACTTGGGCCGGATCATGATCTGCTTGTTGCGATAGATGACTCTGTCCCCCGGCATGCCGACCACCCGTTTGATGTAGTCGACCCGGGTATCCAGCGGATACTTGAACACCACCACGTCGCCCCGTGACGGTTCACCCGTCTCGAGGAACTTGGTGTTGGTCACGGGATCCTTGAGGCCATAGGCAAACTTCTCCACCAGGATGAAGTCCCCCACCAGCAGGGTGGGCATCATGGAACCCGACGGGATCTGGAACGGCTCGAACAGGAAGGAGCGCAGGATCAGCACCAGGGTGATGACGGGGAAGATCCCCGCCGTCTGCTCTATCCATACCGGAACCGGCGCCACCTTGGCCAGGGTCTTCTCGTCTAGGCCAGCACCGCCATGGGCACGGGCCACGGCGATCTTGGCGGCCCGCTGCTTGGACCACACCAGTTTGTCGACACACCAGATGACGCCGGTCACCAGACAGACGATGACCAGGATCAGGGAAAACGTGCTTGCCATCAGATCAATCCTTTCCTACATGGAGAATGGCGAGGAAGGCCTCCTGCGGCACGTCGACACGGCCCAGGGACTTCATCCGCTTCTTGCCTTCTTTCTGCTTGTTCAACAGCTTCTTCTTGCGGCTCACGTCGCCGCCGTAGCACTTGGCGGTCACGTCCTTGCGCAGGGCCTTGACCGTGCTGCGGGCGATGATCTGGTTGCCGATAGAAGCCTGAATGGCGATGTCGAACATCTGGCGCGGGATCAGCTCGCGCATCTTCTCCACCACCTGGCGACCGCGGAACTGGGCGTTCTCCTTGTGGGTGATGATGGCCAGGGCATCGACCCGCTCGCCGTTGATCATGATGTCGAGACGCACCATGTCGGAGGTCTGGAAGTGCTTGAAGCCGTAATCCAGCGAGGCGTAACCGCGACTGGTGGACTTGAGGCGATCGAAGAAGTCGAGCACCACTTCCGCCATGGGGATCTCGTAGGTCAGAGCCACCTGCTTGCCGTGGTAGACCATGTTGGTCTGCACGCCACGCTTCTCGATGCACAGGGTGATGACGTTGCCCATGTACTCCTGCGGCAGCAGGATGTTGCACTCGGCGATGGGCTCGCGCATCTCCTTGATGTTGTTCACAGGCGGCATGGCGGCCGGGCTGTCGATGTGGATGGTCGAACCGTCGTTGAGTTCGATTTCATACACGACGGTCGGGGCCGTGGTGATGAGATCCAGATCGTATTCCCGCTCCAGACGCTCCTGGATGATCTCCATGTGCAGCATGCCGAGGAAGCCGCAACGGAAGCCAAAGCCCAGGGCGGTGGAACTCTCCGGCTCGAAGAACAGGGAGGCATCGTTGAGGGAGAGCTTGTCCAGGGCGTCACGGAAGGACTCGTAGTCATCGCTGGAGATGGGGAACAGACCCGCATAGACCTGAGGCTTCACCTTCTTGAAACCGGCCAGGGCCTTGTCGGCGCCGTGCTTGGCCTGGGTCAGGGTATCGCCCACTGGGGCGCCGTGGATGTCCTTGATGCCGCAGACCACCCAACCTACCTCGCCACAGCCCAGCCCCTGGGTATCCACCTGCTTGGGGGTGAAGATACCGATGCGATCGACTCCCCATACCTGGCCGGTACTCATCACCTTGATCTTGTCGTTCTTCTTGAGAGAACCGTTCTTGATCCGCACCAGGGAGACGACCCCCAGGTAGGAGTCGAACCAGGAGTCGATGATCAGCGCCTGCAGCGGGGCATCGGGATCCCCTTCCGGGGCCGGGATCTTGGCGACGATCTCTTCCAGCACCAGGTCAACGCCCAGGCCGGTCTTGGCGGAGCAACGCACCGCATCGACCGCATCGATGCCGACGATGTCCTCGATCTCCTCGGCAACCCGCTCGGGCTCGGCGGCAGGCAGGTCGATCTTGTTGAGCACTGGCACCACTTCCAGCTCCATTTCCATGGCGGTGTAGCAGTTGGCCAGAGTCTGTGCCTCAACCCCCTGACCGGCATCGACCACCAGCAGCGCCCCTTCACAGGCAGCCAGCGAGCGGGATACCTCATAGGAGAAGTCCACGTGACCCGGGGTGTCGATAAAGTTCAGCTGGTAGGTGTTACCGTCTTTGGCCTGGTAGTTCAGGGTCACACTCTGCGCTTTGATGGTAATGCCGCGCTCGCGCTCCAGATCCATGGAGTCAAGCACCTGAGCCTGCATCTCGCGGTCGGACAGGCCGCCACAAGTCTGGATCAGACGGTCCGACAGGGTCGATTTACCGTGGTCAATGTGCGCAATAATCGAAAAGTTACGAATGTATTTCATCGAGCAGGGATCACTCAAATTAGGTTAGGGCCGGATATGGAGGCAGGATTTTACTGGATAACCCGCTAAACGGCCAATCTTTAGTCGGCGGGTCAATCAAGGGGGGCCAACATGGTTAAACAAGGGAGCGAGTGGTGAGCACGGCTCCCAGAATACGGGGGCCATAAGCCCCCCGATCGAGACGGTTCGAATAAAAACGCACCAGCAAGAATCCCAGGGCACCGCCCCCCAGACAACTGAGGATGGTGACCCCCTCCCCCGCTCCGAGCAGAGGAGCCAGCCAGAGCTGGCCGAACAGAGCACCCCCCAGCAGGCAGAACAGCGGCAGCACATAGACCAGGGCAGCCCCCCGCAGCAGACTCTGCCGGGGAATGCCAAGGCGCACCTGCTGGCCCACCGCCAGCGTCATGGTGCGGGCAACCCGGATCCGCTGATGATGATGGGGAAATGCCTTGGCCACAGTGCCGGTGCCGCAATGGGATTGCTGCTGGCAGCCACTGCAGGCGGAGCGCCGCTCACACTCGACCCAGACGTGCCGATCGTCGATGGCGACCACGGTCGCCAGCTCTTCGCTCATTTCATCCAAGGTGTCACTCCTGCGCCATAGGATCCCGCCCACCATACGTCATGGGCGTCCTTACTGCACCGTCTCATTGCGAGAGAGCGGCCGTACCGACTCGGCGATGCGCTTGGCGGTGTCGGCCGGGATCTCCCCCACCACGGTGATTTCGACCCCGACATCGTTGACGAAGCTGACCAGGGAGGTGGCCCCCTGGCGGATCAACTGCTGGCGCACCGCCTGCTCTGGGTCGACCCTGGCCACATAGACGGAGAGATCCACCAGGCCATCGGAGAGCATCATATAGTCCACCGGGGTGCTGGTGGTCACCAGCTGGTGCTTGTCTTGCGAGAGCAGCTTGAAGCCTTCCGGCAACCAAGTCACCTGCCAGTTGAGCACCTGCTGGGGGGCGGGGTAGGCATCTTCCAGCGTCAGGGCATGGGGCAGCTTGCTGTTGGCCAGGGTGACCAGCCAGGGGGACGGCGCCGACATCAGATCGAGATCCACCCCAAGCACCTGCTCCACCAGATTGCCCTCCTTGTCGATCATGTCGGTCCTGAGCAGCAAATGGCTCTCTTCATCGAGCCAGAGCACGAAACCGTACTTGTCCGCCTCCTTGGGCACCATGCGGATCACCTGGGAGACCCGACCCGCCACCCGGCTGCGGCCGGCCACCACCAGATCATAACTGGCCAGCACCCGCGCCAGCGGCATGTTGACCAGGGTGGACCAGATGCCGGGGAAGCGCCCCCCCTTGAGGGTGTAAGGCTCATGGGTGTTCTCGAAGAAGGTGAACTCATCCTGGCGCTGCAGATATTCCACCGCCTTGCCATCCAGATAACTGAGGTGGGCAACTTCCTTGCCGTCGATGATGGCATGGCTGATCCGGATCGGCTCGAGCCGACCCTGTCTGGCCTTGACCATGGCGAGTTCGAAATTCTGTTGGGTGGCGGCTCTCTGCATCTGCTGCAACAAGGCCTCGGCCGACACTTCGTCGGCCGAGGCCTTGGCACAAATCAACAGGGCAGAGGCCAGCAGGATACGACTGAACTGGCGCACGATAACATTCCTGAGAGAGTGATGGCTGACAGGCCCTTATTCCTGGACCTGCTTGTCTTGCAACAGGCGCTGCTGCAACTGGTGATCGCGCAGGAACGCATTGATCCTGGCTCTTTGCTCATTCACCTGTTGCTCGCTCAGGGCCTGCTGGCGGGCATTGCGCTCAGCATCCTGAGGGTAATGCACGCTCACCGGCGAGGCGCTGCCCCCTATGGGTATGGTATTGAGCACAGGGTTGCTCTGCAGTGCCGGGTCCTGACCCTGATACTGCTGCACTCCGAGGATGACGGCGGCGGCGACCGAGGCGGCGATGGCATACTGGCCAAACTGTTGACCCGCCCGGCGCAAAAAGGGAAGGACACGGGCCGTCTGCCGCGCTGGCACGGCCTGAGGGGCAGGCGCCGCCACGGGAGCCAGTATGGTCGGTTCCTCGTCGAGGGCCATGGCTATCTTGTCGCTGAGATCCAGCTGCAGATTGAGCGGCAGATCTCCCCGCATGGCATCACCGATCAGATGGTAACGGCTCCAGGTATCCCGCCCCTCGGCATCCATCGCCAGGGCATCGAGTTCCTGTACATCACTCAGGTCACCATCCATCAGGGCCGAGATTTGCTGTTTGTTCGCCATAAGTTAACCTGTCTTCCCCAGTTAATTCTCAGTCAGAGGTTTCAGCTTTTTGTCGATTGCGTCCCTCGCCCTGAAGATGCGGGATCTGACCGTACCCACAGGGCAATCCATGATTTCGGCAATCTCTTCATAACTCAGCCCTTCCAGTTCACGAAGGGTGATGGCTGTCCTCAAGTCCTCAGGCAGCGCCTCTATGGCGGCAAACACTGTCCGCTTGATCTCGTCGGTCAGTGCCAGATTCTCCGGGGTGGCAACCTCTTGCAGGGCCTCTCCACCGCCGTAGTATTCTGCCTCGTCAGCCTCCACGTCACTGCTGGGCGGCCTGCGCCCCTGGGAGGTGATGTAATTCTTGGCCGTATTGACGGCAATTCGGTACAACCAGGTGTAAAAAGCACTCTCACCACGGAATGTCGGCAGCGCCCGATAGGCTTTGATAAAGGCCTCTTGCGCCACGTCCGGCACATCACCGGGATTGTTGACATACCTGGCCACCAGGTTGACCACCTTGTGCTGGTATTTCGTTACCAACAGGTTGAACGCGTTTTTATCGCCACGTTGGACTCGCTCAACCAGCTGTTCGTCCAGTAAATTCTGGTCGCTCATCAGGCCGTAAGACCCCCATTAAGGTTATCGTTCTTCTTTTCCGGCCTTTCCTAAGCGCACAAGTTCAGACAGGGAAAATCAGAGAAAGTTCGCTTTAGTTTAAAAAAAGGTGATGTGGGCTGCATCGTTACCCTCGCTTGGGCTACCATGGTGCCAGTTCTTTATCCAGGCCAATGATACTTATGAAAGCAAGTGTTGAATACCTTTGCGACGTGCTCATCATTGGCAGCGGTGCCGCCGGTCTGTCCCTCGCCTTGCGATTGGCAGATCAGGCCAAAGTCCTGGTTCTGAGCAAGGGGCCCATCAGTGAGGGGGCCACTCTCTATGCGCAAGGAGGCATCGCTGCCGTGTTTGACGAAACCGACAGCATCGAATCCCACGTCAGTGACACCCTCAACGCAGGCGCCGGCCTGTGCGACCCGGGTGTCGTCGAGTTCACCGCCCGCCATGCCCGCGACTCCATCCAGTGGCTGATCCAGCAGGGGGTCCCCTTCGATCAGGAGGAGGACGACCACGGCGAGCCCCACTACCACCTGACCCGGGAAGGGGGCCACAGCCATCGCCGCATCTTCCACGCGGCGGACGCCACCGGCAAGGCGGTGCAGACCACCCTGGTCGATCAGGTGCGCGCTCACCCCAATATCCAGCTGATGGAACGCTTCAACGCGGTCGACCTCATCACCACCCGCAAGCTGGGTCTGCCCGGTAACCGGGTGCTGGGCGCCTATGTCTGGAACCGCAACGCCGAACAGGTCGAGGTGATCCGCGCCCGCTTCGTGGCCCTGGCCACCGGCGGCGCCTCCAAGGTGTACCAGTACACCTCCAACCCGGACGTGAGCTCGGGGGATGGCATCGCCATGGCGTGGCGTGCCGGCTGCCGGGTGGCGAACCTGGAGTTCAACCAGTTCCATCCCACCAGCCTGTTCCACCCCGACGACCCCAACTTCCTGCTGACCGAGGCGCTGCGTGGCGAGGGCGCCTATCTGCGCCGCCCGGATGGCAGCCGTTTCATGGAAGATTTTGACGAGCGGGCCGAGCTGGCGCCGCGGGACATAGTGGCCCGCGCCATCGACCACGAGATGAAACGCCTGGGCGCCGACTGCATGTATCTGGACATCAGCCACAAGCCGAGCGATTTCATCATCAAGCACTTCCCGACCATTTATGAGCGCTGCATGGCGGTCGGCATCGACATCACCAAGGAGGCGATGCCCATCGTCCCGGCGGCCCACTACACCTGTGGCGGCGTGATGATAGACAACAACGGCCAGACCGTCATTCCCGGGCTCTATGCCATCGGCGAAGTGACCTATACCGGTCTGCACGGCGCCAACCGCATGGCCTCCAACTCCCTGCTCGAATGCGTGGTCTATGCCCACCAGGCGGGGGCCGACATCCTGGCCAAGCTGCCCATGAGCGTGGAGCCCCCCGCCCTGCCCGCCTGGGACGAGAGCCTGGTGGACGATTCGGACGAGCAGGTCGTTATCCAGCACAACTGGCACGAGCTGCGGCTGATGATGTGGGACTATGTGGGGATAGTGCGTACCAACAAGCGGCTCGAACGGGCCAAGCGCCGCATCGATCTGCTCAAGCAGGAGGTGCAGGAGTACTACGCCAACTTCCGGGTCTCCAACAACCTGCTGGAGCTGCGCAACCTGTTGCAGGTGGCCGAGCTCATCGTCAACTGCGCCCTGCAGCGCAAGGAGTCTCGCGGCCTGCACTACAACCTGGACTTCCCGGACATGCAGGCCAACCCCAAGCCGACCGTGTTGACCCCGGACAGGGATTGACCCGCAGCGCCATCACCACAGACCCCGCCGAGTGCGGGGTCTGTCATTCTGGCCAGTCAGCGGTTCCCCGTGCGGGCCGGATTGAGGTGCACGGCCCGGGCCAGGGCGCGATAGTGTTCAGGGGCCAGGGTGTCGGCGAACAACCAGAGCCTGGCTTGTCCGCCCTGCTCCCCCAGCAACTGGAGCCAGAGCGCGCCGGGCAGGATGCAGCTGCGCGGCCCGATCCGGTAGCGCCCGCCCTGCCAGCTCAGCCACTCCCGCTCCCAGAGCAGTGGCGCGCTCACCCGGCGCGACTGGCGCAGGGCCAGGGCCAAGCCCAGGGCCCAGATCGGCAGAAACAGTCCCCACAAGCCGCCCTGGATCAGGGCTGACACCGGCCAGAGCATCCCCAAGAACAGCGCCAGCAGACAGAGCTGCTGGCGCCGGGAGACGATGACGGGGATCTGCATGGCGACCTTACAACTTGGCGTCGTGGCGGGCCTGATTGCGCGCCAGGATCAGGGGGATCATGGCGGCGAAATCGGGATCGTCCGGCACCCCGTGGCCCATGCTCCAGCGAAACAGCTCGGGATCTTCGCACGCCAGCAGACGGATGAAGGTCTGCTGCTCGGCGTCGCTCAGGGAGTCGAACTCGTGTTCGAAAAAGGGCATAAAGATCACATCCAGCTCGAGCATGCCACGGCGGCAGGCCCACTTCAGGCGGGATTTCTCGATGGGGCTCAACATGGCTCTCTCCTTACAAAGACCCGAGGATGGTAACAGCAGGATTTTCCGGCTGACAAACATTCCTTACGTCTTTACCATGCAGGTCACATACTTTTGTCTCAGGAATGCGATCGTGAGCCTGCAAGCCCCTGTTTTCCCTGCCGAGCCTACCCAATTCCCCCTGACCGATCTGGCCCTGGTCCGCCTCACCGGCGAAGAGAGAGCCAAATACCTGCAAGGTCAGGTCACCTGCGACGTCAATGCCCTCCTCCCCGGCCAGAGCACCCTGGGCGGCCATTGCGATGCCAAGGGCAAGCTGTGGGGTGATTTTCGCCTCTACTGCCTGCAAGAGAGCCTGCTGTTGCAGACCAAGGCCTCCCTGCTGGCGCGCCAGTTGCCGGAGCTCAAAAAATTTGCCGTGTTCGCCAGGGTCGATATCCAGCCGTGCGACTGGACCAGCCTGGCCATCGCGGGCACGGGCACAGATGCCTGGGTCGCCGCCGAGTTCGGCCTCAGCGACAGTGGCCTCATTACTCAGGGCATGGCGGTGCGTGTCGCCCCCGACCGCTGGTTGCTGGTGAGCGAGCAGGATCCCGCCCTGGCCCTGCCGAGTGCCCCCCAGGATCTCTGGTGGGCTCTGGACATAGCCGCCGGCATCCCCCACCTGGAGGCGGTCCATCAGGGGGAGTACATTCCCCAGATGATCAACCTGCAGGCCCTCGGCGGCATCAGCTTCACCAAGGGCTGCTACATGGGCCAGGAGACGGTGGCCCGCGCCAAGTATCGCGGCGCCAGCAACCGCGCCCTGTTCGTGCTGGCCGGCGAGGTGAGCACCGCAGTCGCCAGCGGCGATACCCTGGAGCGGCAACTCGGCGAGAACTGGCGCCGCAGCGGCCTGGTGCTCAATGCCTGGCAGCAGGATGGCCGAGTCTGGCTCACCGCCGTGCTGCCCAAGGATACCGAGGCCGACGCCCTGTTTCGCCTCAAGCAGGAGGAGGGGTCACGGCTGCACCTGCAACCCCTGCCCTACGCGCTGGACGACTGAGCAGCCCCACCCGAACCAAGGCCCGCGAGGGCCTTTTTGCTGCCCCACCCGGCGCTGAAACCGACGCCGTTTACCCCCTGAACACCTGGCGGGCATGGGTCACCAGCGCCTCCCTGAGCCAGCGGCCCGCCGGCCCCAGCGGCTGATCCCGCCGCCACAGCAGCTCCAGTCCCATGCTCCACTGCTGCTCGAGAAAGTCCACCGGCAGCAGCACCACCTCCCCCCTGGCCAGGGGCCCTTGCAGCAGGTATTCGGGCACGGAACCCCAGCCCAGGCCGCGCTTGATGAGCTCGAGCACGCCCCAGTCTCCCTCCACCCACCAGACGCTCGGGGCGAAGCGAAAACGCTCCCGCTCCCCGCCGCCCCGCTGGCCGGTGACCATCAGCTGACGCTCCCCCTTGAGATCGCCGAGCCCGACCCGCGCCAACCGGGCCAGGGGGTGATCCGGCGCCACCACGATAGGCAGGCGCAGGCGCCCCAGGGCATGAAACTCCAGATCTCGGCTCGCTTGCAGCCGCTCGTAACTGATGCCGAGCTGGGCCCGTCCCTCCCGCAGCAGATGGGTCAGATCCTCGAGCATGGGGAACAGCAGCTCCAGCTCGATGGCGGGGAAGGTCTGGGCGAAGCGATCCAGCACCTCGGCGACCCAGGGCAGCTGGGAGTCGTCGTCGATGGCCAGGGTCAGCCTGGCCTCGACCCCGCCATGGAGCTCGTGGGCCACCGCCTGCAACTGCTCGCTGCTGGCGAGCACGGCCCTGGCCTCCACCAGCAGCCGCTCACCGGCCGCCGTCAGCACCGGATAGCGGCCACGGCGATCGAACAGTTCGACCCCCAGATCTATCTCCAGATTGGCGATGGCGCTGCTCACCACGGATTGCGCCTTGCCGAGACGGCGGGCCGCGGCGGAGAAAGAGCCCGTCTCGGCCGCCGCCAGCAGGGCCTTGAGCTGTTCCAAAGAGAGATTCATGGGGAGATTCCTTGCCAGTGATGGCCCAGCATCAGGCCATGATGTATCTACAAAACAGATGGATAACAACGTGAAACTATCGCAGTTTAGCGATAGATTTCTGCCCATATCAACACCTGAAAAGAGAGATAGAGATGCGTACCGTCCGTGATCGCCTGCGCCACGCCATCGGCTTTGAATTGATTGGCCTGCTGATCGCCGCCCCCCTCGCCAGCTGGTTGACCGGGGTGGCACTGAGCCACATGGGGCCACTGGCCCTCTTCTTCTCCGTGCTGGCCACCCTCTGGAACTATGTCTACAACCTCGGATTTGACCGCTTGCTGCAACAACGCCAGGGTCACACGAGCAAGAGCCTGTGGCAGCGGGTCTGGCACGCCATCGGGTTCGAAGGGGGCCTGCTGACCGTGGCCCTGCCCGCCATGGCCTGGTGGCTGGAGATCAGCCTGCTGGAGGCCCTGGTGCTGGATCTGGGGTTCGTACTCTTCTATCTGATCTATGCCTTCGTCTACAACCTGCTCTACGACAGGGTCTTCCCCATCCCGGTTCAGACGGCGCAGGGCATCTGACCCCATAGCCGCCATGCAAAAAGGTCCACCCCGAGGTGGACCTTTCGATGGCCTTGCCCAGCCGTTCAGCAGGGCCAGTGGCGCGCTATCAGGCGACCGCCTGCCCGGGCTGAGCCTCTTCCACCCCTATGCCATTCTCGGACTTGGCCACCACCACGCAGACTGCGGTATCCCCCACCACGTTGGAGGAGGTGCAGAACATGTCATTGATGCGATCCACCGCCATGATGATGGCGAGCGCCTCCATGGGCAGGCCGAGCTGCATCAGCATCACCCCTATCATGACCACGCCACCGCCTGGCACGCCCCCCGCGCCGATGGAGAGGATCAGCACGGTGAAGCCGATGGAGAGCAGATCCGCGCTGTTGATGCTGACCCCGGTGGCGTTGGCCACGAACAGGGTCGCCAGGGTGATGTAGATGGAGACACCGGACATGTTCATGGTGGCACCGAGCGGTACGCCGAAGCCCGCGATGGACTTGCTCACCCCAAACTTCTCGGTCAGGGTGCGCATGGTCACCGGAATGGTGGCGTTGGAGCTGGCGGTGGACAGGGAGAAGAGCACCTGCTCGCGGGTCTTGCGACGAAACTCGGAGGGCTTGATCCCGGTCAGCAACCAGACCAGCAGCGGATAGATCAGGAAGATCCAGCCCACCAGCATGGCCACCACCAGCAACACATAACTGGCCACCGACATCAGGGTATCGGCCGCCATGGTGGCGCCCAGCTGCACCATGAGGGCGAACACGCCGTACGGTGCCAGCTTCATCACCAGACCCACCAGCTTCATCATCACCTCGTTGGCGATGCGAAACGCGTTGACCGCCGGGCCACCGCGCTTGTCCAGGGCCTGAATGGCCAGCCCGGTCAGGATCGCCATGAAGATGATCTGCAGCATGTCGCCGGAGGCGAACGCCTGGATCGGGTTGCTCGGCACTATGTTCATGATCATCTTGCCGATGTCAGGAGTGCTGGTGTTGCCTATGTCCACCGCCTCTGCGGCCAGGGGCAGATGGGCTCCCAGACCGGGTTGCAGCAGCAGGCCCACCGTCAGGGCGGCCGTGATGGCCAGCACAGTGTTGCCGATGTAGAGCAGCAGTGTCTTGGTGCCGAGGCGACCGAAACTCGCCACGTCCTTCAGCTCGCACACCCCGCAGACGATGGAGATGTAGACCAGGGGGATGACCATCAGCTTGATCAGGGAGACGAACATGCCCCCTATACCGCTGGCGCTGCCGACGACCCAGGTATCCAGCAACGGCTGGCCGGGGAAGAGATACTGGATGGCACTGCCCAGCACCAGGCCGGCAAACAGGCCGACGAAGATGCGGGACGAGAGAGACTTATCCATGGGACTGCTCCTGTGTGTGATTGTCTGTCTTGTATTGTTTTTGTAGTCAATATCACTGCCGTGATCCGACGAAAGCAGACTCTACACCCAAGAAACATTTTTGCTACAAATGGTATATATCACTATTAAAGCCTGTGACATGGATCAAATGTTCAGCATTTACCGCCACTTCTGGCATAAAAACAGAGTTTTGACTCAAACAAAGCCATGAACGCACCAACCTATAAATTTGTTTAAAAGATGAAATATTAGATACAACACAAGATTTAACACCAATAAAGCATGGTGCATATGCTGAATTTGTTCTGCATTACGGTATTAAGTGTCGCCGACAGGGGCGGGATCCCGGACGCCCAACAGGCAGGCTGTATGACAGTGCAATATGCTGCCATAACGCCTCCTGCTAGCAACCTGGCAAGATAAAGGTCCCGAAGCAGAAAGCCAGGCAGGGGATATGGCCGCCATGGACGTCAAGCCCCGGATAAGTGCCGCGCCAGACATGGCTGAGTCAAACACGCACCAAAAGTGAAGGGGATTAGTCAGGTGCCATGCACAAGATGGCAGAGTCAAACACGCGCCCAAGGTGAAGGGGCTCGGCAGGTGCTGTGCACAAGAGGGCAGAGGAAAACGCGCGCCAAAGGTGAAGGGGCTCGGCAGGTGCTGTGCAAAAGAGGGCAGAGGAAAACGCGCGCCAAAGGTGAAGGGGCTCGGCAAACGCCGATGAGGGGAAGTACGGCCAGAGGCAGCGACTGCCTCTGGCTCGGGGAGAGGGATCAGGCCTGGGCAGTGGCGAGGGGAGCCTCTTCTTGCTGCGCACTCGCTTCCTTGCCCGAAACGGCGGCGATCTCCTGCTGGTACTGACTCAGCAGGCGCTGGGCCGCCACCATGTCCCCCTTGTGCAAGCGCTCGAACAGATGATGCTGGACCACGCCGCTCAGGTATTCGACCGTGATGGGCTGCTCCAGGGTTTCCAGCAGCTCTTCCTTGCCCAGTTCGGCATTGATCTCGTCCGCACAGCTGCGCAGCAGGCCCGACAACTGGGTCAACATCCGGCGCTCGCCATCGCGTAGCAGGCTCAGCATGCGAGTCTTCTGCTGCTCGTTCTGTTGGGTCATACATATCCTTACGTCTAGGGGAACAGGCCCGCTCATTCTGCCCTGTCCGCTCAAGAGCGTCCATCCCCGCCCGGCACTCTTATTTGCCCTCGGACAGCGTGTGCCCTGTTGTGCTTTTTGGGGCGCATCTCGGTATAGTGAAAGGAGCCCGCACGTCCTGTCGAACGACCCACGGAGACCCTTTCCCCATGACGGATGCCATCTTGCTGCTCTGTACCTGCCCGGATCAGGCGAGCGCCGACCTCATCAGCGAGCAGCTGCTCGAACGCCGCCTCGCGGCCTGCATCAACCAGCTGCCCGGGGTTCGCTCCCTCTACCGCTGGCAGGGGAAGATTGAGCGCGCCAGCGAGATCCAGCTCATCATCAAGTCCCGCATGCCGCTGTTTGCCGCCATCGAGCAGGCGATCCTGGCCCTGCATCCCTATGACACCCCAGAGCTGATCACGCTGCCCGTCACGGGCGGCCATGGGCCCTATCTTGACTGGCTGACACAGGAAACCTCATGATCCGCCTCCTCTCCCCGCTCCTGCTGCTCACCGCCCTGCTGACCGCCCTGGCCCCCACCCTCGCCAAGGCCAATGTGGATCCCCTCGCCTTGCTCGGCCTGGGCCAGCAGGCCCCCCGCTTTCTCAAGGTCGATCAGGCTTTCGTGCTCGATGCCGTGCAAGAGGGGGCCCAACTGACGGTGCGCCTGCAGATTGCCGAGGGTTACTACCTCTATCGTCACCGCTTCGCCTTCAAGGGGGAGAACGCCGACTTTGCCCCCCCGGCGCTGCCCCCGGGCACGGACCATGAGGATGACTTCTTCGGCAAGACCCAGGTCTACTACCAGCAGGTGGCGATCCCGCTGCAACTCACCCGGGTCGATGAGCTGGGCCGGCTGCACATCAGCTATCAGGGCTGTACCGAGGGGCTCTGCTATCCCCCCACCGACCAGGTGATCGACCTGAGCCCCCTCGCCGCCCCAAACGAGCCGACGCGCCAGCCCGATCCCCAAGTCGGCGCCGCCACGCAGGATGCCCCCGCCAGCCAGCAGGACAGGCTGGCCGCCGCCCTCGGCAGCCAGGGCTTCTGGCTAAGCGTCGCCGCCTTCTTCGCCCTGGGGCTGGGACTCGCCTTCACCCCCTGCGTCTTCCCCATGTATCCCATCCTGACCGGCATCATCGCCGGTGCCGGCCGTCTCTCCACCCGCCGCGCCTTCCTGCTCTCCTTCGTCTATGTGCAGGGGATGGCGCTCACCTACACCCTGCTCGGACTGGTGGTGGCCTCGGCTGGCCTGCAATTCCAGGCGGCGCTGCAGCACCCCTATGTGCTGATCGGCCTCTCCGTCATGTTCGTGCTGCTCGCCCTCTCCATGTTCGGCCTCTACAACCTGCAGCTGCCGAGCAGCCTGCAAACCCGTCTCTCGGGCTTCTCCAACCGCCAGCAGGGCGGCTCCGTGGCCGGTGTCGCCATCATGGGTGCTATCTCGGGACTGGTTTGCTCCCCCTGCACCACGGCGCCCCTCTCCGGCGCCCTCATCTACGTGGCCCAGAGCGGCGATCTCTGGCTCGGCGCGGCGGCCCTCTACGCCCTGTCGCTGGGCATGGGGCTGCCCCTGTTGCTGCTCGGCACCTCAGGGGGCAAGCTGCTGCCCAGGGCGGGCGCCTGGATGGATGTGGTCAAGCAGCTGTTTGGTTTTGCCCTGCTGGCGGTGCCCATCCTGCTGCTCTCCAGGCTGTGGAGCGATCAGGTCACCACCCTGGCCTGGCTCGGCTTGGGATTGGCGCTGTGTGGCTACCTCTATCATCACAATCAGGGGACCGAACATGGCCTTGGCAAGAGCCTTCGCGGCTTCGCGCTGCTGCTGGCCATGATGGGCGCCGTGGTCGCGGGCAAGGAGCTGCTGCTGCCGACCCCGACCGGTGCTAGCGCCGAGATCCAGGCCCCCCGGTTTATCCCCATCAAGACCCTGGACGATCTCAAGGTGCAACTGGCCGCCGCCCGCGGCAAGCCGGTGCTGCTGGATCTCTACGCCGACTGGTGCGTGGCCTGCAAGGAGTTCGAGCACAAGACCTTCAGCGACCCCGAGGTGCGGGCGCGCTTCGACGAGATGATGCTGCTCCAGGCGGACGTCACCGCCAACGACGATGCCGATGTGGATCTGCTCAACGGCCTCAACGTACTGGGGCTACCGACCCTCATCTTTTTCGATCGCGAGGGCAACGAGGTGAGTGGCCAGCGGGTGACCGGCTTTATGGGGCCCACCAAGTTTTTGGGTCGGCTCGACAAGTTGCGCTGAAGGCCATTGGCCCGGAGTTAACTGCTCCGGGCCATACTCGCGGCTAGCCACTGATTTTTCTGACAATCCCTTGTATATGACCGGCAGCGTGGCAAAATTCGCCCTTTCCCGTCCCGCATCGTCCGGAGTCTTGATGAAAAAGTGGTTCATCCCCCTGCTGACCCTCTGGCTGGTCGCCTGTAGCGCAGG
Organism: Aeromonas sobria; assembly: GCF_050266975.1. Taxonomy (GTDB): domain Bacteria; phylum Pseudomonadota; class Gammaproteobacteria; order Enterobacterales; family Aeromonadaceae; genus Aeromonas; species Aeromonas sobria_B. Next base: position 79,320 of record NZ_JBKISU010000017.1, read on the forward strand.
ACCCGCCGTCGATGAGATCGAAGGCCAGATCAGGGCCAGGCTCCACGGGAGCACCGATGCCCAGCTGTTTGATATCAGTGATTTTCAGGTGCTGGACCAGGCGCAGCGAGAGGAAGGCGTCTATCTCGTCAGCGTCAGCTACCGGATCCATTTCAAGCAGGGACTGGCAGAGCTCCGGGTGCTGCAGGACGAGGATCTGGTCTATGACAGAGCCGGCCCCTTCCAGCAGGAGCTGGGGCTGATGGAACTGGAGCGCAAGTATGGCGAGTTCGAGGCCGGTCAGGTGCTGGCCCGGCAGGCCCAGGTGTGGATGGTCAAGACGGAGCAGGGCTGGCGCCTGGCCGAACCCGTCCAGGACAGCCAGCGTCCAGCCGCCTGATCCCCTGATCTAGAGCAGATCCTTCATCCTGTGCCACAGCATCCCCAGCGCCAGCAGCGGGGAGCGCAGCGCCGGGCCGCCGGGGAAGCTCATGTGGGGCACGCGGCTGAATAGATCGAAACCCCGACTCTCCCCCCTGATCGCCTCCGCCACCAGCTTGCCCGCCATGTGGGTGGCATTGAGGCCGTGTCCCGAGTAAGCCTGGGCATAGAACACATTGGCGTGATCCGGCAGACGGCCTATCTGGGGCAGCCGGTTGGCGCCAATGCCTATCATGCCCCCCCACTGGAACTCGATGGCGGTATCCGCAAGCTCGGGGAAGACCCGCAGCAGCTTGGGCAACATGAAGGCCTTTATATCGTGAGGGTCACGGCCGGAATAGTTGCAGGCGCCGCCAAACAGCAGGCGACCGTCCGCCGACAACCGGTAGTAGTCGAGCGCCACGTTCTGATCGCACACCGCCATGTTCTGCGGCAGCAAGCGCTGACGCAGCCGCTTCTCCAGCACTTCGGTGGCGAGGATGTAGGAGCCGGCCGGCAGCACTTTTCCCCCGAGATCGGGTTGGAGGTCGCCCAGGTAGGCATTGCAGCCAATCACCAGATAATCGGCACTGACCCGGCCATGGGCCGTGGTGACGCTCACCCTGCTGCCATGATCGATGCGGCTCACTCTGGAGTGCTCGAACAGGGAGACGCCGAGGCTGGCCGCCGCGCGCGCCTCCCCCAGGGCCAGGTTGAGGGGGTGAAGGTGGCCGGAGCCCATGTCGATCATCCCGCCGATGTAGCGATCCGACCCCACCACGCTATGGATATCCTCCCGCGCCACCAGCTTCAGCTCGTGCCGGTAACCCAGGCTCGCCAGGTGCTGTGCATCCTCCTCGAACCCTTTCAGGTGGCGCGCCTTGGTGGCGAGATCGCAGTAGCCCCAGGTGAGATCGCAGTCGATGTCGAAGCGCTCGACCCGCTCGCGCACCAACTGCACCGCCTCGATCCCCATCCGGTCCAGCTCCCTCACCCCCTCCTCGCCGATGTAACGGGCGAACTGGCTGGTATCGTGGCCGATGCCGCGAATAAGCTGGCCGCCGTTGCGCCCGGACGCCCCCCAGCCGATGCGGTTGGCCTCCAGCAGCACCACCTTGTAACCGGCCTCGGCCAGGTCGATGGCGGTGTTGAGACCGGTGAAACCGCCACCGATGACGCAGACGTCGGCATCCAGCTCACCGCTGAGCTCGGGCCACTGCTGCGTGTCGTTGCGGGTGGCCGCGTAATAGGAGGCCACGTGCTCCTGATGTCCGTTCTGCTTTCCTGCCTGCATGCTCAGCGTCCTGCCTTGGTTGCAAATCGTTTAATAAAATAAGCAAACTTGCTTCGATAATACCCAGATAGCCCCCCGCAGGCCAACCCGAGTGGATCACAGAAACGCAAAAGGCGCCCCGAAGGGCGCCTTTTCATGCGATCGAGCTGCGGTGAATTACAGTACGTCGATGGCGTTCAGGTCGGAGAAGGCTTTCTCCAGACGAGCAATCATGGAAGTCTGACCGGCACGTACCCAGACACGCGGATCGTAGAACTTCTTGTTCGGCTTGTCGGCACCTTCCGGGTTGCCCAGCTGACCCTGCAGGTAGGCTTCGTTGGCCTTGTAGAAGCCCAACACGCCTTCCCAGGTCGCCCACTGGGTGTCGGTGTCGATGTTCATCTTCACCACGCCGTAGGAGATGGATTCGCGGATCTCTTCCAGGGTGGAACCTGAGCCACCGTGGAACACGAAGTCCAGGGACTTGGCGGGCAGATCGAACTTCTCGGAGACGTACTTCTGGGAAGCGTCCAGGATGGACGGGGTCAGCTTGACGTTACCCGGCTTGTACACACCGTGCACGTTGCCGAAGGAGGCAGCGATGGTGAAGCGCGGGCTGATCTTGGACAGACGCTCGTAAGCATAGGCCACGTCTTCCGGCTGGGTGTACAGGGAAGATTGATCCAGGTGGCTGTTGTCCACGCCGTCTTCTTCGCCGCCGGTGCAACCCAGTTCCAGCTCCAGGGTCATGTTCAGCTTGGCCATGCGGGTCAGGTATTCACAGCAGATGTCGATGTTCTCTTCCAGAGACTCTTCGGACAAGTCCAGCATGTGGGAGGAGAACAGCGGCTTGCCGGTTTCGGCGAAGTGCTTCTCGCCCGCGTCCAGCAGACCGTCGATCCACGGCAGCAGCTTCTTGGCGGCGTGGTCGGTGTGCAGGATCACCGGAACACCGTAGGCTTCGGCCACGGCGTGCACGTGCTTGGCACCGGAGATGGCACCCAGGATGGCGGCTTGCTGGCCTTCCAGCTTCAGGCCCTTGCCGGCGGTGAACACGGCACCGCCGTTGGAGAACTGAACGATGACCGGAGCCTTCACCTTGGCAGCTGCTTCCAGCACGGCGTTGACGGAGTCGGTACCGACGCAGTTGACTGCCGGCAGTGCGAAGCCGTTCTCTTTGGCGATGGCGAAGACTTTCTGAACGTCATCACCAGTGATCACGCCGGGTTTTACGAAGTCGAAAATTTTCTTAGACATGTTAATCGTCCTGTTCTCGTATGCCGTTAATAAAAAATGGGGGGTTCATCATGAACCGGCACAGCGGCCACATGATAAACGAAACGGGAGGCTTTTGCCCCCCGTTCCGGGTCAATTAGGCCTTGGCGCGCTGTTCCAGCATGGCGACGGCCGGCAGTACCTTGCCTTCTACGAACTCCAGGAAGGCGCCGCCGCCGGTGGAGATGTAGGAGACCTTGTCGGCGATGCCGAACTTGTCGATGGCGGCCAGGGTGTCACCACCGCCAGCGATGGAGAAGGCCGGAGAAGCGGCGATGGCTTCGGCGATCACCTTGGTGCCTTCAGCGAACTGGTCGAACTCGAACACGCCGACCGGGCCGTTCCACAGTATGGTCTTGGCGTTCATGATGATGTCGGCCAGGGCCTTGGCGGAGTCAGGGCCGATGTCGAAGATCATGTCGCCGTCGGTCACGTCGGACACGGACTTGATGGTGGCCGGAGTGGATTCGGAGAACTCGCTACCCACGACCACGTCTGTGGTCACCGGAATGTTGGTCTCGGCAGCCAGCTTCTTGGCGGTGTCGATCAGATCGTGTTCGCACAGGGACTTGCCGACGTTGTGGCCGGCAGCGGCGATGAAGGTGTTGGCGATGCCGCCACCAACCACCAGCTGGTCAGCAATCTTGGACAGAGACTCCAGCACGGTCAGCTTGGTGGAGACCTTGGAGCCGCCGACGATGGCAACCATGGGGCGCTCGGGCTTGAGCATGGCCTTGCCCAGGGCGTCCAGTTCACCGGCCAGCAGAGGACCTGCACAGGCAACAGGGGCGAACTGGGCCACACCGTAGGTGGAGCCTTCGGCGCGGTGAGCAGTACCGAATGCATCCATTACAAAGACGTCACACAGGGCGGCGTATTTCTTGGCCAGCTCTTCGGTGTTCTTCTTCTCGCCCTTGTTGAAGCGGCAGTTTTCCAGCACGACCAGCTCACCGGCGGCAACCTCTACGCCATCCAGGTAATCCTTGGCCAGGCGGACCGGGCAGGACAGTGCGTCTTTCAGATAGTTGACAACCGGAGCCAGGGAGAATTCTTCGTTGTATTCACCCTCGGTCGGACGACCCAGGTGGGAGGTGATCATCAGCTTGGCGCCCTTTTCCAGAGCCAGCTTGATGGTCGGCAGGGTCGCCACAATACGTGCGTCGGAAGTGACCTTGCCATCTTTTACCGGCACGTTCAGGTCAGCACGGATCAGAACGCGTTTACCCGCCAGATCCAGGTCGGTCATCTTGATAACAGACATATTCAGTCCTCTATATATTTTCAGGTAATGTTAAAAAAACAGTAACCTTGCGCCCGGTGCAGGCCCTCAGCCTGCGGCCATCATGGCCCGGGTGGTATCCAGCATGCGGTTGGCGAAGCCCCATTCGTTATCACACCACATCAACATCTTGACGAGGTTGGCATCGCTCACCCGGGTCTGGGTACCATCGATGATGCAGGAGTGTGCATCATGATTGAAGTCTACGGAGACCAGCGGCTCTTCCGTGTAGTCCAGGATACCCTGTAATGTACCTCTGGATGCCCGTTGCAGGGCTTGATTTACGTCACTAACCGTCACTTTTTTACGAACAGTAATGCTCAGATCCATGGCGGTGACGTTGATGGTCGGCACCCGCACCGCGATCGCCTCGAACTTGCCGGCGAAGTGGGGCAGGATCCGCTCCAGCCCCTTTGCCAGCTTGGTATCCACCGGGATGATGGACTGGCTGGCGGCCCGGGTTCGCCGCAAGTCGCTGTGGTAGGCATCGATGACTTGCTGGTCGTGCATGGCCGAATGAATTGTCGTAATAGTACCACAATTTATCTCGAATTCTCGATGCAATGTTTCGATGACGGGGACCACGCAGTTGGTGGTGCAGGAGGCATTGGAGACGATCCGCTCCCGTCCCGTCAGGGTCTGGTGGTTGACCCCGTAGACGATGGTGGCATCCACATCCGCATCCGCCGGATGGGAGAAGAGCACCTTGCCCGCCCCCGCATTCAGATGGCGCTCGGCATCGGCCCGGGAGCCGAATACCCCGGTGCAGTCCAGCACCACGTCCACCCCCAGCGCCCGCCAGGGCAGATTGGCCGGATCCCGCTCGGCGAACAGGGCGATCAGGTCTTGCCCCACCTGCATGCTGCTGCCCGCCAGCTGTACCGGATGGGCGAAGCGGCCATGGCTGGTGTCGAAGCGGGTGAGGTGCACCATGGCCTCGGGGGCCGCCAGCTCGTTGATGGCGACTATCTTGATGCTCTTGTCACGGCCGCTCTCGTAGAGGGCGCGCAGCACGTTTCGACCGATGCGGCCATAGCCGTTGATGGCAATCTTGATCATGGAAATTGAGTGTCCTTACCTGCGACGAAGAGAAGATGGGGAGGCATCATGAGAGCTGCGCCTCCCGGAAGGTGCCACGGGCCAGCAGCGCGGCGCCGAATACCCCGGCGCTGTCCCCCAGGGCCGGCGCTATCATGGGGGTGGCGAAACGGGGGTTGAACAGGAAGGGCAATAGGGTCTCCCGCCCGGCGCGATAGAGGCTCTGCACGTTGCCCACGCCGCCGCCGATGACGATGACGTCCGGATCCAGAATGTTGACCACGTTGGCGAGGGCCTGGCCAAACAGCAGGTGCAACCTGTCCAGGGTGAGCCTGGCCACATGATCGTGGGCGCTGGCCGCCGCTATCTGGGCCAGAGACAGATGGCGCCTGGCCTTGGCTTCATACCAGGCCTCCAGCGCCGGACCGCTGATGAGGGTTTCGACGCAGCCCCGTTTGCCGCAGTAGCACTCGGGACCGTCGGGGGAGAGCATGTTGTGGCCCCACTCCCCGGCGATACCGTGATGGCCGTTGAGGATCTGGCCGTTGATGACGATGCCAGCCCCAACCCCGGTGCCCATGATGATGCCGAACACCACTTTCGCATCGGGATGGTGCTGACGCACAGCCCCCAGGTGAGTCTCCGCCAGGGCGAAGCAGTTGGCGTCGTTGGCGATGAGCACGGGTACGCCCAGCCTGCGCGCCAGATCTTCCTTGAGCGGCTTGCCGTTGAGCTCTGTGGTGTTGCAGTTCTTCATCAGCCCGGTCTGGGGATCCCGCGCCCCCGGCGTGCCCATGCCGATGAGCGCAGGGCGCTGGCCGAGCCGCTCGGCGCACTCGTTCACCAGCTTGGCAAGCTGATCGAGAATGTGTTCGTAACCGCCACGGCGTTCGGTGGGAATGCGATGGCGCAGCAGCACCTCGTCGCCGTCGAGCACCACACATTCGCACTTGGTCCCGCCAAGGTCGATGCCCCAATCCCATTCACCCTTGCCCATCCTGCCTCCTGCCATGTTCAACGCCACCCTCCGGTCGTCGGGAGGCGCACGCACCCATCCTGTCCGCGACCCTGTTCAATGGTGGTGCAGTGTAACCCGAGCGGTGACCAGGATGCAGCCCCCGCGAGGCCGGGTAGCAAAACGGGGCCCGCAGGCCCCGTTCTCATTGTGCTGTCTGCCGCGCTCAGCGGCCGTGGTACCGCGCCGACAGCTCGTGCACCGCGTTGACGAACACGCCGGCGTGCTCGGGATCCACATCCTGATGGATGCCGTGGCCCAGGTTGAAGACGTGGCCGTTGCCGCTGCCAAAGCCCGCCAAAATGGTGGCGACCTCTTCGCGAATACGCTCAGGCGCGGCGTAGAGCATGGAGGGATCCATGTTGCCCTGCAGCGCCACCTTGTCGCCGACCCGGCGCTTGGCGTCCGCGATGTCGATGGTCCAGTCCAGCCCCATGGCATCGCAGCCGGTGGCGGCGATCTGCTCCAGCCACTGGCCGCCGTTCTTGGTGAACAGGGTGACCGGCACGCGGCGCCCCTCATTTTCACGGATCAGGCCATCGACGATCTTGTGCATGTACTGCAGGGAGAAGTCGCGGTAATCCCGCGGGGTCAGCACGCCGCCCCAGGTGTCAAACACCATGACGGACTGGGCACCTGCCTTGATCTGGGCATTGAGGTAGGCAATCACGCTGTCCGCCAGCTTGTCCAGCAGCAGGTGCAGGGTCTTGGGCTCTGCGCACATCATCTGCTTGATCTTGGTGAAGGCCTTGGAGCTGCCCCCCTCCACCATGTAGGTGGCCAGGGTCCAGGGGCTGCCGGAGAAACCGATCAGCGGCACCTCGCCCTTGAGCTCGCGGCGGATGGTGCGCACCGCATTCATCACGTAGCCCAGCTCATCTTCCGGATCTGGGATGGGCAGCGCCTGCACGTCGGCCATGGACTGGATGGGGCGCTCGAAGCGGGGGCCTTCCCCGTGCTCGAAGTAGAGGCCCAGCCCCATGGCATCGGGCACGGTCAGGATGTCGGAGAAGAGGATGGCGGCATCGAGGGGGTAGCGGCGCAGGGGCTGCAGGGTGACCTCACAGGCCAGCTCGGCGTTGCGGCACAGGGACATGAAATCCCCCGCGACGGCGCGGGTCGCCTTGTATTCCGGTAGATAGCGGCCAGCCTGGCGCATCATCCATACCGGGGTCATGTCCACGTCCTGGCGCAGCAGGGCGCGCAGGTATCGATCGTTTTTCAGCTCTTTCATCCCAGTTCCTGAGTCGTGTCACGCATAAAATGGCGGATATGATACCACTTTGTCTGCGCCAGGGGACGGCGAGAGCGCCTCGCCCGCCCCCTCAACCCCAAAGATGTGAGGGGGCGCAAACAAGGGGCTCTCATTTCTCCCGGGCCGGCTGCTCAGATGTCGTCTGCCAGGCAGAGCTCGATCAGCCGGCGCGCTATGGTGCCGTGGGGAGGGAGCCTCGGCAGCCTGTCCGCCTCGAAGAAGTCGGCGGCCACCAGCTCCTCTTCCTGCAGCCGGATCTCGCCGCTCTCGTACTCGGCGACGAACCCCATCATCAGGCTGTGGGGGAAGGGCCAGGGCTGGCTCGACACGTAGCGCACGTTGCGCACCCGGATGCCGCTCTCCTCGAACACCTCCCGCGCCACGCACTGCTCCAGGTTCTCCCCCGCCTCCACGAAGCCCGCCAGCACGGTGAACATGGGATCGTCCACTTGATGGTGGCGGCGATGGGCCGCCAGCAGCAGCGCCGATCCCTTGCGCACCGCCACTATGATGCAGGGGGAGATACGCGGATAGACCAGGTGGCCATGGCGGCAGCCCTGGGCCCACTCCCCTGCCTTGGGGGCCATGGGGGCGCCGCACTCGCCGCAGAATCTGTGGGTGCGGCGAAAAGTGGCGAGCTGCCAGGCGCGACCGGCGAGGCGAAAGCCCTCCTCCTCCCCCGCCACCATGAGTTGACGAAGCGGGGCCATGGCCTGGGTATCGGCTTCTGCCCCCAGATCCAGCAGCTGGCAGGGCAGGCCGTCCCACTCGTCGAAAGACTCGAAATGGGCATGATGAAGGTGGGCGGGCAGGCAGGCCTTGGGGCCCTGGGGGATCTGCCCCCGTTCATCCAGCAGGACGAGGTGATCGCCCCCCAGCACGAACCAGAAGGCCTGTTCGGTTGATGACATAAGCGGAAGACTCTTGTTGATGAAGGGTGCGCCGGGCACGGGATCGTTCGGCTCATCTTACGGCCGGGGACGACTGATGGCGACCCCCGACAGGGTGTCAGCCATCGAGGAACATTGCCCCAAACGAGAGAGGGCCGCCATGGCGACCCTCTCTTTCGACCGCCCGGGCGATCAATTCATCCAGCGTTCGCTCTGCTTGCGACGGCGCGGCAGCATGGGGAGCAGAATACCGAGCAGGATGCCGCCACCCACCATGGCACCACCGCGGATGAACCAGTCCATCTGCATGTCGTGCTCGCGGTTGTCGATGCTGCTGGTCAGGGCAGCATTCTCGGCCTTGACGCTGGCGAGCTCCTCCCCCTGGCTGTCGAGCTGCTCCTTGAGGGTCGCGAGCTGCGCCTCCTGCTCGGCTATCTTGCCATCCTTCTCGGCGAAGCGTTGCTCGTTGTCGCCATTGAGGTTTTGCAGGCGATCCTTGAGGGTTTGCAGCTCCTGCTCCAGCTGGGGCACCCGCACCTTGAGGCTGGGCTCGCGCTGCAGCTCGTCGTTCTTGACCCAGCCCTCCCGACCGCGTTCATCCACCACCTGGGTGAAGCCGGCCTGGCCCCCCTTCACATCGAGGGCTTCGCCCGCCTTGACGCTGCCCAGGATCCGGTACTGGGTGCCCGGTCCCCCGTGCATGAAGATATAGATGTTGTCGGAAACATAACGGGTTTCGGCCAGGGCTGACTGGGCACACAGGCAGATCAGTATCCCGAGAAGGGCGCGCATGGTCTGTCGATTCTCTCATTCATTGGGTTAGGGAGTGGCAGGAATGGTAAGCCCCGTGACGGCCAAAGGACAAGCAAAGAAACGGCCTCCCCCTCAAGGCTGGGGGGGGAGGTTACCGGACTCAGGCCCCGTGCCGCCCCACCCTGGCGCGGCTTGCCATCCCTGGCCACCGCCTGTCAGGGGTCTCGCTTCAGCTGACGGATTTCGTCACGCAATTGCTGCAATTGCGCCAGCATCTGGACTTGCTGCTCCCTCAGCTGCTGGTAGCGCAGCGCCTCCTCCTTCTGGCCGGTCCCCGGTTGCAGAAACAAACTGGCCATGAAACCGCTGACGGCGGCGTAGAGGCCGACGCCGAACAGGATCAGCAGGCTGGCCAGAAAACGCCCCTGCTCCGTCTTGGGCACCAGATCCCCGTAACCCACGGTAGACAGGGTCACGAGGGTCCACCAGAAGGCGTCATAGGGCGTCTCTATCTGGCTGCCCGGCTGACCGGACTCGACCCAGAACATGGCGCCGGACCCGACCCCCAGCAGCAGGAAGAACAGAAACAGGATCCCGGAGAGCCGGGTCTCGTTGCGCTCGCGGCGAAACATGGCCAGCAGATCCGGCCTGTTTCGCAGCAGCTGATAGACCCGCCACAGCTGGATGAGCCGCGCCCAGCGCAGCGACTCCACCATGGGCAGGCTGCCCGGCAGATAGAACCAGTTCCCCTTGAGGAAGACCCAGCGATCCGGCGCCCGCCACCAGCCATAGGCGAAGTGGGTCAGGAAGAAGTAGCAGATCAGGCTGTCGATGTCATAGAACAGCTGGAGGGTCTGGGGACTCGCCAGCTCGAGCCAGCGGGCACTGACCAGCGCCACCGAGACCAGGGAGAGGATCGCCATCAGCAGATCCAGGGTGCGCAGGTGCGTAAAGTGATGTCGCATGCAAATTCCAACTTTAAGCGGGAAACCAACTCATAAAACGGAAGATAATGCCGATAGCCCTGATGCGAAAGGCAAAATTCCCCCATAGGAAAGGAGAGATGCTATGCAGTTCAACCCGCTGGAGCAGCGGCTGAGTGATATCCGCCTGGTTCCCAAGGTGATCCTGCTGATGGTATTCAGCACACTGTTGCTGCTGGCCAAGCTCTGGTTTGACGCCAGCAACCTGGAGAGCACCCTGCTCGGCGAGGGCATAGACGCCGTCAAGGCCAACGAGATCGCCTCCCGCCTCATCTGGACCGGCCTGGTCGAGACGGCCCTGATGGGGATGGTGTTCGTGGTGCTGCTGATGGGGGGATCCCGCCTCATGGTCAAGCAGGTGCGCTACCTGGTCAGCCTGCTGGATCGTTTCTCCCAGAAGGATCTCAGCCACAGGGTCGAGCTGGCCTCAAAGGATGAGTTCGGCGACATCGCCAAGGCGGTCGCCCACTCCCAGGAGGAGCTCAAGCAGGTGTTCGGCGAGCAGCGGGTCGCCTGCAAGGAGCTCAACGACATCGCCTCCCAGGTGACCCTGTGCATGGAGGAGGCCAACGAAGCCATCCGTGAGGAGTTCAACCAGATAGAGCAGCTCGCCAGCGCCATGACCCAGATGGTGGGGGCCATCAGCGAGGTGGCCCATCACGCCGAGCAGGCCTCCCACTCCACCAGCGAGACGAGCCAGCTGGCCCAGGAGGGTAGCCGCTGCGTCGCCGATACCGTCAGCACCATCCACACCCTCTCCGGCAACATCCAGCAATCCTCCGGCGTGGTCCATGACGTGGAGCAGGGGGTCGAGCGGATAGGCTCTGTGGTGGATACCATTCGCAGCATCTCGGAGCAGACCAACCTGCTGGCCCTCAACGCCGCCATCGAGGCCGCCCGTGCCGGTGAGGCGGGACGCGGCTTCGCCGTGGTCGCCGACGAGGTGCGCGGTCTGGCCAATCGGGCCCAGTCCGCCACCGTGGAGATCCAGCGGATGATAGAGCAGTTGCAGGGCAGTGCCCGCGCCGCCGCCGGCCTGATGGAGCAGAGCGTGACCCAGGCCGATCTCGGGGTGCAGCAGGTGACCCAGGCCGGTGAGCAGCTGGACACCATAGTGGCCCGGGTGCAGGCGGTGGCGGACATGAATCGCCAGATAGCCACCGCCTCCGAGCAGCAGAGCGCGGTCGCCCAGGAGATGAGCGGCAACCTGGAACAGGTCAAGCAGATCGTCGAAGGCTCCGTGGTGGTGCTGCGCGAGCTGCAGGATGCCTCCGTGCTGGTGGAGGGCCACAGCCAGACCCTCAGCCGCCATATTCAGGCATTCAAGCTGGACTAGATCCTGCACGCCCGGGACGAAAAGGCGCTCATCGAGGCTTGACGAACCCGGGCCTTGTCGCCACCTTAGCAAGAGAGGAGCCGCCGGGCTCCTCTCTCGTTTCCATCACCCAGGGCAAGGAGCCAGGATGCAGTACCAGAACGAACAGGCGAGCAAGTTGGAGATCAGTGACGACAAGGGACGGCTCGACGTGCCGCTGATCCACCGTTTCCTATCCGAAGAGGCCTATTGGTGCCTCGGCATACCCCTCGCCACCGTGCAGCGGGCCATCAACCATTCGCTGTGCTTCGGCGGCTATGTCGACGGCCAGCAGGTCGCCTTCGCCCGGGTCATCACAGACAGAGCCACCTTCGGCTATCTCTCCGATGTGTTCGTGCTGCCCGCCCATCGCGGCCGCGGCCACAGCAAGGCCCTGATGGCCGCCATCCTGGCCCATCCCGCCTTGCAGGGACTGCGCCGCCTCTCCCTCGCCACCTCGGATGCCCAGGGGCTCTATACCGGCTTCGGCTTCCAGGCTCCGGCGTATCCGGACAGCCTGATGGAGCGCTATCAGCCGGATATCTACCAGCTGACCCGCTGAACTCGACGCCCCGTCAGCCTGCATCGACCAGATGGCGATGGCAGAGCAAGTGCCTGGGTGCCCCCGCCAGCCAGGCGCGCCCGGGCCGGATCCGGCTCACGCTTCTGAGCGAGCCCCCCTCCCCCGGCTAGGAGGCGGGGGGGCGCGATGTTAGATTGACCCTCATGCCATCAACGTAAGGAAGAGAACCTTGCCGCTCCCCGCCCCCCTCATGACCCTGGCCGATCGCCACTGGCAGCGCCTGCTGCACCAGGCCCCCCACTACGGGGAACTCGCCAAGGCCCACAGAGACGAACTGCTGACCCTGTTTGCCCTCTCCGACTTCGCCGCCGAGGCCCTGATCCAGGAGCCGAGCCTGCTGGCCGAGCTGCTCGGCTCCCAGGCGCTGCGCTCGGATAACCGCTGGCAGGACTATGGGCCCGACCTCGCCGCCCAACTGGCCGAGCTGACGGACGAGGAGGCGCTCAAGCGCACCCTGCGCCGTTTTCGTCGCAGCCGCATGCTGGTGATAGCCTGGCGCGAGCTGCTCAGGGGCGCCGAGGTCGAGGAGAGCTTTGTCCATCTCACCAAGCTCGCCGACGCGCTGATCTGCGGCGCCCGGGACTGGCTCTACGCCAAACAGTGCGGCGAGCTCGGCACCCCTATGGATGGCGATGGCAACCCCCAGCCCCTGCTCATCCTCGGCATGGGCAAGCTCGGCGGCGGCGAGCTGAACTTTTCCTCGGACATCGACCTCATCTTCACCTTCCCCGACAACGGCTACACCGTCGGCGGGCGGCGCGAACTCGCCAACCAGCAGTTCTTCATCAAGCTGGGCCAGCGCCTCATCAACGCCCTGCACCAGCCCACCCAGGATGGCCAGGTGTTTCGGGTCGACATGCGGCTGCGCCCCTTCGGCGAGGCGGGACCGCTCGCCATCTCCTTCGCCGCCATGGAGGACTACTACCAGCACCATGGCCGCAACTGGGAGCGCTACGCCATGGTCAAGGCGCGGGTGCTGGGCCCTCAGTGCGAGCACGCCCAGGCCCTCACCGAGCTGCTGCGCCCCTTCGTGTTTCGCCGCTACATCGACTTTGGCGTCATCGACGGCCTGCGCCAGATGAAGGCGATGATCGCCGCCGAGGTGCGCCGCAAGGGGCTGGAGGGCAACATCAAGCTGGGGGCCGGCGGCATCCGCGAGGTGGAGTTCATCGCCCAGGCACTGCAGCTCATTCGCGGCGGCCGCGAGCCCGCCCTGCGGGTACGCCACCTGCCCGAAGCCCTGGCGGCCATAGCCCAAAGCGGCGCCCTCGATGAGGAGCGCTGCGCGCGCTTGCTCCAGGCTTATCGCGTCCTGCGCCGGGTCGAAAACATATTGCAGGAGATAGGGGATCAGCAGACCCAGACCCTGCCCACCGAGGAGCGGGATCGCCAGCGACTGATCGCCGCCACCGGCTTCGCCGACTGGGACGCCTTCATGACGCACCTCGACCAGGAGATGGCCATAGTCCATCAGGAGTTCGTCGCCGTGGTGGGGGAAGAGAAGGAAGCCCCCGCTCACCTGGAGCAACTCTGGCTCGATCTCTGGCGCACCGAGCTCGATGCCGCCGAGCTGGAGAAACTGCTCACTACACAGGGAGTTAGCGATCCGGCTCCGCTTTGCGCCGCCCTGCTGCGCTTCAAGGAGGAGTACAAGCGCCGCCAGGTCGGGCCCCAGGGGCGCATCGCCCTGGACTGGCTGATGCCTGAGCTGCTGCGACTGGTGGTGGCGAGCCGTGAGCCCGCCCGCCTGTTCGAGCGGGTCTGCACCCTGCTGACCCGCATCTTCACCCGCAGCGCCTACCTGCAACTGCTGGCGGAGAACCCCGCCGCCCTGCGCCAGCTGGTGCGCCTGTGCGACGCCAGCCATCTGGTGAGCGAGCAACTGGCCCGCTACCCCATACTGCTGGACGAGCTGCTCGATCCCCAGCACCTCTACCACCCCACCCCGCTCGATCAGTACAAGCCCCAGCTGCGCCAGTTCCTGCTGCGCATCCCCGAAGAGGACGTGGAGCAGCAGATGGAGGCGCTGCGCCAGTTCAAGCAGGTGCAGCTGCTGCGCATCGTCGCCGCCGACATCGCCGGCGCCCTGCCGCTGATGAAGGTGAGTGACCACCTCACCTGGCTGGCGGAGGCGATCATCGAGGAGGTGGTCAATCAGGCCTGGGCCCAGATGAGCGAACGCTACGGGGTGCCGCCCGAGGTGGCGGCGAGCGGCCGACGCGGCTTCGCCGTGGTGGCCTACGGCAAGCTCGGGGGCATCGAGCTCGGTTACGGTTCGGATCTCGATCTGGTGTTCCTGCACGGCGGTGACCCCAACGGCTACACCGACGGGCGCAAGCCCATCGACAGCCGCCAGTTCTACCTGCGCCTGGCCCAGCGGATCCTGCACCTGTTCAGCACCCGCACCCCGTCCGGGATCCTCTACGAGATCGACATGCGGCTGCGCCCCTCCGGCGACGCCGGCCTGCTGGTCTCCTCTCTCGCCGCCTATGAGCAGTACCAGCAGAGCGAAGCCTGGACCTGGGAGCATCAGGCCCTGGTGCGGGCCCGCCCCATCTATGGGGACGAGGGTGTCATCGCCGACTTTGCCCGCATCCGCCGCGCCGTGCTGGCCAAGGAGCGCGACCTGCCGACCCTGGCCAAGGAGGTGCGCGAGATGCGCCACAAGATGCGGGATCACCTGCTCAAGGCGGGCGAGGGGGAGTTCGATCTCAAGCAGTCCCCGGGCGGCATGGTGGACATAGAGTTCATCGCCCAGTACCTGGTGCTGGCCCACGCCTGTGGCGAGCCTGAGGCCCTGACCCGCTGGTCGGACAACGTGCGCATCTTCGACGAGTGCGTGATGGCGGGGGTATTGACCCTGGAGCAGGCGGAGGGGCTGAAACACGCCTATCTGGAGATCCGCAACCAGGGCCATCGCCTCAACCTCTCGGAGATCTCCCGCAAGGTGGGGGACGATCAGTTGCTGACCGAGCGGGGTCATGTGCTGGCGGTCTGGCAACAGCTGCTCGGGGAGTAGAGGGCCCCACCACCATGGCCCGACCATGATGACGGGGAGCTGCCTGCTCAGGACTTGATATAGGCAAATCCCTGTTGTTGCAGCTCGATCAGGGCCAGCACGCCGGTGGAGACCACCTCGACCCCGGGGAGCAGCTGGTCGGGAACCAGCCGCTGGCCCCGCAGGGAGTTGGCACAGGCCAGCAGCCTGACCCCCCGTGCCAGCAGGGCGGGCCACTGCGGCTCGCTCTCCCCGGCCGTCAGCAGGCTGGTCACCCCATTGCCATTGACCAGCAGCACCAGCTCCCCCGGCTCTCCCGCCATATCCTCTAGCAAGTTGTTGATATTATTGAATGCCATCCGGCTGCGCTCCCGCTCGGACAGGTGAAAGACCACTCGTATCATCTGATGCCTCCTTGTCAGTGACCCCCATGATGACAGCCAGACGACCCCAAGGCGAGCCTCCCGGGTTGACCCTGAGTGCCAGACGGGATCAGGACGAGATGACCGGCCATGGCGAGCCCGCCTCTGGCTGCGCAATCCAAAAAATAATATTTGAATGAAAAAGCGACGCGCTGCGGTCTTCTGGATGGATTGGCAACGTTGGCTGGCGGACGGGTTGCTCGGCGGCTACCGGCTGGCGTGATGCTCACCCCTCTGAATCATGACCGTCTGGCCGCTTGACTCGCGGACACGAAACAGCCCCGCCGATCTCCCGGCGGGGCTGTTTGGCTGCTCGTCTCTTACTTGAACAATCCCTTGAGCAGCTGGTCCGCCACCCCCTTGATCTGCTCGTCGTCCGCCTTGTCCCCGAGCAGCTTCTTGAGCCCCCGCTCGGCCTCCTTGCGGGCCTTCTCTTCCAGCAGCTGGTTATCGGCCAGCAGTCCCTTGACGTCGAGACGATAGCTGGGCTGACGCCAATGGCCGCCGATGATCACCGGGATGGTGATGCCCTTGAGATCCTCGAGCCCCTTGCCCCCCTGCCCCTTGCTGGTCTCGACCACGGTCGTGGCCATCAGAAAATCCAGGGTCTCGGGCACCAGCGCCGTGCTGCCCTTGCCTTCGACCCGCAGCGCCGGCGCCAGCAGCCGGATGTCATCACTGCTTGCCTTACCCTGCCCGATCCGAAAATGGGCGGTCAGGGCGCTGAAGTCGGTCTTGCGCGCCTCCTTGGCCTCGCTCGCCTTCTCGCCCTTGAGGGTCGCCCTGGCCTCCCGCAACATCTGCGGCAAGTTGATGCCATGGAGGGCGCCATCTTCCACCTTGAGATCCAGGGTGCCTGCCAGCTGGCTGCGCAGTGCATGGGAGGAGAGGCCACGCCCGCTGAGCCGGATGTCGGCACTGCCCCGCCCGGCCAGCAGATCGGTCTGGGCCAGGGTCTGCAGCAGGGGTTGCAGATCGACACCGACTATCTGCTTGTGCACCTTGAACGTCGCCGGCTGCTGGCGCGCATCTATCACCCCCTCCCCCTGGGCAGAGCCGCCAAACAGCCTGGCGCTGAAGCCCTTGATGGTGACCAGGCCGGCGTCTGCCGCCAGTGCCAGATCCACCTGCTCGGCCTTGACGCCATCGGCTATCAGGGTGTCCGCCTTGAGCCGTCCCGCCAGATCCAACCCCTTGAGCCAGCCGAGATCCGGCTCGGCCGCCCTGGCCGGTGCCGCGCCTGTGCTGCCAGCGTCCTTGCCTGCCGTCTCGTCAGCCACGGGCTCGCTGCCCGCCCCTTTGGCAACCGGCGTCGCCTTGGCGGCGGCGGGACGCCAGGCGTCCAGATCCAGCCGCTCGGCCGCCAGATCGAAGCGGATCCCGGGGATCGCCTTCATGATCATGCTGGCACTGCCCGCCAACCGCAGCTCATCGGCACCCAGGGCCACCTTGGACAGGGACAGCGTCTTGCTCACCATGGCCCATTGCCCCTCGGCACCGAGCGAAACCTTGATCTCGGGTCTGGGCAGCGCCGGCCCCTTCAGCACCCCATCCAGGGTAACATCCGTCAGATCGAGCAGGCTCTGCGCCTCGTTGAGCCGCCCCTTGAGGCTGGTGGTCAGATCGAAGGAAAGTGCCCCCTGCCGGCCCTGGGCACTCAGGCCAAGCTGGCTCCACTGCCCCAACTTGAGGCGATCCGCCCCCAGCGTGAAGCGATCGAGCCGGGTATCCCCTTGCACCAATTCGCCTGCCACCTCGAGCCCCTCCAGTTCGCTGCTCGCCAGATCCCGACCCAGCCTGAACCGGGTCTGCCCCTTGGCCGCCAGGGTCAGCCCCTGATGCTCGCCGCTCAGAGAGAAGGTCATGGGCACCCAGCTATCGGGCTTGAGCTCACCCAGGGAGAGATCGAGGTGGGTCAGTTGGAGGTGGGAGCCGTCGCGATCGTCGATCACCAGGGCACTGGCCTGGGTCAGGGAGAGGCCCTCGACGGCCAGTTGCCAAGGCTCGGGAGCTGATGCTTGCCCGCCATCCCCCTGGTCCGGCGTCTTGGTGCTGGCCCCGCCATCTTGTCCGGTGCGGGCCAGACCCGTCAGGTTGGAGCTGCCATCGGCCCGGGTCTGGATGAAGAGATGGGCGCCTGCCAGGGCCACCTCGCCAACCTGCAAACGACGGGAGAGCAGGGGCAGCACGGCGACCGAAGCCTGGCCGCGCTCGAAGCGCACCAGATCCGGCTCGGCAAATCCGGCTGGATTGCGCAGCGCCGCCTGCTCGAGGGAGAGTCCCAGACTGGGCCAGAAGGTCCAGCTGATGGGGCCGTCGATGACGAGCTCCCGCCCCATGTTCTTCTTCACCTGCTCCATCAGCAGGGGCTTGAACTGTTCGGGATCAACCAGGGTCACCAGGCTCGTTATCGCGATCAACAAGGCTGCCGCCAACCCCAGCATGGCATAGAGGATCTTCTTCATGGCTCACTCACTCTCCTGCATAGATGGCTCGACTATATCACGAGCCATCCGGCATCGAGCCGACTCGTCCCCCATCGGGGCCAGCGTGCGACAGCTCCTGGGCAGAGCGGTGACTCAGCCCTTGAGATAGTCGGCAAACAGCGTCTTGAATTTCTCCAGCTTGGGGCGGATCACCACCTGGCAGTAGGACTGCTCCCCATGCTGGGCGAAATAATCCCGATGATGGGCTTCGGCAGGATAGAAACCGTCATATCCGGTCAGCTCGGTCACTAGGGGCGCGGAGAATACCTTGGCCTCATCCAGCGCCCGGATCATGGCGCTCGCCACCCTCACCTGTTCATCATCATGGGCGAAGATCACGGAGCGGTACTGGGGACCCACGTCATGCCCCTGCCGATGGAGACTGGTGGGATCATGGCTGGCGAAGAAGGCCTCCAGCAGGGTCGCGAAGTCGATGATGACGGGATCGTATTCAATCTGCACCACCTCGGCATGGCCGGTCTGACCGGAGCAGACTCGCCGGTAGTCGGCATCGGCGGCGCTCCCGCCCGCATAACCCGGACTGACCCGGATCACCCCTTTCAGGCAGCTGAATATTGCCTCGACACACCAGAAGCAACCGCCCCCCAGGGTGGCCAGAGCCATCTGAGATTGTGGCTGCAAGCCCTCCTCTCTCGCCTCGAAGATGAGGGAGACAGAGTTGACGCAATGGCGCAGATTCTTCTCGGTCAGGTACTCCCCCTCGAACACATGACCAAGGTGCCCCTCACAACGGGCGCAGACAATCTCGACCCTGCGGCCATCGGCATCGGGGACGCGCTTCACAGCCCCCGGCAGCTCGTCATCAAAGGCCGGCCAGCCGCAGTGGGCATTGAACTTGTGCTCAGAGGCATAGAGGGGAGTACCGCACTTCTTGCACAGGTAGCGGCCGGGGGCATCATGGCGGTAATACTCGCCACTGAAAGGACGCTCGGTCCCCTTCTGCTCGATCACGTATTTTTCAAACTCGGTCAGGGTAGCCATGGCGAACCTCCTCATTGCAGTGATTAACAGACCGGACGGCCCCAGTCCCCATTTCATGCTCCCCAGCCGCCAGGTGCAAGCCTGGAATGACATGGGGCAGAGCGTTTCGCTAATGCCAAAAAACAAAGAGGCCTTCCCGTCGGGAAAGGCCTTTCACATCAGCGGTGCCGTTCATTGTCCCTGCGAACCCACGCAAAGAGAGAGCCCCGACCAGATGGTCAGGGCTTTCAAGCAATGTCGAAGCGGATGGGAGGACCTAGTCCAGCTCAAGGGACAACAAGCAGGGGCCGGGCTGCCAGTGACAAGTCGCAGCCCTGTCTGTGGCCCCTTGTTTTCTCGTCCTTTCGCGAATGAGCAAAAGCAGAAAGGCCTTCCCGTGAGGGAAGGCCTTTCAAATTAGTGGCGGAGCGGACGGGACTCGAACCCGCGACCCCCGGCGTGACAGGCCGGTATTCTAACCGACTGAACTACCGCTCCGCATTCGGTTAGCTTTCGCTAAATCTTCTGCCGCTTACTGAGGTGTCATCCTCTCGGCCAACGTCGTGATGTGCACGTCGCTGTTTAATTGGGTGCCTGGCAGTGTCCTACTCTCGCATGGCGAATGCCACACTACCATCGGCGCTACCGCGTTTCACTTCTGAGTTCGGCATGGGATCAGGTGGTTCCACGGCGCTATGGCCGCCAGGCA